>JAGNBF010000038.1 GCA_018004935.1 Chloroflexota bacterium | reverse complement strand
TTTTTTTTTTTTCCAAACGGGGGACGGAAGCGGTCGTCCGGGCGGGTGGTGGGGGGGGGGAGTTTGGAGAAGGGGGGGGGGGGGGGGGGGGGGGGGGGGGTTGTAACCAGTTGCCGCAGAGTCTGAATCACGCGCCGTAACCCCTGGCCCAACCAGCCCCCAGCCTGCCCCCACCAACCGCGCTCCAGACTGCGGAAAACCAGCCAGGTTCCGCCCACGGCCAGTCCGGCCCAGAACAGGCTTTGCGTAAAGAGCAGGGTAGCACAACCGGCAATCACATAAATTGCCCGGCGCGTATCATCACTCATGACACTCCTCGTCTAACACCAGCAAAATCATCCACAAACGCACCCGTCGGTCCTCATCGGTTGAGTATTGCATCATGACGCAGGTTGTCGCGGCCGCGTCCGGCCAGGCCATTGCCTGCTTCACGCGGGCCTGGTTGCGGTCAAAAGCAAACAAATCAGCCACCATCTCCACGTATAGCACTTGGGAAATGGAGACCTCACCCGCATAGCCCACCGGCCAGATGATCCAACCCACGGTCAGGCCAACCACCAGGCCCATAATAAGCCCGAAGATGAGGCCCAATGTCAGCATTTGCCGACTGTTTAACCGAATTGCGGCCGCGATGGCTCGTCCCATCAACCAAAACTCTTTCATCTTAATTCCCTCCGATCATCGGTGTAGGTGGACAGACCAACCAGTGCCCGTTCACGTTGACCAGGCAGGGCGTAGCCGTAGGCACTGGTGTGGGTGTGGGCCAGGGAGTGTAAGTCGGATACGGTGTTGCCGTGGCCGGAAGCAGTGTGGCCGAAATAGGGAACGTTGCCGTCATGGTGATGGCCGGTTCGGTCATTGTTGGGGTCACCAACGGGATAACCAAAGCTGTATCCGGAACGGGTGTACTGCTGATAGTGGGCGCGGCCGCGGGCAATGTCACCTCAAGCCTGGGCAGCCAGCGCCGGATCTCGTCCTGGAGCAACAATATTTCCGGTCGGGACTCTTCCAGGGATACACGAATCGTCCGCACGGCAATCGTGGGGAAGAACCGCCACATCGCCAGCCCCAGGAAGAGAATAGCCAGGACATAGGCAATCGCATCCCAGCGTGGTTGCTTGTTACGCACCATTGTGATGAGGGCCAGAAACAGCAGATAGAGCAATGCCCCCATGAGCACGAGCATCAACCCGGCCAAAACAAAATCAGAAATCGCGTTAAAGATCGCCAATACCTCACTCATACTTCACTCCTTGAAAGTAAAGAGGGAGTAGGGTAGACTGAAAGCGTCTACCCATGCCCATCCGTGTGGAAGACACCCGGCCATCAGCGACTGATTCTCGCTGATGGCCTTTTTTTTATCGTGCCGCTGTGTACGTACAATGACATCTGGTACACACACAATTGCTGACACAATCGGTCACGATAAAAAACCTTAAAAATAGTTGTTAATGTCCTAAACCTTTCTGTTTCCACTATGGTCGTCAGCCTGGCTGTGAAACAAAAAGTACAGTGGTGAGGTGCAAAGCCTTACCAGAAAAAGAGTCATCGCGAGGTGGCTTTTTTTGTTTTTAGCCGCCTACGCTTCCCCAACGTAAGGACGGTGGTTGAGGAAACCTGGCAGGCTTTGGCCAGGCAACATAGCAAACAGGTCGCCACCCACCTCTACGGCCAGGAAATCAACGCCGCAACCTATGCCATCGCCACAGCCAACTCCTTGCTCAAGGGGGAAGACGCGGCCGCGGACAATCATCTTCCCCAATGCCGCTTTTGATTAAGCCAAAGTAACCGTCGAACGCTCCCTGCGCCTCGTAGACCTGACCCCGGCCAGCCGCACCCCTTCCATCTGGCCTACGCCGACGCCGGGGAAGAGGCCCTGGCCCAACTCATAGTCCAGGCCGCTACCATCCTCGGCCCTGCCCCTCATACCAACTTCAATACCTTCCTGTCTGCCCTGCAACCGTTAGCCGAGAAAGCGATTTACGCGACACCGAACAGATACCTCTGTTGGAGCCGGGTGGCATCGCCGCGTTCATCTGGCGTGAGGTGTTGCCCCATGCCCCGGACGCCTGGGTAGACCCCCCCAGCCAGAAAATTGGTCACGAGAGTAGCTTCACCCGCTACTTTTACAGACCCCAACCCCTGCGCTCCCTGGATGACATCCGCCTAAAAACCGGGTTTTTCCGAAAAACCCGGTTTTTATGGGTCTTTCGGAATTCGTGGGGTGCGGCTACATGTAGGGGCTGGCCTTGTGCCTGCCCCGCCGAGGGCAACCACAAGGGTTGCCCATACAGATGGTGTCAACCCCCTGAAATCCCGAAGATACGTTTTTATTTTTGCTAAACTGTACTGGTTGTCACCAATTTGCCACTAAACCATTCACGTTTGCCCGGATTGTGTTACAATGGCACGCATTCAAAGAGATGAAAAAGTGGGCACTCTGAAGTCACTCAGTCCTCAGCAAATTGCCCTACCCTGTGTCTATATTTCATAAAAGGCTGGTTATGAACAATCTGGAAAACCCGTTTTATCATCGTGGCGCTATCCGTCATGCCCAACATTTCTTTGGCCGCTCGGCTGAGACGGCCCAAATTTTAGGTTTACTACGCAACGGGCAGAGTGTTTCCCTGATCGGCCCCCGCCGCATTGGTAAAAGCTCACTTTTCCTTCACCTATGCCGCCCAGAAGTACGGGCACCGTTCAATTTAGCCCCACCCCAGATGCTTTTTGTCCTGGTAGATTGCCAGGAGTTAGGGGGGTCGCCGCCGGAAGAGGTGTATGAGGTATTTCTGACGGGGTTGCAGGACGCGGCCGCGACCGCCCATATCCCCCTCGCACCGCCACCCAATGGTGATAGTTACCGTGCCCTGGACCGCACCCTTCACCAGGTTACACAGCAGGGGATAGGTGTTGTCGTTCTGCTTGATGAATTTGAACTACTCGCCAGCAACGAACAACTGACCCCCTACTTCTTTGCCCGCCTGCGGGGTCTTACGACCAAATATGGCCTGGCCTATCTTACCGCCAGTCAGCACCCCCTCTTCCTCATCACCGCTGACGAGAAAATCCTGAGTTCGCCCTTTTTCAACATCTTTGTCACACTCCCCCTGGGGTTGATGAATGAAACCGAAGCCCGCGAACTGATGTTATCCCGGCTAGAGGGCACGGGTGTCCATTTCAGCCCGGAGATTATCAGCCATATTCACTACCTGGTAGGTCCCCATCCATTTTTTCTACACGTGGCCGGGTACCATATCTTCCAGATGTTGGCAGATAGCGCCGTGGCCGATCTAGAAACTCTGGACACCCCCATCGAAATTGAGTCCGAATCTCACCTGAGTTACTTGTGGCAAAACCTCACCCCTGAGGCCCAATACACCCTGGCAATCAGTGATGGGCCGGTAGACATTCTACGTATGTTAGAACAACAATGCCTGCTCAGTCCCTCAGAACAGGGCTACCGCTACACCAGTGAAATCTTGCGCCGGTTTATTCGTCGCCAACAGGTAGAGGGGCTGATCCAGGCTGGCCCATTTGTCATCGATCCGCAAAAACACCAGGTCAAAGCCAACGGCCAGGAAATCAATCTCACCACATCCCAATTCGACATTTTGGTATGCCTGGGTAAACAGATGAATGATGTGGTTCATGGGGAAGAATTAGAGATGGCCGTGTGGGGCAATAACATCATCAAAGACCCAGCAGATCGTCTGAAAACCCTCATCAAACGCCTGCGTCGGGCCATTGAACCGTTTGGCAACTGGATCGTCAGTGAACGGGGCGTGGGATATGCCCTGCGGCCGCCGCTGAATGACGAACCGTAACGCCATGGGAAAGAGTACCCGCCAAGACGCTATAGACCTTCAAAAAATGCTGGAGCGTTGCCTCTTTTGGGCCTGGCATGGGGGATCTTTACGACTCAGGCGTTATCGCCGACCGCTTACACTTCTTTGCCTGCTATTCACCGCTTACTTGTTTTTTACCCCTACCCCCGCCCATAGCCAGACCATTTCCCCCGCTTATTGGCAATACGACGCCACGGGCCAGATTACCTCGCTCGAAGTCGCTGACCTAAACGATGATAATTTTGCGGAATTTGTCTTGGTCGCAGATGGCACCAAAATCACGGCCCTTAGCTCTGGGGGGCAACCGCTCTGGCCCAGCAGTTATACCGCCCCAGCTCGCATTCTCCAGTTACAAACAGTGGATCGCAACGGAGCGAACGAACGCGGCCGCAGTATTGCCTTCGTCACCCTATCCCACCTGAGCCTGCTTGATGAAACCGGCAACGAACGTTGGACGCGCCTCATGCCCGTAACCCCCGTCAGTCTGGTAATTATGGATTACAACCAGGATGGGGTAGACGAAATATTAGTGGCGCTGAGTTCCGGTCAACTCCGACTCTACAGTACAACCGGGCAATTGGTGTGGCGGTATACTGGCTACGCCCGTCCCGCCAGCCAACCCGCCCCCCTGGTGCAAATTGGGGACACCAACCGCGATGGCTTACCCGAAGTTGCTGTCAGTTATCTTACCAGTGGGAGCTATAGTGAACTGGCACTCCTCAATACGCAGGGAACAGCCATATGGGATCGGGCGGTGGAAGGGCAGATTACCGCCCTGACATTCACCAATTTTGACCCAGAACAGCCGCAAGATATTGTGGTAGGCACAGACCGCGGCCGCGTTCATTACATTGATAGTCAGCGCAACACCGAACGCTGGTTTCGCACCCCCAACAAACCTATTTCGGCCCTACAAATGGCCCCCCTGGATGGCATCCCCCATCTGTTAGTGGGCACAACCGTCGGGCGACTTATCGCCTACACCAGTAGCGGCCGCACCTTTTGGGATAATCAACTGGCCCCCACCCCGGAGCAAGGTGTCGTTACCATTTCTCCCAACCCCACCACTGAGGTACAACCTATTGCCTTAGCCGTTACCCTGGCCGCCGGAGAAGAACCCCTCTTAACCACCGCCACCGAAGCCAGTCCCGTACTCCCCCCCCTCGGCCCCGATGACCTGGCCGAAAATGAAGCCAACCCCAACATCACCGACTTAGCCCCCGCTCCCACCCGTGAAGATATTCTACTGAACGCTGACGACCTCACCGCTACCGAACCAGCTCATCTACTCCTGCTTAGCAACGAGGGACGCATCCTCAGCACCAATTTCACTACAACTTCCTTCACTGGGTTGTCCCGCCTGGTAGATATTAACCAGGATGGGCGGGAGGAATTACTTCTGGCCGGTTATGGCTCGTTAGAACTGCTGGATCCCGGTTTTGGCCCCGGACGCAACCAGGAATTATGGAATTTCCGTTTGGACACGCGGCCGCAGACCGCCCTGGTTCTCGATGTAGAAGATGACGGTCAGGAAGAACTCCTCATTGGTACCGAAGGAGGTATCCTCTACCTCATCGAAAGCAACAGCGGCAACCGCCGCTGGTTTACCGAAATGGATGGCATCATCTGGCAGACTGCCCTGGCTTACACCGATAGCAAACGCCAGCCGGGGCTGGTCGTCGTTTACAACCAGAGCCGCACCAACCCGCGTGGCGTGCAAAGCTACACCGGTCACATCACCGTCCTCCGCCCCAACGATGGTCAGCCCGATCCCGTCTGGGGGGCAGGCATCCAGCTTCCCGTCTTCATTACCAGCCTGCTCATCGCCGACATCAACGAAGAAGGTCGCCCGGAAATTCTCATTGGCACCATTGACGGACAAATCCTAGCCTACTCTCTCACCGGAGAGCGCCTCTGGCAAACCAGCCTCACCGGTCGCGTGGATCAATTATTATGGTTCGATCTCAATCGGGGCGACCGCCGCGAATTAGTCGCCATTACCCAATCAAATCTGCTCCATTTCCTCAGCAACAAAGGCCTGCCTAAAAATCAACTGGCTTACCTGCAAAACGTCGTCAACCTGCAAACCCTCACCCCAGAGGGCCTGCCGCCTTCGCAACTGATCGTAACCGGGCAAGATGGCATTATCCAGGGCCTGGGGGCCGAAGGGCGCTCATTATGGGAGTACCAGAGTAATCGCACACCGATCAACAGCTTCGTCGGCGGCAACTCCCTCTATGTAGTCACGGAAGAGGGGGACCTGATCCGGCTGGCCTATGTCAATGAACCATCCCCCTCCGAGACCTGGCGACTCACCGAACCGGGGCGAATTACCGCCTTTTATTGGGGCGACCTCAACGGTGACATTGTGCCAGATATTGCTGTGGGCAATCGGGATGGTGTGGTGTACCTCTACACCGCCGATGAGCGCGATCTGTGGGATCAGTTAGAAATGGCGGGGGAAATTTTCTGGCTTACAGGGATACAGCGACAGGCCGATCAGCCCGATGAACTGGTAGCCATCACCGAGACGGGAGTGGTGCGCCTGTTCCAGAAGCAGGTCAACCGCGCCCCATTGCTCTTTAACAGCCTGGCCGAAGCCAATGAAGCCGGTTACAGCCTGAACATATCGGTCATTAATATCGAAGAAAATGAGGTTGTCGGGATACGGCTTGAAGTGTTTGATCCGGTAAGCAATACCTGGGTATCGCAGGGGGAACAAACAGCGCAACGCAATGAATCTCTTTTCTGGCTGATTGAGCCACCGGCCACCACCGCCGGGGTGCAATACCGCTTCATTTATCATGATGATGTCCACTCTGGTCTGGTCGAGCCAATGGTTGGCCCGCCCCCGCTGGTGGTGCAACGGGAAGACAGGACAGGGATGTGGGTACTGGCGGGGGTTTTGGTAACTTTGTTGGTGGGGTTTGGCGGTGCGTTTATGCGTCGGACCTGGCAACCGGATGTCCGGGCACGCCGCTTTTATCGGCGCTTACTGCAACAGCCGGATGCCACTCTTAACATGATAAAGGTGGCCTATAACTTGAATGCCGATGCCCCTGGCTTTTTGCTGGGACTGGCCAATCAGGCCCGGCTAGAGGGGAATCCGGCTCTGGCGGGGCTGGTGGATGGGTTGTTCTTGCTCACAGGGCGACCAGAAGCCGGGTTGCCCATTATTTTGGGTGCCCTGGAAGAAGGCAAGCAGATGGCACCCATCTGGCGTGACCTGGCTTCGTGGCAGGCCACGTTTAAGACGGCCCAGCAGTTACTGACGGCCCCTTCGATTACGGAGTTAAGTTTGTTGCGGCCGCAATTGGGCGAAGCGTTACGAATTCGCGGCCGCGCCGAACGACCCGCCATGTCGCTAGATGCCCTTCTCCCCATCATCACCCGCATCAGTGACAGTGAGCGTGTCGAAGAAGCCGGGGATCGCCTGGTTTACTTGCGCGACGCCGAAACATTGTTATTACAGTTACAAGAGCGGGTGACCTGGCAGGTAAACCGGATCGAAAAATGTCTGGTAACAGCTATAACAGCGCGTTGGTTGGGGTTGGTCACAGCCGCTACCGAGGAGATTCAAGGTCAGGCCAGCCTGGAAGTTCGGCTTAAAACCCGGCGGCTTGTGGCCGGTGATGAGACGGAAGTGACCCTGGAGATCAAAAATAGCGGCCGCGCCCCCGCCGAAAACGTCATTATTTCCCTGGCCGAAAGTCCGGCCTTTGACCGCCACAGCCCTGATCAAACCTTTCCCTTTTTACCGCCTGGTCGCGGCCGCCCCATCAGTTTTACCATCGCCCCCCGGGTAACAGACCGCTTCCGTCTGGTGTGTGAGGTTATTTACGATGACCGCCACCGTACCCGCAAAACGGTGGAATTTGCCGACATGGTGCACCTCTTGCCTCCCGCACGTGATTTTACCGCCATTATGAACCCGTATTCGCCGGGCACACCGCTCCGCCGTAATAGCCCCCTGTTTGTAGGGCGGGAACGGTTTTTCCACTTTATTGCCGAAAACGTGCGCCACAGCGAGCAAAATCGAGTCCTGATCATGGTAGGACAGCGGCGCACCGGCAAAACATCCGCCCTGTTACGGTTAGATCAACATCTGCCCGAAAACCTGCTGGTGGTGTATATTGATTGCCAATCATTGGGCGTGGTAGAAGGGATGGCCGCCCTGTTTTATGACCTGGCCTGGGCCATTGCCGATGCCTTAGCCACCAAAGGGTTTGCCATAGAGATACCAGACCGAGCGGTCTGGAATGAAAATCCTACCCATCTCTTCCAACGGCAATTTATTCCCTCCGCCCAGGCGCTCTTACCTCCTGGCACAACTCTCCTGCTTGTGTTTGATGAGTTTGAAGCATTCCAAAACCTGGTCAATGATGGCATTTTGCCACCGACGTTTTTCACCTACCTGCGCCACCTGATGCAACATGCGGAAGGGCTGAGTTTTGTGTTTGTGGGCACACACCGGCTAGAAGAGATGAGCAGTGATTACTGGTCTGTTTTGTTTAATATTGCCTTACATGGGGAAATCGGTTTTCTGGACACCGCGGCCGCAACCCGGCTGATCACAGAACCAGTTAGCCCGCACCTGGTTTATGATGATCTGGCCCTGGAGAAGATCTTGCGGGTGACGGCCGGTCATCCTTACTTCCTGCAACTTGTTTGTTATACCCTGGTCAACCGGGCCAACGAGCAAAAAAACCCTTACATCACCATCTCGGATGTAAACGCCACGCTGGATCAGATGTTGAGTTTGGGCGAGGCCCATTTTGCGTACTTGTGGCAACAATCATCACAAGCTGAACGAGCGCTCCTCACCGCGGCCGCACATCTGATGGATCGTGAGCGCCCCTTCCACCCCTCTGATCTGCTCCAATACCTGAGTAAATACAACATCCAACTCACCCCCGCCGAAGTGACTATCGCCCTGAACCGGTTGGGGCAACGAGACATCTTGCGCGAGCTGGGGGATGATGCTACCTCGCTTTATGAATTGAAGATTGGCCTGGTGGGGTTATGGGTCGCCCGAAACAAAAGCCTGAGTAAGTTGTATGAGAGTAATGGAGCCGAACGGGCAGTGAAAAAGAAAGCCGCTTAGGCATCGTTCAGAAATAACGTGAGTGGTGCGGTCAGGAGACCGGCCACAGCAAGTTGGTTGAGCCTGTCAAAACCAACGGCCTTCGACAAGCCCAGGCAACCGGCTTAGCCCTAACAAAATCCTCTTCATTCATCGTGCGGCCGCCATGACCACACCAATTTCCCTTTCACCTTTTCATCTAGCTCCGACCAATGGGCCAGGGGTAGTGTGATGCAGGCCAGGGCGGCTGTAGGCATCAACTCTGGTTCGTCCGTTAGATGATACACCAGATCTTCTGACCCGGGATTGTGGCCTACAACCATGACACAGGCCGGGCCAGTGCCCAGTTCACGCAAAACGGCCAGGTAAGTGAAAACAGGGGCAAGGTAAAGCCGACCATCTAGTTTTAACTCATGGTCATAATCACTGCTGATCGCGGCCGCTTCCGCCGTCGCCAAAGCTCGTTCCGCGGTAGAGGTAATAATCAGATCTGGGGTGATCTGTTTTTCCTTAAGTACCCGCCCCACCTGCGGGGCATCCTTTTTCCCCCGTCCATTCAGCGGCCGTTCATGATCCGTTTGATTCACATTGGCCCAACTCGATTTGGCATGACGCAAAATAAGTAATGTTTTCATAGGATTCTCGGCGAAATTCAGCCTGCTCCGTAACCGTTCAGTCATGTAAATTCATCCACGCCGTCCGTATTGTTACCCAGGCCGTTTGTCGTTTAAAAAAACAGTCAGGTAACATGGTATCCCCCGCCCCTAACCCCGCCCCGAGGAGCGGGGAACTTTCTCATGTGCCGGGCTATGGTCACGAAGGCCATTGGCCTGCTGTTTTAGCCCGTAGGGCTGGGTACGGATAGCCCGGCGGTTTGACCGCCGGGTGGAGTAACGGAACGTTTACACTGTTCCATTAACCTTCGTCCATTTTCCCGGCCTGGCACGCCTCTGAGACAAATCATAAAAGCCCAGACCTATACTGGTTAATAATAACCCAGTCAAACCAAAAATGAGAGTGACACGAGCTAAAGTGGTCCCGAAGAGGGTGAGGAGCAACAAATGCCCCGCGGCCGCAACAACCAGAGCCACCACATAACCCAGCGGCCGCGTTACCAGAAAAAAGTTCAACCACATCGTCACCAGCCCATGCCCCAACATCGCCACCCCCATCCACCCCAACAGCGGGGCGGCTTGCAGGTATTTACCGCCAAAACTCACCGCCATCAATGTGTCACCAAAGGCAAAATAGACCAGCGTCAGGAGTAATGTCGGCAGGGTAATGCCCAAGGTGGTAAGGCGGAGCAGGCGTGCCGGTGACTGCCCCTGGGCCACAAGCGCGGCCGCACGCGGATACATAATCACAACCACAGCCCCCGGCAACACGGCTAATAAACGACGGAACAAAACCACAGCCGAGAACGCGGCCGCGTCCTCCGGCGCAAACATTCGGTTCACCCAAATCACATCTACACTCTGCAAAAACATAAAGGCCCCATAAGCCACCAACGCCCCCAACGAAAGCCGCCACCCCTCTACAACCACATTCCGGGCCAGGCGGGGTGTTCGCCGCCAGACAGACCCGCCCAAAGCCCACAACCCGGCCAAAAGCGCCGCCAACGCCCCTAAAGGTAAGGTGATCAGGGCCAGATTGGCATTTGACGTCCAGACAGTGAGTAAAATCAGAGCCAACCCCAATCGGCTCACGGCATACACAGTACGTGAGCCACCGTAAGCCCAAAATTGTTGCCGTGCCTGAAGCATACCTGCCACCACCGGACGAGTAAGCGCAAACCAGAGCATCGCGGCCGCAATTGCCACAGCCATCGGTGGTACATTCAGCCATGAGGCAATCAGCCCCCGCCCCGCCCCAATCAGCCCCACCAATGCCAGCCCCAACCAGCTACTTTGCCCCAAAAAGGTCTGAAAAATGGCTCGCCCTTGGACCTCATCCCCAGCCGCCGTTGCTACCAGGCGGGCCACCGCCGGTTGGTTCATCCCAAATACCGTCACCGCTACCAACAAAGCCGAATTCACCGTCTGGACAATAGCAAAATCCGTTGGCTGTAATACCCAGCCCAGATAAAAATGGAAGGCATAGTCAACAACATTCGTCCCCATATCAATGAGAAAAAGGAGGATAACCTGACGCAACGTAGGACTAAAATAATGGCGGATGAAAGCGAGCATGAATGATCGTTACCTTCACTTTTCAGGCATTAACAGATAACCATTGCGTCCACCGAAAAAAGGTCAAAACAGTTAAAAGCCCGGGTTCTTTTTCTCTGGGAGCGACGGTTAAATTAGTCGGAAACCGGGCTTTTTGCAGTAGACTCACCGTTGAATCCAAAGTACCAAATTTTGGCGCGGTTCAAAAGTCGGCAAATGGTGCTTAACCGTTAAATTTGTAAAACTTACCTGAACCATGCCCCAATTTTATTGCCTGGAACAAAACCCATCCCCCTCTAATTTGTAAACCCCTGTTGGGGGTGGCACAATTAACCGGCTAGATTCTACAGGGCGATTGCCTACTCACCCCAATGAACCCACCGCCTTAACGATTCCCGCCAGGAAGGGAAAAGAACCAACTTGAGCCGTTTTTCACGGGTGAATGCCCGCGAAAAACGGCTCTTAAAAAATTCCCCGCCCCTGGGAGCGGGGTTAGGGGTGGGGCAAATCCGCGTATGCAATCGCCCTACTAGATTCTAACAATTTCCGGAGAGTTCGCTCAGAGAACAAAACTCTTGTTATGGATAGAGTGAACAGAGTATACCCATAAATCGTGGGGCACAGACTTGACAGGTTTTAGAAACCTGTCAGGTCTCCCACAAAACGTGGGTATATTCGAGTGAACGTTTACCCTGGCGTGGCGTAACTATAGAGCTTAAGAGTAAGCGTTCAGCCTTCCCAAGGTTTGTTCCACTGGTCAACACCTTTCCCGAAACCTTGGGAAGGCTTTCGCACCAGAGGGACTGAACGCTTACCTTAAGATAAAGATTCTGGGTTTTGTGAGACGTTAACCAGCGTGTTCCCAAGCGTAAATCTAAAATCGTCAATCGTAAATGCTATAGTTACGAGAAGATACCGCAATTATGTATCAATCACCTGACCCTATGATAAAACGAGCTTCGCTAACTCCTGAGGAAACGTTTCTCTGGCAATGTGTCAACCAATGGCGAGAACCATCTCCCCTGATAGCCCCGGACAATCTGGATTGGCCTCGGCTGGTCACAGTCGGGGTGCAAAACCGCATGCACACCTTGTTACCCCGAGTACTAGAGGAAACAGGCCAGCTTGATCGCCTACCCGCGATAGCCAGAACGGCCTTAGACGACGCGGCCGCGTTATATCGCCTGCGTGCCCAATGGTTCAAAGAATCACTACAACGGTTTCTCCCCCTCGCGGCCGCGGCCGGGCTAGAAATCGTTATCATCAAAGGGCTGATCACCTGCCTCAACCTCTACGGTGATGAAGCCATGCGCCCTGGCGGCGATATAGATCTCCTGGTGCGCCATCGCGATGTGGCCGCCGTGATGGAACTCCTGAAACAGATAGAGGTAGACGCCTTCTGGCCCAACCTCATGCAAGATGCCTATTACGAACGCCACCACCTGCACCAACAACGCTCCACCGCTGATTTACGCGTCTGGTACGAAATCCATTGGGCCTTAGATCATCCCCTCACCCGCCAGACAATCAATTACGAAGCCATGATGGATCGGGCCACCCCTGGCACACTTCTGGGTCTGCCCGTGCGCAACCAGGCACTACCCGATTTCATCCTGACCCTCATCATCCACCTGGTTAAACATGCAGTCTATCTGCCCAGCACCTGGCAACATCCCGAACTGGCCCGCATCATCCTGGGGGATGGAATGCTCATGTACTTTGTAGATATCGCTGAAGCCATTAAACAATTAACGCCTGATAAAGCGGCCTGGCAACAAATTGTGCGGCTCTCCCAACAATGGGGCATTGTAGAGATGACCGGCCCGGTTTTACAGGTATGCCAGGAATTTCTGGCAACGCCCGTACCTGACTGGGTATTGGCAGAATTACGGGGGGAAGCATGCGGCCGCGTGACCCGTTTCGCCATGAACAAAATGGTAGAGTACACCCTCGCCCAATACCAGGGGGAACGGCAAAGTAAATGGTGGCACTTTCTGCTCATCACCAATGGGGCCTTCATCCTACGCCCCATTCGGGTTTTAGATTTAACCACCTACTGTTTCCCAGGCCAAGATTACCTGCGCCGCCGTTATGGCTCCGCTTCCGGCCTCACCGGGGTAGGCCACTTCCTCAAGGCAATGGGTCAGTATGGGCGTATGGCCCTGGACACCGTCTACTTTGCCTGGGAACGACATCGCCGCCTGAAAGCCATTCAGTACAGCACATCCCTATTCAACCGGCTAGAACCAGAACAATAAGGAATGACGCATAATTCCTGGCGATTTTAGCCACGGGAACGGAGAGCTTGAGCTTAAAGGGACGAGCGAGAGCCATGTCTCTCACTCCCCGCAATTCTCAGTTTGAACGATAAACGTTCCGTTAATCCATCCGGCGGTCAAACCGCCGGGCTATCAGTACCAGGCCCTAGTAGTTCAACAAACTTATTCCGTCGAATAGCTGTGGCCGGTCTCCTGACCGTGCCACCACCTTCCAACCGACAAATCTTGTCTGTCGCACTACTAGGGGCTAAAACAGTAGGCCAACGACCTTCGTAACCATAGCCCGGCCCGTTTTACGACTGGGCGGCCTCGGCATTTTTAGACGTTCAGGCCAAATTGAGAATTACTACCTCATGAGTACACCCATAAATCGTGGGGCACAGACCTGGCAGGTTTCTAAAACCTGTCAGGCCTCCCACAAAACGTGGATATACTCCTACCTCACTCCCCTTTCCTCAATTCTGCGTTAGAATAGCTGTATGAGCATCTGGCAATGGGTAGACGAATATCATCGGCAGGTATATGAGGCTCAAGACCTGGAGCGCTTACACCTGATAGAACTTTTCTATGCCGCCAATCGGGCAGAAGATGTAGACCCTAACTGGCAACTGAGTTTGCTGGATGAAGGATTAGTCCTGGCCCGGCAACTTAACGAACCCTGGTGGGAACTTTGTTTTACCCACCTGCACCTGCTAACCCTCATGGCCGACAAGGGCGAATACAATCAAGCCCTTGCCAAAGCGGTTCAGGCCACTGTCGCCGCCCGTAAACCAGCTATGAGCGACTGTCCCCAACGGATCTGCGTGCATGAAGATCTGATCCGGGCCTATATGGGCATTGATCCGCTGGGTTACGCCACACAGATTGAGCAGGCTCTGCAATATATGGAAGCCGAAATCCACCCCAAAGTTGAGTGTTATCACTGCTTACTGGGAAAACGCGCCCAGTTTGAACTGAAAAAAGGGAACCTGGAAAAAGCGTTGGCGGTGGAGTTAGGCCGTATGGCCCGGTTAGAAGATCGTGCCGAAGAAGATAAAGATGATTACCGGGTAAACGTGTACCTGGGATTGTGTGCCATTGTCTTTAAGATGCAGGATTGGCCCAAACTGGCCGAATATGCCCGGCTGGGGATGAAGGCGATTGAACGTAGTTATTGGTCCTGGACAGCGCACCGGTTTATTTATGCGGCCTGGCAGGCATGCGCGGCCGCACACCAGGAACAGCCCATACCCGCCAAACGTTACGCCCGGCAGGCCCTCACCCAAGCCGAACGTTGGCCGGGCAAACCCCCCACTGATTATTATGACGCTCTCTGCGGTTATCATTCGGCCCTGGGTCAACCAGCCCAGGCGCTGGCCCTCCGCCAACAACAACTGAACGAACTGGTCAACACCGGCCAACTGGCTACCGAATGCCAGTGCCGCCTGGAAATTTGCCGCTTGCTGGTCCAACTAGGCGAACCCGTGACCCAGGCAATTGCGGATACCCGTGCGGCCGCGTTGCGCCTCAAACACCCCGAACGTATCCTTTCCCACCTGGACGCGCTCTGTTAGGGCATTGCGGCCGCATCCACTTCCCACCTTCGGGGAAGAACAGCGAATTCTCTAATGCACCCCCCTTTGGCCCACTTATCGGGTTCCCTATCTGCCTGGAATCACTGGGGGATGGGGCTTCAGAGCGTAACATCATGACCCAACAAATACCTCTTGAACGCTTCACCGAACCGTTGTATTCCCTGGTACGAGAAACCTTTGAACAGGTCCAGGGACATTACCTGGATCGAGGCACATCATTATTTGAGACGCTGGCGACCCTCTCTGCTGAAGAAGCGTCACGCCCGGTGTCGGTACGTTGCGCCAGCATCGCCGCCCAGGTGAATCATGTCCGTTTTTACATAGATGTTTTGGCTCAGTACATGCGGGGCGAGACGGTAGGCAAAGTAAACTGGGACGAAAGCTGGCAGTTACAAGCCGTGACTTCGATTGAGTGGGAAGCCCTGAAACAAGAACTCAGAACCAGCTATGAGCAGGTGGTGGTCTTAATGAAAAGTTTCCTGGTGTAAATAATCTGGGGACGTACAAGATAGGGGGGTATCGTGGGGTAGAGACTGATGTCTCCACCCTGTACGTCACCGAAAAATTTACAGGTGGAAAATTTGTAGGACAATTTGGTAAATTGTCCACTGGGCGATTTATAAAATCGCCCTACATTTTCGTAGGAGAATTTACAAATCTCCGTATACCTCTGTGCCCATCTTTTTGATTCTGGCTTGTCCAGGTTAGGAGACCATGATCCCTATGATACTCCCCCCAGAAGTTCTCGCCGTTTTTCGTGAATTTAGGACCTGTGAGTTTTCCACCATTGGCCGCGATGGAACCCCATTGGCCTGGCCCACATCGGCTCGTTATTTGCCGGAGCAGGAACAATTTTTGCTCACCACGTCCATCGCCTACCCGCAAAAGGCGTTCAACATCCGGCGCAACCCCCATGTGGCCTTGCTTTTCTCTAACCCGACGGCCAGTGGGCTGAGTAATCCACCGGCGGTTTTGGTGCAGGGCCTCGCGGCCGCACCCGATAAAATCATCACTTCTGTCGCTGGCCTGGAAGATTATTGGCGTGACACCATCTTTGGGCGGCAACCGGCCTCGCGCCTGTACAGCAGTAACCCCCTCATGCGCTACCTGACCGACTGGTATTACATGCGCATTGTGATCACCGTGCGGCCGCAGACCATCCGCTGGTGGCCGTCCGGGGATTTTAGCCAGTCAGCCCGTCAGCTAGTCAGCTAGTCAGCTAGTCAGCCAAAAGCTGAAATGCTGACCGGCTGAAATGCTGAAATGCTTCTCCAAGGATTTGCTCATGTGGAACGAAATTGTCAAAGCTATTGCTAAATATGAAAGTTCGGTTTTATCGTTTGTAGATGCTGAAGGATTTCCGTTGAGTGTGCGTTGTGTGCCGCAGGCGGATGGGGCGCGGCAGGTGATCCGGGTTCAATTGCCGCCGGAGGTGGTGGCTCAACCTGGCCCGGCCAGTTTGATGAGTCACCACCACGATGCCCAATTGTGGAATTTGCACGGCTACAGTGTGGTGGGGGAGTTGGCACGTGAAGAAGGGGAAGGGGGGTGGGTCTTGCGGCCGCAGAAAATCATCCCCGGTATGGACAGCAATCCCCTGGGCAGTCTGCGCCTCATCCGAGACGCCCGCCGTGCCGCCCAACGGTATCTCGATAAGCGCAATTTGCCGCGGCCGCAAATAGATTGGTCAGGCATCAAACGGCTCCACGCCGAAGCCAGGAACAAAGGGAAATAATATGAGTTTCATGAGTCGTTTGTTAGCCCGTTTAGCCAAATTGCCCCCAGCCGAGACCTATGATCTGGTGGTAGAGCGTGATATTGCCGTGTCTGCCCCGGATGGGGTGTCACTGCTGACAGATATCTATGCCCCACGCGGCCGCGATCAACTGCCCACCATCCTCGCCCGCTCTCCCTATGGCCGGGCCGGTCTCTTCGGCCTGTTGCTGGGGCGTACCTTTGCCGAGCGGGGTTTCCGGGCGGTGGTACAAAGCTGTCGTGGCACATTTGGCTCCGGGGGCGACTTCAACCCCTTTCGCCACGAGCGTGCCGATGGCCTGGCGACTGTGGCCTGGATCAAACAACAACCCTGGTTCAACGGCCAACTGGCTACCGTCGGCCCCAGCTACCTGGGTTTAACCCAATGGTCGGTGGCCCGCGAGGCCGGGCCAGAACTACAGGCCATGTCCACCTGGATCACCAGTGCCGAATTTCGGAGCATCATCTATCCCGGCGAAGCGTTCTGGTTGGAATCCGGCTTAAGCTGGGCTGTGGCCATGCACACCCAGGAAAAACGCTCCTGGCGTGATTTCGTGGCGTCGTTGCGGAGCGAAGATAGCAACATGCCCGGTTATCGCACCTTACCCCTGATTGATGCCCCCAAAACGATGTTGGGCCACCCGGTGCAGTTCTGGCAGGATTGGATCAGCCATGATCAACCCGGTGATGAATGGTGGTTGGCCGTGGATTTCACCGCCGATGTGCCCCACATCACCGCCCCCAACCTGATGATCGGCGGGTGGTATGACATTTTTTTGCCCCAGACGTTACGGGATTACCAGATGTTGCGGCAGGCAGGACAACAGCCCTATCTGACGATTGGCCCCTGGGCGCATACCGATCTGCCGCTGATGCCGGTGGCTTTGCGCGAATCGCTGGCCTGGTTCCGTGCCCATCTGCTGGGGGATCGTGCGGGGTTGCGCCAGGCCCCGGTGCGCCTCTTTGTGATGGGGGCCAATGAATGGCGGGAATACCCAGATTGGCCGATGACGGGTACGCGGCCGCGGCGCTGGCATCTCCAACCCCAGGGTACACTCTCCCCCGCTCCACCCCCCACCTCTGCCCCTGACCATTACCGTTATGACCCCAACAGCCCCACTCCCAGTGTGGGCGGGGCCAGCATGGCCAAAAGCACCGGGGCCAAAGACAACCGCCCTCTGGAAGCGCGGTCTGATGTTTTGCTTTACACAAGTGCTCCCCTGGAACAAGCCGAAGAATATATTGGCGCAGTGACCGCCGAGTTATACGTGCAATCCAGCCGCGCCCACACCGATTTCTTTGTCCGGCTGTGTGATGTAGACCCTGCCGGTAAATCCACCAACATCACCGACCAGCTTTGCCGGATCGTTCCGGGTCAGCCCGCGCCAGAAGCCGATGGCACACTCAAACTGGTCATCGAACTCTGGCCGATGGCTTATCAGTTCAAAAAAGGGCATCGCTTGCGGGTGCAAGTTTCCAGCGGGGCCTTTCCGCGCTGGTCGCGCAACCCTGGCACGGGTGAACCCATCGCCACCGCCCAAACGCTCCATCCCGCCGAACAAACCATCTTCCACGACCCGGCTCACCCTTCGGCGCTCATTCTCACCCAGACGATTGGCTGATGCGGCCGCGATGCCTGCCCAGTGTGGGGTAACTACAAGGGTTGCCCGTACCCCGCGAAATCCCCAAAACCCAGAAATCGTGGTGTCTCGAACTCCGATCAAGGCAGAAGTTGAATCATCTGTACCCCATTGGCTCCAGCCGCGACAAATACAACATCACCCACCAGAACAATACGGCTGGTCAACTGCCCTGGGGACTCTGGCAAGATGGCCGGTATGGACATGAATCTTTTTTCTGTGCCCGTGAGGGGGAGCGAACTGATAACCAAATCTAGCTCATAGGTGACTGGATTCGGGGTAAAACCAAACAGGTAGTTACCCGTAATCGTTAATCCGTAGGTCATATCCAGCGGTACAATTTCCTGAAGGGTAAGCTGTTCGGCACTGCTGGCATCCACCACCGCCATTTCAAATCCCCCCAGGGCTACATAAAGCCATTGACCATCTAAAACCATATCCGAAATGCCGTAGGTGTGGTCGGTATTGGCGTCAACCATCGCCAGACTACTGATAGGCACAGGCAAGGCCGGGTCATGGACATCCCATACCTGAATCTGACTGCCATTGGCCGTATACAGGGTGTTGTTCCCCCCCACCATCCCTGAGATGTCTGGCAAAGGAATGGATGCCAGGTGATAGGGTTGGTACAAGTCTGTCAGATCCACAATGAGCACCCCCTGAGTGGGCACAGCCAGATACAGTTGACTGCCTATCTGGTGTATGGATTGGACATGGGTGACATTGGGTAGGGTTAGACTGCTGATCCATGATGAGGTTTCGTCTTTGCGGCTGTCGTGTATGGTCAAAACCGTTTGTTGGGCCAGATCATCTTGCTCCAGATCGATCAGATAATCCCCAATAGCCCTGATGTGTGTGGTTGATCCCAAAAAAGAGATGTCTGATCGGTTTGGTTGCAAAGGATGGCTGACATCCCAACCGACGATGCGACTCTCTGTGGCGATATACAGATGTTCGTCTATGAGGGTGATAGCTTCCGCGCTAAAAGATGGGGGAAAATAAACCTCATTCACACCTGTTTGTGCGGGATTATCCGGGTCAGGATTGATCTGATAAACCGTGTAATTGTCCAGGGTGTAAAACGAATCACCCGTGGTCGCCAGATCGTTCAAGGGGCCAACAGAAGCCAGGACGGGTTCACCCAATTCGGTCTGCTCTGCGGTCAGGGAATACAGTACATCACTGCCATAAAACCCCGTCGGGGTAGAAAAAAAAGCCTGCTGGTTGCCAGCAGTCATCAGGTGTACCTGGTCATAATGAGCCACAATTTGGGGTTGGGTAGGGTTATGGCGATCAAGCAGGTATAGCTCCTGACCGGTGCGGGCCAGGATGCGGTTTTCGAGTAGGGCTACTTGTGTATCCAGATAAGGCCAGGGAGTGCCATCTGGTAAAGGTGTTAGGGCAACAGAACCAACCAGGGAAGGGGATGCCGCCTGGCTTATATCGGCGATGTAGAGGGTTGACCCGTCACTTATGTACGCATACGGCGGGGCAATGGCGACGGCTCCGACAGGGGTTGGCAAAGGTAGCCAACCCAGAGCTTTCACCTGATTGGGGTTGTTCAGGTCTAGGATGCGTAAACCGGGATCATAGTAAGGAACGTCGCCTTCGCCCAAATAGGCCAGGTTATTGTCAATGGTGGCCTTGTTGAATGGCTCTGACCAGCTAGAAAGGATATGGGGCGCGGCCGCGTCACCCACATCAATGAGGATCAATGCCCGATTACTGACATCAATACTGGCCGTTACCCTTGTTACATAGGCGATCCCATTTTCTACCCCAAGCTCCTCGACACGCCCCTGGCCCAAATAAAGCTGGCTAACGGGCGCAAAGAATGAATTCCCATCACGATTGGCGATCACCAGCGTATCACGGCCAACAATGGTGTAAAGATAAGGTTCAACCACTGCCAGATGAGTCGGCCAGCCGCCTAAACGCTCCCCATAGACCCAATCGGCAAAGAGGGTTGGGCTATGGCTGGCAAGGTTAGGGGAAGCTGTGGGGATGAATAGAGGCGCGAGGGTGGGGGAAAGTGTGGGCGGAAGAGAGGCCGTGGGCAAGGGTATAGGCGTCGCCATTGGTTCGGCTGAAGGGGTAGGCGCGACTGTGTCCACCGTGTCTGTTGGCAGAAGGAGCGGTGTGGCAGTAGAGGGATAGGGTGTTGCGCGTTCAGAGGGACGGCAACCCAACAGTGTGCTTATCAGTAGACAGCAAAAGAGAAATTTTCTCATAGGAATACCTCAATGAGGGCAAGGCCGACGAGAGAAGCGATGCCCGACGCGGCGACAAAGCGAGGGGGGGACAGGGCGAAAAAATGTCAGATTATGCCCGTTGCCAGTATATAGTTCTACAGGGGTAGTTTATGGTAGATAGGCTTATGGGGAGTGACGGGAGTTGGATTATCCCAAAACGATTCCCCTATGCCCGTTACGAGACGCCCGCCGCACCGCCCTATGGTATCTTGATAAGCGCAACCTGTCGCGGCCGCGGATAGATTGGACTGGTATCAAACGGCTCCACACTGAGGCTAGTAAAGAAGAGGTAGGGTGCAGGATGCGGCCGCGCAAAGGTTTTCCCCTTAGAGCATGTGTGCTAAAATTTTCGCATGGAAAATGCAATTGTAACGACGAAAAACAAGTTCAGAGCCTTATCCTTATTTTCGGGAGCAGGGGGGATGGATATTGGTGTCAGGCAAGCTGGATTCGATGTATTGGCCTGTGTTGAACTCGATCCCTATGCCTGCGAAACGCTCCGTGACAATATTCAGCGCGAACAATTGCAGACAAAAGTAATTGAAAAAGACATTCGCCAGATCGATCCTGCTATGCTAATGGCTGAACTATCCTTAGCCAGTGGTCAATTGGATTTATTATGTGGCGGTCCCCCTTGTCAAGCATTTTCCCAAATTGGTAAACGGCACAGTCTGAATGATTCACGTGGTTTATTGCTCTTTGAAATGACACGTTTTGCGGCAATCTTTAAGCCCCGTGCCATTCTCATTGAACAAGTGAAGGGTTTACTTAATTCACCTGATGAAAACGGTAAGCCTGGGGGAGCTTTTGAACAACTGTTGCTAGAACTAGAAGTATTAGGTTATGTGCCTAAATGGAAGGTTGTTAACTCTGCCGAATATGGTGTGGCTCAACTTCGCCAGAGGGTGTTTATTGTAGCCACCCTTAGACCAAATAATTACCAATTCCCAGAACCCACCCATAATGCACAAGGTAAAACGACACCCCTCTTTTCTTTGCCTCCGTTTATAACAGTAGGCGAAGTACTCAATGGTTTGGGTTCCCCCTATCCGCAAAATGGATATATTCCTGAAAACAGCCACTTAGATGTTACGCCGAGTGGTGACCGTTTTCGCATCAATGGTGTCCCGGAAGGTTCGCATTTAGCGGCACAACACCATTTGCCCAAGGAACAACGCTGTAATTTGACGAAAAAAGACACAACCAAGTTCAAACGACTTTCAAGACAAGAACCGTCTAATACATTGCGTTGTGGCGAAATATTTTTTCACCCTACAGATAATCGCTATCTAACCCCCCGTGAATATATGCGTATTCATGGCTACCCGGATGAATATATTCTCCGTGGCCCTATTCGTGGACGTTCTGGGCGTGCGCGTCGCCTGGATCAACATCGCCAGGTCGCTAATTCTGTCCCACCACCAGTTGCTCATGCCCTTGCCACAGAAATCATCAAGGTGTTTAATGCCCCAAATCTATGAACTATTTGGTTACCCCTTATCCGTCAAAACCCCAATAGCAGAAGAAACCCGGCATACTGCACATTGCCCATTTATGGGGGGGCCTTGTGATGGGGGTGGCAATCGTTATTCTTCACAGGTAGATTTGACGAGAAATGAACTACTCAAAACCTATTTTGGAGAGCGGAGAGTTGTAGCGGTTGGTGTATGTTCCATTCAACTACGTGAAGATGAAACACCCTGGGTTGTTTGTCCTCGGCGGTTGCTGATCTTAGGGAGCAAAAAGGCATTCAAACGAGCCTATCAGATGAATGTAGAGGCAGAACTTGTGCGGATATTAGGCTTTCCATCCGGTACACGGCTGGGTGTCTGGTCAGAGGTTAAACTGAAGTTTGCGGAAACCAGGCAAGGTCTTACGAAAACTTTCGACTATACCTTCGATTACATTGTGATGCCTATTGCTTCGGTTAGTCAAAGCCAGTTGGCGACCTTTTTCGCACCGTGGGCGTTATGGCGCAAAGTATTTGTGCAAGGCGGGTATACTATCATCAGGCACAACGACGAAGATTTTGTAGAAGATTGCCCGGTTGGTATACCTGGCATCATTGAAATTATGACTTCTAGCACATCTGGGGGGAATAAGGCTCAGCGAACGACCATTGCGCAGGCTTTTGAAGATGCTTTGTTAGCACGACCACACAATGCTCCATCTATTAACAAGCGACAAGTTTGGGCGAGAATGGTCAGCCAGTTGATCGTCAAATCAGAAGTAGCCCTGCATTGGGGCGGTAAGGCTGTGTGGTTAGTGCAAGATACATTAGCCGACTATATTTCGGCGTCCACAGCTTTGGATTTGCGGCAATTCATTACCACCCATTCGTCGGAAGTCAATATGCTCAGTTTCTCGTATGGTAGCCAACAACAAAACCCTACTGATATCATCGAATTAAAAGATCATCAACTTTATGCTGGCCCAATTGCCACAGGAATTCGTAGTGAACCCAGTTTTCAGGACATGATCCGCACTCCCATCAAGCCGGACTTACAACAGTTACTCAAACGCCTGGCAGAGAGTAGACCTATCAATGAAATTGTTGTACCGTAACTTGATCCCTTCAAGTATATCTATCCATCCCTCAGTTCTTTCCCTCCCAAACTCACATAGACAATTCCTGCGAAAAGGCTAAAATTATAACGCACTGTGTTATAAGAGGATGGAGCTAGAGCGAGAGCTAGAGGAAAAAACCTCGTCCTGGCTTTAGCTCTCGCTTAACCATTGAGTCAGAGTTTAGCCGGAGATAGAATTCCTCTAACTCTGGCTCTGCCCTCTAGCTTCCAAAAGGTATTGTCCTATGCACCTGAACAAATCCGTCCCCGCTGGTGATACGTTTGACCATGTGATCGTCGGTTCCGGTTTTGGCGGTAGTGTCTCGGCCATGCGCCTGACCGAAAAGGGGTATCGTGTCCTCGTCCTGGAGCGGGGCAAACGGTACAACGCCGAGGATTTCCCCAAAACGAACTGGAATGTGCCTAAATTTCTCTGGATGCCCGCCCTACGTTGCTTTGGCTACATGGGGCTGAATTTTCTCAATGACATCCTCATCCTTAACGGTTCCGGGGTGGGCGGCGGCAGTCTGGTCTACGCCAGCACCCACATCAAACCGGGCCAAACCTTCTTCGAGGCCGAGGAATGGAAGGGGCTGGCGGATTGGGAAGCCGAGTTGGAACCCCATTACGACACCGCCAACCGGATGCTCGGTGTTGTGCCCAACCCCAAATTTTGGGCCGCCGACTATATTTTGAAAGAGATCGCCACCGAGTTAGGGCAAGAACACACCTTCAAGCCCACGCCGGTGGCGATTTTCTTTGGTGAACAGGGCAAAACCGTGCCCGATCCGTACTTCGATGGCGAAGGGCCAGACCGGGCCGGGTGTATCCATTGTGGCGGTTGTATGGTTGGTTGCCGCCACAACGCTAAAAACACGCTGGACAAAAATTACCTGTATCTGGCGGAGAAGTGGGGGGCGGAAGTGCGCCCGGAAGCCAATGTGGTGGATATTCGGCCTCTACCAGAAGGGGAACCGGACGGGGCACGGTATGAAATTGTGTATGAGCGGACAACTGCCTGGTTGATCAAACCGAAAACGGTGGTGCGGACGCGCAATGTGGTGGTAGCGGCGGGGGTGTTGGGGACGCTGAATTTGCTCCTGCGTCTGCGGAATGAGACCCAATCCCTGCCCAAACTATCGGCGCGGCTAGGTAAGATGGTGCGGAGCAACAGTGAGGCTCTGCTAGGGGTGACGGCACGGGAAGAGAGTGACGATTTCTCGCAGGGGGTAGCGATTACGTCCCACTTTTGGATTGATGAGGTGACGAGTGTGGAGCCTGTGCGCTACCCGCGTGGCTCGTCGCTGTTGCGGAATCTGGCCGTGCCATTGACTGATTTGAAGGGTGGGCCACTGCGCCGGATGTTGGGTTTTGTCGCTTATGGTTTGCGTAACCCGTATGATTTGTTGAAGGCGCGGATTTTGCCCGACTGGGCGCGGGATGGCACGATTTTGCTTGTGATGCAGACGGTAGAGAACCGAATGCATTTGAGCCGCGGCCGCAACCTGTTTACCCTCTTCTTCAAAGGGCTTGTCAGCGAACGGGACAAATCCCTGCCCATTCCCGCCGTCATTGACGCCGGGCGGCAGGTGCTCAACATGTTCGCCGAGCGGGTCAACGGCATCCCCCAGAGCACCATCAACGAAGCCTTGCTCGATACCCCATCCACCGCCCACATTCTCGGGGGTTGTGGTATTGGGCAGGACGAGACCAGAGGGGTGGTAGACCTGAACCATGAGGTGTTCAACTATCCTGGCATGTACGTGGTAGATGGCTCGGTCATCCCGGCCAATTTGGGGGTGAACCCCAGCCTGACCATCACGGCGATGGCCGAGCGGGCGATGAGCAAAGTCCCCGCGGCCGCGCAACCCTGGCAGACGCGTTATCCCCATCTCGTCAACGGGCACGGGGCCAACGGTCATAGCAACGGCCACAGCCAGCCCAAAAAGGTCAATGTGCCAGTCGCGTTGGCCGTGATCGCGGCCGCGGCCATCCCCGTGGCGATGGTGGCGATGAAGTTGTGGCAAAAGAAGGCGTAGGAACGCTGACTGCTGACTGCCAAGTTCCCACAGTTCCTATGAGTTCCTTTCTTATACAGGAGCACGCTATGAAAACAATCCCCTTTATCAATCCCGGTACAGGTGCAAAATTTGGCGAAGTAACCATGGCGACACCAGATGAAGTGACCCGGGCCATGCATGAAATGCGTCAGGCTTCGGTCATCTGGAGACACAAAACAGTCGCCGAGCGTGCGCGGATTTTGCGTAAACTCCAGAAAGTGATTATTGATGCCACAGACGAAATCAGCACTGTCATCAATCAGAGCACCGGCAAGAGTCGTCAGGATGGGTTGATTGAAGTGACGATGACAGTGGAACGGATACATCGTTACCTCAATCACGCCTCCCGCTGGCTGGGTCGGCGGATCGTCTTCCCTGGCCTCTATTTCTTTAAGTTTTACTTCACCCAACCCCATCCCTTCGGCACAGTGGTGGTGATTAGCCCCTGGAATTACCCATTTGAACTGGCGATGCCCTTTGTCGTTTCGGCTTTGCTGGCGGGCAACACCGTTCTGCTGAAACCCTCGGAAGTAACCCCGGCCGTGGGCAAATTGATGGAAGAGTTGTTTAAGCGGGTTCCCGAACTGGCCCCGTTTGTCCGGGTTCTGCATGGGGATGGTACGGTGGGCGCGGCCGCAGTGGCCGCCCGGCCTGATCTCGTCTACCTCACCGGCTCTACGGCGACGGCGCAAAAGGTCGCGGCCGCGTGCGCCCCAGACCTCATTCCCCATTTGTTTGAATTGGGGGGCAAGGATGCCATGATTGTGTTAGAAGATGCGGATGTTGCCGCGGCCGCACGTTGGGGCGTGTGGGGGGCGTGTTACAACGCCGGGCAAAGCTGTGTTGCCGTCGAGCGCATCTACGTTATCGAATCCCGCTACCACGAATTCCTACAAAAAATCGTGGCCGAAGCGGAAAAATACACTATGGGGTACTCTACCGAAAAGGAAAGCCCCTACCATTCTGGCCCATTAACTCTGGAAAGACAGGTTAATATTTGCCGCGACCACCTGGAAGATGCCAAAGCCAAAGGAGCCTGGGTGCTGACAGGGGGCAAAATCAAGGGTAATTATGTGGAGCCGACGGTCATTGTGGATGTGACCCATGACATGAAGCTCATGCGGGAAGAGACCTTTGGCCCCATCATCCCCGTGATGAAAGTCAAGGATGAGGCTGAAGCCATCCGCCTGGCCAATGATAGTGAATATGGCCTCAGCGCGTCTGTCTGGTCAAAAAGCATTGCCCATGCTCGCCGCGTCGCCGATCAGCTAGAGGTAGGGTCAGTGGTGATCAATGATGCGTTGGCCCATTATGCTGTGGCCCATTTGCCCTTTGGCGGGGTAAAGAAATCGGGTACGGCCCGCTCACATGGTGCACAAGAGGTGTTACAGTTCACCCAACTCCGCTCCTACGCCATCGGCCAACCCCCAGCTTCGTTGGATTTGGCTACGCGGATGCGTGATCCTGGTTATTACTGGTTGGGATCAGCCATTGTTCATCTGGTGTTTGGGGTAACACTGGAGCAGAAGTTGCGGCCGCTACAACAACTGTTTGGTAAAAAAGAAGCACCAACCCCGACCCCGCCCGAGGCTCAGTCTGGCCCAAATGGTCATCAGCCCAAGCGCGTTCCGGTGGGATTGGTAACAGGGGTGGCCGGGGTAGCGGCCGCGGCCGCGATTGCTTTTGCCTTTAAACGTAGCAAAAAATAAAGTACCCATTTCCGCAATAATACAGGCTTCGTGTCATTTTTCGCGGGCGCCCGTCCGCGAAAAATGACACGAGAAAAAGTTCCCCGCCTCTGGGGCGGGGTTAGGGGTGGGGGATGCCTCAGATATACCCGACGCGGCGATAAACCAACACGGCGAAAAATGTCAGATTATGCCCGTTGACAGCACAATTCCCATTCCTAAACGCCTTAATCTCCTATCCGCTGATAAGTGAAGCTAATCCACGCCCCCTGCTCCAACTCCAAATACTCAACAGTAATTGCGTGGTTGCCGTTCCCCAGATTCACTTCCGCTTCGTAAATTGGGGGTGCGGTATAGCCATGCCACTCATTAATGATGAGATTCCCATCTATATATACCCGTACCCCATCATCCACCTCAGTGTGGAACCGATAGCGACCACCGGTCAGGTTAACGGTTCGTGTCCAGCGAACGCTGAAATTATCCGCAGGAATGCCATTTGCGGGAGCACCCGTGCCCCAGTCGAAATCAATCGCCACATCATTACGAGTGACGGTGGGGGTGCCATTCAGGGAAGTATTAGTCCAATACTCCCCTTGCCAATCGGGATAACCGCTATTTAAGAATTCCCACCAGACGCGAATGCGGGCATCCCCACTCCGGTCGTAATATTCCACCTGAAGCAAATGGGTCGCCGCTGTCACATCCAGTTCCACAGTAACGGTGCGTTCTGACCCATCACGCCACTCATCAATAATAAGCACACTATCCAGGTAAACACGTGCACCATCATCCACGGTGGCACTAAAGCGGTAATGTCCGGCGTTAAAACTCATGGTGCGAGTCCAACGGGCGGAGAAATTGTCACTAGGAAGGCTGGAGTCTGGAGCACTGCCCGCCCAGTTAAAGTTAATATCCGCATCATTACGGAGAAGAACGACTGCGCCGCTGAGGGTGGCGTTATTGAAATATTCACCGCGCCACTGGGGGAATTGCCCTGATTGCTCCCACCACACCTGTATTTGAGCCGTACCAATGTTTTCGAAGTACTCCACCTTGATGGTGTGATTACCGGCGGCTACCGTGCGTTCCACGCTATAAGTTTGGGGTGTGGCATCATGCCATTCATTGATGATCTGTTCATTGTCAATCCAGATACGTACCCCATCATCGGCGCGGGCATAGAAGCGGTAAGTAGCCGGGGCCAGTTGTACTACCCGTGTCCAGCGGACAGAAAAATTATCTACAGGTAAGTTGTTGATGGGGGTTCCTGTACCCCAGTTAAAGCTCAAGTTAGCATCATCACGCACGGCCGCGGCCGCGCCCGATAAATCCCGGTTATTAAAATATTCACCCTGCCAGACAATAGGATTGGGTGTGGGGGTGTTCGTAACTGTAGGCGTCGGCGAAGGGGTAAAGGTAAAGGTCGCCAGGGGAGTAAATGTGCTGGTAGGAATGCGGGGTGTATTTGTGGGAATAGCCCGGGTGTGTGTGGGAATGACAGCCGGAGTGGCAATTGTATTGGTGGGGGGCAAGGTTGAGAGCGGCGTCGCGGCCGCGTCATCTGGGAGCGGCGTCTGGGTGGGTGTCATCGTAACCGGCGTCACCGGTGTCGAAGTAGGGGGCAAAGTTGACGTAGGCAAAAGTGTCGGGGCTTCTGTGGGCACTTCTGCGATATTAACAAGCGTAGGCACTTCTTCCGTACTGGCCGTCCCACCACAGGCGACTCCCAGCCACACCAGACACAAGAGCAAGAAAAAAGACCACCCATTCTTCCCCAGCTTACTCATTGATGACATCCTCTTCTGGTGGTTATACATAGTGTTATCCCCTTTTGACAGGCATATGGAACAAAAAATATAGTAATTACTGGAGTTTAGAGCGACAGGAGAGAGTGAGAGGAAATTACTCTGGAAAACCCTCTAACTCTGGCTCTGAACTCTAAACTCAAGTAGTTACAACATGTGCAAAAAACCATCAACCCCATTAGTAACCGTTCAGTCATATAAATTCATCCGCCAAACCCGCCCGGCCGTAAAACGAGTGGGCTATCATTACAAAGGCCGTTGGCCTGGGGTTTTAGCCCGTAAAGCTCTGGTACATTCGCCCGGTGGTTTGACCACCGGGCGGGATAACTGAACGCGTACACCCCATTATAAACGATTTAGGTTCTTTGGGAATTGAGGGGATTGACACCCCACAATTCTCAATTTAGGCGTGGTTCAAATGTCGGCAAACGGTGCTTAACACTTTGTAGATTGCCTACTCCCCAGAATGAACCCATCCCCCTGACGATTCCCGAAATCGGGAGAGGGAACCCACTCGGCGAGCAAAATCGGGAGTGTTTGTTCATTAAATTTTTAATCGGGTAACGCCTTCATTGACCCCATCCCCCCTGCCGATTCCCCCGGGAAGGGGGGAATTCCAAGGGGGCATTTTTCGGGGCGAATGCCCCGAAAAATGCCCCTTAGAAAAGTTCCCCGCCCCTGGGGGCGAGGTTAGGGGTGGGGGGGATTCCATTACCTGATTAATTTTTTAAACGACAAAAACCCCCGATTTTGCTTGCCTTAAAAAACGGGGATTGGCCTAATCATTTCACCACTGCCTCATTTCCCACCGGAGGGGCCACAGGGCAAGGCAACCAGGCGAACAGGTTGTGGCGTTTGGATAACCTTAATCATCGTTCAGAAATAACGTGGGTGGCTCGGTCAGGAGAGTGGTCACAGTAAACTCAAAAGTTATTTGCGTAGGGCTTCGTCCATTGAACTTGGCGGTTTGACCGCCGGGCGGGGTAACTGAATGCTTACATAAAAACGAACGATTATTTAGGTGGTAACTGATTCACGTTTCAATCACGCTTCTCTGTTATGGTCATTATTACCTGACGAGAAATAATGGGTTTGAAAGTTTCGTGACCGTCATCATGTGTAAGTGACCTTGGCTGTTTCAGATATGCTTCTTAAAGTAAGAAGTACTATGGCACAATCAGGTCGTTACTTTAAACTTATGCTTGATCCAATAGTCACCAAAGCCAGTTAACAAACAGATAGGTTGAATTTTTTGGGTGTTTGTGGTCAAAATTAAGCTGGGTGGCGCGGTCAGGAGACCGGCTACAGCAAACTCAAAAGTTGCTTGCGAACGAACCCGGATTCAGTGTAACTATACACGTCCTCAAGGGCTGAGCATGCCGAAGTCCGGCTCCGCCTTTGACATGCTCAGGCATCGCTGTGCCCTACCTGTATAGATACGATTCAATTTTGTACCACCACATCTATTAACATGTTTGGGGGTTTGGCTCACCCATAACTTCTCTACTATACCAATAGGCAGGCGATAGATGAACAGACGCGAGTTCTTAGTTATTTCTGGGGCGGCCGCCCTGATAGGTATGTTGGGTATTCCGGCAACTCCGGCCGCGGCCGCGACGGGAAGCCGACCCGTTTACCGTGGTACACCCGATGGTAAGCTGTTTGAATCCACCGACGGGGGTAAAACCTGGGTCTTGATCACCGATTTCACCTCTGTTTATGCGGTTGAGTCGGCTGTAATTGAAACAGACGGTCGTTTAGCGGCTCAATTGGTCTACTGGGGCTTTGGCTTTACGCTTTACACCAAAGACAAAAGCACCTGGCTAACCAGTTAACCCAATAGGCCAAACTGCCTCTTATCATCATTGCCTGTCACGATTCCTGGTAATCAATTCGTGTTCGTTTTGTGTCTTCACTTCGTGCCAGATCGTTACACTGTCACATCTTCATCATATACTGGCTGTGGCCGATCTTTGATCGTGCCATCGCTGTAAAAATGTCAGATTAGATTCATTGCCAGTATAGAACAAGCCGGTATGGTGTAAAAGTCGGTAAACTGTGCCTGACATTTTGTAGGGTGATTTGGTAAAGAGTGTGTTTCAAATGAGTTGAATAATTAATTGTTGAACTGCTGAATTGTTGAATGGTTAATGAAGCGATAGACGTTCCTCTCGTTAATCATTCAACAATTCCCAAATTCACCGATTAATTATTTTCTTCCTCTCAACCGAAATGAAACACACCTTTGCCAAACCGTCCTACAGATTTGTAAAGCTAACCTGTACCATGTCAACAAACCAAACCGGAAACCGTTTTCCAGGAGGTCCCTATCGTCTAAACAATACGGCTTTGTTTTTATCACCCTTTCCTCTGATCGCTCGACACTTATTTAAGGAGAACCAATATGGCTGAACCTTTCTTGTCCGAAATTCGCATTATGAGTTTTGTGTTTGCACCACGTGGCTGGGCGTTGTGCAACGGACAGTTACTCCCCATCAACCAGAACCAGGCCCTCTTTTCTTTGTTAGGCACAACCTTTGGCGGTGATGGTCGGGTCAATTTTGCCCTACCGGACTTACGCGGCCGCACCCCCATCCATGTCGGCAGTGGTCACACCCTCGGTGAACGGGCCGGCGAACAGGCCCACACCCTCTCCATTTCTGAACTGCCAACCCATACCCATGTCGCCTCGGCCAGCAACAACAACGCCACCACAAACGCACCCACCAATAATGTTTACAGCCGTTCCGCGGTGCAGGTATATGCCCCAGCCTCCAGTTTAGCGGCCATGAACGCAGGTGTGGCTAAAGCTACCGGGGGGTCTCAAGCTCACCTGAATATGCAACCCTTCTTGACCCTCTCATTCTGCATTGCGCTACAGGGTATTTTCCCGTCGCCAACTTGATAACAAGGAGACAGACTACTATGGCCCAACCTTATGTCGGTGAAATTCGTATGTTTGCAGGCAACTTTGCCCCCGCAGGCTGGATGTTTTGTGAAGGGCAACTGATATCTATCGCGGAAAACGAAACGCTTTTCCAATTGATTGGTACAACTTATGGTGGCGACGGTCAGGAAACCTTCGCCCTGCCCGACCTGCGCGGCCGCATTCCCATCCACCAGGGCAACGGCTTTATCCTGGCTGAGACCGGCGGTGCAGAAGAAATTACCTTGACAGTCACCCAAATCCCTGCCCACTCCCATCCCTTTCTGGCTTCCACTGGTAATGCCTCTGACAACAACCCCGGCAACAATGTCCTGGCTACGCCAACCGTTGATGTGTATGTCTCATCAGCCCCATTTGCCAACATGGCCGCCACGGCCATCTCCTCTGTGGGCGGAAGCCAGCCACACACCAACTTCCAACCTTATTTGTGCGTAGACTTTATCATTTCCTTGTTTGGAATTTTCCCATCCCCCACCTGATCCAGGAGGTAAATGTCCTATGGCTGATCCATTCGTCGCTGAAATTCGTATTTTCCCCTTTAATTTTGCTCCACGCGGTTGGGCCTGGTGTGACGGGCAATTAATGCCCCTTAGCCAAAACACCGCCCTATTCTCTCTTCTCGGCACAACCTACGGTGGCAACGGCAAAAGTAACTTCGCTCTACCTGATCTGCAAGGGCGTGCCCCTATGCACCCCGGTCAAGGCCCAGGTCTCAGCCTGCATGATCTCGGTGAAACAGGGGGTTCGGAAACGGTGTCCTTGTTGGAAAGCGAAATTCCCTCCCACTCACACACCCTCACCGCCTCTTTGGCCGCCACTGATGAGGAAGGGACACGCACCCCAAGCGGCAATTATACGGGCGTTATGCCCCCGGCTCAGGCCATTTATGGCCCAGCCAATAATATGACCCCTCTATCCGCCAATGTGATAGCTCCAGCGGGTGGGGATGCGCCACACAACAACTTACAACCGTACCTGACGTTCTACTTCTGTATCGCTTTGCAAGGGGTTTTCCCACCCCGCACCTGAGTTTAACCAGCCTTCCGAGGAGGCAAATCTTCGGAAGGCTTAGTCATTCTATCTATGGCCGAACTGTTGTTGCGCCCCATCACAGAATCTGATTTGCCCTTCTTGCTGGAACTGTACGCGGCCGCACGCGCCGACGAATTGGCCCAAGTGCCCTGGAGCGACGCCGAAAAATGGGCCTTCCTTACCTCCCAGTTCAACGCCCAACACCACCATTACCAGACTTATTATCAAACCGCCTCATTTGACATCGTTGAACAAGATGGTCAACCTATTGGTCGCTTTTATGTAGATCGCTGGCCCAACGAAATCCGTATCGTGGACATCGCCTTGTTGCCCAACTATCGCCAGCAGGGGATTGGGGCCCGTCTGCTCACCCAAATCCTCTCTGAAGGACAGGCCAGCCAAAAAACCGTCTCCATTCACGTCGAAAAATACAATCCGGCATATCGGTTATACACCCGCCTCGGTTTCAGCAAAGTAGGCGAAACGGGCGTTTATGATCTCCTGGCCTGGAACCCCACCAGCCCAGCCCCTTAAATAACTTTATGTCTACATTCCTCGAATCTCTAACTCTGGAAGTTTTCACCCCGCACCTGGGCACCGATTTCACCATCGCCCTGAGCAACGGGGAGACGCTCACCCTGCAATTAGCCGACATAAAACCACTGGGCCACGGGCGGGAACGCGGCCGCGACCCCTTCGCCCTCACCTTTCACCACCCCCAACTACCCCGCAACGCCCACCTGCCCCAGCACATTTACCAATTAGAACACGCCACCCTGTCACCTCTAGAAATTTTTCTCGTACCACTAGGCCCCCAACAAGGGTTCATGCGCTACGAAGCCATCTTCACCTGACAAAACAAAACTTGTATCACTGGGAAACCCGCCTGTTCAATTCTGCCCATCCCCAATTCCATCCACTCAGATTTCATCGGGAGAATCACATGTTTCACAAAAAAAATACACTCCTACGCCAAACTCTTCATTCACTGCCACCGCTACTACTGGCCCTTGTGTTATCACTGGTCATGTTTGGCCTGGTCAATGCCAGTAGCCCGCTAGCCCGTGCGGCCAAAACCTTCGCCTCTGCCCCTCAGGCCGTCACCATCACCGCCACCAAAACCGATACCCTGTTCATTGATGTGGACGGCGATACCAATGCCGACCCGGGTGATACCCTGCAATACAGTATCGTGGTGGCGAACAGCGGGGATACTGACGGCACCAATACCCTCTTCACTGATGTAACCGATGACACAGAAGTAACCGTTGTCGCCGGTTCTCTGCGGGCCACCCCCATGGGGGTGAATGACACCTACAACGCCATTGGCAATACCCACATCACCCACCCCCTCGGCACAGGGTTGTTGGCCAATGACGTAGACCCCGATGGCGGAGCCTTAACCGCTTCCTGCGCCCCCTGCACCACGACCAATGGTGGTACTGTTACCCTGAATGGTGACGGCAGTTTCACCTATGGCCCCCCGGCCAGTTTCGTCGGTAACGATACCTTTACCTACACCGTTACCGACAATCATGGCCTCACCGATACCGGCACAGTCACCTTTAACGTGGCTAACCGCATCTGGTGGGTAGACAGTAACGCCGCCGGTGCGGGTACAGGTACATCCCTTGATCCGTTCCAGGCACTCTCTTCCGCCCAAACCGCCAGTTTCATCAATGACATCATCTTTATTTATAACCGGGGAGCCAGCTACACCGCCGGTTTCGTGCTTAAAAATGGGCAAAGGTTATGTGGACATGGAGCCAATCTGGCGACCTGTTCTGGCCTCACCCCTCCCACCGGCACAACCTTTCCGGCGGTTAGCACCAACCCCACCCTTATCAACGGGGCGGGGCATGATGTTACCCTGGCCCAAAACAATACCATTCAAGGCGTAACGCTTGGCAACACGGGCGCGGCCGCGAACTTCGCCCTCTTTGGCAACAACTTCGGCACCCTCGATTTGCAACTCGTCACCATCAACACTAATAACGGGGGCATCTCCCTCACAACCGGTACAGCCAACGCTACCTTCACGGCCGTTACCGCCACCGGTGGCACAAACAACGTCACCCTGACCACCGTCAATGGTACCCTCAACCTGGGAACCGGGGCACTCAGCGGCAGTTCCAGTGATGCCTTCGTTGTCAATGCCGGTACGGCTGGTATCAGCTACGCCGGTACCATCAACAACACCACCGCCAGAGCCGTCAACATCCAAAACAAAACCGGGGGCACTGCCACCTTTAGTGGGGCCATCACCAATACCGCTACCGGTATTGTGCTAACCAACAACACTGGCGCCACCATCACATTCTCCGGTGGCCTCTCGCTGAATACCGGCACAAATGCCGCCTTCTCCGCCACCGGCGGTGGCACACTCAACGTCACCGGGACCAACACCGCCACCACCACCACCGGCACAGCCATCAACATCCGCAACATGACTCTAGGGGCCAGCGGCGTTACCTTCACCAGTGCCACTGTCAATGGGCCAGTCAACGGCATTTATCTGGAAAACAATACCGGCGGCTTCTTCACCATTGCCGGAACAGGCGGTGCCGGTTCGGGGGGAACGATTCAAAATACCAGTGGTGATGGCATATTCTTGAACAATGTCAGCAACATCACCTTCAACTCAATGGCAATTAACAACACCGGCCGACATGGCATCTCCGGCACGTTGGTCAATACCCTGACCCTTAACAATGTCACCCTCAATAATGTTGGTAATGCGGATGAAGAAGACGCCCTTTCGTTTTCCACCGCAGGGGCGGCTAACGTAACCGGAATCCTGACACTGAACAACGTAGATGTCACCAACTTCTACGAGCGTGCCTTAAATCTAAACAACAACTCCGGATCCCTGACTATTAATATCAACAATGGTAGTAGTTTTGCCGATAACAACGATACGTTTGGCGGAACAGCTATCGCGGTTGACTCCAACGGTACGGCCAGCATTCAACTGAATGTAACCAACACCAGCTTTGACAATATCGAATACGTCTCTGTCTCCTTCCGGGGTGGCAGTAGCGGAACCAATGATGCCAATATCACCACCATCACCTCCACCAATGGCGGGGGACCAGATAATTTTCCCTCGGGGGGTGGCATTGAAGTCATCAGCTTAAACGGCGCATTAGTTACATTTGATATCCTCAATAATACCCTCACCAACACCATCGAAGGGATTATTATAGCCACAGCCGGAACAACCGGTGGTAATCTCAACGGCACCATTAGCGGCAACACCGTCAGCATGGATCCCGCGGCCGGACTTGGGGATGGTGTTCGCCTGAGCCTGGATGGGTTTACCGGCGGCGAAAACCGCACCTGGACCATTGCTGTCCTGAACAACAGTTTTGACCTGAACAGCCGCGGGGATGATGGGATGCAGGTCCTGAACCGGGATCATCAGGGCAACTTATACCTGACCGTAGAAGGTAACACTTTCCGAGAAACCACCTCTGAGGCTTTCCGCTATTTCTCAGATGAAGATTTAGGCGTATTTACCCCCAGAGGACAGGTGCGTTTTGTTGATAACGACCTGATCAACATTGATGTAGATGCGAATGAAGATGAAATCGTTCTCATCACTCAGGATGAAGCCAACAGTTGTTATCATCTTACGGGTAACGACAACGGAGCCTTGGGATCCCCCGGCGTAATTAATTTCACGATTGGGGCGGCTCCGGCAGTGGGACAGATCACCCAATCATCCGTTGCCAATCTAGCTGGAGCCAATAGTGGGGCCACCGTCGCCGGTAGCGTCCCCACGTTTAATGGCACCTGTACCAATCCGCCACTGCCAACATTTGCCCCGGTTTACATCTCTAGCCCAGATGCCGAGATCAATCCATCTGAAACCACCGATTCAGGCAATCCGGCTATATCTTCTGAAGAAGGGGCTACCTCTGAGGGTTCATCTGTTCCACCTGTGCCCTACCCAACTTTAGGAATTGAACCCAGCCCCTCGGCAACTCCTATTGCTGAAGAGACACCGGAGCCGGGTGCGGCGATTCTTGACGCGGCCGCACCCCCCACCCCCACCAACGATGACACCCTACCCGCCCGCGCCCCCGAGGCCATCACAACCGTTGGTCCCTTCACCATGCCCTTTGGCGAACAAACCACCATCACCTTCCAGGTAGTCATTCAAAACCCATTCCCGGCAGGTAGCAACACCACCTGTAACCAGGCCACCATTAGCGGCAGTAATTTCAGTAACGTCCTTTCTGATGACCCCAGTGTAGCGGGGGCGGCCAATCCTACCTGCACACCAATTGATGCAGCGCCCGACCTGAATGTTGTCAAAACAGACGGTGGTATACCCTCCGCCGTGCCGGGTGATGTCATTCCCTACACCCTCACCTATTCCAACACCGGCAACCAACACGCCAGCGGTGTGACGTTAAGTGATACCGTCCCAGTTGGCACCACTTTTAACCCTGGGGCCAGTACCGCCGGTTGGAGTTGTGTACCCAATAACAACGCGGGCAGTGTGTGTACGCTGAATGTGGGGAATGTGAATGTGGGCGCGGCCGCGGCCTCTGCCACCTTCGCCGTGACCGTCAACAACCCGGCCCCCGCCGGTCTGGATGCGGTCAGCAACACCGCCGCGATTGACGACGATGGCACAGGCGGCACTGACCCCACCCCGGCCAACAACAACAGCACCGATACCACTCCCATCACCGCCAACCCTGATCTGACTATCAGTAAAAGTGATGGCGGCGCAACAGGCACACCCGGTGGTGTCGTCGCCTATACCCTGAGTTACAACAACACCGGCAACCAGGGTGCCGCCAACGTCACCCTCACCGACACCGTGCCCGCCAACAGCACCTTTAATGCAGGTGTCAGCACCGCTGGTTGGGCCTGTGTTCCTAATAACAATGCGGGCAGTGTCTGTACGCTCAATGTGGGCACAGTCAACGGTGGCAACGCGGGTGGAACAGCCACCTTTGCCGTCACCATCGTGAACCCGGTTGCGGCCGGTGTGACCCAAATCAGCAACACCGCCTCGGTCGCCGATGATGGCGCGAACGGTGCCGACCCCACCCCCGCCAACAACAGCGATAGTGACACCACACCCATCAACGCCGCACCGGACATGAGCCTCACCAAGAGTGATGGCGGGGCAACCACAACCCCCGGCGGCACCGTTGCCTACACCCTGAACTACGCCAACAACGGCAACCAGGGCGCAACCGGCGTGAACCTGACCGAAACCGTACCCGCTAACAGCAGTTTTAACGCCGGAGCCAGTACCGCCGGTTGGGTCTGTGTGCCCAACAACAACGCCGGAAGTACCTGTACACTGGCAATTGGAGCCGTAGCTGGTGGCGGTGGCTCCGGTTCGGCTACCTTCGCTGTAACCGTCGTGAACCCGGTTCCTGCCGGTGTCACCCAAATCAGCAACACCGCAACCGTCGCCGATGATGGCACAAATGGAGCCGATCCTACCCCTGGCAACAACAACGGCAGTGACACCACACCTGTCACCGCCACCCCCGACCTGAGTCTCACCAAAAGTGATGGTGGCGCAACCAGCTCACCCGGTGGCACCGTCGCTTACACCCTGAGCTACACCAACAATGGCGACCAGGGCGCTTCCAACGTGGTCCTCAGTGAAACTGTCCCGGTCAACACCATCTTCAATGCCGGAGCCAGCACCGCCGGATGGTCTTGTATTCCCGATAACAACGCCGGTAGTACCTGTACCCTGGCCGTAGGAGCCGTAGCCGGTGGCGGTGGTACGGGTAGTGCCACCTTTGCCGTGACGGTAATCAACCCGGTTCCCGCTGGTGTCACCCAAATCAGCAACACCGCCTCAGTCGCCGATGATGGCACAAATGGAGCCGATCCCACCCCCGCCAACAACAGCGGCAGTGACACCACCCCCATCAATGCCGCGCCCGACTTCACCATCACCAAGAGCGACGGCGGCATCACCGTTGAACCCGGCGACCTCATCACTTACACCCTGAGCTACGCCAACAACGGCAACCAGAACGCCACCGGCGTCGTCATCACCGATACCGTACCGGCCAACAGCACCTTCAACCCCACCGCCAGCAATCCCGGATGGAGCTGTGCCCCCAACAACAACGCCGGTAGCATCTGTACCATCACCGTTGGCACGGTTGGCGGTGGTGGTGGCAACGGTTTCATCATCTTCGTTGTCACGGTAGACGATCCCTACCTCGGTGGGCCAAGCATCAGCAACACTACCACCATCGGTGACGATGGCAATAATGGGGCTGATCCTACCCCCGCCAACAACAGTAGCACCGACACCACCCCCGTCACCAATACCCCTGATCTCACCATCGAGAAGAGCGATGGTGGCGCGACCGTCGCCCCAGGTGGCACAGTCGCCTACACCCTCGTCTACACCAATCAAAACGGCCAGGGCGCAACCGGCGTCGTCATCACCGAAACCGTCCCTGCCAACACCACCTTCAATGCGGGGGCCAGCACCGCCGGATGGGCCTGTACCCCCAACAACAATGCCGGGAGTACCTGTACCCTGGCGATTGGCGCAGTGGCTGGATTTGGTAGTGGCTCGGCCACATATGCGGTTACGGTGATCAACCCTGTCGCCGCCGGTGTCAACCAGATCACCAACACCGCCACCATTGGTGACGATGGGCTAAATGGGCCAGACAGCAATCCTGGCAACAACAGCGACACCGACACCACCCCTGTAAATGCCGCGCCCGAACTCAGCGTAACCAAAAATGATGGCGGCGCGACAACCATACCCGGTGGTACGGTCGCCTATACCCTCAACTATGCCAACAACGGCAACCAGGGGGCAACGGGCGTCACCCTCAGTGAAACCGTGCCCGCCAACGCCACCTTCAACGCGGGAGCTAGCACCGCAGGCTGGAGTTGTGTCCCTGACAACAACGCCGGTAGCACCTGTACCCTGGCCGTGGGTGCGGTAGCGGCAACCGGTTCCGGTTCGGCTACCTTCGCTATTACGGTAATCAATCCGATTCCGGCCGGTGTCACCCAAATCAGCAACACCGCCACCATCGCCGACGATGGCGCGAATGGGGCTGACCCCACGCCTGGCAACAACAGCAGTAGTGACACCACCCCGGTCACAGCCACGCCAGATATGACCCTCACCAAGAGTGACGGTGGTGCGACAACCACACCGGGCGGTACGGTGGCTTACACCTTGAACTATGCCAACAACGGCAACCAGGGCGCAAGCGGCGTCACGCTCAGTGAAACCGTCCCCGCCAACAGCACCTTCAACGCCGGGGCCAGCACCGCCGGATGGAGTTGTGTGCCAGATAACAACGCGGGTAGCACCTGCACCCTGGCAATTGGGGCTGTCGCTGGCGGCGGCGGTTCTGGTTCGGCAACTTTCGCCGTTACCGTTGCGAATCCGGTTCCCAGTGGTGTCACGCAAATCAGTAACACCGCCTCAGTCGCCGATGACGGCACGAACGGGGCGGATCCCACGCCTGCCAACAACAGTAGTAGCGATACGACACCGGTCGCGGCCGCGCCCGACATGACCCTCACCAAAGATGATGGCGGCGCAACGACCACACCCGGCGGCACGGTGGCCTATACCCTCAGCTACGACAACGTAGGCAACCAGAATGCCACAGGTGTGACCCTCAGCGATACCGTCCCGGCCAACAGCACCTTCAACGCCGGAGCCAGCACTGCCGGTTGGAGTTGCGTACCCAATAACAACGCCGGGAGTGTCTGCACCATCATCATCGGGGCTGTGCCTGTCACCAGTGGCCCGGCATCTGTAACCTTTGCCGTGACCGTCAACAACCCGGTTCCGGGCGGCGTCACACAAATCAGCAACACCGCCTCGGTCGCCGATGATGGCACGAACGGAACCGACCCCACCCCCGCCGACAACAGCGACACCGATACCACGCCGCTGACGGCTGTGCCTGACCTGTCGTTGAGCAAATCGGATGGTGGGGCGACTGGCACACCGGGTGGTGTGATAGCTTACACCCTCACCTACACCAACAGCGGCAACCAGGGCGCAACCGGCATTACCCTGACGGATGTCGTTCCGGCCAATACCGTCTTCAATGCGGGGGCCAGCACCGCCGGTTGGAGTTGTGTCCCGGACAATAATGCAGGCAGTACCTGTACCCTGGCGGTCGGGTCGTTGGCGGGTGGTGGCGGCACAGGCACGGCGACCTTCGCTGTGACGGTTGTGAATCCCGTAGCGGCAGGCGTTACGCAGACCAGCAACACCGCCTCCATTGCCGATGACGGCACGAATGGAGCCGACCCCACCCCTGGCAACAACAGCGATACGGATACGACCCCGATTGCGGCCGCGCCCGATCTCCAGGTTGGTAAAGACGATGGCGGTCTGGACTTCCTGCCCGGTGAAAACATCACCTACACCATCGCCTACACCAATGCAGGCAACCAGGGGGCCATAGGCGTCGTCGTAACCGATACCGTACCCGCCAACACAACCTTCAATCCTACCGCCAGTTCCGCCGGTTGGGTCTGCGTACCGAATAACAACGCGGGCAGTGTCTGTACCCTCACCGTTGGTCCCCTGGCCGGTGGTGGTGGTTCCGGTACAGCCACCTTCGTCGTCACCGTGGACAACCCCGCTCCTGGTGTCATCGTCATCAACAACACCGCCTGCGCCAGTGACAACGGGGCCAATGGTACCGACCTGAACCCCGCCGACAACTGTGGCAGTGACAGCACCCCCATTCGCAACCAGCCCCCCGTGTTGTCCAATGTGGCTATCACCAGCCCCATCAACGAAAATGGCTCAACTACCCTCACGGGCAATATGCTAGACTCTGATGGCGATGGTTTCACCCTGACGGTGGTTTGGGGCGATGGTGTTACCGATGTGTATACCTACCCCGCAGGAACGGCCAGCTTCAGCGAAACGCATACCTATCTGGACGATAATCCCACCGGCACAGCGTCCGACAATTACACGGTGAATCTGACCCTGGCAGATACCTTTGGCAATAACGACACAGATAGCACCACAATCACCGTCAACAACATCGCCCCCAGCCTGAGCAGTGTCAACATCACCTCACCCCACAACGAAAACGGCACGGCAACCCTCACCGGTACAATCACCGATCCGGGCACACAGGATACGTTTACACTGACGGTGGACTGGGGTGATGGTTCCGCGCCACAGTTGTTAAACTATCCCGCCGGAACAACCAGCTTCAGCGAGACACACACCTACCTGGACGACAATCCTACCGGCACAGCATCGGACAGTTACACGGTGAACCTCACGCTGGCTGATGATGACACCGGCAGTGATACCGATTCTGACACCATCACCATCAACAACGTGGCACCCAGCCTGTCAACCTTAGCGGCCACCAACATCAATGAAAATGGCTCGACAACCTTGACCGGCACGATTACCGACCCTGGCACGTTGGATACGTTCAGTCTGGTGGTGAACTGGGGTGATGGTTCGGCTCCGCAAACATTCAACTATGCGGCGGGTACAACCAGCTTCAGCGAAACCCATCAATATCTGGACGACAATCCTACCGGCACATCGTCCGACGATTACACCATTAGCCTGATGCTCACCGATGATGACACCGGTAGTGATACGGACAACACAACGTTTACGGTCAGCAATGTTGCGCCGACGCTCTCAGCCGTGGCCGCAACCAACGTCAACGAAAATGGCACAACCACGTTGACCGGTACGATTACCGACCCTGGCACGTTGGATACGTTCAGCCTGGTGGTGAACTGGGGTGATGGTTCGGCCCCGCAGACGTTTAACTATGCGGCGGGCACAAACAGCTTCAGCGAAACCCACACCTACCTGGATGACAATCCTACCGGCACACCAGTGGATAATGTGACGATTAACCTGACTTTGACGGATGATGATACGGGTAGTGACACGGATAGTGACACCATCACCGTCAGCAACGTGGCTCCGACTCTCTCCGGGGTGACGGCCACGGCCAATGTCAACGAAGGGAGCGCGGTTACGTTGAGTGGCACGATTACCGACCCTGGCACGTTGGATACGTTCAGCCTGGTGGTAGATTGGGGGGATGGTTCGGCCCCGCAGACGTTTAACTACGCGGCCGCAACCACCACCTTCAGTGAAACTCACACCTACCAGGACGACAATCCCACCGGTACGCCCTCCGACAATGTCACCATCAGCCTGACCCTGACGGACGATGACACCGGTAGCGATACGGACAGTGCCTCCGTAACGGTCAACAACGTCGCTCCGACCCTCTCGGCTGTCGCCGCCACGAACATCAACGAGAACGGTTCTACCACGCTAAGTGGCACGATCACCGACCCCGGCACATTGGATACGTTCAGCCTGGTGGTAGATTGGGGTGATGGTTCCGCCCCGCAGACGTTCAACTACGTGGCGGGTACAACCAGCTTCAGTGAAACCCACACCTACCTGGACGATAATCCCACCGCCACCCCGTCCGACAACTACACCATCGGCCTGTCGCTCACCGATGATGACACGGGCAACGACACCGACACCACCAGCGTGACCGTGAGCAATGTGGCTCCGGCGTTGGGTAGTCTGGTCATTAGTTCCCCCATCAATGAGGACGATACAGCTACCCTGACCGGTACGATTACCGACCCCGGTACGCTGGACACCTTTAGCCTGGTGGTCAACTGGGGTGATGGTTCGGCTCCGCAGACGTTCAACTATGTTGCCGGAACCACCACCTTCACCGAAACCCATCAGTTCCTGGATGACAATCCCACCGTCACCTCGTCGGACTCGTACACCGTTTCGTTGACCTTGACAGATGATGACACCGGTTCTCACACGGACACTGCGACGCTCACCGTCAACAATGTGGCTCCGGCACTCAATAATGTGACCGCCACCGCCGCCATTACCGAAACCGAGGTGGTGACGCTGACCGGTTTCATCGCCGAAGTGGGAACGCAGGACACCTTTACCCTGACCGTTGGTTGGGGCGATGGCATCACCGAAACGTTCAGCTATCCGGCAGGCACAACGGCCTTTATCGAGACACATCAATATCTGGATGATGGCTTACTGCGCCAACTGCTCCTGGCGAACTTCAGTCTGGCCCTGTCGTTGAGTGACGATGACAGTGGGGTGATTACCCAGACAGTTACCGTAGTGGTCAACAATCAGGCCCCAACGTTGAGCAATGTAACCTTCCCCACCGGTGTGAATGAAGGGGATACGGCGACGTTGACCGGCAACATCAACGAGATCAGCCCGTTGGATACGTTTACCCTGGCGGTGGATTGGGGGGATGGTATCACCGATACGTTTAACTACGCGGCCGCGACCACCGCCTTCACCGAAACCCACACCTTCCAGGACGACGACCCCACCGCTACCCCGTCTGACACCTACACCGTGACGCTCATCCTCAGCGATGATAACGGTGGTACGGATGTGATGACGACGACGATCACCGTGGACAACGTGGCTCCGGTGCTGGATAGCCTGGCTGTGGCGAGCGTCAATGAAAACGACGCGGCCGCGCTCACCGCTAACCTCATTGACCCCGGCGTGCTAGACACCTTCGCCGTCGTCGTGGATTGGGGTGATGGCATCACCGAAACGTTCAACTATGGTGCGGGCACAACCACCATCAGCGAAACCCACACCTACCTGGACGATGATCCTACCGGCACACCCGCCGACTCGTACACCGTCACCGTGGGCATCGCCGATGATGACACCGGCACGGATGCTGATGCAACAACGCTGATGGTGAACAATGTCAATCCTGATGTCAACGCCGGGCCAGATCAAACCGTAGACTTCGCCACCGTCGTCAACTTTGCCGGTTCATTCATTGACCCTGGCACGTTGGATAGCCATGACATTGTTTGGGACCTGGGCGATGGTACGATTATCACCGGCACGTTAACACCCACCCATTTGTATCAGACGGCGGGTACGTTTACGGCCACATTGACAATCACCGATGATGACACGGGTACAGATACGGATCTGGTACAGATCATCGTTGGTACGCCGACGGATGTGACATTGGTGGGAGTACGCGGCCGCGCGTTCTCTTCCCTACCTTTTATCATGTTCGCCCTGCTGGTTGCCAGTGGCATCGCCGTCATCCTGCGCCGCCGCTCCCAGACCCTTTAATAACCCCTCTGGTTCAATAAACTAAAAACAAAAAAGCCAGGTCATCCCCTGGCTTTTTTGTTTCCTACCCCTTTGCCGTAGTACCATAACCGCTCATATATACTTACCACGGTCATAAAGTGACATTTTGTCTGCGGCAACTGCTGAGTAAGTCGGGGCTGAAGACCCATCCCCCTCAGGCAAAATTTCACTTAACCCATTTTACAATAAAGTAAATTGACAATCGTTCTTTTTTCGATAAATTTTTGACAATCACTCGAGTTTTGATATACTCCATCTTGGCTCCCCCCCCAGAGGTGTTTCGTAAGCGCCCGCTTACGGGACACCTCATTTTTTTTGTCCCCTGTCATATGGCATAATAGGAATATGTTTGTACGTGCTTCCGAATTAATGCAATCCGGCCTCGCGGCCGCGACCCTAATTCACCGTCTGGCTCGCCCTCACACCCCTGGCCCCCACCCGACACTCGTAATGATTCACGGCCATAAAGGCAATGAAGAGGTCATGTGGATATTCTCCCGTACCGTACCAGAAAATTGGCTACTGGTTGCCCCCCGTGCCCCAATTGCAGATGGAATAGCCAGTTATTCCTGGCTGGAGAAGCGCCCCCCACCCTGGCCCACACTCCATGATTTTCACGCGGCCGCGGATCAAATCGCCGCTTTCATAACCGCATTACCCCAACAATACAACGCCGACCCGGAACGGATATACCTGATGGGGTTTAGCCAGGGCGCGGCCGCCCTGTTAGCCACCATCATGTTTCACCCTGGCCTGGTCCAGGCGGCCGCCCTCTTGGTAGGGTTCGCCCCGGAGCAGGTAGACGGTGTGAATGCGGCCGCACTAGAAGATCTGCCCATCTTCATGGCTATTGGCACGAAAGACGATACCGTCCCCTATGAACAAGCGCAAAAAGGGGCCAACTTGATCGCGGCCGCGGGAGCCAACCTCACCCTGGTAGAAATGAACACCGGCCACAAACTTGATGCCACCGGTATGAAGGCGTTACAGGCGTGGTGGGGTAAAATTAGCCTGTAGTGAGGCGTGTTGAGATTTAACAAATTGGGGGTGTATCTTCTCAAACGAAAGAAGAAATGGACGGATTTCTCTTCCAGCCACCGGGTAAAGGGGAACCGCGTAAACGGCGGCCGCATCTGATACTCAAACTCACCGTCACCCATTTACTGGCTTATTTAGAGGCACAAACTGACCTGAACCGGGACGATTTTCCCGAAGATTACCGACCGATTTAACCATGAATACATGACGTAAGGGCGGGGTTAGGGGCAACCCTTATAGTTGCCCTCTGGTGAATGGACAGGCACAAGGCCAGTCCAAAATCATTCGCCAAAGGTCTATAACAATGAAACCCAAATATATCATTCCCCTTTTTTTAGCCATAGGGCTGTTCTTGAGCTATTTTCCCTCCCTGGTTCAGGCCCAAGATGAACCGGACTTTCGTATTCGCCTGAGCCGGGATTTTGGTACGGACCTCGGCGGCCGCATCGAAGGGACATTCTCCATCCACGCCAGTGGCCCAGACAACCTGATCAGTGTCATTTTTTATCTGGATGAAACCAGCATCGGGGAAGACACAGAACCCCCTTTCCGCCTGCAATTCCAGACGGGCAGTTTTCCCCCTGGCAATCACACCCTGTCAGCGGTGGGCACGACCAGTGACGGCCAGGAGTTAACGGCCAATGTGATTGGGGCCAGTTTTATGAGTGCAGAAGAGAGCCGTGAAGGGCTACTAAGTTTTATGATTCCTGTGCTGGGGCTTATTGTGGTTATCGCCTTACTTTCGATGGCTTCCGCAGTGTGGGCCGCCCGGCGCAATAAATTAGAACCTGGGGCCGTACGCCATTATGGGATGGCCGGTGGGGCCATCTGCCCTCGCTGTAAACGGGCATACCCCCGCCATTTCCTCAGCCCGAATATGCTATTGGGGAAACTGGAGCGGTGTCCTTTTTGCGGCAAATGGGCAATTGTCGCGGCCGCACACCCCGCCCTGCTCGCGGCCGCGGAAGAAGCCGAACGCCAATCCCTTCAGGAACACGTGGCCGAGTCCCCCATCAGCCCCGAAGAAAAACACCGTCACCGCCTGGATGACTCCCGTTTTGAAGAATAACCAAACTGGACGATTGACGATTGACGATTGACGATTGACGATTGACGATTGACGATTGACGATTGACGATTGATCCATCGAGTACCATTCCCCACTCACCACTCACCACTCACCACTCACCACTCACCACTCACCACTCACCACTCACCACTCACCATTCACCATTCACCATTCACCATTCACCATTCACCATTCACCACTCCCCACTCACCTTCCATGACAACCTTCCCCCCACCCCACTACATCAAAACCGAATCGGCTCTACCGGGCATTGACGTGTACATGCCTGCACCCCCCTCCGAAGACGAAAGCTTAAAATCAGTCATTCAATTCCATTGCCCACAATGTGATGGCATTACCGGTTACAACACCGAAGACGGTGGCCTTACCTGCTCCTTTTGTGGGTATCACGAGGCTCCACAGCAGAAAATCGTGGGCAAAGGGGCCGAGGAGTTCGAGTTCAAGGTAGAAACACTCCAGCAGGCATCCCATGGGTGGGGGGTAGACCGGAAAGAAATTGTGTGCCAGCGTTGTGCCGCACATACGATTGTGGCCCCCGATGAGTTGACCCACACTTGCCCGTTTTGCGGTTCCAACCAGGTGATCCAGCAAAAGGCGGCGCAGGATGTCTTGCGGCCGCGTTTTCTCATTCCCCTCCAAATAACCGCCGAACAATGTGCCGGGCAGGTACGGCAGTGGCTGGGTAGTAGCTGGATGACCCCCGGCTCCTTACGCGACCTGGCAAAACTGGCCGAGTTTACCCCCATTTACCTGCCTTACTGGACCTTTGATGCCATTACCCGCGCCGATTGGAAGGCCGAAGTAGGGCATACCCGCACCTACACCACCGGCTCCGGCAAAAACCGCCGCACCCACACACAAACGGTCTGGCGCTGGGAATCGGGTCAGGCCAGCCTCACAATTGATGATTTGTGTGTGCCAGGCACGTCCCGCCTCAGCCAGATTCTCCTCAACCAACTGGGAAATTTTGACACCCACGCCCTGGCCGCCTACGAGCCAAAGTTTCTGGCCGGGATGCAGGCCCAGGCGTATGACGTACCATTAGAGCAAGGCTGGGAACGCGGCCGCGAACAGATGCGTGAAAAAACCAAATCCGCCTGCTATAGCCAGGCCAGCACCCAAAAAATTCGTAACTTCAGCATGAACCTGGACTTCAGTAACGAATCCTGGCGCTATATCTTGTTACCGGTATACATGGCTGTGTATCAATACCAGGAGCAAACCTTCCAGGTGATGGTAAACGGTCAGACCGGTACAGTGGGGGGGCAAAGACCCGTTGATTGGGTAAAGGTATGGCTGGCGATGATCGCGGCCGCGCTACCCGGCTTATTCCTGGGATTTGTCGCCTTCATTGCCCTGTTTTTGGGAGGTGCCGGGGTAATTGTGGCCCCCTTTGCCCTGATCGTATTGATCGTGGGGTTAGTTTTTGCCGTGCGCTGGTACCAAACGGCCCAGGCTATGGACGATGTGTGATACCCTGGAGGCTGGCCCCACAGTCAGGAGATCAATCAGACCCGAGCAAACGCCCAAGCAAGGGAATAAGTGTCCAGTTACCCCATTCGATGGTCAAGCCACCGCGGCCGCAGGCGGCCATAACTTACCCCGATAATTGATACCTGCCACGGTCATAAAATGACATTTTGTTGGCGGTAACAGATTGGGTAAACCCAGGCTGAAGACCCATCCCCCCTGCAATCTCAGAGGAAAGAGGGAAACCCAATAGCGCGGTTTGGCGGGCGTCCGCCTGCCAAACCGCGCCGAAAATCGTTCCCCGCCCCTGGGTGGGGTGGGGAAATCCACGTAGGCAATCGCCCTAAATAGCAACATCAAATCGCGGCATAATTTTGCTCCGTTTTGCTATTCTAACGACTGTTTCATGGGATTACACTTGCGTTTGGGTATAATCATCCCGATTGCGATCTTGTGACCCGCCTAAACACACAACACCATTACCTGCTCAAGCAAACATTGACAATGCAATTTCAATATTCACCTTACGTCTTGCCCTTATTCGCGGCCGCGGTGATTTCTATTTTAGTCACCATTTACGTGTGGCCGCGCCGCCACACCCCCGGGGCCACAGTCCTGGCACTCAGTGCCCTGGTAATTGCCGAGTGGTCATTAAGCTACGCTCTGGAAATTGCCGGTGCCAATCTGGCCACCAAGGTTTTTTGGGGCAAAAGCCAATATATCGGCATTGTCTTTGCTCCCTACCTATGGCTACGCTTCGCCCTGGCCTACACCAGTGAAGGGAAAACCTGGAACACCCGGCTCCTCAATGGGTTAATCATTCTCCCTGTGACAACCCTCTTTTTAGCCCTCACCACCGAATGGCATAAACTCATCTGGGACGACATATTCATCAATCAGATCGGTAATCTCTCGGTTCTGGGAGTCACCTATGGCTTCTGGTTCTGGCTTCACTTTGCCTCTTCCTATCTCTTTTTATTCGCGGGTACAGCCATTATTCTGCGGGCGTTGCGCTACAAACAAAGTTTATACCAGGCCCAAATCTTTGCTTTATTATTAGCCGTTCTCTCCCCGTGGATAGGCAACATTCTTTATTTTTCCGGGTTTACCCCCGTACCAGGACTGGATCTCACACCATTTGCCTTTACCATCACCGTGGTGGCGCTGGCCTGGGGCATCTTTGGCTACCGGCTAGGGGACATCGCCCCTATTGCCCGTGAGCTAATCGTCGAGAATATGCTGGATGGGATAATGGTGGTAGATCGCCGCGGCCGCGTGGCCGACATGAACAACGCCGCCGGACGCATCATTGGGGTGCCATCCTCTCAGGCAATAGGCGAATTAATTAACGACCTGTTCAGCCCCTGGCCCCATCTCCAGAAACATCTACGGGAAGACATAGCCATCACAGACGAGCTAATCCTTGGTGAAGGCGCAGGCCAACGGCGTTACGAAATTCAGATTACCCACTTGTATGATCAGCAAGAACGCCCCCTGGGCCAGGTCATCACCATACACTCCTATCAACCCACAGCAGTTCCTGCCCTCCGTTTTGCGTCCAGAAACACCGCCCTCACTTCTTCATCGGCAGACACGTCCTCACCGGAAAAAAAGACCCTTATCACCAACCCTATCCTCAATTGGATCATCAATTTCATCCTTGCCCCCATCAAACCAGATCTAGAGATACCCGCCGATGTTAATCCCGGCTGGATTCAGACCCTGGAACGTGCCTTTACCATCATCCTACGCATCATCGCCATTCTGGGCACACTGACCATCCTGTTCACATTCCCTTCCATGTTAATGATGGCACGCACAGTTATTCTGACCTTCGGCGTTATCATCAGCCTGGTATGGTTTCTCAGTCTGGCCCGAAATATCTCTTTTCGCTTCAGAACGACCCTTTTTCTGCTACTGCTCTACAGTCTGGCTCTCATTGAAACAATAAACTTTGGTTATTCCGTGGAAAGTTTCACCTTTTTCATGGCCTTCATTGTCTTGGCGGCCTTGTTAGCCGAACTACGGGTAAGTATTGTCGCTCTCTTATTAGGCTTGGGAACCATGGCTTTGTGGGGGTGGCAAATTGGCAGTGGCAATTTCATACCACTCACCTTTAATACCGGGTCTGTCTCACCGCCGACGATACAAGCCGCTATCTCCAGCCTGTTGACCTTTGCCGCCAGCGCGATAGCTATTATGGCCGCGGTTATCATTCTCCTGCGTAGCCTGAATCGGGCCTGGCAACTGGAAACCCAGGCGCTTAATCTGCTCAGCCAGGAACGAGATCTGTTAGAGCAACGGATTACCGAACGTACCCAAGATCTGGCTAAAGCCCATGATCAGGCGGTCAAAAGTAGTCTGGAGTTACAAAAATATTTCCTGGCGATTGAACAAAGTGGCAACGGCATATTCATCACCGATCCAAACGGTAACATTGAATATGTAAACCCCAAATTCATGGAATTAACCGGGTACTCCCAGGCAGAAGTACGGGGCAACAATCCTCGTTTACTCAAATCAGGGGAACAAACTGCCGAATTTTATGATACCTTGTGGCAAACAATCAGTGCTGGCGAAATCTGGCGGGGGGAAATGCATAACCGCCGTAAAGATGGCTCTTTGTATTGGCAATCAGCGACGATTGCCCCAGTGATGAATCAGGCAGGGCAGGTAACAAATTATGTAGCCATCAACGAAGATATTACGGCCCAAAAACAACTACAAGAGCAACTCCAGCGGCAAAATAAATACCTTTCTATTTTGCACCAAACAACATTGGATTTACTCAATCGGCAAAGCCTTGATGAACTTCTGCCCGCCATCGTGGAGCGGGCTTGCGTTTTGTTAGATGCCCCTTTGGGTGAAATCATGCTCAAAGAAGGGGATGAGATGGTGGTACGCGCTCATACACCAAATCAATACTATCAGGTGGGAGATCGGGTTGATCGGCATACAGCTCGCCTGACGTGGCAGGCTCATGACACCCGCCAGCCGGTGATTTTGGAAAATTACTCCGCCTGGCCAGACCATCGTGATATTTATAATGTCAATCCGCTCCAGGCAGTAGCGGATTTCCCCGTGACCATCAGAGATACTTGTATTGGTGTTTTGGCTCTGGGACGCACCAAAACGGGTTATTCATTTAGTCCCGAACAGATTGAAACAGGTGTGTTATTTGCGCAACTGGCCGCACTGGTACTCGATAATGCCAATTTGTATGATTCTGCCCTTAAAGAAATTGCGGAGCGGAAACGGATAGAACATTCATTACAACAGCTAAACCAGGAACAGCATATATTAACGACGATTTTACAGATTGATATTGGTCAGGCTCCGCTAGAGGAATTGCTTACCACTATTTTGGACGAAATTCTTTCTGTTTCCTGGCTTAATCTTAAACCGCAGGGGGGTGTTTTTCTGCTAGAGGGGGAAAAGAAATTTCTTACGCTCAAGGCACACCGGAACCTGGATACCCAGATACAAACGTTGTGCCATAAGGTAGCCGTAGGGCAATGTTTATGCGGCCGCGCGGCCGCAACCCACCAATTGCAATTTGCCCAACACGTAGATACTCGTCACGAAATCCGTTATGATGGTATGGAAGATCATGGTCATTACAACATCCCTATCCTCTCGGGCGAAAAAATATTAGGGGTAATCGTGCTCTACCTACCGGCGGGTTATCAAAAAGCCGAAAGAGATATCCGCTTCTTACGCGCCGTAGCCGACACACTGGCGGGTATTCTGGACCGCAAACAGGCGGAAGAACAGAACCGCTCCTTCCTGGCCGATATGAAATCTTTACAAGAGATTCATTTATTGCTCAGTGAGATAGATGATAGTCAGCATCTCTATACCCAGATGATTAATCTTTCCCAGCATCGGCTTGGATTAGACCGCGTGGGGCTGTTTTTGTTAGATGACCCCACCCATACCCTGTGGGGCACCTACCGGGTCGGCTCAGAAGGCCAGGTACAGGATGAACGCCATTATCAGGAAACCGTCACGGCGAATCATTGGACGGTAGAAATTGTGCAGGCCCCCAACCATGCCCGCTTATGGGAAAATGCCCCCCTCTATGACAATGACCAGGAAATGAGAGAAGGCTGGAAGGCCGCGGCCGCGTTGTGGAATGGTCACAAAGCCATCGGCTATCTCATCTGTGATAACTTCCGCACAGGAAAACTACCCCGCCCCTATGAAGCCGAACTCATCTCTCTACTGGGTAGTACCTTTGGCCACCTGATTGAGCGCAAACGAGCAGAAGACCGGCTGGCCATCGCCCGCGACCAGGCCCTCGAAGCCAGTCGCTTCAAAGGCCAACTACTGGCCAAAGTAAGCCATGAACTGCGCACCCCCCTGGGTGCCATCCTGGGTTACACCGAATTACTCCGTGATGACATCTTCGGCCCCCTCTCATCCAAGCAAAAACAGATCGCCAATGAAGTAATTGACAGCACCGAATATCTAACCACACTCGTGGGTGAATTACTGGATGAAGCCCAATTTGAAGGCAATATCGCCCAATTACACCTGGAATTATTTGCCCCCGACAGCTTACTCCAACAAGCCGAGGCCAAAATGGCTGTACTAGCCCAACGCAAAGGGTTGACCTTTACCACAACCCTATCACCCGAACTCCCAGATATGGTCTATGGGGATGAACGGCGTCTCCAACAAATGCTGATCAACCTTCTGGGTAACGCCATCAAATTCACCAAATCTGGAGAAGTTCGGGCCTCTCTTTACCGCCCCGATGCCCAGCATTGGGCCATAGAAGTCACCGATACGGGCCGGGGCATCCCCCAAGAAGCCCAGTCCTATATTTTCGAGCCATTCCGCCAAGTAGATGGTTCAATCACCCGTGAACATGGAGGTACGGGTCTGGGTTTATCTATTGTCAAACAATTAACCGACCTGATGAAAGGTCGTATTACCCTGATAAGTGAAGTGGGGCATGGAAGCACCTTCACCATCTTATTGCCCCTCCTAACCCAGCAAGACCTGACTGAATGACCGAGTCAATCGCTCTTATTATTGAAGACGATACCAGATTGGGTAATATCCTGGAAATCGTTCTACACCAGGCCGGATTTATTACACAGGTGATCAACGATGGGGCCGAAGCTCTGGCTTATCTGGCCACGGGTACGCCAAGCATTATTTTACTCGACCTGCACCTGCCATCCGTCTCTGGGGTAGAGATATTGCGCCATATTCGTGCGGATAACCGTCTGGCTTCCGTACCCATCATTGTGGTAACCGCCGACCTGAACCTGGCCCAATCCATAAAAGCCCAGGTTGATCATGTCCTTTTTAAACCCATGAGTGTTGCTTCCCTACGCACTATAGCCGCCAAACTGCACCCTGACACGCCGGACACACCTGATACGGTGACTCCGACATCATAATATGACCTGGTAGACCTGACAGGTTTCTGAAAACCTCAGCCATTCTCAAAAACCGTTGATCGCCAAAAACACACCCGAAAAATGGCCCAAGCCGTAGAACCGCTTTTCAGGCTGTTCACCCGCTCGCGAAAACGGCCAACGCCAGGAGTAAACCAAATTGAGAATTGCTGTCATTTATTGGGAGATATTGCATGAGCAAACCCTTAGCCTTAATTATTGAAGATGACCCCAAATTAGGTGATATTTTTACCTATGCCTTGGAAGCCGCCGATTTTGTTACTGAACTGATTGCCGATGGCGACCTGGCCCGTGCCCGGTTAGCCGAAATAGTTCCGTCAGTTGTCGTCCTGGATTTACATTTACCGCATGTCTCTGGTGAGGATCTTCTGCAACAGATTCGCGCCGATGAGCGTCTGACGCGGACACGGGTTATGTTTGCCACCGCCGATGCACGTCTGGCCAACTATCTGCGCCAACAATCGGATCTGGTTCTGCTCAAACCCATCAGTCCCGCCCAATTGCGCGATCTAGCTAAACGCCTACGCCCCATTGCAGAGATGTAGACGCACCCCGTGCCTGTCCCGCCCTGGGGCAAGGTGAAAGTAACCCTGCCCGTTTGCACCGGGGGAGTCCGCAAGTCTATAGAGCTATTGTGGGGAAGGGGGAGCTTCACGGCGCGGTTTTTCGGGGCGAAAGCCCCGAAAAACCGCGCCCAAATAAGGTCCCCACCTCTGGCGGTGGGGTCAGGGGTAGGGACAGATCAGGCTTGAGTGGTCTGAGCGCTTTGCATTCTTTGTTGAATGCGGGGCACGTCACGGAAACGCACCAGGGTATCTGTTTCCTCATCCCATAGGCTGAGGAAGACACAGTGCAGACTGGAACGTAAGGTTAAGGTTAATACCCGCTGAAACATGGGGTTTTCCTCATGGCATTTTTCCAGGTAATAATTGGGAATGCGCGGGCTGAGATGGTGGATGTGATGAAATCCAATGTTGCCTGTGAACCATTGTAAAATTTTGGGTAAGCGGTAGTAGGAACTACCTTCCATGCCCGCCAGGGTGAAATCCCATTCTGGGTCATGTTCCCAATAGGTGTCTTCAAATTGATGTTGTACAAAAAAGAGCCACGTACCGAACGCGGCCGCGATCATTGTCGCCGGGAAAAAGGTAAGTAAAAACGCTTGCCACCCAAAAATCGCCGCAATCCCCCCAAAGAATAAGAGCGAAGCCAGATTAGACCAGTGAACACTGGCTTTTTCCCGTTTGGGTGATTTGGGCGCAGGAAAACGGTTCAAGATAAAGAAAACCAGGAAGGGAATGACAAGGAACATCACCAATGGGCTACGAAACAGCCGATATCCCAGTTTTTTCAGCGGCGGCGCGTTCAGGTACTCTTCCACCGTCATTGTTGGCACATCGCCGATGCCCCGTTTATCCAGATTGCTGGCGGTGGCGTGGTGAATCGCGTGGCGATGCCGCCAATGATAATAGGGCGTTAAGGTTATCATCCCACAAACAAAACCGAGGGTGTCATTGACCTTTTTCGATTTAAAAAAGGCGTTATGACCACAGTCATGTTGGATAATAAAAATACGGACAAGAAAACCGGCGGTAGGGAGCGCCAGTAATAGAGTCAACCAGTAACTAATTTCCAAACTGCGGAACATGAGATACCAGAAGATGAGAAACGGAATAAACGTGTTAAGTACCTGACCGATACTCTTACGTACATCAGGATTTTGATAACGGGCGACAACAGGAACCCAGGCGGGTTTTTCCTTTTTACTACGTTTGGCTGTGGCTACACTCATACGATTTTTACTCCCTCGTGGACTTTTTGCCTGGTGTTCAGTGCTGGCGTGGCAAGAATTATCGTAGAGTTACGAGCAAATTTTTGGCGCAACCCACGGGATTCCAGACACGCGCTTTTACCGGCAACAGGCACGATAAAACGGATGGCTCGGATTGTGCAACACCTGTGTTATGTAACACCTAAGAGGGTCTGTGGCTCAATAAGTTGGGCGGTGCGGCTCAAACTCGATGAAGATTCTAGTGACAGGGGGCTAACCTGTCAAGGCGATGGATAGGTGGGAAAGCAGGTATTTGTCCCAGGCAACGATATTTCTCCCATCCCTCAGTTAAGAACCCAGAGAGGCGGTCAAAGTTACGCTATGGGGGTGGTGCATGTTCGGTCCTTTCCGGGAAAGGTAAATTGGGGGGCTTAGGGTTTGTAAAAATATAACTTCCCGGTTTAGACCTGACAGGTTTCCGAAAACCTGTCAGGTCTTGACGGAACTTAATCTTTTACAGGCCTTTAGTAATCGTTCGGAAATAAGATAGGTGGCACGATCAGGAGGCCAACCACGTAACCGTTCAGTTCAGAGATGATTTTAGGCCGTTTTGATTACTTCCACGGATTTAGAAAGAGATGGATTAAAGACGACCTCTGGAAAATCCGTTTATTTTTAATCCATTGATGTAATCCGACTGAACGCTTATCCGGCCACAGTAGTTTCGTAGGTTATTTAATCTTTGATCCTTGGTGACTTTTGAAGGTTACGCGGCCGCAATGTCTCTAATTGTTTACTCGACAGTGGCGTTTTTCAGGTTCTTTGGGGTTTCGTGAGGTACGGGTAACCCTTGTGATTGCCCCACCGGGGGCAGGCACAAGGCCAGCCTCTACACCTGGTGTCAACCCCCTGAATTTCCCAAGAACCAGGATACATTATTTGTTATGTTTCAATCGCACAAATCGCCTTTCCTGCCCTTCATCCTTTTTAGCCTGATACTGCCTCTCTGGGGGCTGGTAGCCTGCCAAAACGACACCCCCGCCGACCTGACCGCGGCCGCGATAGCTCCCACACTCACCCGCCAGGCAGAAGTCATCGCCGTCTTAACCACACAGGCACTTACTCCCCGGCCAACTCGTAGCCGCTCCGTGTTTGGCCCTGTCTTTTTCGCGCCTACCCGGGTCCCCACGCGTGATCCGGCGGCCTCACCCACACCCACACCCGCTGTCACGCATATTATCATTCCCGCCGCGGCCGCACCCCCGGTTTTAGATGGACAACTCAGCACGGGGGAATGGACGAACGCGGCCGCGTTGACCGTGCCCCTCGCCACAGCTAACCAGGTAGAAGTATTCCTGTTACATGACGAAGCTCATCTTTATGTGGCCTACACTGGCCTGGACAAAGACCCCTTAGCCCTGTTTCCAGAACTATTCCTGGACAGCAAACCAAAAGAACAAGATACCTGGAATGGCAATAACTGGTGGTTTCATCTCTCTACCCGGTCGTGTTGGGGGCAAGGTAACGATATTCTGTGGCAAAACTGTGAGCCAACACCCAAATGGACAACCACCACGTTCACCCAAAACGCCGCCACCATTGAAATGCAAATCCCTTACGACACCATCCATCTCGTCTCTGGTGCCAACAGCCCCATCCGCCTATTGGTGAGTCTACTCTCGCTCACAGCCGAGGACACGGAACAGCGACAATTATGGCCGCCCGCATCCGCCTGGGAGCGGCCCACCACCTGGGGTGTTGCCCAGCCAGAGGAAAATTGGTAGCGAGGCAGTCTCTTTTACTCCGCTCAGACCTTTAAAAACCATGAACCGCGTTATAATCCCTGGCATGGCCCTTGACCAGCCAGACAAACTCCGTACCAAAGAATTACTCATCACCAATGGAGCCACCGGCGAGATTGAGATGTTGGTGCATACCTATTATGCCCAGGTACAACGGCTGGCTTTGTCTTTGCTAGATGACCCCGATGAGGCCGAAGATGCTACCCAAGAGGTGTTCATCGCGGCCGCACGCGCCTTACCCCGTTTTCGTGGTGAGGCCAGCCTTAAAACCTGGCTCTACACCATCACCCTCAACCATTGCCGTCGGGTAGGCCAAAAACGCCGCCGCCAACAACTACTCCGTGCCCCCCTGGAAAAGTTACAGAATTGGCTCACCGGAGGGCCAAACCCAGAAGAAAGTGCCACCCGCCGTGAAGCCGACCGTCATCTCTGGCAAACCATAGATAGCCTGAGCGAAAAACACCGTCTGCCTTTCATCTTACGTTATGTTCATGGTCTCACCGCTCTAGAAATCGCGGAAATCCTGACTCTCAATGAAGGGACGGTACACTCCCGCCTGCATTATGCCCGGCGCTACTTGAAGCAAAAACTGCGCGAATAGTGAGCCATTGTCCTGGCACGGGCAGGAAACCGACTCAAAACGAACGATTTCCAAAGCCCTGACCGACCGGCAACCTTATCCTTATGTTATCTCACCGGCAAGCCCAAGAACTGATAGACCGCGCTCTGGATACACCTGTGCCTTACTTCCAGCATGAGCAGTTAAATACGCATCTGGCTGAGTGTGCGGCCTGCCGGGCGTATGCCACCCGCCTGTTGGAGCAGGATCAGGCCTGGGTCGAGGCATTGGCCCGCCGCTGGCCGCAAGCAGTCACCCGAACCGGTCAACAGCAAGATCTCATCAGGCGTATGGAAAAGGCGTATCACCGCGGCCGCAACCAACACACCTTGCGCCTGGCCCTCCGCTGGGGGGCCGGGGTAATGGCCGCCATACTCGTGCTCAGTGTGGCCCTGTGGCTAATGCTCCCCCCCTTCCCCACCGAACCAGCCGTGGAAGAAACCCCTACCCTGGTAGCTCAGGAACCCGTGACCGCGGCCGCGACACCCACCAACAGTTACATCACCCTCCATTACCAGTTTAAGGGCAACCCTGGCCTGGGAAATGTGCGGCTTTACCATGCCAATTGTGATGGGGTAATCTATTATCCCCAGCCCGGCGAACAACGAAACAAAAGCCAGACGCCCCGGTGCGAACTGATCAGCAGTAACATTTTGCTGGTGAAACCCGGCCAGCCACGCCAGATTTTACTCGTCTATGACAATCCCACCCCCAGTGACATCGAAGTTACCTTCCTACCCGAACAGGCTGACCAACATCTCTGGTTAAATGGATTATGCCAGAGTGAAGGCGCGGGTATCACCTGCGCTTCTTTCACCGTAGACGAAGAAAACGTCTGGGCTACTTATCTGACAATTGCCGTACCCGCCACCTGGCCCGTCGGCAGTTATGTGGACATCAACGTTCAGGTTGTGCAAACAGCCCTCTCTTTTACACTACCCTGACAGGTCAAAAACGGATGACGGTTTTATGCTACGTTTTTTAGGACAACGCTTACTGGCCCTGGTGGTGATCGCACTGGCTATCGCCTATTTTTTATTCCTGGCAATGCATTTAGTGGGGCAGGCTCGTGAACCAGACGCGGCCGCGACCACAGCAGGCTTCATTACCCAGTCCGCCCAAGACACCATCACCTTCTTCCGTGGTGTCATCCAGGGCAACCTTGAACCTGTACCCACCATATCTGGGCCACGCCCCGTCAAGGAAATTCTCTGGTTTGCCTATGGCAATAGCCTGGGCATCATCTGGCGTGCCCTGCTCCTGGCGACAATCATCGGAGTGGGGTTAGGGGTGTGGGCGGCCCTCACCCCCCAGAAAATACGCGGTTACTTCCTGCTCACCCTGGCCGTGGTGGGCATATCAGCCCCATCTTTTTTGATCGCCGTTCTCCTACAAAACGGCAGTCTCCAGTTCAACAACACCCTGGAAAGACGCTGGATCAGCATGGGTGGCTTCGGTTGGGAGTTCCAATACCTGGTCTTACCCCTGCTCGTCCTCTCAGCTAAACCGGTAGCTTATATCATGCGTGCCACCTTCATCGCCCTGCGTCGGGTGATGCAGGAAGATTTTGTGCGCACCGCTCGCGCCAAAGGCTTGACCTCAAGCTGGCTATTCTGGGGGCACATCGCCCGTAATCTGGCTGTGCCCGTACTCACAACGATTGGCGTCTCTTTGCGTTTTGCCCTGGGGGTACTGCCCCTGGTAGAGTTTATCTTTGGCTGGCCGGGGGTGGGCTTACGGGTACTGGAAGCCGTGCAGGAAAATTCCCCCATTTTAGTCGTAGCAATCGCCCTTTCGTTAGGGCTGACCATTCAACTCATCAGCCTTGGGCTGGATTTTAGTTACCGTTTTATTGACCCACGCCTCCGTGAACAAACGGCCTGACAGGTGATTTGTGTTATCTCGCTTCTTTTCTTTCTTGCTAAACCCCCGAACCCGCCTGCGGCCGCATACCCCCCTCACATCGCGGCCGCGTGCCCGCCTCACCTGGCGCGACATTCTTTTCAACCTGCCCTTGCTTCTGGGCAGTGTCGTCGTCATCGGGTTATTACTCATCGTCCTTTTTGGCCCCCTCTGGGCCACCTATGATCCCCACATCACCGCCATCTCCGTCGTTCCCCATTTTGATAGCGAGCTGGGGAAAATGGTGCGGCCGCCCTTCCCCCCTTCCAGCCAATATCCCTTCGGCACAGACAACTGGGGCAACGATCTGCTCAGTCTCATCTTGCATGGAGCGCGAGTAACCTTAGTGGCCGTCGTGTACATCACCTTGGGGCGGGTCCTACTCGGCACACTCCTGGGCGGCCTGGCCGGTTGGTTCGCCGGACGCTGGCCCGATCAGGCCGTTACCGCCCTCATCGCCATTATCACCTCATTACCCATCTTACTTAGCAGTTACATTCTCATCTATGCCCTGGATATCCGTAATGGTCTGCCCGTTTTCCTGGTAGCTCTAACCCTCACCGGCTGGACAGAGATTGCCCAGGTAGTGCAGAGCGAACTGCTGGTCATCCGCCAGCAGTTATACATTGAAGCCGCCGTAGCCACCGGTTTACGGAGTCTACAGATTGTCGTGCGCCATGTCTTGCCCAACATTTTGCCCCAACTGCTCGTTGTCGCCTTTTTGGAAATGAGTGCGGCCTTGTTACTCCTGGCCGAATTAGGGTTCCTGGGGGTGTTTATCGGTGGAGGTACTGCATTTGATATGGGCGAACCTATGTCCCCACGTAATCCAGTGCCTCTACCGGAAGTGCCCGAGTGGGGAATGCTCATTTCCCAGGCGGTGAATAGTTTACGGGCACAGCCATACAAACTACTGGCTCCAGCCTTGATGGTTTTTGTGGCCGTAATGGGGCTGAATGTGTTTGCCGAAGGGTTACGCACCTTGTTGGAGCGGGCCAGCCTTAATACCAGCTTTCTCCTGCGGCGGCGGATGGTGCTATTCGCGGCCGCGCTCATCCTCATTTCCGCCTTCATTCTCGATTACACCGGGCCAAAATTTTCCTACGAACAGGCGGCCCAGGCCTTTGATGCTACCCAGGCCCAAACGGAGGCAACTACCCTGACTAACCTGAACGCGGCCGCGTTAGACAGTGAAGGTCATAACGAACCAGTGGCCTATCTGTCCCAACAACTCACCCAATGGGACTGGCAACGGGGTTGGCGTGAAGAAGAAGGGTTTGGAACCACCTACTTTTACCCCCAAACCACCGGCCAAATGTGGGTAAGTCCGGTTGTCACCCCCACCTTGACCTTACTCGATGTCACCGGGAAAGCCCAAACAGCCTTTACCGCAGGCACAGATTTTGCCTTTGTGGTAGCCGGACACGGTGGCAGTGGGGCGGCCACAGCCCCACTGACATTTGTCGGTTTTACCCCTGGCACAGATAGCTGGGAAGAATTGTCATTACATGGCCGCGTAGCCGTGTTGCTCACGGGCAACGCCCCGCCAACATTTGCCACAGAAGCTTTGCGCCGGGGGGCACAGGCGGTTCTCTGGCTCACCAATGAAACCACCGTAGCCGATGAAACACTCTACCCGGCCGACGCGGCCGCGGATTACCTGCGAAACCCCACCCTGCCGATTGTGCGCCTCAGTCAGGCCGCTACCACCCAACTTTTAAGCCATGTGGGCCGCACCCCGGAAACATTGCTCACCCCACCCCCACAAAATGGGGCCGGGTGGTTCCGCCAGGATTGGTCGGTACAGGTGGCGCTATCCGTACAATTGCCGCGGCCGCAACTGTTCAGCCAGCACAGCATCATCGCCTTCCGCTCCGGTTATGGCGTCAATCTGGCCGAAGAAATGGTCGTCGTCCTGGTGTGTGATCCGGGAATACGCGTAGAGTCAGGAAGCGATACCCCCCCCAATACAGCCAGCACCGCCTTACTTCTGGAACTGGCCCGCAACTGGCAAGAACAAAATATCAACCCCATGCGTTCAGTGCTGTTTATCACCTGGGCTGGCACCCCGGCTGAGGCTCAGGCACTCCTGGCCGACCCGGAAAGTTTTGCCCGGCTCAACCCCATGATCCCCTCACCCCCGTTGCAACCAGCATATGTGGTAGTAATAGAAACGTCTGCGGCCGCGGCCGCAACCCTCTGGGCCGATCCCACATCCGACCCGCTCCTATTAGATGTGTTCCAAACCAGTGCCCGCGAACTAGACATTACCACCAGCACCGCATTGGCTCATCCTCTGGCATCTCCGGCCCCCCTCACCCTGGATGTACCTGTCTTATCTCTGCGCTGGTCGCCGCAGAGCCTGGACACCTATCGCCAGATCGGGCAGACGCTCAACCTGACCCTCATCAAACTCGTGCGCCAGATTGTCGTCAAACCCTAACCGGTTGGTTCAGCATAAAAATGGTACACCAGAGCCGCCCGGTCAGCGTCAGAGAGATTATCGCGGGTGCAGTGCAAGATACCAAAGTTAAAGAAGATGACACCCCCCGCTTCGGCAATCATGGCTACAGCCTCACTCCCCTCAGGCGGAGTAGGTAAAAACTGACCGGGGCGCAAAAATGATTCTGGCGGTAAGAGGTGAGAACGGGGAATGAGTTCCAACGTACCATTGGCGCGGCTGGAATCATGCAGAGCGATCCACATACCCAACCCCCGTGCTGGATCGGCCACCTGAAAACGGCCATTGTCTATGTGCCAGGTATTGCCAGCCCCCACCTGGGCCGGTTTAAGGAAAATTTGATCCAGCCAGAGCCGCGCCGGGGAGCCAATGAGCTGTTCCACTGTAATTAAAACATCAGGACGGGTGGGGAGATCACGGAACAGGTCACTTTTGTCCGCCAATGGGGTAATCTGGTAGTTGATTTTGCCGGTAAAGGAGGGCATAACATTGCGGCCGCGATCTTCCTGTACCAGTCGCTCCATTTCTAAGCGCAATCTTTGTGTTTCTGCGGCCGCGAAAAACTGGGGCACAATCAAATAACCATCACAGCAAAACGCATGAATCTGATCAGAAGTGAGTAACATAGGCCACGGCTTTTCCAAAGTTAATTGAATATATCGCTAATCGGAAACAGGGTGTGTTTCAAATGAGTTGAATAATTAATTATTGAACAATTGAATTGTTGAACTGTTAATGAAGCGGTAGACGCTCTAGGGCGATTGCCTACGTGGAGTTCCCCCACCCCCAGCCCCGCCCCCAGGGGCGGGGGGGTTTTTGAGGCGGGCAAAAACGGGGGGGAGACCCCCGATTGTGCCCGGCGAGGGGGTTCCCCTCTCCCGATTTTGGGAATCGGTAGGGGG
>JAGNBF010000037.1:28263-64352 GCA_018004935.1 Chloroflexota bacterium | reverse complement strand
CGCCCCTGGGGGCGGGGTTGGGGGTGGGGGAACGCCACGTAGGCAATCGCCCTAGAGCGTCTACCGCTTCATGAACAGTTCAACAGTTCAACAATTAGTTATTCAACTCATTTGAAACACACCCTTTTGTAAATCGTCCACCGGGCGATTTACAAAAGGGTGTGTTTCATTTCGGTTGCCTCGCCCACCTGCCCCACCAAGGCCTTGTCTGCTACCAGGGTGAGCCAGGTGGGAGATGAGGCCAAGGTGAAAAGATGAGGCCAACCCCACCTGTCCCACCCCTACCCATTGTGACAATTGAGCATAGCTGTTATTCAACTCATTCGCTTCCAGAGAAAAAGAAACCGGGCTTTTAACTGTTTTGACCATTTTTCAGTGGACTTAATCGTCAATCCTAAGGCAAAAACTTAATTACACCGGTGGGAGTATCTTCTGCATCATCCCGGCGACGGCCTGGTAGACTGGAGAATGATCCCCCAATTTGATCAGCGGTCTGCCGCTGAATTCATACGCCGCCAGCTCGTCGCTGGCCGGGACAACCCCTAAAAGGGGAATATCCAGCTTGTCTATCTGGGCTTGCAGGGGGGCCGGGATTTCCCCATTGAGCCGGTTCAGGATGAGACCGGTCTGTTCGATATGGATGTCTAGCTCATGGCGAAAACCAGCAATACGCGCGGCCGCGACAATTCCCCTCTGTGTAGGATCAGATACGATCAGCAAATGCTGTACATCCCGCGTGGTACGACGGCTCAGGTGTTCCATTCCTGCTTCATTGTCAATGATCACATAACGGTAATTCTTGCTGATCGAGTCAACTACCTGGCGTAAATTATGGTTGACAGCACAATAACAGCCCGGCCCCTCAGAACGCCCCATCGCAATAAGATCAACCCGCTCCCCTTCGGCCACTGCGGCACGGATTTCATAATCCAGGTAATCCTGTTTGCTCATGCCGCCATGCACACTGCCCATGGCCGCCCCACCGGCTGTGAGCGAATGTTTGACCTGCGCCAATAAATCCTCACGAATATCCCCGACCGTCCATTCCAATTCCAGCCCTAACACCATGTTCAAATTACTGCTGGGATCGGCGTCTATCGCCAGGATCGCACCTGTTTGGGTTTGTGCCAGGTATTTGATGATCATGGCGGCGATGGTGGTTTTGCCGACGCCCCCCTTACCGGCCAGAGCAATTGTGGTTGTCATGGTGCTTTTTCCTCTAGCTGTTGTGCAATCTGTATCGCTTTTTGCCGCAGAGTGGGCACATGATCATATACGGCGAGGCCCAACCGGTCGGCTTCCTGGACACCCAGGTTGGCGGGTAACAAACCTAACAAGGGGAGATCGGGGGACGCGGCCGCGATGAAACCCGCCTCATCTTCGTCTTGCACCTTATTCCCCACCAGCCACAACCGCGTCAGGCCAATATCGTGAGCCAACTTCTTGATTTGAGCTGCCGTTCCCAGACTCCGCCGCGTCGGTTCCACCACAATAATCAGGGCATCCACAAAATCCACCGTCGCCCGCCCCAGATGCTCCACCCCGGCATACATATCCAGTAACAACAGATCGTCCCGGCGAAAGAGCAAATGCGTAAATAAAGTTTTGAGCATCGCGCTTTCCGGGCAAATACACCCGGAGCCGCCGATGTCCACACTGCCCATTTCCAGCAGACGAACCCCCCGGTGACTCACACTAAACCGTTCCGGAATGTCGTCTACTCTGGGGTTAAGCGTAAAGAACCCCCCCACCGTGCCTGGTTTAGCTCCGGTGCGCTCTTCGATGAGGGCATCCATCGCGGCAATCGGTTGTAACCTGGCTCGCAACTCAGCGGGAAAACCCAATGCCCCCGCCAGGCAGGGCGCAGGATCCGCATCCACCGCCAAAACCTGGCGACCGGCATCGGCGAATGCCTGGGCTAACAGGGCGGTCAGGGTGGTTTTGCCTACTCCCCCTTTGCCACTCACAGCAATTTTCACAATAGCAATTCTCCTGAGAAAATAACTCTAGTACACGGATTAACACGGATGACACGGATTAAAACATCTGCGTAAATCTGCGTAATCTGTGGATAAATTTTCATCCCTCTTGGTGAGCATTTGCTCATGGGGAACTCCACTTAAGTTTAGGGTGTAGAGCTAGAGCTAGAGCTAGAGCTAGAGGGTGTTTCGGACTCATTCTCTCTGACTCTTTCCTCTAGCTCTCTCCTCTAGCTCATTAGTTTGGCGAAAAAGCGACAGGTTCGGCGGTGAGGATTGGTTCCTGCGGCCGCAACAAACCCGCTTCCTTCACAATCCTCGGCACAATCTCTTCCCAACCCACCGCCATCAAATGAATCCCGTTGACCCCTTGCTTGCCTTTGATCGCCTCGATCAGCTCCAGAGCAATCGTTACACCCTCTTCGGCCGCGCCATCCCCGGCCTTTTCCATCCGCTTTAACAGGGTGTCAGGAATAAAGACGCCGGGCACGTCGTGGTGCATATATTGCGCCACCTTCAGGTTTTTGAGCGGTGTAATCCCTACCAGGATATAAACTTTGTCCAGAATGTTCCGCTTTGCCAGTTCGTTGAGCCAGATTTCCAACCCATCGGGATCATAAACCAGGTTGGTTTGGAAGAATTGCGCCCCGGCATTGACCTTTTTATGCTCACGGATGGCCTGGAAACGGGGTTCGGAAGCGAAGGGGGACGCGGCCGCGCCAAGAAACAACTGTGGCGGAAACTTAATATCCCGACCATCCAGAAAATGACCCTCATCCCGCATCCGGCGCAAAATCCACAACATTTGGATCGAATCAATGTCAATCACATCCATTCGTCCCAGCGGTGGTGGCCCCAGGCGGGCACTGTCCCCGGAGAGGCACAGAACATTGCGGATGCCGAGTGTACTGGCTCCCAGCACCTCAGCTTGTAGACCGGTACGGGTGCGATCCCGGGCCGCAATTTGCAGCACCGGTTCCGCTCCCGCCTCCAACGCCATCTTGCTACAGGCCCAACTGGACATGCGCGGCGTGGCTGAGGGGCAATCGGTAAAGTTGACCGCCGTCACAAAGGGTTTCACCAATTCCACATTCCGGCACATTTTGCCCACTGCCACACTCACAGGGGGAGCTACTTCGGCAGTGACCACAAACTCCCCGGCTCGCAACCGTCGCTCCAGTTCCGACATGGGTTCCTGGTAAGTTGGGGGATGATATTCCGCATCACCCTGCCACCACGCCGGTTCACGCACCGGTTGGAAGACAGCATCCCAGGTGGCGGCGCGTTGGTGCGGATCACGCGCCAGCAGGCCGGTAAAGACGGTTTTAAACCCTACTTTCTGTACCTGGCGCACCACATCACCCCAGGTCTCTGTGCCTACCTTGTCCCAATCTAGCGGTGGTAACACTTCCAGCAACTTCTCTTCACGCCCCAGCCGAAACGCACGGTCATAAATGTGGTACCAGATGCAGGGGCGGGTGGGGTCAACGTAACAATGGGCCTCGGTGGAGCCACCGCAAGGGCCATTGCGTGCTCCTTTGGGGCATTCCATCGGGCAGATGAAAGCCGTTTCTTGGAGTAGACAGTTGCCACACATCCGGCAACCGAACAATGGCCCTTTGACGAACCGCTCGATAGCTGCCAGGACGCGGCCGCGAAACGGCTCTCGCTTAAAAGGATAATACGCAGGTTGCCAACGACGACCAGGGGTGAATAAAGGCATAAAGCACCTCTTTTTAGCCAGTCAGCATTTCAGCTTGTCAGCCAGCAAACCGCTAACACTCAGTCCTCAGCACGCAGTCCTTCCTTAAAGTTTCGGCAACAGGTACTCATACGCACTCAAAGCCGCCTTGACACCTTCGCCCACCGCTACCAATACCTGCTCGGCATAAATATTGGTCACATCTCCGGCGGCAAAGATGCCTGGCACACTGGTCCGGTTGTAGTAATCCACTTTGATAAACCCCTTGTCATCCAGGTCAACCAGTCCGGCCACGATAGTGGTATTAGGCAATAGTCCCTTTTCCACAAATGCACCATCCGTGTTGATACCAATTTGCGACCCTTCCGGGCTTTGGACGATAACCCGGTTGCAATACCCGTTGCCCTCGATTTGAGCAACAGTATACTTCTCCAGAATAGTGACATTGGGGGCTTTTTTCAGTTTGTGGCCCAGACTGGTCGCCAGAATGTTGCCAGATGGCCCTACCAGGTGAACGTGTTTAGCCACCGTCGCCAACTCGCTGGCTGAACGTAAAGCCAGTTCACCATCGCCTATGACGACGGTTTTCTTGTCAATGAAGAGGGGGGCATAACTCAAAGCCGAGTAGCACAACCCCCGTGAGAGGTATTCACGCTCACCGGGTACGTCCAACCATTGTTGCCGTGCCCCGGTAGCGATAATCACCGCTTTCGTCAATAACTCACCCCCACCTTTGGTGTAGACAATGAATGTACCCTCGTCACTTTCAACACGTTCAACCTGTTCCATGTGCCGGGCAAACTTCAGATACTCCAGTTCACTCTTGAACTTGTTGACGATCTCGACCCCATTAATTACCTGATAATGCTCCACATCCGGCAATTCCAGGTGATAATTTGTTTTGCCACCTAAATCCATCGCCACAAGGAGTACCTTGAGCCGCTTTCGGATGGCATACATGGCCGCCGTCAGTCCGGCTGGCCCACCGCCGATCACAATTAAGTCGTACATAGCTCTACTCCTTTGTCGGTAAGTAATCGTTCGTTTTTAACTTAGGATTGGCGATTAAATAACTTGAACATTTGCTGTGGCCGGTCTCCTGACCGTGCCACTCCCAGCGAACAAGTTATTTAGTTCTCATTCCTTAGCGGTTTGCTGTGGCCGGTCTCCTGACCGAGCCACCTATCTTATTTCCGACTCTTACTGGACTTTGGCGAAAATCGGTTTCACCAGTGGTAATGACCAATACACCAATACACCAATACACTAATAACCAGCGGTCAGATCAAAAACGCCAAACACCAGTCTCTTGATTGACCATACCTTTAATCAGACGGGGCTTGGGCAATGAACCCTTCGTCCATCATCAAACGCGTCATGTCGCGTGAGCGGCTGATCATCGTCAGGGCGTGGTTGTACAGTTCGTCGTAGCTTCTGGTCAGGCGGGCTACTCCTTGTTCCTGCGCTTTGACGCCGACTGCGGCCGCTTCCCGTGGAAACACTTCCCAATCGTCCATAGTGGGTAGGATATGCTCGTCATCCAATTTGTCACCGATTTGTTCGGCCAGCGCCGCGGCCGCGGCAAAGCACATCTCATCCGTAATCGTAGACGCCCGCACATCCAACGCCCCCCGGAAAATCCCAGGGAAACCCAACGAGTTATTCACCTGGTTGGGAAAGTCAGACCGTCCTGTGGCGACAATCCTCGCCCCTGCTTCTTTTGCTTCCCAGGGCCAGATTTCCGGAACCGGATTGGCACAGGCAAAAACAATAGCTTCCCGGTTCATCCGTTCCACCCATTCTGGCAAAATCGTGCCGGGGCCTGGTTTCGACAGGGCAATCACCACATCCATGTCTTCCATCGCTTCCGGGATACCCCCCTGGCGATCATACATGTTTGTAATCTGGCAAAGATGCCACTTATCCACATACTCAGCCTGACGCAAAACCAGATCGCGGCGATAAGTTCCCAGGATACCCTTGCTATCCACCATGATGCAGTTGCCCGGATCCACCCCCCAGCCAAAAATCAGGCGCGAACAGGCCACATTCGAGGCCCCACAGCCAATAAAGGCAATGTGTACATCTTCCTTCTTCTTGCCTACAACTTTGAGCGCGTTCATCAGACCGGCCAACGTGACCGTCGCCGTTCCTTGCTGATCATCATGCCAGACGGGAATTTCTGCTTTCTCCCGCAGAGTGTCCAAAATGCGGAAACATTTCGGTTGCGATAAATCTTCCAGATTCACACCACCAAACGACGGTTGCAACATCAGGACTGCCTCGATAATCTTGCCAGGGTCTTTGGTATCCAGCATGATGGGCACAGCATCAACACCCCCCAGGTATTTATAAAGCAAGGCCTTCCCCTCCATTACTGGCAAACCCGCCTTTGGGCCAATATCGCCCAGCCCCAAAACCCGCGTACCATCACTGATGACAGCCACCGTGTTCCATTTATTGGTGTAGTCATACACCTTCTCCGGGTCCTGCTCAATAGCCCGGCACGGCGCGGCTACACCTGGCGTGTACCAGATGGCAAAATCGTTGAAATCGCGCACGGTACACTTGAGGGTCGTTTCAATTTTTCCCCGGTAAAAGGGATGCAATTTCATGGCATCGGCCGAGGGTTTCTTGGCTTTAGCCAGAAGTTCCTCTACGTTTATGGCTTTTTCTTCTTTGACTAACATGATCCACTCCTACGAAAATGTAGGGCGATTTGGCAAATCGCCCGGACGATTTACAAAATCGTCCTACAGATTTTCATCCCTCTTGGTGTGCCGCAGGCCCATGGGGAACTCCTGCGAAAATAACTTTAGTACACGGATTAACACGGATGACACGGATTAAAAAAATCTGTGTAAATCTGTGAAATCTGTGGATAAATTTTCATTCCCCCTTGGTGCGCTGTAGACCCATGGGGAACTCCTACGAAAATGTAGGGCGATTTTGTAAATCGCCCGGACGATTTACAAAATCGTCCTACAAATTTTCATTTTGCCTGTGGATAAATTGTTATCCATTCAGGTGTCTTCTGTTCACACGGCCTCTTGTTGCAGGTAGGAATCTGCATAAATGACCTTGTTCAGCAAGATTTGGGTACTTTTCCAGATTGCCACTTGCTCCGGATCGCTCATGTCTACATCATCCCCCGAAGGTTTTTCCATCGCCGCAATGCGATCATGAAGCCGGAGATACAACCGCCCTACCGGGGTACTGTCGTCACGTTGCTCGATAATGCGAACCGTTTCCTTCAATGGCTGATCAAAGGGATCGGCAATCATCATTTTTAACCCGGCTCCCATGAGCATGGCACAGTAGACGCGGTTGATAAGTGACCGGTTCTCGCGGGGTACGGCGTTTGACACGTTGGAAAGTCCGACAGAGATGGCCGGTGGCGGATCCCAGGCTACTTGCAGGGTACGCACGGCTTCGATCAGTTCCGGGCAATACTCCTGACAGCCGGAGACAGTCAGCACCAATGGGTCAATGATCAAATCTTCGATGGGGAAATCAAGTTCAAGGATGCGCGGGATGAGTTGCTCCAGGGCAATCGTCACGCGTTCATCGGCCGCGACGGGAATGCCGCTCTGCCCCATCGTCAGGGCAATCAGGCGGGTGTTGTACCGCTTCGCCACCAGCGGGACTTTTTCCAGCCGTTCCGGTTCAGCTGAGGTGGAGTTGATAATGGGCTGGGCTTTCGTGACTTTTTTCAGACCCGCTTCAATGCCCAGAATGTTGGTGCTATCAAAACTGAGGGGTACGTCAACCACGGCCTCAACGGTTTCTACTATCCAGGGAAACACCTCTTCCCCATCTTTCTTGCGTGGCCCCAGGTTTAAATCCAACGCCTGCGCCCCGTTTTCAACCTGACAAACCGCTAAATCCTGGAAGAAACGGGCGTCCTTATCACGCAGGGCGTCTTTGACTCTTTGGGAAATGATGTGGATGTTCTCGCCAATTAAGTACATAGTTACCTCCTACAACAATAAGTTTGCGAGTAGCGAGTAGCGAGTAGGAACACCCACTCGCCACTCACTACTCGCTCCTCACTCCTTTCATTACCTCTGGTGAAGCCGCTCTTTCGGTTGCCACTGCCGCAACGACCGACGGGAAGCGGCTCAGGTCGGTATGGGGCAGGAAGAGCGCGGATGTAAATGCCTCATAAAACGAGTTGTCGGCCGAAAGCTCGACATAGGTCATGCGTTGAGCGATGTCGGCGATGCAGGCTCGCGCCCGGTGATCCAGCAAGGCCAGATAGGCTCCTTTGATGGCCGTATTGCCCAGAAAGTGAAAATGATCCCAGGGCATGTCGGGTAGCAGACCCATCTGCACCGCCTTTTCCACGTTGATGTATTTGCCAAAGGCTCCCCCGATAAGCACCTGCTCGACTGATTCCAGGGGGACGCCAACCGCATCGGCCAGGACGGTGAAACCGGCATAGATGGCGGCTTTGGCGCGTAGCAGGTTATTCACATCCACGCTGGTGATAACGATGTCTTGCTCGTTGTGCGTTTCATGTGCCCAGGCAACGACGTATTCCAGGCCGTATGCGCCTTCACGCACCCGTTTGGTTGGCAAGGTTGGGTGAAAATGGCCGCCTTTGTCCAATAACCCGGTCAGGAAAAGTTCGGCCAGCAGGGAAATGAGGCCACTGCCGCACAGCCCTTGCGCCGGGCCGTTGCCGATGACCCGGTAGGTGGGTTCGCAGGTCTGGCTGTTGATCCACACTTCCTCAATCGCGCCGCGAGTGGCCCGCATTCCGTGTTGCACGCCTGCGCCTTCAAAGGCTGGCCCGGCAGAGCAGGCACAGGTGACAAGCCAATCGCCTGTCCCCAGCACGATCTCACCATTCGTACCAATGTCCATAAACAGGCTCAATTGGGCTGTCTCGGCCATGCCGGAAGAGAGGACACCCGCGCTGATGTCGGCCCCGACGTAGCTGGCAACACCGGGCAGGCAATCTATGCTCGCGGCCGCATTGATCGCCACCCCCACTTCCTGCGCCAGTAACACAGGGGGGTGATTGAGAGCGGTGATAAACGGTGTCAGACGAATCGAAGCCGCCGGAATCCCCAGAAGCAGATGAATCATGGTGCTGTTGCCAACGACGGTGGCCTTCATAATGGCCGTCTTCTCAATTTTCGCCTTCTGGCTGACCCGCTCCAGCAGGGTGTTGATCGTCTCCAACACCAGATGGCGCATCTCCTCCCCGCCGCTGTGGTTTTTACTGGCGTAGATGATGCGGGAGATCACGTCCTCGCCGCGTTTGATCTGCTGGTTGTATTCGGCTGTCTGCGCTACCACCTGACCGGTGTGTAAATCTACCAGCCAGAGGGAAACGGTGGTCGTACCGATGTCAATGGCAACACCCCACAAAGGATCGTTCTCGGGGATAAAACCGGGCTGTAAAGCGATTAAGCGGCCGCGGCCGCAACCCGGCTGGGGCGAACTGTCCAGGGTAGCGGTTACTCGCCATTCACCCTGCCGCAGAATCGCACCGATTTGCCGCAACAAAGGCAGGCTGATTTGAACCTCATTGAATCGGGCCTGCTGGCGTAACGCCATTTGCAGGCGGCTCCAATCGTCGGTCTGATCATCCATTTGGGGTGGGGGGAGCGTCAGGGTGACGCGGCGGATCACCTGGTCGGTGGAGTAATGGTAGCCAGGGGGGATGGTGATCGCGGCCGCACTCAAATCTGTCGTCAGGCGGCGTTCCACCTGCTCCTGGGGCGGCACAACAACCGCTACATCCCCTTCAACAACCGCCTGGCAGGCCAGGGCCATCCCCTTCGCTACGTCCTGGGGAGACAGGCGCAAGGTACTGCGACGGCGTATGCCCCCGTTCAACACCTGCACGGCACAGCGGCCGCAACGTCCCTGCCCCCCACACGGCTGGGCGATTTCGATTCCGGCCACCTGAGCCGCTTCCACCAGTAACGTGCCGGTTGCCACCCGCACCGGGGCAGAAGCAACATCAAAGGTAACAATGTGTTCGGCCATCATAACCCTCGAAAGGTTGGGCACGACAATTGTTTTCGCCTTGGACTAAAGTGCCCGCTTGATGAAGGCAGGCAAATCCACCGCCTCACGCGGGCCAACCCGGATATCCCAACCTGGCAACTCTTCTTCCAATTCGCCGGAGATCACGGCCACATGCCCCGGTATGACCATTTGCCGCCGGTTCACCTTGTCGGTTACGCCAAACTGCTTCACATCTTTGGCAATGCGCTCGGCATCGAACTTACCGGCGGCCCAGGCGGTCAGCACACTCATCCCTTCGGCATCTGTGACCAGCAGCCAGGCCGGTAAGCCGGAGCCTTCCACCTCGTTGGCAACGCTGAAATAGGTGATGCTGAAGTTGGTTGTGACCAGGAGCGGATCATCTGGTTTGGGGCCATTGATTTCATACAGGCCGGGCTGGACCTGGATGGGCTTTTGCGGGTCGGTGTAGATGTTCTGGCGCAGAACCAGCAGGGGATAGAGCATCTCCGGCGTGAATTGTTCCAGCACAATGAATCCGGCGTACCGGGAAATGGCCTGGGCCGCTAACATGGATTCGCAGGCACTATCTCCATTCGCCAGGGTAGCATCGCCAGGGAAGGTGATGAGGGGATAACCCAGGGAGCGGGTGTTTTTCAGGGCCAGGCGGCGCAATTGGGTGTGGCGGATGAGGGAGTCGCTGAATTTCCGCGTGCCAGGGTCGAGTACCAGGTCTTCGACGCCGGTGGCCTTGATCTTTTCGGTCAGATCGGCCAGTTCATCCAGGGACGACCCGACGACGGCCAGAGGAGCCTTGTGTTTTTGCGCCAGATCAGCCATTGCCTGCCAGTTGGCGGCCGCGGCCGCGTAAATGAGCGGTGTTTCGTTGGGCAGGGCCTCCAGCCCGGCGGCCATGACGGTGGGATCGTGGCTGATGAGGATGAGCGGCCGCGTACTGACGGCCCGTACTGCCTGCACCGCTCCGGCCATCTGAGCCGCCTGACCCGTGACTGATTCCACCGCAAACCCATCTACCGTGAGGTCAATGCCCACGTAGCTCACCTTGAACGCCTCGACCGGTTTGATTTTGGCCTGGATCGCGGCCGCAGGCTCATCATCGCGCACACGAATAAACAGGCCGGGCCGGTTGTAAAACGTCTTCTCGTGGCGGAACAAAACAACCTCATTCCCGGCCTTGATCTCGTGACCATTGGCCTTCAAGGCCACCAGGCGGATGGGCGGCGCGGCCGATTCGGCCAACAGGGTCTGTGACTCTGCGGTGACATGGGGGCAGGCTGATAGTTCCACCTGTTTCGCCGCCAGTTTCATGGCAAAGGCCAGGCAGGTGGGAAAGCCACAATCTTTGCAGTTGGTTTTGGGCAACATTTTGTAGATTTGAATGCCGGTGAGCGCCATGTTACATCTCCGTTTCAGGGGAAGTTCACCCCCAGTCTCTTAGTCTCTCAGTCTCCTGCGAAAATAACTTTAGTACACGGATTAACACGGATGACACGGATTAAAAAAAATCTGTGTAAATCTGCGTAATCTGTGGAGAAATTTTCATTCCCTCTTGGTGCGCCGTAGGCTCATGGGGAACTCCTACGAAAATAGGTACACGGATTAACACGGATTGCACGGATTAAGAAAAAAATCTGTGTCAATCTGTGAAATCTGTGGAGAAATTTTCATCCCTCTTGGTGCGTCGTAGGCTCATGGGGATCTCCGGTTTCCTGTGCCTCACAACCCGTTCACGCCAGTTCCGGGGGTGCGATTAACTCAAAAATGGCCGTTTTGATCCGGCGCAGACTTTCGGGATGGCGCAGGACCAGGATGTTGGCCCCGGATTCGAGCAGGGTGACGGCGGTCAGGGTTTCCCAATGCAGGGCACGATGGAGCCAATCGCCCCATTCGGCAGGTACATCGGTTCCGACTTTGGCCTCTTTGGTTTTCCAGGCTTCAAAACCAGGCGTCACAACCATCGGCAGTTGGGTCATGGTGTCGCCTTGCAATGCCGCCAGGCGCAACCGCTCCATCACCGAGTAGCCGTACTCAATGCCGTATCCCAGCGCACCGGTTGTCGGGTCCATCAAGATACGATCCAGGGGCAGGCCCATGTCACTGATGAGGATGGTGAGCTGTTTCGCCAGGTTCACATCCATGGGGGAGCGGGCACTGATGAGATGACCATTGGCTAACGCGGCCGCGACAATCGTGCGGTAATTTTTATCTTCACAAATCCCCAACACCAGCCGTTCCCCTTTGGTAGCCTCGGCGACCGGCACAAGCAGGTCGTTGTCTACCTCGGCCTGCCCCGGCCCAAATACCATAAGCGGTAGACCGGTGGCTTTGAGAACAGCCTGAACTGCGGCGATGGCCCGTGCCGGGGTGTTGGGATTACCGGCCGGATCATGCAGACTGAGGCTCAATTGCAGTAAATCGGCTCCGGCGTCTGCGGCCGCGCACGCCCACTCTGCCGGATCATCCATCACCTTATCCCACGCTTGCACCAGCAAAGGCGACCAATCATCGGGGCGTTGGTCTTTGATCTCCAGGGCCACAACCGGACGATGCGGCATGTTTGCCTCAAAGTGCATAAACGGCAACGTTTTTTCGCCACCGACGGTAACAATGTGGGAACGTGTGCCGCCATCCGCGGCCGTCGCCCCAATGGTGATGGTACGCACACCCCCAGGCCAGGTATCTTTGGGTATTTCGATTGGCATAAGAATGCTCCTGAGAAAATAAGGATGAATGATGAATTAGGAATTATGAGAAAGGCGTAGACTCACGACTCGCAATCTCGCTGTTTTCATCCCACTTGGTGAGCATTTGCTCATGGGGAACTCCTAAGAAAATGACAAGGTGACAGGATGAGTTCCTGGAGTTCTTCTGAGTTCCTACGAGTTCCTATTCTCATTCCTAACCAACTCCGGCTCTTTGGCGGGCTTCGTCGCGTCGCTTGAAGAAGGTGGCTAAGGGTGATTCGCGTTCGGCTTTGATGCCTAAATCGCGCAGGTCGTCTCTGGTCTCCATCGTGATATGGCGCAGGAAATGTTTGTAGGAGAGCAGGGCGGCCGGGTATTCGATGCCACCCGCGTGGTGCATGATGAACAGGATGCGTACTTTTTGGTCTTGCATGATTTGGGCCGCGGCCGCGAGCGGAATATCTGGCGGAACCTGAGGCACGTCTTCCCGCATAATGGCTTCAGCCGTCAAATCACGGTATGCTTCCTGGGCATAAGCCCGCACCAACTCATCCTGACTGACAAACCCGGCGGCATTGCCCTGCCCATCCAACACCACGGCCGCTTCCAACTCTTTTTCCAACAAGGCGCGAGTCAGCTCAACGACCGGTGTGTGTAAGCCGCAGGTCAAAACCCCCACACTCATCAGCTCACGTACCAGCTTCGGCTCAGACCTTTCCTCGTTCATATCAAGTCTCGCCTTAGAAAATCGGATCCATGATCAAAGCCGGGTGATTATGCTCCTCTAGCCAGGCTAGTAACTCATCCACCGTGGAGACATGGCGTTCATCGGCGATGCGTTCAATCAGGTCGGGGATACCTTCCCGTTGCGCCACCGCCTGCAACTCGTCCGCCATAGACTCCTTGAGAAAACTACTCATCCAGACCACGCGCTTGAAACCACCATCCGCCGAAATGAATTTAGGGCTGACCAGATAGAACTTGCCCACACCCATCACACCGGGCGTCTGTAAACCGCCCCCGGCAATGCCCGCCAGGGTGCTGAAGGTCATACCCGCCGGGGTCATGCTCGTATCCTCACGGCTGACCACCATCACCCCGTTGGCTTCGGGAATGAGCATGACGATAGATTCAAAACAGCCACAGGCCGTCATCGGGTTTTCCATGATGGAGTACATTGCCACTTCTTCAACCACCCCATGCGAACCCATCCTGGCGTAACTGTTTGTGCCTTCCCAATACCCTTTCTTGAAATCAACCAGTTTGCCCAACTTGATGGGCTGGTTGGGGCCGGTGGGGTTGATGCTGAATGAGGCTTTGCAGTCCAGCCAGTTGTACGCTCCGCACAAACCCAACCGCTCCGGGCTGACGATGCAGACATGGTTAGGGGCAAAGGATTGGCACAAGGTACAGGAGTAGAAGGTGTCTACGGCATTATCGGTGAGGTCGGCCAGCCGTTTGTTGCGCCGGTCGTAGGCGATGCGGGCTTTGGCTAATTGCACCTGGATGTCGTCCGGTTTGGTGTAAAGGGTCACTTGTACCTTGTCCACAATGGCCCCGAAGTCGGCGTGGAAGCGGGCGTGGAGAATTTTGCCGAAATGCTCCAGACCAAATCCCTTGTCAGCCGCGCTTTGAGCAATACGAATCCAGGCAATATCTCGCTGACCAATGTGCTGGATGCCGGACGCCCCATTGATAAAGTAATGAATCTGCCGTTCCAAAACCGGCTCAAAATCCTCTTGCATCTGCCGTCCGGCCACATCTATCACAATGCCCAGATCCATGTGCCCTTGCGCCGGGATGTCATCGAAGTTGGGGCCGATGAGTTCAATACGGCCATCTACGACCTCATCCATGGACGCCATCCGCAGGTACTCAAAGGCCCGTGAATGTTTGCCCCCAAACTCGACGCGCATGTTGGTTTTGCGGACCACTTCCCCTTCAAAGGCAGAACCGTAGGGGACAGGGACGGGCACATCGGCCACCTTTACTTTGACGCCCCGAATCTCAATGCACTTTTGCACCAGCCGTTCGGCCCGCTCCAGATCAGACACGCCTTCGATTTCGTTGAAGGGCATGGAAACGACATGTTCGTAGGTGGTGACGCCTGTGGGCAGGATTTCGGGGATGACCGTGTCGGCAATGACGGGAAAACTAAAGTTGATGGCCCCCGCGGCCGCGGCATATTTCAGATCGTCTACCTCACCCAAAGCCAGGACAAAGGCAAAGACCCGCTCCTTGTTGTAACGCAAAATATCGCGGGCCTGCCCCCCCTTGAGGCCGCCAAAGGTGAGCGCGGAACGCACGGCAAACCCTAACGCATAAATCGCGCTCAGGGTGTCCGTACCAAAGGGAACGGTGTAGGTGTCATAACCCAGCTCTACCCCTTCTTCCATCAGTTGGTGAATGATGGAGCGGCCATTAACGTTGCCAGAGAGGAAGCACAGGATGTTGCGCCGTTGCAGTTCGCGCACAATTTTGACTGCCACCTCGTTAGAGCGGGCCGCCCCAACAATGGCGGCAAAACCAGGCATCCGGCCATCCACCAGTTGAATCCCCCAGGAGCGGAGTTGAATATCGTCAATTGGGCCGTTCAAGTGACTATTCACGCCGTTGCCGTTGGCCCCATTCGCCGCATCCGGGCTGGTAAAGGCCGTGCCGCCCGCCAGATGGAACCCAGGTATCGTCTCTGGTTGCAGGCCATAAACGAAACGCAGGGCTTCAATCGTTTCGGCCGCCAGCAGGGTAGCCATGCCGCTGTCTAAGGTTTCCCCCAGGTAGGGCGTCCAATGGCTGGCCGAAGGTAAGGGGTGTAAGAGGGTGCGGGCCTGCTCCAATACTGGCTTTAATTGGCCCAATGTTTCTACTTTGCGCCCTGTCATACCGTAGATAAGCGGCAGGTAGTAGGCGGTGTTGGGAAAGGCCACCGGGGTATCCGTCCCTTTTTCGGTCAGCGCTCTTTCCAGCATCCATTCCGCTTCCATGACCAGGGCATTCGCGCCACGAATGGCCCGTGTGGCAATGTATCGGGACATAATGACCTCCTGATTATCAATTTGCAGACAGTGCTGTTGTGCCGTAGAGGGCTTCACGGCGGGCCGCTAAGGGTAACGTTTCCAGTTCTAACATGCGGGCGTCGCCACTGCGGCCAAAGCGGGTGGGGTTGTAGGCGGGCAGGCCCAGGCCGGCTCGTTTTTTGTCAATGTGAGCCAGTGCCTTTTGCACCATCACCGTCGGATCGGCGATGAATTCCAGTTTGCCGCCGTAAATTTTCTCCCACTCTTCGCTGAGGTAATGGGCGACCAGGTCGCTGTCGGATACTTTGTCGGGCATACCACTGACGGGGGATGTGCCGCCGAAAATGACGTAGGCCCCGGAAGCCACGCAGTACGTCCCGATGGCGAGGGCTTTTTCGCTCATCCACTCCGGGGCCAGACCAATGGCGGGAATTTGATCAATGTCGTCGCCCAGACCCCCTTCTTCGACCATTTGCGTCAGGACGGTCAGGATGCGGGTGTTGTCCACGCAGGAACCCAGGTGCAGAACGGGTGGGATGCCGACGGCCTCACACACTTCGCGCAGGCCTGGCCCGACCTGGTTTAAGCCTGCTTCACCGAGGAGAAGACCCAGCTTCGCGGCCGCAATCGCCCCACAGCCCGTCTCTACCACCAGCACATCTTGTTTGAGCATTTCTCGCGTCACGTAGGTGTGCAGGTAATCCTGTTGGCTACGCGGGTTGTTACAGCCGACAATCGCCGCCACGCCCCGGATGCGGCCGCTCATAATCGCGTCATTCAGCGGTCGGAAGGAAGCCCGATAACTGCCGCCCAACATGTAGTTGATGTATTCGTGGGAAAAACCGGGTACCAGGCTTTCGCGCACATCGGGAATCTGGATGTCGCCCCGGTTTTGAAAATTGTCAATCGCCTGGCGCAGAATTTTCTTGGCAATGGTCAGGGCATGGTGTTCGTCAAATTCAATGTGGATGGCCCCTTTGATACGAACCTTTGGTGAGGTGGTGATGATCTGGGTGTGGAAATTCTCGGCCAGCTTCACCAACGCCTGCATGATACATTGCACATCTACCACCATTGCTTCCACCGCCCCGGTGAGGATAGACAGTTCCTGGTGCAAAAAGTTACCGGCGGCAGGAATACCCTGGCGCATCAAAATTTCGTTGGCCGTACAGCAGATACCGGCCAGGTTGATGCCATTGGCTCCGGCGGCTTTGGCATAGGCGATGATTTCCGGGTCTTGGGAAGCGGCCACAATCATCTCGCTCAGGGTGGGTTCATGGCCGTGAACGACCACATTGACCATATCCTTTTTTAAGACGCCCAGGTTGGCCTGCCCTAAAACGGGGGCCGGTGTGCCAAAGAGAATGTCGGAGATGTCGGTGGCGATCATGCTACCGCCCCAGCCATCGGCCAAAGCGGTGCGGATGGCGTGGTGCAAAATGTGAGCCGGGTCCTGGTCGTCGCCGATGTGGGTGCGATGTAATGATTCCACCACTTCCCGGTCAACCCCTCGGGGAATCACACCTTGTGCCTGCCAAAGTTTTTGCCGTTTTTGGGGGGCGCGAGAGATGGGTGCTACCTGGCCGCGTTGTTGGCCGAATTGGGCGATGTACAGGTCGGCCAGTTCGTTGGCAATTTCCTTGGGGGAACGTCCTTCGATGGGGATATTGTAACGAGCGGCGACGGTGCGGAGTTTCGCCACGTCGCGGATGCTGTACCCTTCGGTTTCATCGTTGGCGACGGCTTTGAGGGTGAAAGCCATATCACGACCATGATCGGAGTGCGCGGCCGCGCCCGCGGCAATGGCTCGGATCAGATTCCGGGCCTGGATGGTGTCAATGGTGGCTCCACAAACCCCCGTCTGACCCTCTTTGGTAAGACGGCACGGCCCCATGCCGCACAATTTACAGCACATCCCATCAGCCCCAATGGGGCAGGGCGCCATGTCGTCAGCCCGGCTAAACGCGGTCCCAATTTTCAATTCATCCGCACGAATCAACATTTGTTGCGCGGCCGGGTCGGCACTATGTTCTTGGGGTGTACGCACCTTTTTAGCCATGTGTCACCTCTTCTTCCATCTGGTGTTTATTGAGTCCGGGGCAGGGCCAGAGGGGTCGCCCGGTGAAGGGGAGTTGCTGGACAAAGCTGACAACGGGGGTGGTTTCCATCGCGGCCGCGTGGCGGAAGTAAGCATTACCATTGGTTGACCCGCGATCCGTGCCTCTTTCTACCGGGATCGGCAATTCACCCAAATAGCCCGCTTCGGCCAATTGTGCCTTGATGGCCTCGGTCGTTAACCGACCTTCATCAAACTGAACTTCAACTGTGTGGAAACAACTACTGGCATAGATATTCTCAATGCCGGGTAAAGGGGATAATAACTTTCTGATTTCGATGACGTGGTGATCACCATAGAGTGTGGGGATTTCAAAAGTAGCAGTTACCATAAAAGTTTCCCTCCAGCACCAAAAAATGAACGCAAAGGCTCAATTTCTGATTTCAACCCTTAAAAAGATAATAAAAGGGTTAATCAGCCCTTGGCAGGGCAGACAGCTACACGGAAACACATTACCTGGCTATATTGTTCATTAAATTTTTAATCGGGTAACGCATTCATTGACCCCATCCCCCCTGCTCCCCTTCCCGAGGGAAGGGGGGAATTCCAATGGGGCGAATGCCCCGAAAAATGCCCTTAGAAAAGTTTTGGGGTGGGAGGAATTCCATTACCTGATTAATTTTTTAAACTACAAAATAGCCCAGGGAAATAAACCAGCGGCAACCTATACCTCTAATCTTGATCATCGCCTTAATCGCGCATAATATTCAAGTAACGATTGTCCTTTTCTTTACATGATATATGTCATGATTCTAACCCTAACCCCGCCCCCAGGGGCGGGGAACTTTTCTAAGGGGCATTTTTCGGGGCATTCGCCCCGAAAAATGCCCCATGGGAATTCCCCCCCCTTCCCTCGGGAATCGGCAGGGGGGATGGGTTTTCAGCCGTTCTGCCCGATGCCTGCGAATTGCGAATCAGCCAGCCCGAAAGGGTGTGAGAAAGTGGGCAGGAAGAGCACCATTGTGAGGTTAAGGAGGCAAAGCATGAAACGGTTAAAGCAGTGGCTCTTACTTATCCTGGTGTTTATCGTGTGTGAGTATTTCGTCTTTAGTCGGGTTGCATTCGGCGAAACACCATCCATTGAACCTGGCACAACGAATGACTGGGAACAGGTGTGGGCCGATGATTTTGAGGTGGAAAGCAACTGGAGTCTGTTTGAAGAGATTGTGGCGGGAAATCCTTGTTATGGGACGGGTATTGGTAGTGTGGGGCGCAGTGATGCCGTTGCTTATGGAGGTGATTACAGCTTGCAGGTATGGGCCAACACAGCGCAGTCACTGTTGAGTAATCATCTGATTGGCTACAAAACGGTCTATCCTGTAGGACAGTTTGGTATCTGGCAGTACAAGATTCATGCCTATCTGCCCGTTGCCACCCAGCAGGAAGGGGAAACCGGGCCGGAATTCTCCTTGCAAAACACTCGCTGGCAAACAGCCATGGCTGATTTTCGGACAGCCACTGCCAGTATCCAATATATCAGCAACACGGATTCACCGTTGGCCTATCACTGGAATGTCTGGCATGAAGTCGCGCCGGGGGTGGCGGGTTGGGAGACATTTTTGATCCAACCGCTTGCCACCAGCGTCTGGTACACCCTGACCGTTGAAGCGGATTACAACCAGAACGTATATCACACCTTTGCCTTAACGGGTGGGGGACTCCAGATAGAAAGCGATCTTTCTGCCTATCACATAGCCCAGGAAGACAAGGATTTCACCAATGAGGCTTTTGTGGCAACCGTGGAGAGCGAGAATCGTTGGAACAATTGTGGGACGGCGGGGGTGTTTGATTATCAGGTGCATTATGATGAGGTGAGGCTGTACCGTCAGCACCATCCCCTTTATCTGCCTTTGTTGTGGCGTTAAGACATCTTGCCGCGAGAGCCTCTTGCGCATTACGCGGCCGCAACCGGGCAATATACCCGACACAGTGACAAAGTGATCGAGACAAGGTGAAAAACACTCATTTTGTACCCGTGTGCAATATACAATACGACTATCCCACAAAACGTGGGGCGCAGACCTGACAAGTTTTAGAAACCTGTCAGGTCTCCCACAAAACGTGGATATACTCATGCCCACAAGGAGTATCCATGTCACTCAATCAAACTGACCCGTTACTACAAGAGCTGGTAAGCATTAGCTCCATCAACCCGGATCTCGTACCAGGTGCGTCAGGCGAATTGGAGATAACACGTTTTATTGCCCGGTGGTTGGAACAGGCCGGGCTGGAAGTCCACTGGCAAGAAGTTACCCCGAACCGGCCCAATGTCGTCGGTATTTTACGCGGGACGGGTGGGGGGAAGAGCCTCATCCTCAACGGCCATATAGACACGGTGGGGGTGGCCGGGATGACAAACCCGCACCAGCCTACTCGCCGTGAGGGAAGGTTGTATGGGCGTGGGGCGTATGACATGAAAGGGGGGGTGGCGGCCTGTATGGTGGCTATCGCGGCCGCGAAACAAACCCCATTGCGTGGCGACCTCATCTTCACGGCGGTGATGGACGAGGAATATGCGGGTCTGGGCACAATGGCTATCGCTGAACGTTACCAGGCCGGTGCGGCCCTCATTGCCGAACCCACCGAACAACAACTGGTTATCGCTCACAAAGGGTTTGTCTGGCTGGATGTGGAAACGCGTGGCGTGGCGGCGCATGGCTCGCGCCCCGATTTGGGTGTGGATGCCATTAGCCACATGGGGCGTTTCCTGGGGGAACTGGAACAACTCGGTGAGCAACTGGCCGGGCGAACGGCTCATCCACTCCTGGGTCATGGTTCATTGCACGCCTCGCTCATTCAAGGGGGGCAGGAGTTATCCAGTTATCCGGCACGGTGTCGCCTGTCTATCGAGCGGCGGACACTGCCGGGTGAGACGCTCAGTTCCGTAGAAGCGGAGTTTGAGGCGATTGTAACGCGTCTCTACCAGGCTGATCCGGCCTTTCAAGCCACACTTCATACCACACTGGCGAGAACGCCCCTGGAAACGCCGCCCGATTCCCCGATTGTGCAGGCGGTGCGGAACGCGGCCGCGACCCGGCTCGCCCAACCCTGTCTCATCATCGGTGTGCCTTACTGGACGGATGCGGCTACACTCGCGGCCGCGGGCATTCCCACCGTCTTGTTTGGCCCAACGGGAGCCGGGGCACATGCTGAGGAAGAATGGGTTGATCTGGCAAGCGTGAGAGAGTGTGCGGAGATTTACCTGGCGGTGGCGCAGGCGTTTTGCCAATAAAACCGAACGGGCTTCATCCCCGGTGCGGCCGCGATCAGCCACCGCGTCTCCCAGATCAACCATCATACCGTTTTTGCCCCACGTATATCTGTGGCGCAGAAATTGTAAATGGGGGATGGGGAATGGGGGATGGGGGAACGCGGCCGCAAACCATTCGTTCCTTCCTCAAATTCGTTGTTGTCAATGGGAGTACGCGGCCGCAACTCAGCCTTAAAGTTGTGTGCGACATCGTTAACCAGGCCACCAGATTGGTCTCACCTGACCGTGCCCGGTGTGACTCGGTGGGGACACCAGCCACAGCGCGTAAGTCCTAAACTGATGTTATCTCTGGCTGAAAAAAATCACAAGGCACATAAGCGGGCATTTTCATCTTGTGGCCACGATCAAATTGCAAAAGGATGAAATCATGATGACTTCTTATAGACCGACCTATTACCTGATTTTCTGGGGATTGATATTGAGTGGTTTGTTTTGGCTAACCGAATCACCTTCTGCTTTGGATGCGTCAGGTGATGATAGGGTGATGACTATCTCTGCCAATGCGGATACTTACATGACGATCAGCAGTCCCAATATAAATTACGGCTCTGCCCCCACACTATTGAGTAGGCGGCTTTACTCGTCTGGGGTGAAAGCGGATGAACCGGCCCGAACCCTGGTTGCTGATGGGGTGACGATTGAAATTAGTTATCAGGGAGCCTGGCCCGCGGCCGCGCAGACAGCCCTGGAACATGCCGCGCAAATTTGGGAACCATTGCTCAGCTCCGTACCGGCGATTCATATCACAGCAATTTGGGGCACAATCAATAATACCACCCTGGCCTCAACCTTTATCCCTACTTTCATCCAATCCGATTCATTGCCGGTATGGTACGCCTACTATCCCGAAGCCATGGCCAATGCTATTCGTGGTTACGCTACCTGTTCCAATTGTGAAGAGATGCAAATCACCTTCGATAGCTCGTTACCTGACTGGTATTTCGGTGTAGATGGCAACCCCCCAGCCAATCAGTACGATTTTGTGACAGTTGCCTTGCGCCAGATTGGCGTGGGTTTGGGCTTTTCCCACTCATTTGCTTCTTACACGAGCAACGGCACACCCGTGGGCACATGGGGAACACCTGATCCAAAAATCTATGATCTGTTTATTTATAATGGAAACAGCCAGCAACTCATTAACACAACGCTCTTTCCCCGGCCTTCAGCGGCTCTGTATGCCCAAATGATCAGTGACAACATCTTTTTTGTTGGTCCACTTACCCAGGCCGCTAACGGTAATAGCCCCGCCAGATTGCACGCACCAGCCGCCTGGAGTAGCAACAGTTTCAGATACCTGGCAGAATCTACCTACCCCACAGGTACAACCAATGCCTTAATGACCCCGTCTATTCAGACCGGTGAAGTGGTTCACCATCCAGGCCCGGTGGCTCTGGCTATGTTGTATGACATGGGCTGGCCCCAACCGAATAGTACACCTACTTTTAGCCAGTTCCCTAACCAGTTTTTGCAGATTAATACCGTGCGGAATAATGCGATTGACTTGTGGGCGTATGTGGAAGATGACCAGCCAGACAATGAGTTAATCTTTGCGATCACTAATTCACCGGCGAGTGGTGCCGGAATTTCGCTGGATAACAATCGTTTTATTGATATTTATCCAACCGCGAATTGGGTGGGGCAGACGACAGTCACCATTGAAGTGACTGATCCATTCGCCGCATCCAGTACCAGTTCGTTTACGGTCATTGTGGCCGACTTGCCCATTACCAGTTATCTGCCGCTCCTGGGGCGATAAGTTGGCCGTTGGTCTGTAATAAGATAGTTCCGGCTGTGTCCTCACGTATCGCTCGTCGAATATGACGAAGAATATCTTTGTTCGCTTTTCGACTTTATTTATGGATAAGATGGTTTTGGATGCTGACCTGGTATGCCATCTCTGTGCTGGGGGCGCGGCCGCGGATCCGTGTCGGGCACAAGTTCGTAGTAACTGCTTTAGCAGTCCAACACTGGAGGACTAAAGTCGTTACTATGAACCCCAAAAATTTTGGTTCTTTGGGGTTTTGTGGGGTACGGGCAACCCTTGTGGTTGCCCCACAAGGCCAACCCCTATATCTGGTGTTAATCCCCTGAATTCCCAAAGAGCCATTTTTTTGCAAGTTGTAGCCTAACATCTAGTAGTGCGACAGACAAGATTTGTCGGTTGGAAGGTGGTGGCACGGTCAGGAGACCGGCCACAGCTATTCGACGGAATAAGTTTGTTGAACTACTAGGGCGATTGCCTACTCGGAGTTCCCCAACCCCGTCCCCAGGGGCGGGGAGTTTTTTAAGGTGGGCAATCGGGGCTTTGCCCGATTTTGCCCGCCGAGTGGGTTCCCTTGCCGCCAGTAGCCTGAAAACCGGCTCCATCCCCTGGTGGTAGTGGGGTGGCTTTGTCCGGTCTGGCAGGGAAGCTCGTTCAGAGGTAAGCCAGCCGTAGTTCTAGTTTGCGCGTGGGCAAAACAACGGGTTGCCCTTCCCGTTCCAGGCGCAAACGGCCCTGTGCTCCCTCATACCGCAAATGAAGGTAACTCCTAACCCTTTCGAGGGCTGAGCTTGTCTAAGCCCTCTTGCCTTCGACAAGCTCAGGCAACAGGCTTAGTAGTTACAAATGAAGACTGGATAGGATGTATTGGCCGCGGCCGCGATGCACTGCTACCAGGTACCACCCAGTCGTTACCCCGGATATATCCACAAAACGTGGGGCGCAGACCTGACAGGTTTTCAAAACCTGTCAGGTCTCCCACAAAACGTGGGTATACTCCGTTACCCCCATCCCCTTGACGAGTTATAATCTGGTGCTATTATTCAATGAATCTATTGAATGATTGAATATCGTTTGATACAACAGATTGTGAGCGTAAGAGATGGCCCAGCCCAACAAAGAAAACCTGTACCAACTTTTTGCCCAAATTGGCAACGCCCTGGCTAATCCGCACCGCCTGGAATTACTGGATTTGCTGGCCCAGGCCCCACGCACCGTGGAAGAGTTGACCCAGGAAACCCGTCTGAGTTTTGCCAACACATCCCAACATTTACAGCGGCTCAAACAGGCACATTTGGTTGCGGCTGTCCGTGAAGGGCAACACATACGTTACCATCTGGCCGACCCCATGGTAGCGCAATTGTGGCTACAACTCCGTGCTGTCGCCAGACATCAGTTAGCTGAGGTAGAACAGGCATTAGATGCCTATCGTTATCGCCGCCATGAATTTGAGGGAATCACAGCCACCGAACTCAAAACACGTCTGGCTAATGATGAGGTCGTTTTGTTAGATGTGCGCCCGGTGGTGGAGTACGAAACCGCCCACATCCCTGGAGCTATCTCTCTCCCCTGGTTTGAGGTTGCCGAACGACAGCACGAACTACCCACAGACAAACTGATTGTGGCCTATTGTCGTGGGCCTTACTGTGTTTATGCGGATGAAGCGTTGGCGCTCCTGGCGCAGACCGGGCGGCCCGTGGCTCGCCTGGAAGAAGGGGTCTTGGAATGGCAGGGTTGAGAGAAAATTGGCGGCAGTTTACCCTTTTGGTCGTCATCAACGCTTTTGTGGGGGCGATGATTGGGTTGGAACGCACCATTCTGCCCTTAATTGCCGAAGCGGAGTTTGGTCTGGTTTCCAAAACGGCCGTTTTGTCGTTTCTGATTAGCTTTGGCTTGGTGAAAGCGTTAGCCAATTTGTTTGCCGGGCGGTTGGGAGATCGCTATGGCCGTAAACCGATTCTCATTTTGGGTTGGCTTGTTGGTTTGCCGGTTCCCCTTCTCATCATGCTGGCCCCGAATTGGGGTTGGGTCATTTTTGCCAATGTTCTGCTAGGTATTAACCAGGGCTTTTGTTGGTCTACTACCGTGATTATGAAAATTGATCTGGTAGGCACAAAACAACGGGGGCTGGCGATGGGGTTAAACGAATTTGCCGGTTATCTGGCGGTTTCTTTAGCGGCGTTGGCTTCGGGTTATCTGGCGGTGGCTTATGGCTTGCGGCCGCTTCCTTTTGTGCCCGGATTGTTGTTTGCCGGGTTGGGGTTGATTTTGTCCCTCTTTTTCGTGCAAGAAACTCACGTTTATGCGCGACGGGAAGCCGATCAGACGAATCAGCCGCAGAACCGGGTGTCTGGGGCTGAACCCTTCGTTGATTCATCGGCTGTGGCCCGGCTAAGTTTTGGGCAGGTGTTTGTCCGTGCCAGTTGGCAGGACCGGACGTTGTTGGCGACGAGTCAGGCGGGTTTGGTGAATAACCTGAATGATGGCGTGGTGTGGGGGTTGGTGCCGCTGTTGTTGGCCGGGTTTGGGTTGTCGGTGCAACAAATCGCGCTTATCGCGGCCGCGTACCCGGCCGTCTGGGGCATAAGCCAGTTGTTTACCGGGGCGTTGAGCGACAGGTGGGGGCGGAAATGGCTGATTGTGGGGGGAATGTGGTTGCAAGCGGCCGCGATTGCCCTGTTTGTCATGGGCCGGATGATGCCTGTGTGGCTGGGAGCCGCCAGCCTGCTGGGGCTGGGCACGGCGATGGTTTACCCGACGCTTCTGGCGGCAGTATCCGATGTGGCGCATCCGGCCTGGCGGGGTACGGCTGTTGGCGTTTACCGATTGTGGCGTGACCTGGGTTTTGCGGTGGGGGGAATATTGGCTGGTACGTTGGCCGATTTGTTCAATATGCCGGTAGCCATTACGGCGATTGCCGGGCTGACGTTTTTTTCTGGCCTGGTGGTGGCCGGACTCATGCAAGAAACGCTACCCTCGTCTCAGGGCGATTGCATTATCACCAGAATGAACCCATCCCCCTGACGATTCCCGAAATCGGGAGGGGGGAACCCACTCAGCGGGCAAAATCTGACATTTTTTCGCCCTGTCGCCGTCTCACTTTATCGTCGTGTTGGGTTTATCCAAGGCCACCCCCACCCCTAACCCCGCCCCCAGGGGCGGGGAATTTTTTTCGGCGCGGTGTGGCGAGCGTCCGCTCGCCACACCGCGCCGGTAGGTTTCTCCCCCCTTCCCTCTGGGATCGAAGGGGGATGGGTCTTCAGTCCAAACCTACCAATCTGTTGCCGCTAACAAAATGTCACTTTATGACCGTGGTAAGTATAAATTCATCCGCCAGACCCGCCCGGTCGTAAAACGACCGGGCTATGGTTACAAAGGCCGTTGGCCGGTGGTCAAACCACCGGTGGGATAGCTGGACGCTTAGGGTTCGTAAAAATATAACTTCCCGCTTTAGACCTGACAGGTTTTCGGAAACCTGGCAGGTCTTGACGGAACTTAGTCTTTACAAGCCCTAAAAGAGTTGCGGGAGAAATCGGTTGGGGGGTGTGCGCCTGGCACGCGGCCGCGAGCACGAGTTGGTTGCCCGCGTTTGTCAGGCGTTGACCATCCTTTTATCACCTCAGCGCCAGCCATTAACCGTGTTTCTCCTATCCGTGTTTACAAGTTTTCCATTTTTCCAGAAGATCGGCAATTTTTTGTCGCTCGTGATGCGGTTAGTGCCTACTGCCCATACAGAAAACGTAGTGCCGCCCCCAATTGTCGTTGCCACAACCCCCAACTATGCCCGTCTGGCAGTTCGGCATAGCGATAAACAATACCCTGGCTTTCTAACACAGCCACCAGCCGCTGATTAGCCGCCAGCAAGTTACCTTCCTGATCATTGCCCCCAACGGCGGTCTCGTATGTCCCCACAACGAGATGAAAACGCACGGGAATGGGTTGCGGCCGCGTCGCAATTAGCTGTATGACCCTATCATCATCCAATGAATAAGCCCCTGATTGCCCGGCCACCAGCCCGAAAACATCAGGCCGGACTGCGGCCGCGTACACGCTGATCAGCCCGCCCATGGATGCACCCAACGTGCCAGTCTGCCCGGCATCCGGTGAGGTGTGGTACTCGGTCTGCACAAAAGGCAGTAACTCATCTGCCAGGAAGGTCACATAAGGGGCATTGTTCCTGTATTCCACCTCGCGTTGTAACGGCGGAATGAACACGACCACAAGAGGGGGTATCTCACCGGCGGCAATCAACCGGTCTAAGATGAGAGGGGCGTCAATCAGATGGAGATAATCGGTGCCATCGTGGACGTAGAGCGAGGGGTAAACCAGGGCCGGATCAAATTGGGCCGGGGTATAGACGTAAAAGGTACGTGCCCGTCCCAGGGTATCGCTGGTCAACCTGTGTTGAGTCACTGTACCAGCCGGGGCATCTCCGCTCAACTCGGCCGGGGCGACATAGTCCGGCATGATCAGTTCGGAGTTGGGACCAAACCCACCTAACATCGTGCGTGGGTTCAAGGGATCGAGTTGCCAGTTGCCACCATTGACGACAATTTTGTAATCCAACCGGGCAGAGGGAGGAAAAATCGCTTCCAGATACCATAAATCGGTACTGGCAATCTGCTGGAACGCGGCCGCGGCGTCCAGATTCCACCCATTCATGTCCCCCGCCAGAACCACACTCTGCGCTTCTCCTTGCCAGAGAAAAACCGCTCTGTCCCCGTGGGTCAAGGGGGTAGCCTCAACGGTCGCCAGGTAGTTATCAACGCGCTGTTGCCGCTCGGCAGGGGCAAGGTTGTTGACTTCCATCAGAAAAACATCCCATAGGGTCAAAATGGTTACTTCGGGCGTGATGGTTGGCTGGGGTGAGGCGACAAGGGACGCAGTGGCAGAAGGAGTGGCCTGAACATGAACCGTTGCGGTTGAAGTTGGGAGCGGGCTGTCGGTGGTGTCACTGCACCCAATCAGCCAGAAGAGGCCAAACAACAGGGAGGAGAGGAGTCTGATATGTTTAATCATAGGAGGTTGGGTTACAGCGATGAATCGCTGGCAATAACTCTACGGATTTTTAGAGAAATAAAGACCGAAGCAAAGCCAGCCCATAACCTGATTCTCCCGTAAGTTTAGCGACAATCCCTGAGTTAAGCATAAATCGCAGGGCGATTGCCTATTCGGAGTTCCCCACCCCACTCCCAGGGGCGGGGAGTTTTTTAAGGCGGGCAAAAGCGGGGCGATTGTTGATTAAAAGACTCGACATTGGCGTTTTTTGTTTTCACCAGAGAACGCACAGCCTGGAAAGGCTGTGCTACGGCGCCAGCACATTTACCACACACCCGACTCAAGACCATCCTTTTGTACTAGAGTTATGTCCGATCAGGGAATTCAATATCTGATTAATGCTGAAAATATGCCGGGTTAATGGCTGGCTGTTACGCTTTTACCGTCAGTCGCGGTTTAACCAAAGGTTCGTAAAAATATAACTTCCCCCTTCAGACCGGACAGGTTTTCGGAAACCTGTCAGGTCTTGATGGAACTCAATCTTTTACAAACTGCAAGTATCCCTTTCTCCGAGGTCGCCCATGAAACGCTCTATCTGGTTGTCCCTGCTCGTCATGGTTATCATGCTTTTGTTGAGTGGTTGGTTGGGGTGGTTGGCCCAATCTGCTCACACGATGGGCAACCAGCCCCCCCTTCTCATCGCCCCCCCGACCGCCAACCCGGCTCTGCCTCTTTTGGGAGAACAGTTCACGATGCAGGTCGCGGCCGCGGACCCTGATGGCGACCCGCTCACCTATACCTGGGACATGGGGGATGGTTTACGCGTCCAGGGCAACCCCATCACTTGGCGTTATAACCTGGAAGTCACCTACACCGTCACCGTCACCATCAGCGACGGGCAAGGGGGTGTTATCACCACCACCGTTCCCATGAACATCACCCGCAACCCGGTACTCGACCCCCCCATCCAGCCCCCCTTGTTCGCTCCAGGCTGGACGACCGGCACAAAAACCGTCCTGGTTATCCTCGTTTCCTTTGCCGATTTGCCCCTGACCGGCACAAACCCCACCAGCATGGCGGACATGACCGACCAGACCGGGCAATTCTGGCATGACAACAGCTATGGTCTGGCCGACTTTGGCACCATTACGACGACCCCAATCTTACTTTTGCCCACCAGCACCACCGATTACCCGGTTCCGGTGGGCAACGCCCCCCTCATCCGCGACAGCCTCAACCGCTTCCGCCGCGATGTGCGTAATCTGGCCCGAACCGCCGGTTATGACCCCGATGCCTACGACCTGGACATCATCGTCCATCCACCCCACTTTATGGCCTCGTCGGCCAATAACGGCAACCGGGGTTTACTCCTGGAGAATTACAATTTTGCCGCCCTCAGCCATGAGTCCGGGCATAACCTGGGCCTGCGCCATGCCACCAACTGGAATACCACTCAGGCCGGTTTGACGGTTATGGGGCCAGGTCAATACATCAACTACGGCAACGCCTTTGACATGATGGGGGTTGGGGGGGATGCCCGCTACCATTTCACCGCCTACGCCAAAGAGCGTCTGGGCTGGTTGTCGCCGGATCAGGTCACGGTCGTCAACCAGAGCAATACCTATCGCCTGTATGCCCACGACAGCCCAACCGTAACCGCCGGACGGGTTTACCTGTTGCGGGTTCCCCGGGATGTGCGGGACTATTGGCTGGAGTACCGGCAACTTTTCCCGATTAACCAATGGACAACGAATGGCGTTCTGATCGGGTTTACCCCCTGGCCGGGGACGGCCGGTACACCGCCGTTGTTGGATATGACCCCCGGTTCGCCTTACAGCCAATATGGTCTGGCCGGGGACACAAATGATTCGGCCCTGGTTATCGGGCGCACCTTCGCCGACACGCAGGCGCAATGGTTTATCACCCCGGTGGGTGTGGGGGGAAATACGCCGGATCGTTACATTGATGTGGTGATGAACAAAGGGCCATTTGCCGGTAATGTGGCCCCGACCGCTTCCCTGGCGGTCAGCAGTTTGAACGTGCCTGTAAACAGTTCTGTTTATGTCACGGCCACAGCCAGCGACGCCAACGGCGACAGCCTGGCTTATTATTGGGATTGGGGTGATGCCCAGTTCGGCAGTGCCAATAACCCCACGATGAGCCACCAGTGGGGACAGGCAGGGGATTATGGGGTGCGCCTGACGGTTTCGGATATGAAGGGGGGCACGGTGAGCCGCCTGGTTGTGGTGCGGGTGGGAGCACCGGGCACGTATCGTATCAGTGGCACGATTTCGGGTGGGCCGGGGGAAGGTTTGCGGGTATCGGCCACGTTAGCGGGGCAAACCGTGACCACGATGAGCGATAGTGATGGTCATTACACGTTGACGGGTTTGAGCAATGGCACGTATCAGGTGCAACCGGCTGGGTATGGGTATGGCCTGACACCGGGCAACCAAATGGTGGTGGTGAATGGGGGGGATGTGAATGGTGTCAACTTCGCGGCCGCGTTCCTTAACACCGCCCCCACTCTCCAGCCATTCGCCAACCAGACCTTCGCCGAGGATAGCCTCAGCCAGCCTATCACTGTGACCCTCGGCGACAGCCAGACCAACGCGGGAGCGCTCCTGGTATGGGCCGACAGCAACAACCCCACGCTCATTCCCCCGCGCAACGTGGCGATAACTGGCAACGGTGCCAACCGCACCCTGGAGATGTTACCCCAGTTTAACCAGACCGGAACCGCCCTGATTACTGTCACGGTGTCTGATGGATGGGCGGTAGCCACCCGCACGTTGGTGGCGACGGTCACTGCCGTGAATGATGCGCCGGTGGCCGGGTTTGATACGTATGGAGCCAGTGGGGTGTTGGGGGTGAACGCGGCCGCGGGGCTTCTGAGCAACGATACGGACATCGAGAACCAACCGCTTACGGCTTCCCTGTTCGCCGGGCCATTACACGGTTCACTCCAACTCAACGCCGATGGCAGTTTCACCTATCAGCCCGATCCGAACTTCGTCGGCCTTGATTACTTTTTTTATCAGGCCAATGATGCCTCAGCCCTGAGTGCGGTGACGACCGTTACCATCCTGGTAGGGCCGACATCACTTCACTGGCTTTATCTCCCCTTCGCCTTACGCTCATAGTCATGCCTCTGGCACTTGTGACAGGGCTGTTTATTAATTGTTCCTCGTGTCCTACATTAACTGAACGAAGCACTATGGGTTCGTAAAAATATAACTTCCCGGTTTAGACCTGACAGGTTTTCGGAAACCTGTCAGGTTTCCCACAAAACATCGTAACCCTGCTCACAAATTTTAGCTCCCCAAAAGAATAACGAACGAGTCCCTAACCAGGGAATAAACTTCTTACTTGACCATTCCCAGAAGTGCAGGTGAGGGCTAAGTAATCGTTCAAAAAATACCGTTAGTAGCCCGATTCGCGCCCCCAGGGGCGGGGAACTTTTCTCGGCACGGTTGGGGGTGTCCGTCCCCCAACCGCGCTGGTGGGTTTCTCCCCTTCCTCTGGAATTGCCGGGGGACGGGTCTTCAGCCCCAACCTAACCCGGCTGTGGCCGCCAACAAAATGTCACTTTATGACCGTGGTAAGGATAAATTCATCCGCCAGCCTGCCCGCTCGTTTTACGACTGGCTATCGTGACACAGGTCGTTGGCCTGGCGTTTTAGCCCGTAGGGCTTTGTCTATTGAGCCTGGTGGTTTGACCGCCGGGCGGGGTAGTGGCACGGTCAGGAGACCGGCCACAGCAAATGTTCACGTTATTTAATCGTCAATCCTAAGAAAAGGGAGGTTATATGGAACCCACAATGTCTCGCCGACAGTTCTTAAAATTAGCGGCTGGAACAATGGCTGGTACGGCGACTGCCGAGTTAGCCGGTCTGGGTTTTCCGACTGTTTATGCCCGACCTCCGGCCCAACGTATCAAACAAGGCAAGGAAGTCCCTAGCGTATGCGTTACCCGATTAAAAATTTAATGAACAAGTGGAAGAGGGTTAGGGTGAGGGGCTGTATCGTTACTGTTATGAACGAAGAAACATGAAGGGCAACTTCCTGTTTTTCATTAAGGATGGTTCTTATGGCGGGACGAGATGGGACAGGAGAAAAACCTGGTTTCTAAACCTGCGCGAGAGTTCCGCCCAGGGGTACTAGGAACTCTGGGACTCGCCACTCGCCACTTATTTTCTCAGGAAACATAATGCCCCAAACGCCAAAGGTTTTTCCCCAAATCGAAACCGCCCTCAAGCGGTTGGACGACCTGGTTCAACGTAAGCCCTTGCAAGTGCCCATTGAACGACGCGCCAGGAAAGCCGTTATGGCTATTCCTGGTGTTAAAGAGGTACACATCACCTTTGCAACCATGGCTCGTTCATCTCTGCGCGACACCTCGCCGCTTAATCTGGATGCCCAGTTTGTTGTGGCGGTGGCCAGCGGTAAAGGGGGTGTGGGTAAGTCAACCCTGGCCGTCAATCTGGCCGTGGCCCTGGCGCAGATGGGGCAACGGGTCGGACTCTTAGACGGGGATATTCATGGCCCTAACGTCCCCCTCATGATGGGCATTGTGGATGAACAGCCCTTTGCCTTTGGCGATCAGATTTTCCCGCCCCAAGCCCATGGTGTCAGCGTCATGTCAATCGGCTTGCTTGTGCCACCTGATGCTCCCATTATCTGGCGTGGCCCCATGATGCATCAGGCGATCCGACAGCTTTTACGTGATGTGGGGTGAACTGGATTACCTGATTGTAGATTTACCGCCCGGCACGGGTGATGTGCAATTGACACTGACCCAATCCTTGCCATTGACCGGGGCCATTATAGTGGCAACACCTCAAGATGTGGCATGGTGGACGTTATTAAAGGGGGGGAAATGTTTCGCCAGCTAGATGTGCCGATTCTGGGGGTGATTGAAAACATGAGTTATTACCTGTGTTCCCACTGTGGGCAGGCGGAATTTATCTTTGGGGAGGATGGGGGTAAACGGCTGTGCCAGCAGTTGCGGGTCCCTTTATTGGCTCAACTACCGCTGGACCCGGCCATCCGAGCCGGGGGAGATAATGGCTTACCCATCGTTTTGGCTACGCCTGATTCAGTGAGTGCAACCCGTTTGCGGCATGTAGCTGAAGCTTTGGTAGCACCATTGGGTAGCATATCTGAAACAGATTTGTTAGAAGCGGGAACTTGAAACTGGGACAAGTTCTCGGAAATTCGTGGCATGTTTTTGGTTCGTAGTAACTGCTTTAGCAGTCCAGCGTGGGACGACTAAAGTCGTTACGACAAACCTATTAAAGACTTCCGTAAAGCTGTACTATAGCTTTTAAGAAAAAGATTTTGACTGTACAGGCAACCCTTGTGGTTGCCCCAGTGCAGAGCAGGCACAAGGCCAGCCCCTACTCGAAATCATTATCTTAAGGTCTATAGTTGGTTTTGGCTTGCCCAGGTGAGGTTGAAACTGGCGTAATTGGTTGGATTAATGAGTCTAGGTCATGACCAGATGAATAATTTCTTCATTGAAACGACCTCGTCAGGGACCTTCATTCCTCAAACCATCGCGTCGTAAGTGCAGTAGCGGATAGGGCTTACCTGTACCATCAAGCTCTGAACGTCCGACTACTTCAAACCCCAAATGTAGGTAGAACCCGACAGCTTGTTCGTTTTGCTCATTGACATCAAGGGTTGTAGCCCCCAATGTAGTGATCGCATACATTAGCAGTCTACTCCCGGCTCCCTGGCCTCGCGCTGATGGATGAACAAACAACATCTCCACTTTGCTCTCCACTACACCGATAAAGCCAACAACCTGATAGCTACCATCACGAACACAGACGAGTCCTGGCACAAGAGGAAGAGCATCTCGCACCAGCGGCTTGAAGAATTGGATATCTGCTTCACTGACGAAATCATGCGTTTCCCGGACAGAGGCTTCCCACACCTCCACAACGCGGGGAAAGTCTTGAGTGTGTATTGGAAAAACGCCAGATAGGAGTTGCATAGGTATGTAATATCCACTTTCGGCACATGGTTGCTTCGGTTCAACCATAATATAACAAAAGACAGGGCGATTGCATATTCGGATTTTCCCCACCCCCAACCCCGCCCCCAGGGGCGGGGAGTTTTTTAAGGCGGGTAAAATCGGGGCGAAGCCCCGATTTTACCCGACGAGTGGGTTCCCCCTTCCCGATTTCGGGAAGGGGGGTAGGGGGATGGGTTCATTCTGGTGAGTATGCAATCGCCCTATAACAAAAGATGTTTGCCGAACTACGGGAGATAAGATACAAACAAAGTCGGGTCTTTGGGATTTCAGGGGATGGACACCATCTGTAAGGGCCACCCTTGTGGTTGTCCTCGGCGGGACAGGCACAAGGCCAGCCCCTACATGTAGCCACACCCCACGCATTCCGAAATAACCACAAAGTTAAGATACGCTGTTAAGTAGGTTTGGGCTGAAGCCAGTATACATGCTTATTGAGAGGAATATCCGGCACGTACGGTCAAACTGAAATATCCAGGCTCTGTTTTATGCTCATTCAGTTTGTTGCACAGATGCCTTTGCCTGATACTGGAAAATAGTGGCTTATCATGATGCGTTGTTTGTTATATTTGCCACAACAAGAAGTTCAATAGATATTACGGAAATGAGTATGACCAAAAAATTGATTTTTGCGTTATTTTTTCTCTTTGTTACGGCTTGTGCTGATGTTTCAACCGAGACTTCTCTGGCTGGTAATACTGATACCAAAGTCGTACCAACGATAAACATAACATCAACAGCTACAGCCACACTTACAATGACGTTTACGCCTACTTCGACGCCTACCGCTACCTACACCGCTACTTCAACACCCACTCTTACACCTACATTGACACCGACTCCTACCCCTACTCCCACAGCAACGCCAATTGGTGGAGGTGGTCAAATCATCATACAGATGCCCCGTACTTTATATGATTCATCAGCAAGTAATTCGGCCATTGATCTGTTTCAAGTGGGAAGCGAGGGGACAAGTTTGCAACCTATAACTGACGGTTTTAACCGTTATGTTTTAAGAGCTATTCCTTCTCCTGACAATCATTATTTACTGGTCATCTCTTTTGGAAGCTGGCCTTACAATCTATTACAAGAACCACGTCTAGATGTTGTGGGAGCGGATGGTTCATTTAGAACGGTGGCTTTTTTGTCATCTGACTCACCGCATGCCTATTGGTTGGCTGATGGTCGTTTTATATATCTCTCCAATGAAGGGGGAGGATCTACTGGAGCTTTTATTTCTTCCCCTACTGAACAAGAAAACCGACGTTTATCACCTCCTGAACATAACGTCGTTATCTTACATTCTGTAACGAATGATCCAACGAGAATTTATTACGAGAAAGGAACTGTTACACGAAGTACTGCTCAAGGAGGCCCGCCTGGTTCAGTGAGAGAAACCCGAACAACAGGGTTATACTGGGCCGCCATTGATACACCGATCAATGATTTGATGGGGGATGCTATTGAGGACCATTATTTTCATGTTTGGAACCTGGAATTCGATGATCAGGAATTTGAGATCAATACGAACTATAACGTTTCTCGTATATTGCCTGATGGACAGGTATTGGTGTCAGTGTCCCATAATGGACTTCCTGATGAGCTAAGGGAGTTTTGGTTTGGCACACTAATCATGCCTTCTTTTGAGGCATTGGCGAATTTTGATTCGCCTCCAGAAACCATCCCGCAAGGCAATGAATTGCCTGAAACCTGTAGTTACCTGTCTTCCCATGATGGTTCAACAATAGTGATGGCAACTTATTATTCTTTTGTTGAAAATGGTCGAGAACTACAGGGTTGCCCTGGGGGAGATGTTTATCTTCGATCCCTGGTTAATGGAGACGCAACAACCATAACGGGTTATGTTGGCTATAGCGAATTCTCTACAGACGGACAGTACCTTGTTCTGTATGATAGTGAGCAGAATGGATTTATTTACAGCGTAGTAACAGGAGAGATAACACCTATCGTTTTCCAGGGATCATCAGATTATAACGGGCACTTATTTGCTCCAGATGGTAAAACCGTAATGATGTTTCGTAATCCGTTTTTTCACGAAACAGTAACATCATCCATGCCACTCTTGTTCTTTCCAGAAAGTCAAACTTCTACCGCTTTATTACCACAAATAGCTTCTTCCGAAGTACACATAAGGGTTCTTGGGTGGATCCAATAAGAGCCGGAGGATTGGAGTTTGCTGTGCCCGATTCCCTGACCGAGCCACCCAACTTAATCTTGAGCGAACCCAGGGTGAGAACTTTTTCAGGCACATGTGCTATTTATAGTAGTTTTTGATCGACCTTTCAACTAAAGTCGTAACTGCTTTAGCCGTCCCACGCCGGACGATTAAAGTCGTTACTACCAACCAGGCCCCAAATGTTTTTCCGAATATCTAGAGTTACTAAAAGATAATATTTCGCTAGTTTTAGGCGCAATAGAAAAACAGAGGATCCCTTGACAACACTCTGCAAATATCATAAAATTCTTGACACCATATTGACACCATATTGACACCAT
>JAGNBF010000037.1:0-28163 GCA_018004935.1 Chloroflexota bacterium | reverse complement strand
TTGACACCATATTGACACCATATTGACACCATCGAAGCTCTGTTACCAGCCATCACGGTTCTTCAGGATTTGGTGAGGTAAGGGCAACCCTTGTGGTTGCCCCATCGGGGCAGGCACAAGGCCAGCCCGTACATCTGGTGTCAACCCCCTAAATTCCCCAAGAACCCAAGTTATTCAATTGTCCTGCCGCAACCGTTCAGCCAAGAAGTTAAACTTTTCTCTGGTAATGCGTCGTTAAGCAGAGCCAAAAGTTCAACTTCCCCAGAGGGACTGAACGCTTACGTCCTGTCCTATAATGTAAAGAACTGTAGGCGTCCGGGGACGCGAGATTGAGGTTTAAGCACAATGAAAACCAACTTGTTTGCCCTAATTAAGAAGACAACCTGGTTCATTTTCCTCATTTCGATGCCGCTGATGGGCTGTCGTAACGCCGATGATAATCGCATTACCCCGGCCACACCAGATGTAATAGGAGAAAACACAGATACGGGAAACCCTTTGGTACCTGGTGATGAAAATGCTCTTAGTGCCGTAACCACGCTCCCTAATGAAACAATACCTATTCGTCTCCTCGTTGAAGATAATGAATTGCTTACTTATGAGCATCTGGTAGATGTCTTTGAGGCGGATAATCCTGATATTGTCATTGATCTTCTAACCGCCAGTGAGGTATTAAGGGACGTTCCGGCCAACAGTACAGAAACAGAGAAACAATTAGCGTTGGCAGCAAGCGCCGATGTGCTGGCTACTTACACCAGGGGTAGTGCGATACGCGCCGGGTTACGGATGGATTTGACACCCTTCATCGCCGCTGATAACACCTTTAATCCCGATGATTTCTACGCTGGTTTACTAGAAGAATACCAATGGGACGGCAAAACCTGGGCAATTCCTCTGATAGCTGAGTTTGATTTACTGGTTTATAACAAAGATCTCTTTGATAGAGCCACTGTTAGTTACCCGGCCACAAACTGGGCGTGGGAAGATATGCTTGATGCAGCCTTAGCCCTGACAGTGCGAGAAAATGGGGAGGTGGTTCAGTGGGGATTTGCTGATCGACAGTTAGGTTTTACCCTTTTTCCAAACATGAGTGGCACTCTATTAACCGCTAATACAACCGTGCCGCAACCTCGCTTTGAAGACCCGTCTCTTGTGGCTGAAGTACAATGGTATACTGACCTGTTTGTCACGCACCAGGTCGCCCCTTATCCCGATAGCAGTTTTAACCTGGACTCTTTGAGTCATATCAACACATTTTTGTCTGAATTGCACGAGCTTGTTCACACGGGCAAAGTTGCGATGTGGACTGATAGCTCTACTTTTTTAACTGATAGTTTTATCCCATCTGGCGCTAACTGGGGGATTGCCCCACTCCCTGGCTGTTCACCGACTTATGCTGGCACAGCTTCTATCAGCGCGGGGACACAAAATCCCGAAGCCGCCTGGCGCCTGGTTCGTTTCTTGAGCCAGCAGTTTATTGTTGCTGGTTCACTTGGTGATGTGCCAAAGATGCCAGCCCGCCGCTCTGTAGCCGAAGCGGGCGGTTTCTATGATGAGGTAAATTCCGAATTGACAAATGCCTTGCGTTATGCCGTAGAACATGCCTGCCCTATGTACAAAGCGTATACATCACTTGGTGCTGATGAAGCATTATCTGCCTTCCAGGTTGCACTCGGGGATATCCTGACAGGTCAAAAATCAGTGCCCATAGCCTTGAATGACGCTCAAGAGATGGCCGAAGTAACTATCAACGAATTGCTGACGACTCAAGCCACAGCCACACCCATCCCTGCCTTTACTGTTGGCACGGCGACAGACACGGCCGTAACTGACCAACCTGCAACAACGATTACTTTCAACATTCTCGGTGGCACTGATGAAGTGACTGCCGTCCAGCAGTTGACCCGACAATTCACGGCCGTTCACCCCGGCATAGCCATAGATGTCAAGGCCGTCCAGGGAGATGGTAGCCTTGCCAGTAACGCCGCCCAGGCCACCTGCTTCCAAAGTACAACCAGATTTACATCAGGCGAATTGACCGCCGTTCTCAGCCTCGACCCGTTAATGGATGCCGATCCTGATTTGGCCGCTGGTGACTTCTACCCGCAAGCGTTACTCCCTTTCATGGACACAGGTCAACTGTGGGCGCTACCGGGGCAAATGGATGTCACGGTAGTGGCTTACAACAAGGCGCTGTTCGATTCAGCGAATGTCCCCTATCCGGAAGCAGGCTGGACAACAGCCGATTTCCTCACTATCGCCCAGGCCCTCACCCTGGGAGAAGGAGAAAACCAACAATACGGCTTTCTCCCTGGCGCATTTGAGGCAACGGATATGCTGGACTGGTTAGAGCGATTGGGGGCAAACTTGTTAGATGAGTCCGCATCGCCGCCCACTCTTATGCTGGCTAACCCGTCCGTAGCGGCGTCAATGCAATGGTACACCGATTTGACCACCGTTTACGGCATCCGGCCCTCATTTGAAGATGGCATCGCCTCTCTGCAAAACAGTGATGAGCGGCGGGTAATGATTGAGAACGGCCGTGCCGCTATGTGGCTCGATTACGTATTCAGCCAGGGGGGGCAACCGCTCGATGTTGAAAACGTGGGCTATGTGCCACTACCGATGGCTGCGGACGGCCGCGCTCTCCTCAGCACGCGGTCCATTAGCGGCTATTTCATCTCCACCCAGGCCAATGCCGCACAGCGACAGGCATGTTGGCAGTGGCTGACCTACCTGACTACCCGCCCCGATGCCGATGTGGGGTTGCCAGCGCGGATAAGTACCGCCATTTCTTCCGAATACACCCAGCTAGTAGGAGCTGAAAGAGCGGCCGCCCAGTTAGTAGCTGTCGCCGCAGGCCAAGACGGTACTCTCTCCGCCCCGCTAGAACAAGAGAATGCCTGGCTATTTCTTCCCTTCTCCACGCCCACCAACAATCTAAGCGCACAGTTATTGACTCGCATCATCGTCAACCAGGTTCCTGTTGCCCAGGCGTTGGCTGATGCTCAAGAGCAGTTGGATACCTACCGACAGTGTGTTTTAGAAAGCAGTTCTACGTCTGTTCCTGGAGGTCAGCTTTCCTGTTGGCGACAGGCATCTGCTCAGTAAATTTGTAGGACGATTTGGTAAATCGTCCGGGCGATTTACTAAATCGCCCTACATTTTCGTAGGAGTTCCCATGAGCGAGGCGCTCACTAAGATGAATGAAAATTTATCCGCAGATGACACAGATTGACACAGATTTTTCTTTTCTCTGCGTTCTCTGCGCCTCTGCGGTTCATTATTTTCGCGGGAGGAACGATGGGTAGGAAATATCGTCACTGGTTTTCAATGGGATTCATTCTGATTTGGGGCGGATTGTTATTTGCTGCCTGCCGAGATAAGGCGGTTGAAGTTCCCCCCGGCCCAACGGTCGTTGAACCATCAAAAACGCCTGTGCAAACGGCAGAACCGGGCATTCCCCCAGCGACGCTGACCCGGCAAGCCATGGAAGATATCGTTGCCACCTCATTAGCGGAGCACCCCCGTATGTCGGCAACGCCGGAGCCGCCAGAACTTAACGCCAACATGGCTGCGGCGAGGGCCGCCAACCAGGCCCGTATGGATGGCATAGCCACCGCCATGAAGCAACAAACCCTCGCTGCTCAACAGACGCCCACGCCAGACATGGCCACCCTTATCATCCCCGCAGCGCCACCATCACAAATAGATGGCATCATCGCCAGCAACGAATGGAATGGTGCGACCAGCCTAACCATTACCCTTAATGGCGGCCCTGTGACCGTGCAAGTCCAGCATGATGCGGCCGCTTTATTCATTGCCTTTAGTGGCCTTAGCCAAACTGGGCAGCATCTCTTCCCCGAACTCCTTTTCGATGGGCAGAATAATAAGAGCAATAATCAGATGGATGAAAATGACTGGTGGTTTCAGGCTGCGGCCGCGCCGTGCTGGGGCAATGGCCAAAATGCCGTCTGGCAACAGTGCGGCACACCAGACAACTGGCACGTCTCTGCCTGGACGGTTGGCGCGGATGGCGTAGAAATGGCCATCCCCTACAACACCATCGGCCTGATTCCCGGTGATACCCAACCTATCGGTTTGGCCTTCGTCCTCCTGACTGTTACCACGGATGGTCGAGAAATCCGTTACTTCTGGCCAGACACGGCTGAACTGAACGTCCCCCAAACCTGGGGGACGGCCCTGGCGGCGGATGACTGGTAAACGTCCTGGTTTTAAGATTTGCTGGAACTTATGCTCAACTGCATGTTATGCAGACTGAAAAGTACATGTAGATGTTCAGATAATCATTTGGGGTATTGGTTCGTAGTGACCGCTTTAACGGGCTGGCGTCAGCCCGCTAAAGCGGTCACTACAAACAAAATCTTTTTCTTAAAAGCTATAGTATGACGTTGCCCACTTTTTCTCTAATTACTTTGGCTGCCCGTCGAGTATGGAACCAGCGACTACTCATGCTCTCCTTGCTTGTAGGGCTGGTCGCGGCGGTGGGGCTATTCTCCAGCATTCCCCTCTACACCGATGCGGCCCAAAACCGGTTGTTGCAAGGAGAATTGACAGAAGCGGGCACACACCGGCCACCCTTTGCCTTCTTGTGGCGCTATATTGGTATCTGGAATGGTGATATTGCCTGGCTGGATTACCAGCCCACCAACGATTACCTCAGCGAACAGGCTACCAGCGTCATCGGTCTGCCGTTGGATGAGCAAGTACGCCACGTCAGCACGGCCAGGCTACAGCTTTTCCCCGGCGCAGGGGCCGGTAACGAAGGCGAACCGCTCATCTGGGCTAATGTAGGCTTCATTACTGGATTAGCCAGTCAGATTGATCTGGTTGAGGGACATTACCCTGGTGAAAACGCAGAGGGGGACTGGGTCGAAGTTATCGCCAGCCGGACCCTGGCTAACCAGTTAGGACTGCAAGCGGGCGAAACGTATACGCTGTTTGGGCCTGGGGGGGACGGGACGCAAATCCTGCTGCAAGTGGTGGGCGTGTGGCAGTCCGTGGACAACACCGCACCCTTCTGGTTCTACCAGCCAGACGCTTTTGACGAGATGCTGCTCACCAGCGAGGGACAGTTTAGCCAACGAATTGTTCCGGCCCTGGCCAACCCGGTGAGTACGGCCGTCTGGTACCAGTTGTATGATGGCCGTCGCGTGCGGCCAGCAACCATTGACAGTTTATTAGAAGGGATCGCCATTGTCGAAGCGCGGACTACGGCGCTGTTGGATGGAACGACACTGGACGCCTCGCCGATGACCGCGCTGAAAAGTTATGGCCGTTCCAATCGTTTGCTCACCCTCACCCTGACCATTTTCAGTCTGCCCCTCGTGGGACTGGTGCTGTACTTCGTCAGCCTCATTGCCAACATGGTGGTGCAACGCGGTCAGGGAGAAATTGCCCTCATGCGCAGCCGGGGTACGACGCCGGGACAGATCTTGGCTATTTATCTGTTTGAAGGGTTGTTGGTAGGTTTGTTGGGATTGGCTGGTGGGCTGTTGCTGGGACGCTGGCTGGCACAGTTGATGGGGCGGGCACGCACCTTTCTGGACCCGGCAATACTCAACAGCCATGACCAGACATCGTTATCGCCGGTGTTGTCAGACACAGCCATGGCCTACGCCCTTGTCGCTGTGGGGTTATCTATCCTGGCCCTGATCATCCCCGCCTTGACCCACTCGCGGCACACTATCGTCACCCTGCGCCGGGAACAGGCGCGGGCACTGCTGGCCCCTGTATGGCAGCGTTATTTTCTCGACCTATTCCTCATAGGAATAGCCTTTTACGGTTGGTACCAACTGCGACGAGGAGGCAGTATTGGTCTATTGGATGGTGGCAACGATCCTTTCACCAACCCACTCCTTTTCCTGGTTCCCATCCTTTTCACCTTTTCCCTCTCCCTCTTGGCCGTCCGCGCCTTCCCCTGGCTGATGCGCCTGCTGGTCTGGCTGGCGGAAAAGTTACCTGGGGTCATCCTGCTACTGACCTTGCGCCAGTTGGCGCGAGCGACGGCCCAATACTCCGGCCCGTTGCTGCTCCTCAGCCTGACCGTCAGCCTGGCCGCCTTTACTGCTTCCATGGCCGTCACCCTGGATGATCATTTGACCGACCGGGTATATTACCAAATTGGCGCTGACTTGAATCTGGCCGAATTGGGCGAGTCCACCGAAAACCCTGGCCAATCATCCGCCACCAGCTCCCAGCAGTCATCCTTCAGCGACCAATCCACCAGTAACGAACCACGCTGGTTGTTTTTGCCCGTAACAGAACATTTGCGTGTGCCCGGTGTACGGGCGGCGGCGCGGGTGGGGGATTACAGCGCCACGGCTAACATTGGCGGTCGGCAACAGGTGGGGCGGCTGTTGGGTGTTGATCGTATAGATTTCCCGCAAGTGGCCTTTTATCGCCCGGATTTTGCCGGAAACGAATCACTGGGCGGTTTGATGAACCGGTTGGCGGTGCAACCAGACCATATTCTGGCCAGCCGCGATTTTCTCGCCCGGCACAGCCTGGTGGTGGGCGACCCACTGCGGCTGACGGTAGGCGCGGCCGCAGACTTTGCCGATATTGAGTTTACGATTGCCGGACCGCTGGATTTATTTCCCACCCAATACCCACAGGATGGCCCGTTTTTTGTCGCTAACCTGGAATATCTCTTTGAGGGGTTGGGCGGAACGTACCCATACGATGTGTGGCTGGCGACGGATACGGCCGTTTCGACAAGCGGTTCGACTGAATTTTCTGAAGCCTTAAAGCAACCCGTACCCGGCGACCAAATCGTCAAAGAAGTGCGGGAACTCGGCCTCATCGTCGTCACGGCCCAGGATGCCCGCGCTCAAATTCTAGCCGAACAGACCCGCCCCGAACGGCAGGGACTGTTTGGCCTGCTCTCCGTTGGTTTCCTGGCCGCGGCCGCGCTGACCGTCCTCGGATTTCTTGTCTACGCTGTCGTCTCCTTCCAGCGCCGCTTTATTGAACTGGGCATGTTGCGAGCCATCGGCCTGTCGGTGGGACAGATGGCCGCCTACCTGGCTGGGGAACAGGCGGCCGTCATTCTCACGGGGATGGGGCTGGGTATCGGATTGGGTGTTTGGGCCAGCCGTCTGTTTATTCCCTACTTGCAGGCAGGCGAAGGCAAAACGGCCCTCATTCCACCCTTTGTCGTTCAAATTGCCTGGGAGCAGTTGGGGACGATCTCGGTGCTGTTCGGCGGGATGTTTGTCGTGGCCGTGGCTGTCTTGGTTCTGCTACTGGTGCGAATGAGGGTGTTTGAGGCGGTAAAATTGGGTGAGGCGGTATGATAACAACGGCATCAAGGAAGAAGCGGATGACACAGATACTGGCAAATCTATGGGTTAGACGAGCGGCATATACTGGCCTTTTATGGTGTGTTTTCTTGTTAGCTGCCTGTCGGGGTGAAGGAGGAATGGCTGTTGACGCCCCCACCCCCACTCCTTTGCCTACACCCATCGTCCCCGAAAAACCGACTTACGTTGTCCAGCAGGGTACGGTTGTTCAGTCGCTACAATTTACCGGTCGTGTCGCTCCCGTACAGGAACAGGCGCTCTTTTTTAGGACAGACGGCTTTGTGGACCAGGTTTTCGTCAGCCGGGGCAACCGGGTAGAACAGGGCGACGTGCTGGCCCAGCTAGAAATCAGCGGCCTGGAAAACCAACTGGCCCAGGCTCAGATTGCCCTGCAAACGGCCGAGACCAGGCTGGCCCAGGCCGAACAAACGACCGCCGATGATCTCGCTGAAGCCCAAATCAATTTGCAGAAAATAGAATTGCAGTTGCAACAAGGCCAGATCAACAGCAACACGGCTGTCCGCACTTCCGCCCAAATCAACCTGGAAAATGCCCAGCAGCAGGTGGCGGCCGCCGAGTACGAATTACAAAAATCGCTGGATCGGGAGTGGGAGCCAGAAGACCTGCGCCGACAGTACGAAGACGCCCTGGAACGCGCCCAGGAAAACCTGGCCATTGCCCAGGCCCAGTACAATGACGCCCTGGCCGCTAGCGCTGGCGGCAGTTACGACCGGCAGGTATTAGAATTGGAACTGGAACTGGCGCAACTACAGATTGAAAAGTTAGAGCGGGGGGTAGATCCGCTGCTGGCGTTGGACGTAGAATGGGCCAGACTGGACGTGCAAAAAATTGAAGGCCAGATCACCGACGCCCAACTCATCGCCCCCTTTGACGGCGAAATCTTGTCGCTCAACACACAGCCGGGCAACCGCGCCGAAGCGTTCCAGATCGTGATGGTTCTGGTTCAGCCCGATATGTTGGAAATTACGGCCGAATTGGGCAACGACCAGTTAAGCGAGATTAGCGTCGGCCAGACAGCCACGATTATTTTACGCAACCGGCCCGGAGACACCCTGACCGGGACCGTGCGCCAACTGCCCTATGCTTTCAGCGGCGGCGCGGGCAGTAGCGCCAGCGACGATACGCGAGTCCGCATTGCCTTTAATGACGAAACCGTGGCCCTGGCCTTAGGCGAACTAGCCACGGTAACGATTGTGCTGGAACAGAAAGAGGATGTTCTTTGGCTGCCCCCGGCGGCGATTCGTACCTTTCAAGGCCGCCAGTTTGTCGTCATCCAGGCCGACGATGGGCAGCGGCGGGTAGACGTTCGCCTGGGTATCGAAAGCGAGGCGCGGGTGGAAATCCTGGAAGGGGTGGAGGCAGGGCAAACAATTGTTGGCGAATAAAAAATAGGACACAGATTTCTACGGGTGAATACGGACAAAATGACTCTTTGGGAATTCAGGGGGTTGATACCAGTTGTAGGGGCAACCCTTGTGGTTGCCCTCGTCTGGGCAGGCACAAGGCCAGCCCCTACAGGTCAATCACCCCGCGAAATCCCAAAGACCCAAAAAAATCTGTGTTGATCCCTTTCCCATAAATATATGGAACCTTTTATCGTTTGTGAAAACCTGGTCAAAATTTACCAGGTGGCCGAATTGGAAGTCGTGGCCTTGCAAGGGCTGGACCTGACGGTGGCCGCTGGCGAACTGATGGGCATCGTCGGCACGTCGGGATCGGGGAAGAGTACACTATTGAACATTCTGGGCGGATTGGACCGGCCGTCGGCGGGGCGGGTGGTGGTACACGGCGGCCGCAATGACAGGCTGATCAACCTGCTCAAGGCGTCGGACAGCGACCTGGACACCTACCGGCGCACGATGGTGGGTTTTGTCTGGCAGCAAACGGCGCGCAACCTCATCCCCTATCTTTCAGCCCAGGCCAACATCGAACTACCGATGACCATAGCCGGAATGGGTAGGCGCGAGAAACAGGCCTGGTCGCAAGAACTGTTGGAGCGGGTGGGCTTGTGGGAACATCGCCGCCACCGACTGGCGCAATTGTCGGGAGGGCAGCAGCAGCGGGTAGCGATTGCCGTGGCCCTGGCCAATAAACCCCAACTACTCCTGGCCGATGAGCCGACAGGCGAATTGGATTCGGCGACGGCGCGGGAAATTTTGGCACTACTGCGAGAGATGAATGAGACGTATGACCTGACGACGATCATTGTGACCCACGATCCGGCCGTGGCCCGCTCTGTAGACCGGGTGGTAACGATTCGGGATGGTCGTACCAGCAGTGAAACCATCCGTCGCGTGGCCGATGTGGAAACAGCATTAAAGGCCGGATTGGAACCAGAGGAAATCCAGCACGAATACGAGGAATACGTGGTCGTGGACGCTGTCGGACGGCTGCAAATCCCACCGCAGCTGCGTGAAGAAGTGGGTATTGGCAGCCGAGCAACGCTGGAAAAGACGGAGGTGGGTTTGTTGCTACGAGCAGTGGATGAGGATACGGTGGTTGTGGGTACAGGGGTCACTACAGAGTCTCCGTTGCCCAATAATCTGCGCGGTTGGTGGCGATGGCTACGACGGGGAGAATAACGATTTGAGGAAAGATGAAAATCTGGCTCTTCGGGTTGAAGATATCAGTCGTGTTTATCACATCAGCGACCGTTCTGTGCTGGCTCTACAAGGAGTTAGTCTGTCAGCAACCGCAGGGGAGATTGTGGCCCTACGAGGCCGTTCCGGATCGGGCAAAACGACCTTACTCAACTGCATCGGTGGGTTAGATCGGCCAACATCGGGACAGGTATGGGTAAACGGCCGTGACATCACCCACCTGTCTGAATCAGAGCGCGTCCATGTACGTCGTCATCAAATTGGCTTTGTCTTCCAGTCTCATGCCCTTCTGCCTACTTATTCCGCCTGGGAGAATGTGGAACTGATGCTGCGGCTGGCCGGGATGTCCCGGCGTGAGCGGCAGGCACGCGTCCAAGAGGTGTTGACGTTGGTAGGGTTGGCTAAATGGATGGAGCATCGGACATTTGAACTCTCTGGCGGCCAGCAACAGCGGGTAGCCATCGCCCGTGCCATCGCCCCGCACCCGACGCTTGTCCTGGCAGATGAACCTACCGGTGAGTTGGATACGGCCACCGGTCAGCAGATTTTGCACCTGTTTCGCCAGATTGCGGATCGGGATGGCACAACAATCTTAATTGCCACACATGACCTGGCGGTGGATGCGTTTGCGGATAAGGTTATTCACTTACAAGATGGCCGTGTTGTGGCCGAACCAGACTGACCTATTGTTTAATTCTGGGGTGAAAGCCTGGATCCACCTGCTCACGGCTCGCCCCTCTCCCTCACCGTACCCGCCGCATCACCAGCCAGCCCAGTGCCATCCAGAAGCCGCTGAAGAGGAACAGGAACAGGTGTTTATCGCCCAGGGCGGAAACCAGGACGCCGCCCAAGACCGGCCCTAAGACCGCCGCCGTCTGGGATGAGAAGTAGTACAGCCCAGTGTACGCCCCGATTTTGTTCTCTTCGCCGTGATCGTAGACGAGGGGCAGGGCGTTGACGTTGATGAGGGACCAGAGTGCGCCCGCGGCCGCGATGCACACCACAAACAACACCGCCCCCTTCACCAGCAGAAAACTAATCGGCAACAGGATGGCCGACCCCAACAAACCGATGCGAATGACGCGGCCGCGACCATACTTCTCCCCTAACATCCCGGCCGGAATCGCTACCAGAAGAAACACCAATCCCCCCACCGCCGAGAGCATCACCGCCGTGCCGGGTTGGATGCCCAGGCTGAACACTGCAATCGAGGAAAGGCCCGTATCCAGGGCTTCCCAGGCCGTGCTCCAACAGACAATCCCCAACAGCACAAGCAACCCGCTTTTGTCCGGGCGACGTAACACCTGGCCCAAATTTTGCCATACAGAGCTACCATCGTTGGGTTCGGACGCGGCCGCACGTTCCCGTGGCTCTTGCACCCAGATTAATGGGATGAGCAGGGCCACCACCAACACAATCGCCCCCCCGATAAACGGCGCGGCCCGCCCCTGTGAATCAAACAACCCCCCCAGCCCAAACGAGGCAATCACAAAGCCAATGCCACCCATCAAGTTGATGACACCATTGGCGCGGCCGCGATGCTCCGGCTCGATTAAATCCCCTAGCCAGGCCACCGTTGGGGAGCGAAACAACGCCATGCCGAAGTTGGTAATCAGAATAAGAATCGCAACCGCCGCCACCGTCGCCGCAAACGGCACCGATATAAACCCCAAAATGGCGATGGGTGCGCCCAACAAAATCCACCCTTTGCGCCGTCCAAACCGGTTCCACGTCCGATCACTTTTGGCCCCCACCCAGGGTTGCACAAACACGTTGATCAGGTTGTCCCAGGTCATAATAAAAAAGGCCAGACTGGGCGCGAGGGCAAAACCGACCACATCGGGGATGGTGCGCCCTTCGGCCAGGAGTTGCGCCTCGTAAGCCGGGTTGCCTGCCTGCAAAAAGAGGGGGATAAACCGGTTGAACACCGGCCAGATGACGCTGATGCCCAAAAAGCCGAAGCCAAATAAGATAGTTTTGCGATAACTGAATGTAGATGGTTTGGTTTGTGTTGCCATGATTCTTTCTCAGGGGAAATAATTAATGGGTGAATTCGTGAATTGTTGAATGATAAACGGAAAAGCGTAGCCGTTCAGCCCAGAGACGGTTTTGTGCCATTTTGAATGACATCAACGGATTTTGAAAGGAACGGATTAAAGGCGACCTCTGGAAAATCCGTTTATTTCCTAATCCGTTGATGTCATCCGACTGAACGCTTACGGAAAAGCTGACCGCTGTTTCATTAAAAATTGGGTCTTGGGGATTTCGTGGGGTACGGGCAACCCTTGTGGTTGCCCCACACCGGGCAGGCACAAGGCCAGCCCGTACAACTGCTGTCAACCCCCTGAATTCCCAAAAAGCCTAAAAATTCAGCCATTCAACAGTTCAACAATTAATTATTCTATCGCTTTTAGCTCAATCCATAAACCGAAATGGCAACAGTTCTCAATTTGGTTTGCTTCTGGTGTTTGCCGCTTTTTGTTTTCTCGAGCGAGTGAACAGCCTGATTGTCGTTTAAAAAATTAATCAGGTCATGGAATCCCCCACCCCTAACCCCGCCCCCAGGGGCGGGGAACTTTTCTAAGGGGCATTTTTCGGGGCATTCGCCCCGAAAAATGCCCCATGGGAATTCCCCCCTTCCCTCGGGAATTGGCAGGGGGGATGGGGTCAATGAAGGTGTTACCCGATTAAAAATTTAATGAACAAAAAGGCTGTTCTACGGCTGGGACCATTTTTCGAGCGTGCTTTTGGCGGACAACGGCTTTAACCGTTGGTTAAATTGAGAATTGCTGTCGAAATGGCTGTGCTGTAGCAATTCGCAATTTGAACGGTAAGCGTTCCGTTCTTCTCAATAACTTGGGCGTGTACAGTATGATTATAGATTAGGTGTGGCTGGTGTCCTCACCGAGCCACGACGAGCACGGTCAGAAGACCGGCTCGAACTACCCCGTAAGTCCTAAGTAATCGTCCAAAAATAACCTGGGTGGCACGGTCAGGAGATCGGCCACAGCAAATCGCTAAGTTAATTGCGAACGATTACTAAGATCTTAAGATAATGATGGCTCTAAGGGATCAGGCTGGTTGGAGAATGGGCATGGCAGAAGGGGTGAAGGATGACGCGGCCGCACGGGTTTCCAAGCGCATCTTTAACCCATTTTCAGGGGAGAGGGTGATTTGCATGGCCTGTTTTACCTCTTGATGGGGGGCCAGACGCAGTCGGTAACGTTGGGCGATGGTTGCCAGGATGAGTTGGGCTTCCATCATGGCGAAGGAGTTACCGATGCACACGCGTGGCCCAGCCCCAAAGGGTAAGTAGGCGTATTTAGGCAGTTGTTTTTCCCGCTCTGGCGTAAATCGCTCCGGGTCGAATCGTTCCGGGTCGGGGAAATAGCGCGCCAGCCGGTGTTGCGCGTAAGGGGCAACGGTTACATTACTGCCTTTGGGGATGAAGGTGCGGCCGATGGTGACATCTTCCATTGGAGTGCGTGCGCTGAGAATCCAGGCGGGTGGGTAGAGGCGCATGGTTTCTTTGATGACCATGAGGGTGTAGGGCAGGTTAGGGAGATCGGTGAGGGTGGGGGTGCGGCCGCGTAACACCTCATCCAGTTCCTCATGCAACCGCGCTTCCACGTCCGGGTTCTGTGATAGGGCGTACCACGTCCAGGTCAACGCGTTTGAGGTTGTCTCATGTCCGGCGGCGAACAACGTCGCCACCTCATCCCGCAACTGTTTATCACTCATCGCCGAACCATCTTCATCTCGTGCCAGCATCAGCATGGAGAGCAAATCCCCGTTGTCGGTGAGCGTGCCATCGGTCGCGGCCGCGTGCCGTTGCATGATAATTTGCTCCAGGTGATGGTCGTAGGCGGTCAGGGCGGCTTTGGCGTGGCGGTTGTCCTGGGTGGGCAACCATTCGGGCAGGGTGAAACCCCGCAAGTAGGCCCGGTTGGATACTCCCTGGAGGACATGAATGGCATCACCGACGACGTTTGCGGCCGCGGCGGTAGGATCGGCTGAAAAGAGCGTTTTGGAGACGATGTTCATCGTCAGGCGCATCATCTCCTCGGACACATCCCGCACCTCGTTGTCGCGCCATTCGTCCAGCAAATCCTCAGTATACGCCACCATTGTTTCGGCATACGCCTGGATGCGTTTGCTGTGAAAAGCCGGTTGCGCCAGGCGGCGTTGCCGTTTGTGGGAAGCTCCTTCGTTGGTGAGCAGGCCATTGCCCAAAAAACGGCTCAAAATATCATAATCAAGCTGTGACTTGCGAAATTTATCGGCCTGATTAACCAATAGTTCGCGGATGTCATCAGGGTTGGTGAGCAGGTAATAGGGCATGTTGAGGATGCGAAAATAGACGACATCACCGTATTGCCGGGCGATTTCCAGCAGAAAATTGCCCGGACTCCGGGCGAAATCAAACAAACTGCCTAAAAGTGGATTCCCTTTGGGGCCAGGGGGGCGGGTGGTCATGGTGTACTCCTTTTGTGATGACAAGGTGACAAGGTGACAGGGTGACAAGGTGACAGGGTGACAGAGTGACAGGGTGAAGTAATCAGTAGTCAGACAATGACAATTAACCATTGACGATTAACCATTGACCATTCGATGAGTTCCCTTCCCCCATCTCCTTCCTTGAGTTATGCGACACACTGTTGATTAAATTACAATGTGTCAATAAAATAAGGAATGTGTGGTTGTTTTGTCAAGCAGGAATTACTGCGCGGTGTTGTTTTTTCAACACCTGTCGCAAAATGGGTGAATGATGGTCACGGAAAAATTAGATCGCCGGGTGCGGCGTACCAGACACCAGTTAGGGGATGCGTTGCGGGAACTCATCATTGAGAAGTCGTATGAAGCAATTACGATTCAAGATATTACGGATCGGGCGGATGTGAACCGGGCGACATTTTATCTTCATTATGGCACGAAGGATGAATTGCTGATAACCAGCCTGACGGAGATTTTTGATGAGTTGGTGCGGCAAATCGAAGCCCGTTCCGAAGGGAAACCACCCTGGGAATCTATGGTGTATGCTCAGGTGTTGTTTGAGCATGTGGATGAGAATTTTGCGCTGTACCAGGCGGTGCTGGGGCAGAATGGGCTGGGTTATGTGATGCACCAGATTTTGGCGTATATCACGGCCCACGAGGAGCAGGAGTTACAGGCGTATATAAAGAACGCGGCCGCGCCCGTCACCCTGCCCCTGCCTATCCCCATCCTCGCCCGCCACGTCGCCGGTTCCATTTTTGCGCTGGCAAGCTGGTGGGTAGAAAATAACCGTCCCTACTCCCCGGAAGAAATGGCCGCCATGCTACTTCAGTTGTGTGTGTATGGCACGGGGGCATATGGGGCAGGAACGCAGGGGAACTTATAGGAACTTGTGGGAACTCTTGCTGGGGGGAGGTGTTCCTTTCTAACGAAGGGGTATACGTTGGCCCGATTCCCCATGTAACCGTGCCCTAAACCGCGAAGCCCATCAGTGAGTTCTACAGGTGTAGAATCCCTTTTTCGATAGCCACTGTCACGGCGGCCGTGCGATCATCCACCCCCAGCTTATTGAAAATGTGAATGAGATGGGTCTTGACGGTGGCCTCGCTGATATGCAAAAGTTTGCCAATTTGCCGGTTGCTTGTGCCTCTGGCGACTAATTGCAGGACTTCCAGTTCGCGGCCGCTGAGTTCAACCGTTTCTGGTTCGCGCATCCTCTGCATGAGCCGGGTAGCCACCGCCGAAGCCAGCACCGATTCCCCGCGTGCGGTAGCCCGAATGGCTCGAAATAGCTCCTCACGCGGCGCGTCCTTGAGCAGATAACCCGTCGCGCCCGCTTCAATGGCCCGCACAATATCACTATCGCTGTCGTAGGTGGTCAGGACGAGGATGTGTAGGCCAGGCTGTTTTTCCCGCAGGGTTTGAATGGCTGTCACCCCATCCATGCCCGGCATCCGCAAATCCATCAACACCACATCCGGTTCTAGCCGCTGGCACAAAGCCACCCCTTGCGCCCCATCTGAGGCTTCTCCGATTACCTCAAAATCGGCTTGCCCGGCCAGCATCCCGGCTAAGCCTTCGCGTACCACCGGATGATCGTCTATGAGCAGAAGTCGAATCATGTTGTTGCCCTGTCTATGGGTAGTTGAATGACCAGTGTCGTCCCCTCACCGGGTTCGCTCTCGATGAGGAGTGAGCCTTGCAACTGGGAGACCCGTTCGCGCATGGCGATTAGCCCGTAACCACCGGCATCGGTCGCGGCCGCGCTCCCATTCATGCCTACGCCATTATCCTGGACATCCAACGTCACCATGTCGCCCATGTAAGAGAGCGTTACCGTGACCTGAGTGGCCTGGGCATGTTTACGAATATTGGCGAGGGCTTCCTGGGTGGCCCGGAGCAAGGTCACTTCGGCTTCCGGGTGCAAGGAGGTGATTGCGCCGGTGATGTGGGCCGCGGCCGCGATGCCACAACTATCCGACCATTTCTGTACCGTCTGCTGGATGGCGACCGGCAGGGGGTCTTCTTCCAGGGGTTCCGGGCGTAAATCCTGTACCACGCGCCGCGCCTGGGCGATGTTGTCACGGGCGGTCTGGCGGGCTTCGTGCAGGTGGTGGAGATGGCGGTCCGGGTCAGTGGTCAAGGCTTGTTCGGCCGCTTCCAGGTGCATCACGATGCTGATGAACCCTTGTGCCAACGTGTCATGGATTTCATGACTGAGTCGTTGCCGTTCCTGAAGCACACCCGCCTGCCGTTCCGCGGCCGCGAGGTCAGCCTGGGTTTGCCGCAACTGCTCAATCAATTCCTGGCGCTGTGAACTTTGCCTGATGATGGCACTAATCCATAACGCCACCAAAACAGCGACCACACTGGAAAATACAAAGGCCCATAAGGTGAGATCGTTCCAGGCCAGTTCCACACCATTTTCATATGCCACCAGAGCCGAAAACAAGATGGAGCCAGGAATTGCCCTGGAGAGAGGTAGCAAAAAGAAAAGCTGGCTGAATAACCCCCCGATGGTAAAAAAGAAGATGGGGTGGCGGTTCACCAGGCCATCCCACAGGGCGATGGCAACGAGCAGGTAGAGGATAGTGTAGAGTGAACGCGGCCGCGGGCCACTGGACTGCTGATACATGAGCCGTATGCCGAACCAATGCCACAAACTACTCAAAACGGAGAGGCCGATGATCCAACGCCGATCAATAGCGGACACTTCGGCATCAAACAGGGCTATCAAGGTGGGCAGGATGAGGGCGATGTAGAAAATGGCGGACCATATCCAACCCAGCCGTTCCCAGGCATTGCGTCTTGTGGCGGTTGAGGGGTGGTTCATGGTAGGTGAAGAAGGGATTATGGGTGTATTGGTGTATTGGTGTATTGGTCTATTAACCATATACCAATACACCAATATACTATCCTATTCCCAGCGAAACGTCCGGCTGGAGATGAGGACACAGGCGATGAAGATGCCGCTGAGAACCAGGACGGCGGTGGTATCCCAGCCCTGACCATACCACAACCCTTTCACCAGTTCGATGACGTGGGTGAGGGGGAGAAATTCGCCCACTTTACGGATACCCTCGGGCAGAATCTCACGGGGCATGGCCGCACCGGAGAGAAACAGCATGGGGAACAGGATGCCCATGCCGAGGGCCTGGGCTGTGCGTGGTGTCGGGGCAAGGTTCGCCAGGACAAACCCCAGGGAGAAGAAGCTGAGACCGCTGAGCAGGATCGCGGCCGCGACCGAAACCAGGTTGTCAGGAAATTGCAGGTCATACATGATCAAACCCGTTGCAAACAGCAGGATGACCCCCACCACCTGCATCACGAGATTCATCACCACCTGGGCACCCAGGATAACTGACGGGTTGAGCGGTGTCGCCCGTAAGCGACGTAGGACGCCTTGCTCCCGGTAATTGGACAGGGCAATGGGCAGTCCAATCAGCCCAATTGTGCCTGTGATCATGCCGATATAACCGGGCACGGAGACATCCACATTGCCCAGGTTGCCAAACTCGGCCACTGGCTCATTGCCAAAAATCGAGCCAAAGACGATCAGGATAACGATAGGGAATGCAAAGGTGAAGAACATCGCCACGGGTTCCCGTGCGAACAACTTCATTTCAATCCAGGTCATTTTCAAAAACGCATTCATGATTTACTCCTGCGAAAATAGCCACTGATTAAAGAAACACGGATAGGAAAAAACACGGATAGGAATGAAAAATGGTGGCGTTATTTTCATTCCTCTTGGTGTGCCGCAGGCCCATGGGGAACTCCTACGAAAATAATCGCTGATTAAAAAACACGGATGGGAAGGAACACGGATAGGAATGGAAAATGGTGGCGTTATTTTCATTCCTCTTGGTGCGCCGTAGGCTCATGGGGAACTCCTACGAAAATGTAGGGCGATTTTGTAAATCGCCCGGTGGTTCAGCTTCGGATTTGTTTGCCGGTCAGGGCCAGGAACACATCTTCCAGGTTGGCCTGTTCCACTTTCAGGTCTGAGGGCAGGGCGTTGGCCTGGGCCAGATGGGCCGTTACCTGGCCGATCATTGTGCCATTGCCATAAACGACGACTTCTAGCCCACTCTGCTCGACCCGCTCTACACCGGGCAAATTTTCCAACGTTGCGGCGTTAAACCCATTGATCTGGGTGAAACGCACCCGGTTCTGCCCATTCAATTGCTCGATCAGAGCTTGCGGAGTGTCCAGGGCGATGATGCGGCCGCTATCCACCACCGCAATTCGATCACACAACGTTTCGGCTTCATCCATAAAATGGGTGACTAAAACCACCGTTTTGCCCTGTGCTTGAATGGTTTTGACTAGTTCCCAGGTATGGCGGCGGGCCTGCGGGTCCAATCCCGTCGTGAGTTCATCCAAAAAGACGACTTCCGGATCGTTGAGCAACGCCAGGGCGATAAAGAGTCTCTGCTTTTGCCCCCCGGACAATTTGCTAAAGCGGGCGTTTCGTTTATCGCTTAAGCCCCACTGCTCGATCAACTTTTCCCAACTGACCGTTTTGTTGTAGAAGCTGGCGAAGAGGCTCAAGGCTTCCCACACCTTGATGTTATCGGGCAAGGCGGCCTGTTGAAGCTGGATACCTATTTGTTGGCGTAGCCTGGCACTGTGTTGCTGTGGGTTCATGCCCAGCACTTCAATCGTACCCCGATCCGGCTGGCGCAATCCCATCACCATTTCCACGGTGGTGGTTTTACCGGCGCCATTCGGGCCGAGGATGCCGAAGATTTCACCTTTTTGCACGGTGAACGAAATATCGTGGACAGCGACATGATCGCCGTACCGTTTTTGAAGTTGATTCGCACTAATCACTGTTGGCATCGGTTCACTCTCCTTATTTGATGACGCTCATTAGCATAACAAACAGGCGAGGGCCGGGAATCTACCGAATAGTTGAAGTTGCCGGAGCAGTTGGGGGATATTTGACTCAATCGGTTGACGCGGCCGCATCAACCGAATGGTGGATAGGGATAGAGTCGCAAAGGGGAAGTAGAGGGGAGGTAACGCGGCCGCACTCTTGACCACCTGGTTAGCAATTCTCAATTGTCACAATGGGGAGGGGTGGGACAGGTGGGGTTGGCCTCATCTTTTCAGCCTGGCCTCATCTCCCACCTGGCTCACCCTGGTAGCAGACGAGGCCTTGGTGGGGCAGATGGGCGAGGCAACCGGGAGAACACGTTGAGGTGAGCAGTCAATATTTCCCCCGGTTGCCCCGCCCCTACGACTCAACCGAAATGAAACACACCCCCTGGTTAATTGTGCGGACGACGAATGAGAGGCGTACTTACTGGGATTAAACGACTAATCCCGCTACCCCCACCAGGATTTATTGGGCTTGCCGGAGTTGATCCTGAGTGTGGTGGTAGTTCACGCAGGATACCGACTCGCTCCACTTGTAGCCAAAAAACGTAATCACCATCAAATACTTCGGCATCTCGATAGGAATATTGCCGCACTCCAAACCCATAACCTTCATTTCTGGCGATAATTTGCTCGGCGCGGGTTTGTGTGAGATCGAGTACCACGGGTTTAAAAGAGAGTATGCCAGTTACTGGATCTCTCTGCGTTCCGATAGGCCTTGTACCTGCTTGGCCCCGTATATCACTCAAACTTCCCACAGTCTGAATGCCTAATGAGACGGCATCGAATATAGGAGCGGCTATCGGCCATACACCGCTTACAATCTCTTTGGCTTTTGGCCCAAATTGAGCATCTGCTCTTACCTGCCATTGTAACCAGCCATCCAGCATATCCTCGCCCGGATCCCGTTCCCAAATAGTCGGCGTAATGAACACGATATTTTCGTGGGTGACTCCACGCCCTATCCAGTGGTTTGTATGCTCTCCTTCCCAATCGCTAACCAAGTCGCCTTCCCATATGAGAAGCGGCGGTACGTCCGTGGGATTCTGAAACGGCACTCTTCTTTCCCATGGGATGTAGGTTTCCTTCCTGCCGTGCCATTGCCCTGGACAGGCTCACACCTTCTACGCAGGGTTGCGGCTCTTTGGGAAACCATTGTGCACTTTGATTAAGTTTGAGTTGAGGATTTGTTTACTCTCCAACCAAACGGTCATCAATGAGTTGAGCGACGCTAACAAGATCAAGGGGTTCATCAAAATAAACAGCTCCTGATGGGGTGTTGTTATCAGGAGAAGTGATGGGGTAGCCATATTCCCAATGAGCCAGAGAAACGGCAATATTGCCTCGTCGGAAATCCACATGATCCAGTATCAGAACAGCCGTACCCTCTGGATCAAAATAGAACCAGCGAACACCTTGCGATACGTCCCCAATATCATCGGCTCCTGGCAAAAATTCAGTCTTTCCCACTGCCCAGGTCTCTGGAAATAAGAAGGCGAATTCGTCAAAGGTATGGGCGATGTTTTCGATGTGATCTTCCCAGGCCACCCGGTCAGCGTTAGTAGGGATAATGTTGACGAAGGCGAAAAATTGGGAATTATCTGGGAAATCGGTGAAGAGGTAGGTAACACTGGATGATTCAACAATAGGCGCATCTCCTATAAAACCCGATTGTAAGTCCGCTTCAGTAACCAATGAAGACAGAATAGAAGCTGGCACAGGTGTTAAGGTTGGCGTTCGGGTTGGTAGTGGTGTGCGGGTAGGGGTTGCTGTATGGGTGGATGTAGGTGTCAGGCTGGGCGTGGGTGTAGCAGTAGGGGTATGGCTGGGGGTGACGGTGAGGGTAAGGGTGGCTGTGGGCGCGGCCGCGGTCTGCGTGGCGTGGCTGTTAAAAGCCACTACTGTTGTGGTGATTGCAGTCTCTTCCGCCGTTGGTCCACAGGCTACCAGGAAACTGAACCCGAATAGAAACAGATAGATCACTCGACGCGGTTGCATCTTCAAAACTCCTTTTCAGAGCGTTTGATGATGCTCTGATGACACCACCAACTGCTCAGATACATTCACCTGCCTTGACAATAACCTTTCAAACTTCGGCGAATGTTAGAGAATCAGACGTTACCCTTATTGAGTTTCTACTGAGTTTTTACTGAGGGGATTAAAAGTGGGTGTTAAGGGGCCACTCCCCATAGGTAAAGTGCACCATCGGCTGAACCGGAGAGAAGTGTGTACCCATCGGCACAGAAGGCCACGCTGTACACCCAATCTGTCGGCTCCAGCAAGGTTTGGAGCAGTTGCCCGTTGCTGACCTGCCAGAGCAGGATGTTTGTGTTGCGGCCCGCTACCGCCAGCAGTTGCCCATCCGGGCTGAATGCAACGCTGTGAACCGGCCAATTATCCCCCGGCAACGTTCTGGCGAGTGTGCCATCGGCCATGCGCCACACCTGCACCGAGCCATCGTCTAATCCGGCGGCAAGCCACGTGCCATCGGGCGAAAAGGCGACCGTGCGGACAGCGGCGGCCTGCTCCGGCAGGGTGTAAACGGGTGTGCCGTCACTCACCTGTCGTAGCTGTACCGTGTGATCATCTGAGGCCGAGGCGAGCCACTGGCTGTCGGGCGAAAAAGCGACACTGCGGACGGGTGCATCGTGCCGGGCCAACAGGGATTCCGCAACCAGGTGATCCGCTTCGACCCGCCAGAGGCGCACCATGTTATCCAATGCACCGGACGCCAGCCATTGCCCATCACGGGAAAAGGTGAGGCTCCACACCCCGGCGCTATGACCCACAGCATCATCCAAAAATGTGCCATCGGCCTGCCATAGTTGAATGTGGCTGTTGGTAACCCCCGTGGCGATAAACTGCCCATCGGGGGCGAAGGTTACGCTGTTGACGTACACACCCACTGGCAAAAATTGTTCCTGCCCCAGCGTGAGGGGGTTGTAAAGGGTGACACCATCGGTTCCCGCGGCCGCAAACCCTCCACCATTCGGAGCACAGGCCACCTCGGCTAAGGCGGGGCCGTGCCACCGGGCGAGGGGGATAAGCTGGGCCACGTTGCTGGGAGCAATGACGACACCGGGCTGGGGCACAGGTGTCCCGGGGGCAACGGGCAGGGTGACGAGGGGGATGGGGATGGGAATGGCGGTATTGGTGGGGAGCGAGGTTGCGGTGGGGGTAACGGTAGAGGTGGGGGTGATGCTGACTGGCGTCGCGGCCGCGGCCGTTGCCACCTGCTCATAACTTGCTTCGGCCTGGCGGGGCAGTCCTACACTGCTGTACAAATCTCCTAGCTGCTGCCAGACATAAGGCGAACTTTGCCCGGATGTGCCGGTCAGGGTTTCAAGCAGGGTAATCGCCGCGCCGGTCAGCCCGCTGCGGGCATACAGTTGGGCCAGCAGATACATTTCGGCGGCCGCATCCAACCCTTCCTGCCGGATGTTGGCTTCTGAGGTCATCAGAGAGGCCGCGGCCGCGCCATCCAACACCCGCACTTCCACCACATCCGTCACCATTACCGCGCCGATGGCTTCCAGGGTAATGATATGGATTTCACCCGGCATCAGGGCACGTTCGTCGCTGGGGTAGAGCAAGGTGGTTTCGTTAGTTTCGCGTAGCCAGTTATCACCATTCCCAAACTGCACCGTCAGGCGGTAAGAAGTGGTTTGCGGCATGGCTTCCCAGGTAAATGTCGGGCGGGTGGAGATGATCGCCGTGTTGCGCGGGTTGAGCAGGAATGGGTTTTGGGTCGAGGGGGGGACAGGGGTTGCCTCATCCAGTTCTGGCTCATCTGTCGGGACGGGCGCGATGTAGACACTCTCCCCATCTTGTTCCCGGCAATGCACGGTGCGGTTACTGTTACTGGGTATTTCAAATAGTAGGCCATTTTCGCAGTAGACCGTGACCGCGCCACCTTCGTAGGTGATAACGACATCTTCATCATACAAAGGCAGTCCAAACGAGACGGGTTGTAACTGATTGGCCTCGAAGCGGCGTACCTCAACCGGCTCGGTGAAGTTGAGGATGGTGGCAATTTGTGGGGTGGGCGGTTCGGGTTGTAGGCCGGTGCGCCAGATAATGAAGGCCATGATGACGAACAGCAGTCCGGCCACAAGAATAAGGGGGCGGGTGAAGGAACGGTGGGTGGCCTGGGATGGCGCAGGTAGGAGCAGTTCGGCTGAGGCTCCCTGGCTGATGATTGGCTCGTTGCGCCGTTGCAGTAACGCGGCCGCGCCCCAAAACGCTACCCCTCGCGCCTGCACCGTCAAATCTTTGAACTTGAGCGCACCGAGCAAGTACAGGGTCAGCCCGGCCTCGTACTCATCCCAACGGCGCGGATCAAAGAGCAAATCCCTGGCGGCACGCCGGATCAGGTAAATCAGGTAAAGGGGTTTTTCCAGGGCGGGGTGAGGGAAGGCGGGTAGGGCGGATGGGCGTTCTTGGGCCAGGGCTTCATCCACCCAACGGTAAAACGGGGCGATGGATTGGGGTGGCAACGCGGCCGCGAGCAATGTTTCCGGCAAGAGGCGGGTCAGCACATCCTTCTCCAGCCGCAGAAGGTCATGGAGTACATGGTCGCGCCGTGCCAGGGCGAAATCAATCAGGTACACCTCGCGGGTGGCGGGGTCTACCAGGATATTGTCCAGGTTGAAGTCGCCGTGAATGTTGGCGGTTCGCACGTTGAGGGTTTCGGACAGCAGGGCGGGCAGTTGGATGAGAGGATTGGGCCAGCCGTTGGGCAGGGTCGCGGCCGCGAGATCAACCCCTTCCCCCACCGCCGCCCGTGCCTGTGCCACCAGCAATTCGGCGCGGGTCGCCGTGACGATGCCTTCCAGGTCTACCGTATGCCCGGCCTGGTACTGGCTCACATCCGTTACGGGATGCAGGCGCAGGCGGTAGGATGGGTAAAACCGGGGTTGGCCGCCGCTGGGCCGGTTGAGCGTGACCGTTTGTGTGGCCTCATCCACTTCGGTGACGACAAATTCAGTCACCAGGAGTGGCTGTCCGGTTTGGAAGGAGCCGGTACTGCCCGGTCGCAGCAGCGGGGCGGTGGTGTCGTGGGGCAAGGGCGCCGGTTGGATGATCAGATTGACGGGCAGGATGGCGTCGTAGCTGTCTCCCAGGCGGAACTCGGCCATCGCAAAGTTGTGCCGCCATTTTTCCCCCATGCGCCGGAAGAGCCGTTGCTCCAGCAGATAACGCAGGTTGGCGAGGCTGGTTTCCTGGCAGTAATGGTACAGGCTGGTGATGGCAAAATCGCCGCCACCCACCAGCGGATAACGCAAGCCGCCCCAGGTGCAACCCGGCGGTAAGACCGGCTGGCCCTGAATTTCGGCGATCCCGGCAAGTTGGGCGCGGACGTAATCCTGGTACGCCCGCCACTCCTGCTGGATGAGGTGAATGGGAGCCATTTTGACGACGGCGGGCAGTTCCGGCGTGCCATCGGGCCGGATGGGGCGCACGAGGAAGATGCGACTGCCACTGCGGCCGCCGAGCAGTTCTTCTTTGAGGGTGACGCGGCCATATCCGGCAAAGAGGCGGCGCAATATTTCTGAACCATCTTGAGGGAGGGGGATCGCGGCCGCGTTTTCAATTTTCAGTTCGGAGCTGCTGGGCGTCAGGTCGGGCGAGAGGGTCAGCACATCTTCGGGCAGGGTCTGGCTGAGAGCTTGCGCGATGGCCTGCTCCAGTTGCCCGCCATCACGGTAGCGCTGCCGGGGGTCTTTCGCGGCCGCCTGGCTGATGATCGCCCTCACAAACGGGGGAGCTTTTCCTTCCAGCGCGGACAGGTCCAGTGGATCGGGCGAGGAAACTTTGAGCAGGGTGTCGCTCCAGTTTTCGCCGCGCAGGGGATTGAACCCGGCGATGGCTTCAAACAAAATGATGCCCACCGCAAACACATCACTGGCGGCGGAACTGCCTTGCCCGGTGGCCTGCTCCGGCGACATGTAAGAAAGCGTCCCTAACACCGCCCCCCCTTCGGTGATTTGTTCGCTGCCTTGCCGCTGTGCCAGCCCAAAATCGGCCAGTTTGAGGGTGGGCGTGGGTTCGCCGCTGAAGAGAATGTTGGCCGGTTTGATGTCGCGGTGGATGATGCCTGACTGGTGGGCGTGGGCGAGGGCCTGGCATAGCGGCCGCAGTAAATTCAGTGCTTCAAACCAGTTCAGGTGATGGCTTTTGAAATAGGTTTCCAGCGTACCCCCGGTGAGGAGTTCCATCACCACGAACGGGGGATCATGCTCCAGGCTGACATCGTGGACGGTGACGATGTGACGGTGATTGAGGCGAGCGGCGACCTGCACCTCGCGGCGGAAGCGGCGGCGTTCGGAGCCACCGGGCAGGTTGAGCAGTTTCAGGGCGACCTGCCGTTCCAGCGCGGGATCAAACGCCAGATAAACAGTACCCATCCCGCCCTGGCCGAGCGGCTCTAACAGTTGATACCGTCCTACGACTTGCGGCGTCACAGTCACTCCTGCGAAAATAGCCACTGATTAAAGAAACACGGATAGGAAAGAACACGGATGGGAATGAAAACTTGTGGCGTCATTTTCATCCATCTTGGTGCGCCGTAGGCCCATGGGGAACTCCTACGAAAATGTAGGGCGATTTTGTAAATCGCCCAGTGGACGATTTACAAAATTGTCCTACAAATTTTCATCCCTCTTGGTGCGCCAAAGGCCCATGGGGAACTCCTGAGAAAGTAAGGATGAATTATGAATTATGAATTATGAAAAAGGCGCAGACTCGCTACTCGCAAACTCGCGTAGATCACCTTGCCACCCTGTCACCTTGTTACCCTACCCCGGTTTTCCTTCTGGAAAACATTGATACCCCCCTTCCGGGATGCCGCGCCAGTTGACGAGGTAATAGGGGCGAGTGGGGTCGGGTTCGATTTTGCGGCGCAGCCCGGTGATGACCTGGAATAACGCTTCGTTGGAGACGCCCGCCCGGTTGGTGGCGGCAGGCCAGGCCGCCTGAATGACGGCGGTGTAGGTGTGCCGGGTGTGGGGGTGGGCCAACAGGAAGGTGAGAAGCGAGGTTTCCAGGGGGGAGAGATTTTCCAGCGCGGTCTGGCCCTGGTAGATAGTGGCCGAGGTGGGATCAAGCCAGAGGTTGCCGCGGCCGCGACCCGCCAACGTTTTGATGTATTCCGCCAGCAAATCACAGAACACCCCCCACCCCGTTCCGTCTCTCACAACCAACCCTTTATCCGCCAACAACCCGATGGGTGACTCATGCCGGTTGGCCTTCTTGCCTGTGGCTATTTCAGAGAGCACCAGTTGCTCTTCTTGCGACAGGCTGTGCCACAGTTCACCCAGGCGATGTTGGAGGGTGCGTTGGGCGAGGAGTGTGGGCAGCCACGCGGCCGCGGGCGTCTCCGCAGATGTGCGCCACCAGGTACAGGCCAGTTTGAGCCAGGCAGGGTAGCCCCCGGTCAGCGCGATGAGCCGTTCGGCGTCGGTGGGGGTGGGGAGTGGGCCAAGTTCACGAGTGATCAGGTGGTGCGCGTCGGGGGGGAGCAGCGGCCGCACGCGGCACACCTGGGCGTCCAAAATTTCATACAACTCTCCCAACACCGCCGGGTCGGAGAGGTAGCCGATTTCCTGACGCGTGCCCACCAGAAAAGACAACGTATCCTTGAAACTGTCGCGCAATGCCCGGAGCGTATCGGTCATGGTCGGGGTGGCGTTCTGGCAAAATTGATCAAACCGATCCAGCACCAGTACCATCTGAACACCCTGGGCCTGAAATGCAAACAGGCATTCGCGGAGTGTGGTTTGCAGGGTAAAGGGGTCGAGGCTGGTGCGGCTGGTCTGGTAAAGCGTTGTCACCATCTCGGCTAAGGCAGGTAAAAATCGGTCGCGGCTATCGTAGAAGGCGCGTAAGATGAGCCGATACAGGGTGGACACATCGGCGGCGGGCAGGTCGTTCAGGTCCACCAGGATGAGGGCGATGGGTTGTGGGGGGGTATCGAGATAGAGGGCGAGGGCGTCGGGGCGGTGGCACAGGAAGCCCAACAGATTGGATTTGCCGACTCCGGCGGGGCCAACCACAGCCCCACTTTGCCCGGCTTGAATCCAGGCCGCCAGCCGCTTCATTTCTCTGGCACAATAGGTGATGGGAAAGGAGAGCCACCCGCGACGTGTGGTCATCCTGTGGTCCTTTTTCTGTTAGGGCGAGGGCCAGTGGCGCGTCTGGTAGACCGTCAATATGTCTAAAATAGCTTTTTCTAAATCAATCAAAACCATTGACACAAACGTTGACAGTCATCTTTTGGCTTTTTCTCAGATTAATCTAGCCCATTAACATAGGGGGATACATTGTCATTCGCCAACATAGTGAACATCTAAAAATAACTTCCCGATTTAGACCTGACAGGTTTCCGAAAACCTGTCAGGTCTGTGCGGAACTTATTTTTGGACGATTACATAATGTTCAGGTAGCAGGGGAAAGGTGGAACGATAATTTGTTTGCAAGGTTAGCTACGGTGTAATTATCCCTTTCTCTGGGCTGTATGGCAAGGTAGGGCGATTGCATACTCACCAGAATGAACCCATCCCCCTACCCCCCTTCCCGATTTCGGGAAGGGGGAACCCACTCGGCGGGTAAAATCGGGGCGAAGCCCCGATTTTACCCGCCTTAAAAAACTCCCCGCCCCTGGGGGCGGGGTTGGGGGTGGGGGAAATCCGAATATGCAATCGCCTTGTATGGCAAGGTTACACCAGCAAATCGAAAAGGGAGCGGTGGTCAATGGGGTGCTGGGGTTTGGTCACAATGCTCGAATGGGCGTGGTGGTCGGTGCTGGTGATCGCGGCCGAGGGTAACGTCCGGTGTGAGG
>JAGNBF010000132.1:4896-18285 GCA_018004935.1 Chloroflexota bacterium | reverse complement strand
ATGGAAGTCTCAGAATCAGTGGACTTAGGCGTTTGATTGAACCGGTCTCTTGACCACGTTCATGGCGCTCCGATAGTAAAGTAATGACGGCGACAGCCTGTACATCCTAAGCCAGACAAGACCAATACGTGCAAAACAACAGGCCAGAAAACAGGTTGACTTTACCAATAGCAGACCTGTTTGACAAGGGTTATATGGGGGAATGAAGAGTGAATAAGCTGGTACAGATGGCCTATAGGACAAAAGATTACAAATACGAACACAGGGCAAAAGTCAGCCCACAGCGCTTAACCCGGGGAAAACAGGCCCACCTTAAAGAATGATGCGTCTGTTAAGACACTGTTTATCATTTTGGCAGGGCTGTGCTAAACTAACAAACTACATTCCTATTGTTGCAAGGTTGGCCTGTGATTGAATTGCGTCATGTCACCAAACGTTATTATTCCCTGGTGGCGCTCGATCAACTCTCCTTAACGATTGCCCCCAATGAAGTATTGGGTATTGTTGGCCCTAATGGGGCGGGCAAAACGACTCTGTTCAAGTTGCTGGCCGGTCTTATCCGACCCGACGAGGGCAGTATCGAGCCTCGGAGTGCGGTCTGGCCCACGATTGGCTTTAAGCCCGAACGCCTGCTCTATCCCGGCCACATGCGCCTGACCCACTATTTGCAGGTCGCGGCCGCAGTCGCCAACATCCCCCGTACTCACATTAACCAGGCCGTCAGCGAAGCCCTTACCCAACTCCACCTGACCGAATTTGCCCAAAAACGCGTTCGCGATTGTTCTAAAGGAATGCGCCAACGGTTAGGACTGGCCCAGGCCATGTTGGGTAAACCGGCCCTGGTTCTACTCGATGAACCCACCGACGGTCTGGATCCTGATGGGCAAGAGAGTATTTTCCAGGCCATTCGCTCCTTACAGGCAACAGGACAGACGGTCATTTTAGCTTCTCATCAGCTACAAATGATTACCGATGTTTGCACACGCCTGATTATTCTCAACCGGGGACAGGTTTATTACGAAGGTTCAATGCGCGAGGCCCTGTCACTGCGGCCGCAGGCCACAATCATCGCCACTCAAGACCTGGCCCCCCTGGCCAGCCTGCTCCAAAGCCTTCACCCGGAAATCAAAGTCAATGGTGAGACCGTCACCCTGGCCCATGATGCTTTGCCCTTACGCCGACATGTCCTTAGCCTCATGCTCGGGGCTGGCTTTGATGTCAGTCATGTCGAACAAAAACGCACCACCATCCATGACATTTACGCCGAGGTTGTTCGATGATACAACGAATCCTGACCCTACTGCGTTACCTGTTCAACCATCTGGTACGTTCACTCTCCGGGGTCCTCTATCTGATCATTAGTCTTATCTTCGTTTACGTTTTTTTCCTCAACCACAATACCCCAGATTTTGACTACTACATGCTCCTCCTGGGCGTTTTAGGCGTAGCCTTATCTTTTTTAATAACACTCTCTGTTGCCAGCGTGGCTAACCAGGCTACCTCTTACCCGTTGTTAGTACGTCTACCTAGCCGGATCGAATTTTTGGTCGCCGTCATGGGGAGTAGTCTCCTTTATACAACCCTGCTCCAATGGCTGATGGCCCTGCTGGCCCTCCGGAGTGGTGTCGAATTAACCCTGGCCCACGTAATCGAGTTACCGCCCCTCTGGTTGGCGGCCAATATTCTCACGTCTGTATTGGCCTTACATGCCAGCGATTTAGCGGCCGCGGGCTGGTCACGCACCATCATTTACGGCATCCTCACCATTCTCCTCTTCGGGCAATCAGGAGCCGCCACCCTGAGCCAATGGGTTGGTAGCCGCTTCCTTGTCGTAAGTAACTGGTTCTTTCAACGCGGTCTCACCACATTGGGTAACCCCACCAGCAATCTGGCCAACTGGTTTAACGTCAACGGCGGCGACATCATCAAAAATATCCTCAGTTTTGTCTTCTGGCCCTTACGTGCCACCACCGAAGCCGCCCAGGCCGGTGTTTTCACCCCAACCCAGGCCCTCGCCCCAGCTATCCTACTACTCTACGCAACCATCCTCTTCATGCTCGCCGCCGATCTTTTTGCCACCAAAGATTTGCATTTAACCGAATAATTGAGATACCCATCCTGCCTTCCGCAGGTTTGTACCACTGGCCCCCACCCCTAACTCCGCCCCGTCTCCTGACCACACCCCTTTGTATCCCAAAAATGATGCACCCCAAATAAACAGCAATTCTCAATTTAGCCAACGGTTAAAACCGATGCCCGCCAAAAGCACGCTCGAAAAATGGCCCAACCCGTAGAACAGCCTTTCAGACTGTTCGCCCTACACGCCCTCGAGGGCTGAGCTGGCCGAAGCCCGGCTCCACCTGTAGAGAGAGCGCACAGCCTGGAAAGGCTGTGCTACACCCCGTTGACCGCCGGGCGGATTAACTGAACGTTTATCATTCAAAATAAGAATTGCTAGGGAAAAGTACCCCTCTTGCAAAAACACAATTTTATGTATAATGTTGCCCTATGGAATGCTGGCACTGTGAACGTCCTGCTCATGCGGTGTGTCGCTTTTGCGGCCGCGCTGTCTGTAAATCTCACGCCAAAGAGATGCCCTATGTGGTAGATACCTACCGCACAACCCAAGGGGAATACAAAGCTCTTGTCATTGCCAACACCATTTATTGTGGTGTCTGTCAACCTCAACAAGAACCCGTTGTGCTTAAGAACATGGAATAATGGTTCGTTCGCCAATAACTTTTGAGTTTGCTGTGGCCGGTCTCCTGACCGTGCCACCCCACTTAATTTTGAGCGAACCCTTCGTATTAATTTTTTGTTGTCCCCAAAATCGCCCAAGGAGAAAACTATGTCCCAACAGGTTGTTTTAGAAATTATTGAAAAGGCCATGAATGATGAGACTTTTCGCAACCTACTCATTCTGGCTCCTGACGTGGCTTTAGCTGATTATGATCTCACTGAAGAAGAGCGGAAAATGCTCAGTGAGTTAGATGAGGAAAAGCTAGAGCAATATGCGGGTGAACTCGGTGCCCGACAAACAAAAGGAACCTGGCTTCCCCCAGGTTAAACCCCACTAACAATTCCATTTTGTAACTGTACAGCCTCACTGGAGAAACCGGGTTTTTACTTGGCGTTTGCACAAGATTAAGTTGGATGGCGCGGTCAGGAGACCGGCCACAGTAAACTCAAACGTTATTGGCGAGCGAACCTTAGTAATCGTCCAAGAATAAGTTCCGCGCAGACCTGACAGGTTTCCGAAAACCTGTCAGGTCTAAACCGAGAAGTTATTTTTAGATGTTCACTTAGGCTAACTTATACGCCACAAGAGAAAAACCCGGTTTCTGACGTGTATAGTTACTCCGTTTTTAACAAAACAGGGCTTTCTAGCCCTGTTTTTATTTTGTAACGGTAAGCGTTCAGTTGGGTTACATCAACAGATTAAGAATTTGAGTTTAGAGTTCAGAGCAAGAGCGAGAGGGTTTTCCAAAGTAATTCCCTCTCGCTCTAGCTCTCGCTCTAGCTCTCGCTCTATCCTCTCGCTCTAAACTCCAGTTCTAAATCCGCTGAAGTAATCCCCAATGGCCTAAAATCGTCTCTGAACTGAACGGTGACTTTGTAACAATTCAAAAGTGACATTTTGTTGGCGGCAACAGATTGGGTAGGTTTGGGCTGAAGACCCATCCCCCATCCCCTTCCCTCTTGTCGTTTGAAAAATTAATCAGGTAATGGAATCCCACTACCCCTATACCCGACGCGACGATAAAGCGGCACAGCGACAGGGCGAAAAATGTCAGATTATGCCCGTTGGCAATATATATGCCCCAACTTATCAATCATAAATACCCTCGTTCCCCCGCCGCCGCCTTGCCGCTAAAATTTCTCCCACCCGCTGTTGGCAATAAAGCCGATCCACATAACGTGCTCGTTGATGCGCTGTCAGCACACTTTGTTCTAAACAACGGGTTTGCTCAGCCTCATTTTCTGTCACTTCAGCCAGAGCCAGCCAGATAAGTGTCAGGTAATCGGGGCAACCCTTCTCCGCAGTGACCTCCAGGGCTTGCTGAAAACTGCGACGTGCGGCCGCAATATCCCCTTCTTTCACCTGCATACGGCCATACCAGTAGAACGCCAGTGGCCGCCACCAGTGCAACTCCTTTTCCTCAATAATCGCTAACGCTTCCACCAGGCAATGCCGGGCTTCTTCTAACCGGTCTGTCTGCACTGCCATTTCTCCCACCCCAATCAACAACCGGGCTTTCTCTTCGCGGAACTGTTCCCCTTGTTTCTCAATCATATCCCGCGCCAAAACAAAATGGATGGTAGCCTCATCCCACCGGGCCAACGCGTTGTAATACTCCTGGCCCCAATTGATATGCGTCGCCAATAGCTGATATTGATCATCCATATCCGCATACAAACCAATCGCCTTCTCGAAATCGGCCAATGATTCCTCAAAATGGCCCACATAAGCCAAAATTTCCGCCCGATTTGACGAAACAACCGCCAGATGATTGCGACTGGTATCTTGCGCCAGATAAACCGCTTCATCTAACGACTCCAGGGCGGCTTCCGGCTGGCCCAGGCTAAACTGAATCTGGGCGATGTTGTTCAAACTGGACACAATCCGTAGCGGGGTACTGAACTGGCGTACCAAAGCCAGAGAGCGTTGCATGGTTTCCAGGGCCTCGACCAATGCCTGGCGGGAGTAATGCACATAGGCAATGGCATCCAGAACGCTGGCCAGACGTTGATTCGCATTGGCATTCAGGCTGATGATTTCTGCCTGGCGCAACTGCTCTAAAGCAACATCGCTTTGCCCTTGGGCAATGGCCGCCATGCCCGACCACGTATAAGCCCGGGCTAATTCTTCCGGGGAAATGTACTGGGCATAGGTGGTAATGACGTGATTGGTCAGCTCTAATACCTGTTCAAACTGGGTTTGACGATATTTCAGGTCTGCCATCAGATTACAAGCCCGGGCAATCCGCAACGGATCATCGGCCTGTAGGCTCAGTTCACGCGCCGTCTCGGCATCGGTCAGGGCACTGGTGAAATCCCCCAGCAGGCGGTGCACTTCGCCCCGTGCCAGGCAAATATCGGCGTGAGCGGCCGCATACCGTTCATCCTTCAAGCCTAACAAATGGTTTTCGGCCAGACGGTACAGTTCCACCGCCTCTTTATTAGCGAAAAGATCACGGGCATCATCCGCGGCCGCGAGCGCATACTCTAACCCCTTACTGTGCAAATCCGTCTGGCTATAATGGTAAGCCAATACCGGGAAAAACGGCTTCAGATTATCCCCATACCGATCAGCAATCCAATCGGCAATCAGGGCGTGTAACATCTGCCGCCGGGCATAGGTGAGACTTTCATAAGCCACCTGGCGCGTCATCGCGTGTTGGAACAGGTATTTTAATTCCGGGTCTGCGGCAATCAGGTGGGTCAACTCGGCATCGGAAAGCCCAGTAAGAATTTGCACAACCTGATCCCGGCTCATTTCCGGGGAAATGGTAGCCAGGGTGTCCAGATCAAACTCGCGCCCAATTACGGCCGCCACCTGGAGCAAATCCCGACTCAGGGTAGGCAGACTATCCAGGCGAGCCAACAGCAAGCCATGAATCGTATCCGGCACTTGCATCACCCGCAGGCGGTCTTCGTTGATTAATACCCGCTCTTGCACCTGCAACGCCCCCGTTTCAAACATTACCTTTACGGCTTCTTCAATAAACAGGGGATTAACCGCACTTTCGCGCCCTTCCCGATCCCGTATGCCCAGATGTTGCTCCATAATCAAAGGCAGTTCCATCTTTTGGCCCAGCATATCATAAACTAGTTGCCGGGCCTGAGCTGGGGGCAGGTCTGCCAGGGGAATAGGCAGACAATGGGCGTTATCCAACAGGGCAATAGGCTGTTCGTTCTGGGGGCGAAAACTGAAGGCCAAAAGCATAGGGCCACTCATATGGTCGGCCACAGACTGGAGCAAATTCAGACTGGACGCATCGGCCCATTGGATGTCTTCAAAAATGAGCAGGATGGGCCGTTGCGCGGCCGCGCCCTGCAAACAGCGCCATACCAGGCTAAAAAAGCGACTCTGCCGGGCTTCCGCCGTTAAAAGCGCCAACCGTTCAGAAAGTGGAATAGGCAAACTTAACACCTCACCCCACAGCCCTACCTCATCCCCCACCTCTGGGTAAAGGCGTTGGGTCTGTTGCACCACTTTCTCCGCGTGTTGGGCCGCATCCTCTTGGGGTAGCAGGGTAAACAGTTCCCGCCAGATGCTGATCCAGGGGCCAAAGGGGGTATCACTGGTATGCGGCTGGCATTCCCCCATCAACCCGGCACCACGGGCTTCCTGCCAATGGTGTACTCCGGCCGCCAGCAGGCGCGTCTTGCCCACACCAATGGGGCCAAAAACAGCCACCAATCCCGGCACACCGAGGAGCGCATTGTCTATCGAACCCAGGAGCAAATCCAATTCATCCTGGCGATTGACCAGCGGCCGCGTTAGTTCGCCAAAATGGGTTTGCAAAGGCGAAACAATGGTTCGTTCACCAATGACCCGGTAAGGAGTGACCGGTTTTTGTTTCCCCTTCATGGCCACAGGAGGTAAAGCCTCAAACTCGACGCTCTGCCGTACCCGTTCCACGGTGCTCCGGTTGGTGAGGATACCCCCTTCTGGGCTGAGGGCCATCAGCCGGGCCGAAATATTGACGACATCACCAACCACGGTGTACTCGCGGCGACTTTCTGAGCCAACTGAGCAGGCAAATACTTTGCCCGCCGCCAATCCAATCCGCTGATGGGTGATAAAGGTGGGTCGCTCCCGTTGCAAGGCCAGGGCACAACGAATTGCCTGTTCTGGGCCATCCGGAGCCACGGGGGCACCAAAAATGATGTGCAACAGACTGCCCTTATCCCCGGTGAGGTAACGGTTCAGGCGGCTATTCTCACCCCCATAACGAGCCACAACACCTCTGGCCCATTGAAAATAGGTCTGGATTTGTACGCCCGCTTCCGCGGCCGCGTAATCTATACCGCTAAATTGCACAAAAATAGAGGTGACCGGCCGGTGTTCAGCCCAAAAGGGGGCGTGGGTGGCCTGTAGCCGGTTAAACAAACTGGGGTGAATAAAGGTCGCGGCCGCGTGCAGAAAGGTCTGATCCGTACGAATCTCCAGCACCGGAGCCAGACCATTCCCCAGCCCCGGGCCAGTACCGGACATAACCTGATATTCCTCAGCCCCGGGCAAACCGGCCTTCTCGGCCACAGAACGGTGCACCACAATTTGCCCGGCTGTACCTTTCTCCTCGGCAATAGCCGCTTCATCTACCGGACTTCCGGCCAAAATAAACTCTTGCTGGTGATCCGGGTCCCCTGCCACCATCTCCAGGCAACGGCCATAACTCAACCCCATTTTCATGGTCAGGCGGAAGATGTCCTGTTTACCTGGCGGGCGATTTACTTTCACCATCTGGAAGGTATCGGCCATCAGCCCTTGCATCTGCCGGGCGCAGGCCAGGGCACGGGTGACTGCCAGGCCCTCTGTATCGGGGAAATAGACCATCATGGCATCGCCATAAAAATGGCTGACGACCCCCCCATACTGATGAATGGTGTTGATCATGCCGGTAAAAACGAACAGAAGTACCCGGTTAAGTTCTTCCGCGCCACGTGGCCCATCAGAGGCTAACTCTTCGGCCATGCGCGTGAAACCGGATATATCGCTAAACAGCGTCGCGGCCGCGAGCCAATGTGGCTCACCAGGGTGCAATGTTTCCCCCTGGGCCAACCGGTATACCACCGAACGCGGCAAATAGGCGGCAACTTGTTGCCCCAGCAAAGCGAAATGGGAGGCGGTGGGCAGACTCATTTGTATAGTTTTCAAGAAAAAGATTTTGGCTGTACGGGCAACCCTTGTGGTTGCCCTCTCTCGTGGCAGGGCAGGCACAAGGCCAACCCGTACCCAAAATCATTATCTTAAGTTCTATAGAACAACAGTAACTACTAAGCCCGTTGCCTGAACTTGTCGAAAGCAAATGGGCTTCGCCAAGCTCAGCCCTCAAGCGGGTTAGTCGTTACGAACAACAAAAGGAAAGAGGGCAGAACCCTGTGCCTGACCATCAGGGCGGCGACAAAAGTACCTGCCTGTTTTTGTGCCTGATATTAGATTAGGACTCGCGTGGTTGATCGAACCGGTTACCTGACCGTACTCGTGGTAACGCAGTGAGGGCACCGGCCACAGCACGCCAGTCCTGGCTACTCTTCATCATCAAAGTTGGGGAAAAAACGACGATTGAGCAGGGCAATCAGTGATTGGGCTTCACTCTGGGTCAACCCCAACCCACAGAGAACAAAACGGGACCCATACTTGAAGGCCAGACCACCATACTGTTCGTCATAGGCCAATGGCTCAACGTACTTCATATCATAAGCATCCGTCAGACCCAGAATCGAAACCGGGCGGCGAATCATCAACTCTTCCTTGTTGATGAACAGGATTTCCCTATCAGCGATGTTAAACTGCCACCAACGCCAGATGCGCCGTCCCAGCCAGATCCAAAAATACATCCAGATAAGCCATACGCCATACAACACAACTTTAGAGGTGCCACTGATGGCCCGTTGGGGAATGTCGAACGCCTGGATGATAACCCAGACGGTCATGGCTACCCAAACAAGGAGCAAGAGGGTATAGAGACCAATGTAAAGGCGGTTTCGTTGCACCGGCAAGGTGATCTTGAGCCGTTGGTCATTTTCCGTAAAAACGATACGAGTATGAGCGAGTTGCATAATTTCTAATTGTATCTTGCTTCTCAGACGGTTCCTAAAACCCCGTCTCTACCCAGCGCAAACAGCTCTCCCCCAGGTCATGATATTCTGGATGTTGGCTGAGGATTGGCCCCGCGGCCGCGAACAGTTCCAGCTTATCTACCCACCGCCCCCTCTGCCGGGCCGACTGTACACTCTGGGCCAGAAAGGCGATCCGCTCCCGTTCGCTGGTTGTCCCCTCAGATAATGCCCACAAAATGAGTGGTTGATAATCTGGGTTTCCCCCTTGAGAAATTTCCGCCTGAGCCTGACGCAAAAGCCCCACTGCCACATCCTTCTCCCCCTGCGCCAATGCCATCACCCCCTGCAAATAAAACAAGACCGTTTGCCACCACGGGCGCGGATACGCCTGCAAAAGAGTCGCGGCCGCGTTCAGAAACAAGTTCGCCCGTTCCAGCGTACCCGCCCGCCATTCCAGAGACGCCATCCCCAGCCACAACTGGAGCCGCGCCCCCACCAACAGATCTGGCTCCCCTGGCGACGACATCTCTAATGAAGCCTGGGCGGTGGCAAAATGGCTACGCGCCTCGGCCCACCCCTTTTGCGGCAAATGGTACTCTGCCGCCCACAACAGGTGCGTCTCAATGAGCGCGGCCGCGTCATCCATCCGGGGCAATACCTCAGCCACCTCTTCCAGATCTGTGAGCATATCGCTGTAACGCCCCAAATACGCCACGGCCCGCGCCCGCACCAATAACACCTGCACCAACCGGCTGGGGCTTGTCCCCCGGGCCAGCGAAGCCGCCTCAGCCAGATGCGTCAGGGCTTTCTCTACCTCACCATACCAGAGGTGCAGACGGGCCATCTCCAACAGTGCCCCACTCACATGCACAGGTGATCCCAACCGCCGCGCCTGGGCAATGCTCCGTTGGGCCAGGGTAAAGGCCATCTGCGACTCCCCTTGCGCCGCATAGAGAACCGCCAACCCGGCCCATACCCGATGCAAAAACACCCGGTCTCCCAGGCGCACACATAATGTTTCGGCCTGTTTGAGGTGGGCCAGGGCCAATTCTTGCTCCCCTAGAGCCAGCGCGGCCCGTCCGGCCCAGGTGTAAGCGGTCGCCAGATCGGCGGGCAAAACCTGTTTGCTGGTATCGTATAAGACGATATTGGCCTGTTGCAACGCGGCCGCGTACCGGGCCTGATGATAACTTAACTCCGCCAGCAAATTTTGCCCCTGCGCCTCCAGCACCACCGAATGGTGCATAAGCGCCAGATGTAGCGCTTCCCGCGCCATGCTCTCTGCGGTAGTGAATTCTCCCAGCCAGCGGTACGCCTGCCCCAAGGACAGGAAAATATGTACGGCCACCTGCCATTGTTGTTCCCCCAGGGGTTGTAAAAACCGTTGCGCTTGCTGATAGAGGCTGATGGCTTCACGACCGGCTGAGAGATTCAGGGCCGTATCTGCGGCCGCGAGCGTATATTTCAAACTCTTCTCATGCAAGTCAGTGCGGCTGTAATGGAACGCCAGCACCCCATAAAACGGGCGCAAATTCTCCGGGAACCGGCCTGTCAGCCATTCGGCAAAGGTCACATGCAGAGCCTGCCGCCGGGCATAAGGCAGGCTTTCATACACCACCTGATGCAACAGGGCATCGTGGAACAGGTAGATGTTCTGTGAGGTGGAAGGTACGTGGTTGAGGAATTGCAAGTGCATCAGCTCATCGAGCAGGGCCACAACCTCATCACGAGGCTGGCCGGAGAGCAACGGCAACAGGCTCTCCAGGTCAAATTCCCGGCCAATTACTGCCACTACCTGCAAAATATTACGTAACCGGGCCGGTAGCCGATCCAGGCGAACCTGGATGAAGCTATAGGCCGTCTCCGGCACGGGCAATTGCGCCAGCCGATCTTCATGCAAAATCACCTGGTTCCCATTTAGGGTGATCACCTCAGTCTTGAGCATGAGGTTGATCATTTCGGCCAGGAAAAACGGAGTCACGGTTCCTGGTTGGCCGTGTTCATTACGTAAGCCGAGGGTCTGCTCTAGCCGATAAGGAATTTCCCGGTCGCCCAGCCATTGCCGTAGCAGGATCAGGGCTTCTTGTTCGTCCAGCTCATGCAGTTGGATGGGGGTGTGGTGCGGTTGGGCCAACATTTTCAGGGAAGGGCGCCGGGCAGAGCGGTAGGTGAGTAAAACGAACAGGCGGGTGTCGTTAAGACTATTGACCAGGTCATCTAGTAAATCCAGGCTCAATTGGTCGGCCCAGTGGATGTCTTGCAGAACGAGGAGCAAGGGTTGGCGTGCGGCCGCGCCCAGCAAACAGCCTCGCACCAGGTCAAAAAATGGTTGCCGGTTGGCGGCGGCGGTAATATGCAAAAACGCCTCCGCCTTGGCGATGGGCAAATCTAATACCCCACCCCATAACCCCACCCGCTCCGCCCCTGCGGGAAAATCGCGCCGGGTGTGGGCCACCACCTGGTTCGCCTGTTGCAGGGGGGTCATATCCACCCGTAAACCAAAAAAATGACGCCACACCGGTTGCCATAACCCCAAGAGCATATCGCTCATGTGTGATTCGCCTACACCGGGCAGGACTATCCCCTGCCGCTCTTGCCAGTAACGCACCGCCAGTGTCACCAATTCGGCGGTATCACTGCCACTCACATCGGCCAGGGCCACCAACCCTCCATTCCCGGCCAATGCCTCATCTAACCGCCCCAGCAAGGTTAAAAGTTCCTGCTCCCGCACATAAAATTCCCGGTTGTGGTACGCCTCGCCCGTAGCATTGGCCGACCACCGCTCCACAAAGGGCAGGGTGTTGTGAATCTCTTCTACCCGGTAGGCGGTGATGGGGGTTTCGCGCCCTTTAAGGCGGATGGCGTGCAGGGGCGCAAAGCGGACGCTCTGGCCCACGCGTTGGGTGGTGGCCTCATCGGTGAGAACCTCACCGAGAGGGCAGGCTTGCGCCAGACGTGCCGACATATTAACCGCCTGCCCTACGGTGGTGTATTCGCGCCGGGTGGTGGAGCCGACGGCGCAGGCAAAGACGTGCCCGGTCGCCAGCCCAATCTGCTGGGAAGTGATGCTGTCGGGTTTTTCTCGTTGCAGGGCCAGGGCACAGCGAATGGCCTGTAAGGGGGCGGCCGGGGCAACAGGCGCACCAAAGATGATGTGGAGTTGATTGCCTTTGTCGCCGGTAAGGACGCGGTTGAGGTGGCCGTTACCAGCACTGTATCGCTGGACAATCTGGCTGGCCCACTGGTAATACGATTGGAGGATCTCGCCGATGTTGGGATCGTGAAAATCGGGGCCGGTGAATTTGACGAAGACGCTGGTAACGAGGCGATGTTCGGCGACGAATGAGATTTCGGTGGCGGAGATACGTTCGGCCAAGGCGGGGGGCAGGAACGCGGCCGCGATCCCATTCAAGCGTTGTATCTGAGCCGTGTTATAAGCATCCCAAAACAGGGCCAGGGGAGCCTGTACCATCGGCAAAAAGGCCTCAGTCACCACAAAGTCGGCCGGAGCAGGCAATCCGGCCCGCTGATGAATAGCCCGACTGGCGACGACTTCGCCCGCTTTGGCCCGTTCCTGGGCCGCCACCGCCTCATCTACGGCTGGCCCCGCCAACACAAATTCCAATTGTTGGCCCACCTCCCCCACCACAACGGCCAGACACATCCCATAACCTAACCCAATTTTCATGGTTAATTCCACGGTAGCCCGTTTCTTGGGGGTCTGGTTCACACTGATTTCGCGGAAGCTGGTTTGCATGAGCCGTTGCATCAGTTGGGCACAGGCCAGAGCACGCGCGGCCGCCTGGTTGTCATCATCGGGGAAGTAGATACTCATGGCGTCGCCGTGGAAATGGGCGACTTCACCCCCCGTGGTGTGAATTCCATTGATCATGGCGGTGAAGGTCATTTGCAGAACCCGGTTTAGCTCTTCAGCCCCACGGGGGCCATCGGTAGCCAGGAGTTCGGTCAGCCGGGTGAAGCCGGAGATGTCGGCGAAGAGGGTGGCGGCAACGAAGGTTTGGGGTTGGCCGGGGGTGGGCAGGTCGTCGCGCAATATCTGTTGGGTGAGGGGGATGGGTAGATAGGACGCCAGGCGAACAGCCAGGGTACGAAGGCCGGGATTGGTGGAGCGGGGAGCGGTGGACATGGTGGAACTGGGAACGGTGGGCGGTGAACGGTGGGCGGTGAAAAATGAACAGTGAACAGTGAACAGTGAATAGTGAACAGTTTTGGATTTGAAATCGGGAACCTGGATCTCGGAACTCGAAACTCAATTGTGTTTACTACAGCATGAAGTTATTTCGCGGCTCATTTTACCGTTGTTGGGGGGAAAACACACGGAATTGTGGGGGGTGGTTGTTGGTGTATTGGTGTATTGGTGTATTGGTTGATTGACCGGGCGTGGGGTGGGGATGAAATGCGTAGGGGCGGGGCAACCGGGGGGGGCGTTGGGGGTTCACCGGGGTGTTTTCTCCCGGTTGCCTCACCCCGGTTGTGTAGGGCGATTTGGTAAATCGCCCGGCGGATGGACGATTTACCAAATCGTCCAACAACATGGGCAAAGGATTGGTGGGGGAATGGGAGGCGTGGGTTCCCGGT
>JAGNBF010000132.1:0-4796 GCA_018004935.1 Chloroflexota bacterium | reverse complement strand
CCGGCGGATGGACGATTTACCAAATCGTCCAACAACATGGGCAAAGGATTGGTGGGGGAACGGGGGGCGCTGGTTCCCGGTTGCCTCACCCCGGTTGTGTAGGGCGATTTGGTAAATCGCCCGGCGGTTGGACGATTTACCAAATCGTCCAACAACATGGGCAAAGGATTGGTGGGGCAACCGGGGGGAATGGTGGGGGGAACGGGGTGCGTGGGTTCCCGGTTGCCTCACCCCGGAATGGCCGACAAATGCCTGGCCCACGAAGGGTGTGGCCCGGCGGGGCGAGGCAGGTGGGTGATGAGGCGGTGGTGAAAGGCCAACGCCAACCCCACCTGCCCCGCCCCTACGCCACCCACAGGGAACCCAAACACCCCAATAACCAATAACCAATACACCAATACACCAATAACCAACCCCCACACCTACCCCGCCAACGCCGCCCGCAACCGCTCTTCTGCCTGGGCCGGGGTGAGGCCGAGCAGAGCCGCCAGCCGCGCCGGGATACCCGCCCCCTGCCCGGACGCCTGCCACACCCGCGCCAGACCATTAATAGCGATATTGGCACTATGTTGGTCTTTAAATTGGGCAAAGATACCCAACGCCTGGAACAGATAATCTGCCGCTTCTGACCATTTTTCTTGTTCTTCTGCCATCAGCCCCATCTGCCCCAATGTACTGGCCTGCCCATAATGGTCGTTGAACTCAATGAAGATTTGCAACGCCTGCCGGAAATAGTCCGCGGCCGCGTCCCACTGCCTCTGCTCCTGTGCCACCATCCCCAACTGGTGCAGGACAGTCGCCTGGGGGTAGCGGTCATTGAACGCAATGAAGATTTGCAACGCCTGCCGGAAATAGTCCGCGGCCGCGTCCCACTGCCTCTGCTCCTGCGCCACTATCCCTAACTGGTGCAGGGTTCCCGCCTGTTCGTACCGGTCGTTGAACTCGATGTAGATTTGCAACGCCTGCCGGTAATAGTCCGCGGCCGCGTCCCACTGCCTCTGCTCCTGCGCCACCCGCCCCAACTGGTGCAGGACATTGCCTTGATTGTAGCGGTCTTGAAATTCGATGAAGATTTGCAACGCCTGCCGGTAATAGTCCGCGGCCGCGTCCCACTGCCTCTGCGCCTGCGCCACCCGCCCCAACTGGTGCAGGGTAGACGCCTGGCTGTACCGGTCGTTGAACTCAATTTTGATTTGCAACGCCTGCTGGTAATAGTCCGCGGCCGCGTCCCACTGCCTCTGCTCCTGTGCCACCATCCCCAAATGGTGATACTCTCTCGCCTGGCTGTGCCGGTCGTTGAACTCGATGAAGATTTGCAACGCCTGCCGGTAATAGTCCGCGGCCGCGTCCCACTGCCTCTGCTCCTGCGCCACTATCCCCAACATGTGCAGGGTTTTCGCCTGATTGTGCCGGTCATTGAACGCAATCCAGATTGGCAACGCCTGCCGGAAATAGTCCGCGGCCGCGTCCCACTGCCTCTGCTCCTGCGCCACCATCCCCAACTGGTGCAGGACACCTGCCCGGAGTTTGGCACGTCCATCTTCGGGAACTCCTTGAAGATTCGTGAACAGTTCTAAGGCTTGCTGGTAGGCTCTTTCTGCTTGTCCATATTGTTTCAACAATAGATAGCGTTGGGCAATCTCGTCAATTACACCAGCGAACTCGGCTCCAATTTGACCAGTCCGTTTCGGCAAAGGGTAATCTTCAAAAGCGGAAAGCACCATTTCTCCAAGGCTCAAACCAAGCTGATGATTCTGAGTAGAGCCGATAAATAGTGTCAGAGGATAGTAAAGATTCAAGATGGAAGCCTGGTTGTGCAAGGCCAACTGTAGACTAGTCCGCAGGTTTTCGTACTCCAGGCCAATGAGGGTTTGCCCGGTTTGCCGTTCCTGGGGCTGTTTGGATTCCATTAACTGCCATAACGCCTGGCCCACCTGCTGGTAATGCTCCCGGAAGGCGGTTTCAATCACCTGCTGGCGGGTCGCCTGGGCCGGGTCGTGCAGGCGGGTTTTGAGGAAGTAGGGTAGGACCGGTTACAGGCGCAGGTAGCCGCCCCCCACCTCGTGGTTGGCGACCAGTCCCCAGCGGGCCGCTTCTTGCAACACCGCCTGCCATTGGGCGGTGTCGGCGGTCAAGAAACCCGGTTTCTCCGAGAAACCGGGTTTCTCTTTCTCCCTCTCTGCCCACGCCGTTTGCAACTGGGACAGGTATTGTGGCAACAAACCCGTATGCACCACCCCGGTAAACGGAGCCAGGCACAACAGCACATCCTGGGCCAGCGGCGACAGGTTGCCGTGGGAGTAATCAATACAGCGCAAAATGCTCCTGGTCTTGTCCCCCGTATCAGCATCCTTATCCAGGGCCACATCCGCCTGGGTCAACGCGTCCAGCACCTGGGCCGGGGTCTGTCCCTGCAAGTTGTTCAACACCACTTCCATGGCCAGCGGATAGCCACCCAACAGCTTCAACAACTGCCGGAACGGCTCCCGATGCGCTTCGCCACTGCGGTAATGGCTCTTGCCCAACCTCTGCAAAATCGCTTCGGCCAGTTCACTTTGCGCTTCGGGGTCGAGGCCGGGGAGGTCGTAGGTGGGGAGATGAGTGAGCGAGTGGGCGAGTGGGCGAGTTTGCGACGCGGCGAGGGGAGACTGAGAGACTGACTGTTCACTACCCACTGTTGACTGTTCACTGTTCACTGTTGACTGTTCACTGCCCCTGGCCAGCCACTTCTCATCACTGCGGGAGCCGAGGAGTATGAGGGTTTTGCCACCCACCAGATCGGCCAGGAAGGCGCGGAGGGCGGTTTGTTCGGTGGGGGGCAGGGTGTTTTGCACCGCCAGCCGTTCTCCGGTGATGGATTCCATATTGTCGAGGATGAGCAGGTGGCGTTCGGCGCGGAGTTTTTGGCGCACGGCCAGCCAGGGCACATCCACCTTGCCAAACAGGGCCAGGGCCAGGGTGGCGACGATTTCCTGGGTGTGGTACGCCTTCACGTCGTAACCAAAATAAAACACCCTCTGCACCAGGCGGGTCTTTTGCCACCACCAGGCCAGGTGATGCAGGAGCGTGGTTTTGCCCGCGCCCCCCATGCCCCGCACCAGGAGCAGGTTGCTCTGTTCATCCTTCAGCAGATGCCGCTCCACTTCCAGGATGTCCACATCCCGCCCCACAAAGCCGTAGTTGGTGTGGGGTGGTTGGTGGGCGGTGGCGGTTTCTTGCGCCAGGGCGGTCCAGTCGAACACTTGGCTGTTCAGGCGCACCGGTCGGTGCTGGTAGACGACCGGCAGGAGCCAATCTTCCAGCTCAATTTGTTGGCTGAAGGCGGCGCGGCGTGTTTTGACGTGGTATAGCTCCAGCCGCGCCCGGCGGATGGCCGTCTCCAGGCTGTCTCCTTGGAGCAGATGTTGGTACAGGTGGGTCATCAGCAATCTGGCCGCCGAGACCGTCACCGAATACCCCATCGCCACCACCAATTGCACCCCGGCGCTGAGCAGGCGACTGCCCAGGCTGGTTTCTTCGGCCCCCACCTGTTTGCCCGATTGGCAGGCGTTGAGGATGGCGATGGGAACCTGCCGGGCATTGAGCACCTTCGCCAGATCATCGGCGGCCACCAGGTCTGTGCCCCCCTGCTCCCCGGCAAAAGCCAGAAACGCCTTCAGCCCGTCGTATTCGGTGATGGGTTCCTGCCCGTATCCCTTATACGAGACCGCCTGCGCCGTCCAATCGGTTTCGGCTTTCTGGTACTGTTCGTAGGTGAGCAGTGCGCCGTGAACGTCGAGGTGGATGACGTGGTAGTAGCCGTCGCCGTGCCGGTCGCGGCTGTCTTCGAGGTGCTGTACCAACGCCTTGAAGGTTCCGGGGCGTACGATGTCTACGCGGGTGGGGAGCTGGCTGTTCTCCAGGGCGTCCACCAGGGGGCGGGAGATGGTGCGGTAGCCGACATCCAGTTTGCCGCCGGGTCGGGCGGTGACGAGCAAAATGTTGAGGGTGGGGGATGCTTTGACAGACGCCGGGGTGGTGATGGGTTTGTGGTTGCGCCGGATGATGGCTTTGTCTACGGTGAGCGGGCGATCCTGGTCGGGGTCGTGCAGGCTTTCCCAGTGCAGGGTGTGGAACTCCGGCTCGCCGATGATTTCGATGGTGAAGGGTTCGGTGCGCTGTTCCCGGTAGTCGGCGTAGAGGTTGGGATCGGCGCGGAATAGCTGGTTGAAGAGGTCGTGGCCGTAGGCGCGGATGCTTGCGGCCGCATGTTGGGCGCGGATTTTGTCGGTGAAGGGGAAATTCAGCCAGCGCTCGTAATACCATTCCAGTTCGGCTTCCTGGGCCGGGGTGAATGGGTCGGTGACGGTGATGGGGTAGGTGTTGTACCCCTCAAAGCTGACCTGGGCCGGGAAAACGTGACGTTTTTGGGCGTCGAGGGTAAGGGGGGTGTTGGGGGTTTGGGTGATGAGGAGGCGCATGGTGGGTGTTGGTTATTGGTGTATTGGTGTATTGGTGTATTGGTGTATTGGTGTATTGGGTTAGGACAGCAGTTGGGAGGGGGAAACGGATTTTTTAACATGGATAGGAGGGAACAGGGATGGAATGGTGAATGGTGAATGGGAAATGGTGAATGGTGAATGGTGAGTGGTGAGTGGTGAGTGGTGAATGGTGAATGGTGAATGGTGAATGGTGAATGGGAAATGGGAAATGGGAAATGGTGAATGGTGGGGGGATGACGCAATACGTACTGTGTCTTACGCATTTACGCTGTTTTTTGCTCTGGGCTGATGATGAATAGGGGTTGATCGTTGGGT
>JAGNBF010000036.1:2788-64353 GCA_018004935.1 Chloroflexota bacterium | reverse complement strand
GCCGCCTAAACCCGTCAAGCAAAAAGCGATTCAATTCATGCCGTTTATCCTCAAAATGTAACCCTACCTCATACCCTCCGGTTCGGTACGCCTTCACCACCTCATAATGCAAATTCGGCTCACCAAAGTGAACGTTGTTGTACGATACGGAGCAGGCTACCCATCAGCGGCGACGGTAACTGGTTAGCCGAGGTTCTGTTCTTCCAAGTAGGCATACTGTCGGCAACAGCTTAACATCTGGTTGGGAAGCTACTGCTTCCTACTATCTGAGTGAGTGCGGCTAGTGGTAAATCTTAGTCGCCTCACTACGGAGATCAACGTAAATAGGGTGCAGACAGATGATGAAATCGGCCAGGCGGGTAGCTAGAGCAACTTGATAGGCTTCAGTTAGTGCCCCGTTCGGGTAAACCTCATATATTTTCGTCCAACCCTTATCCCACATCTCCGCCTCAACTGTTGGCCCCAGCACGTCTTTAATCTCCAAAAGGTGGCGACGGAATCCCTCTAGCAGATACCGGTTCAGGTTGTGGTCTTTGGCCTCGCAATGGAAACCCAATTCCCAACCCGACCGGTATCTGACGGGAGATACCTCAAAGTGTAGGCTGGACTCACCATAATGGAACTGGATCAGCCAGTTCCAGGGCTGATGCACCTTAATGCCCCGCAATGGCTCTGGCAGGCGGGAAACTACCAGGTCAGGAAGTGTCTTGAGAAACTTGGTTTGGGAGAGTGTGGCCATCGTAGCTGCATCATATCATTACCATATGGCCTGGTCAAAAGAGCGATCAAACAACGGGGTGAGGTATTCCTTGTCTTATCCCGGCGTGGCGTGTGCGGGAGCTACAGGCTACGCGGGCGTGGCAACAACCTGCCCGGCTTAACGGTCACAGCCCGTGGCTCCGGGGTCTCCTGTGTTCCCGGCCGCTTCTTTCACCACGCCGCACGCCGTTTTTGCGCCTGCTTTATCCCTTCACATCGTGGCCTGGCGGATCGGCCCTGCCTCTCGGCGTGCGGCATAGGCACGCCCGCCTCGCCGCCGCCACCATGTTCCGGGGCAGGCGCACGGCCAGCGGCTTTGGCTTCAGGCGTCCGTCCACTCCGTCGTCTATTCCCTACGCCACCAGCTTCCCTACCGGGCAGGCCACCACCGCTCCGCCTTCCGCTCTATCCGCCCCCTACTCACGCCTATCTTTGCTCATTCACTCTCTTACTAGACCAGGTCCTATTGTGACCCGACACACGTTGCTGGCGACCGGCGAGACACGGAAAACGTGACAACTCGATGAAGATGTGACCCGGCCACATCACGCCGGGTGAGCTTTGTCACAGAACCGTGACGGCGAAACTGTGACCACACCAGGGCAAATCACGCCTGGTCAGACACACATCACGCGGCCGCAACTAATTTCCCTACCCCATTCAAACTTCCTTACCCGCCCCGCGCCGCCGTTCGCTCGCCTGAAGGCTCGCCAGGCGCGGGGCTACCCCTTGATGACACTCAAGCTCCCAATGAATCAAGCCGTTCGCTACGCCCGCGGCCGCAGGCGTAAACGCTCACTCACTGCTCTACCAGCCAAGTCAAACGGCCATTGGGCCAGGGGCGCTACGCTTTAGGTGGTGGGAACGCGGCCGCAACCAGCCAAGTTCTATGTTCTTCCAACGGCGCACGGCAAGCCGTGCTAACTCAGTTCCAACGCGGCCGCAAAAAGTTGGGTCTTATGTTATTTCTATCCCGTTCGTTCGCTACGCCCGCGGCCGCAGGCGTAAACGCTCACTCACTGCTCTACCAGTCAAGTCAAACAACCATTGGGCCAGGGGCGCTACGCTGATGCTTCGCTTTGGATGGTGGAAACGCGGCCGCGACCGGCCAAGTTCTCTGTTCTTCCAACGGCGCACGGCAAGCCGTGCTAACTCGATTCCAACGCGGCCGCAAAAAGTTGGGTTTTCCATTATTGTCGTGCATGCGTTCGCTACGCCCGCGGCCGCAGGCGTAAACGCTCTCTCACTTATCTACCGGCCAAGTCAAACAACTGTTGGACCAGGGGCGCTACGCTGATGCTTCGCTTTTGGTGATGGGAACGCGGCCGCGACTGGCTAAGTTCTATGTTCTCCCAACGGCGCACGGCAGGCCGTGCTAACTCAGTTCCAACGCGGCCGCAAACAGCCAGGTTTCTACGTTATTCCCGCCCCATTCGTTCGCTACGCCCGCGGCCGCAGGCGTAAACGCTCTCTCACTTACCTACCGGCCAGATCAAACAACTGTTGGGCCAGGGGCGCTACGCTGATGCTTCGCTTTTGGTGATGGGAACGCGGCCGCGACCGGCCAAGTTCTCTGTTCTGCCAACGGCGCACGGCAAGCCGTGCTAATTAGATTCCAACGCGGCCGCGACCAGCAAGGTTCTAAGTTATTCCCGCCCCGTTCGTTCGCTACGCCCGCGGCCGCAGGCGTAAACGCTCACTCACTGCTCTACTGGCCAGGTCAAACAACTGTTGGCCCAGCGGCGCTACGCTGACGCTTCGCTTTGGGGAATGAGAACGCGGCCGCAACCGGCCAGGTTCTCTATTCTCCCAACGGCGCACGGCAAGGTTCTAAGTTACACCCACCCCGTTCGTTCGCTACGCCCGCGGCCGCAGGCGTAAACGCTCACTCACTTACCAACCGGCCAAGTCAAACAGTTAATGGCCCACGTGCGCTACGCTGACGCTTCGCTTTGGGTGATGGGAACGCGGCCGCGACCGGCTAAGTTCTCTGTTCTCCCAACGACGCACGGCAAGCCGTGCTAACTCAGTTCCAACGCGGCCGCAACAATGTTGGGTTCTAAGTTATTCACACATCGTTCGTTCGCTATGCCCGCGCCAGCGGGCGTAAACGCTCACTCACTTTCCACAGACCAAATCAAACAACCATTGGTCTAGGGGCGCTACGCTGACGCTTCGCTTTGAGGAATAGGAACGCGGCCGCGACCGGCTAAGTTCTCTCTTCTCCCAACGGCGCACGACAAGCCGTGCTAACTCAGTTCCAATGCGGCCGCGAAAAAGCAAGGTTCTAATGTTATTCCCACCCCGTTCGTTCGCTACGCCCGCGGCCGCGGGCGTAAACGCTCTCTCACTTACTTACCGGCAAGGTCAAATAACAATTGGCCTAGGGACGCTACGCTGACGCTTCGCTTTGGGTAATGGGAACGCGGCCGCGACCGGCCAAGTTCTCTGTTCTGCCAACGGCGCACGGCAAGCCGTGCTAACTCGATTCCAACGCGGCCGCAAAAAGTTAGGTTCTCTGTTCTCCCCTCGCCGTTCGTTTGCTACGCCCGCCGCCGCGGGCGTAAACGCTCTCTCACTTACCTACCGGCCAAGTCAAACAACAATTGGCCCAGCAACGATACGCTTTGGGTTATGGGAACGCGGCCGCGACCAGCCAAGTTCTCTGTTCTTCCAACGGCGCACGGCAGGCCGTGCTAACTCGATTCCAACACGGCCGCAAAAAGTTGGGTCTTACGTTATTTCTAGCCCGTTCGTTCGCTACGCCTGCGGCCGCAGGCGTAAACGCTCTCTCACTTATCTACCGGTCCGGTCAAACAACAATTGGCCTAGGGGCGCTACGCTGACGCTTCGCTTTGGATGATGGGAACGCGGCCGCGACCGGCCAAGTTCTCTGTTCTCCCAACGGCGCACGGCTTGCCGTGCTAACTCAGTTCCAACGCGGCCGCAAAAAAGTTGGGTTCTAAGTTATTCCCACATCGTTCGTTCGCTACGCCCGCGGCCGCAGGCGTAAACGCTCTCTCACTTTCATGTTGGTGAAGTCAAACAACTGTTGGGCCAGGGGCGCTACGCTGGCGCTTCGCTTTGGGTGGTGGGAACACGGCCGCGACTGGCTAAGTTCTCTGTTCTCCCAACGGCGCACGGCAAGCCGTGCTAACTAGATTCCCACGCGGCCGCAATCACCCAGGTTCTCAGTTGTTCCAGCTACGTTCGTTCGCTACGCCCGCGGCCGCAGGCGTAAACGCTCTCTCACTTTCATGTTGGTGAAGTCAAACAACTGTTGTGCCAGGGGCGCACGGCAAGCCGTGCTAACTCAGTTTCAACGCGGCCGCACTCAGCAAAGTACTCTGTTCCCCCACCCCGTTCGTTCGCTACGCCCGCTGGTGCAGGCGTAAACGCTCACTCACTTTCCACAGGTCAAGTCAAACAACCATTGGCCCAGCGGCGCTACGCTGACGCTTCGCTTTGGGGTATGGGAACGCGGCCGCGACCGGCCAAGTTCTCTGTTCTCCCAACGGCGCACGGCAAGCCGTGCTAACTCAGTTCCAACGCGGCCGCAAACGGCCATCTATTTCTATTCTCTCCACATCGTTCGTTCGCTACGCCCGCGGCCGCAGGCGTAAACGCTCACTCACTTTCCACAGGTCAGGTCAAACAACAATTGGCCCAGCGGCGCTACGCTGACGCTTCGCTTTGGGTAATGGGAACGCGGCCGCAAACGTCCATCTATTTCTGTGCTCCCTACATCGTTCGTTCGCTACGCCCGCGGCCGCAGGCGTAAACGCTCTCTCACTTTCATATTGGTGAAGTCAAACAACTGTTGGGCCAGGGGCGCTACGCTGACGCTTCGCTTTGGGGGATGGGAACGCGGCCGCAACCGGCCAGGTTTTTTGTTCTTCCAACGGCGCACGGCAAGCCGTGCTAACTCAGTTCCAACGCGGCCGCAAAAAAGGGGGTCTAAGTTATTCTCACACCGTTCGTTCGCTACGCCCGCGGCCGCAGGCGTAAACGCTCTCTCACTTACCTACGGATCAAGTCAAACAACTGTTGTGCCAGGGGCGCTACGCTGACGCTTTGCTTTGGGCAGTGGGAACGCGGCCGCGACCGGCTAAGTTCGATGTTCTCCCAACGGCGCACGGCAAGCCGTGCTAACGCAGTTCCAACGCGGCCGCAAAAGGCCAGGTTCTATGTTATTCCCACTCCCCACCGACCGAGGCCCTGCTACTGGCAAGGCCCACCGCAATCCATCTACGCCCGCGCCGCAGTTTGCTCGCCTAAAGGCTCGCCAGGCGCGGGCTTTCCTTTGAGGCAGTCAAACTCCTGGTTTCCCACGGCGCACGGCAAGCCGTGGTGAACAGGCATCAAACGCGGCCGCATCTGGTGAAGTTCTACACAATACCAACCCCGTTCGTTCGCTACGCCCGCGGCCGCAGGCGTAAACGCTCTCTCACTTACCTACCGGCTAGGTCAAACAACAATTGGCCCAGCGGCGCTACGCTGACGCTTCGCTTTGGGAAATAGCAACGCGGCCGCGACTGGCGAAATTCTCTGTTCCCCCAACAGCGCACGGCAAGCCGTGCTAACTCGATTCCAACGCGGCCGCAACAGGCCATGTTCTCAGTTGTTCCAGTTACGTTCGTTCGCTCTTGCTCGTTACCTCGCTCGAAACGCTCACTCACTTTGCGATGGCAAACGCGGCCGCAAACCGACCCGTTATCCCCACGTTCCTACACAGCACCAGGGCGAGTAGTTGCAGGCTTTGCCTACTCCCCTTTCCCTCATTCCTACACAACACCCGGCTTACGCCGGATACGAATCTGCTCTGTACACTAGTGTAAAACAAAACAGCCCCACCGTCGCAACGATGAGGCTATTCATACTACATTGCGACAAGCCGCAAGCCGCATTTATCAACCTGAACATTTCAAGGATGGTTGCTTCCCAAAAATGTTCAACTTATTTGTTGGTTATTGCTACATTTGTAGAGGTCTTACTCCGCAGTAATATCAACACTCCAGTTACCGTCAGCAAGAATTTCTAAAACAACAGCCCCATTGAGTATGACCCTGCCGTCATATGCTCCAATTTCATTGACCAATAAAGATCGTCTACTACTGTATCCGGTGACAATAAAGTTATGGGTTCCAGTATGCGTAAATATGCCAGTGTCAGCAGTTCCCCCCTCGATCAAAATAACATCGTCACCTTTGCCCGAAATTTGTCCCGGCACTCTTACGGAACGCGCAGATGTGATCGGTTTCACTTCTATTTTCCAAGAACCTTCTGCTTCTACTTCAAATCTGGCAGTGTGTTCCCCGTCAAGAAAATCTATCGCACGAATACCGCTGTAAGCACCTATCTCGTTAACTAGCAAGTCAATTTTTTCACCGTTGGTCCCGTAGCTTGTCACAATAAAGTTACCTCTTGAAGCAGTAGTACTAATGACAACTATGGCAGGTGCATTTGGTTTAGTAATGTCAACCACATCATCTCCACTTCCGTTAACTGTTATTGGAGTAAATCGTAGACTTGGTGTGCTCGTAGCCACTGTACGGGGAGATGACGAGCTACTGGAACTAGATGAGCTACTAGAACTACTTGAGTTCGATCTTGGTGGATTGCTTTCTGAGGAATTGGCTCCTGATCCCAAACGGCAACACATGAGAACCACAACTGCGATGGCCAGAATAAGTACAAAACGAATGTTATTTTTCTTTTTGCTCTGATTATCCGAGGTATTGTCTGACATCATTGTCACTCCTTAATTCCTGTATATTTGTGTACATAATGGTTCAAACACATTATCTAAATTACCTAGCCCGCGGCCGCAGATCCATCTCTTCATTTATGGTCTGCCTTATTTGTAGCGACTCAGGGTTGCTCTACCACTTGGCCGAAGTAGGTTACTATTAATTACTATACCCTTTACGCCAGAAATCTTACGCCATCTAATGCCGGACGCGGCCGCAAATGCCTAGCAGTGCTATAATTTGCCTCACAGTAACTCTATATGGAACGCCCTTATGTTATCAGCACAGGCTCGTGCCATTCTGCAACTTATTGCTGATGGCCACAGCTACAGCCAAATCCTCGATCACTACCCCGATCTGACTTACCCGGATATTTTCGCGGCCGCGCAGGAAGCGTTAGACCTGGCCCTTGACACCCCCACGACGCCGGAGCAGACCCCGCAGACGAAGATGGAGCGCATTAAGGCGCAATTCCCCCGTGCTTATTCCCCCTGGACCCTGGAAGAAGATGAGTCGCTACAAACGGCTTTTCACGCTCTGCGCCAGCAGGCGTATACGATCCCCCAAATTAGCAAAACCCTCTCCCAGCAGTTTGAACGGCAACCCTCAGCGATTGAAAGCCGCTTGCGTAAGGTTCAGCTTATTGGCTAGACGCAACGGCTGATGTTAAAGGGGGGATGTCTCCCCCGCTCGCTTCGGTCGGGAAGCCCGCCCTACGCTACCCCCCTCTGCGGGTTTCACCCGCAACGCCCAATACAACCCACCCCCTGAATGAAGGCATCGGGCCGCTAGGCGGTGGCGATGGCACCGGCGCGGGTGGGAGCGTTACGCTTGGCGGTCGTGGCTACAACCTGCCCGGCTTAACGGTCAGCTCGTGGCTTCGGGGCTTCTTCGCTCCCGGCCGCTCCTTCCGCTTTGCCCCTTCGCCGTAACAACGCGCCTGCCTTTTTCCCTGCACACCGTGCTAGGCGGATCGGCTTTGCCTCTCACCCGGCCAAAAGCGGGCCGGGTTCGCCGCCCGCACCGTGTTTCGGGGGCAGGCGCACGGCCAGGGGGCTTACGCTCCAGGCGTCCGTCCACTCAGTCGCTTTTCCCTCGCCACCGGCTTCCCTACCGGGCAGGCCACCACCGCTCCGCTTCTCGCTTTTCCCACCCCACACGCCGGGCATCGCCAGGCTAACGCCCCCGATGCCTTTTCTTTTCTCACCCCACCACCCACCCCAGCGATAAGGAATCGGCTACCTTGTGGCGCGTGCCTTGCCGCCAGCCCGCCTGGGCTGTCGGGCACACGCCAGCGGTAGCCGTGCGGCTGTTGCCGCAGGTGGAGCGGCTTTGGCGGGCTTGTGGCCTCGCTTGGCTCGGCCTGCGCCCGCCCAAGGCCGATCCGTTCGGCTCGAAAACAGCCTCGCCTCACGGCCACCCACTCCCCACGCTCCCAGGAACGGGCGCGGCAAACGCCAGAAAACACGCCACCACGCCGGGCAGGACAGCCAGGGCCACCCACGCCCACTTATTGCGCCCAGTGTAGCAGGGGCGGCAGGTCTTCGGGGGTCAGGGGCGGACTTGGCTGGTGCCGCTACCGCTCAGTCCGCCCCTTTCCCCCTGGCTCGCTAACGCGGCCACCGGGCGGCGAGGCGGGCTTGTGGCCTATCGGCCAGCGCCCACCCGCTTTCACGCCCGGCTCCAACCTGCCCTATGCCCCTGCTCACTTTTGGGCGCAGTGGTCGGGTGGCCCGCCGTCCTCTGTCGGCTCGTTTGGTTGCGGTTTTCTTTTTGGCGTTTGCCGCTTTGTGCCCGTTCCTTCCCGCCGTGGTGTGCGGGATGAGGTGGCCGGTTGGCGGCTGTTTGGTAGGCGGGGCGGGCAACCCCGCCGCCACAGGAGAAAAAATGATCACCCCCGTATCCCCCACTTTAATCACCCCCTTACAGCAGGTTAGCCCCCCACCGGCTACTGGTAGACCCGTTTTATATGCGTTTACCGGCCCGGCCCGTTATCTGAATGCCCAACTGGTCAAAGGACTTTTAACCGGCTGGCAGGCGGTCGGCATCGCCGTTTTTCCCGGTCAGATTTTTGTATCGGTAGGGCAGTGGACAGCGGCCGCAGAACACACCCTACCCGATACCGCCGAGGCTATCGCCGCCCGCGTCCATTTTCGCAACTGGTCAGGTTATGCCCCTTTTTAGCGGTTAGCCGTTAGCGGTTGGCCGTTCGCCAGACACAGCCAACCGCTAACAGCCCCAAGGATGAAGCTATGAGTACCTACACGGTCAAAGTCACGAAATCGGACATATATCACGAATGCACCGCCGAAAGCCCCCGCGACGCGGCCCGGCTGACTGTTGGTGTATTTGGGCAGGACATTCCCGCCGACAGTTTGATCGAAGTTTCCCACCGCCGAGGCTCTAACCGCTTTGCCGCCGACAGCCGCGGCCGCGTGCGTGAACTCGCTACCTATCAGGTTTGATCCAGGAGTTTCCCCCATGCCCTACGTTTACCTTATTCATTTTGACGCCCCCATCAGCGACCGCCACACCTGCCAGCATTACCTGGGATACGCGGAGAACCTGGCCGCCCGCGTGAAATGCCACCGTCAAGGACAAGGCGCACGCTTGACCCAGGTTGCCATAGAACGCGGCATCAAGTTTCAGGTGGTGAGGGTATGGCATGGGGATCGCGGCCGCGAAAGACGGCTGAAGAACCGCAAAGACGCCCCCCACCTATGCCCCATTTGTGATCCTTGTGCCTACAAACGCGAACCGGCCCAGGAAGTACACCCCGACGAAATCAAAAACCTGTTTTATCACCCGGTATGGACAGGGTGAAAAGGAGACAACCCCATGTTATTGAAAGGACGTTCCCAGGAAGTAGCCGAGAAGGTTATAGACGCCTTTAGAACGGGCAACATTGCCGCCCCACTGGCAACCGCTTATTTGATCCGCACGGATGACAAACCGGTTGCCCACTGGTCAGCCTTGAATCAGTTTATTTGTTTGTTGTTTGGTTGCACCGATCCGCGAGGGTATGACCAGTGGAAACAGGCAGGCAGGCAGGTGAGGAAGGGCGAGAAAGCCCAGGCACATATTATGGTGCCTATCCGCCCGTACCAGCGTAAAAGCGACCGTCAGAGCCACCAGGACGACGACGAAACCGGCCAGACAGCCCCCATTATTGGTTTTACGACCTGCCCCGTTTTTGATGTGAGCCAGACCGATGGCGATCCCATTACCGAAGAACACCCGCACCGTGATTTTTTGGATGCTTTGCCCCTGGTAGATGTAGCCCGCCATTGGCATATCCACACCGACACCTACACCGGCCAAGGCGCACGCGCCAAAGGATATTTTGTGCCCCGTCAGAATGCCATCTTTTTAGGCGTGGAGAACATTAACACCTGGTTACATGAATTGACCCACGCGGCCGATTATCGCCTGGGGAATCTGACGGAGACCGGCCAACACTGGCGAAGCGAGACGGTAGCCCAGTTAGGCGCGTGCGTGTTGGCCCACATGATCGGATGCCCAGAGTATGCCGACGAGGGGAAGACGTTCCGCTATATCACCAGTTATGCCGAGGAAGCGAAGATTGAAACGATCACGGCTTGCGGCCGCGTGCTAGAGCGAACGCTCAAAGCGGTTGATCTTATCTTGACCCAGGCGGACGCCGTGACCCCGGTGGCCTGAATTTTTTTGTGGGGCAGGGGTTGCCACCCCCGCCCCACACCCCACCCCCAAAAGGAGACCCCATGTTGACGCTAACCAGTGGACAGAAGTTGATCAAGGAGATTATGGCCCAGCAACGCCGTATCAATGCGACCAGTTTCACGGCTAAAGACACCCCGAACGCGGCCGCAGAGATGATTGAGGCTTATAAGTTGCTCAAAACGTATCTGCAAACGGTTGAGGGTGAGATTAACACCAGCTTGACCACCGCCAAGGAAGTTTTGGCGGACATTATGCTGGAGACAAAGACGACCCGCATTGAGGCCATGCAGGGTATTGCATATGTGCCCGCCCCATCTACCCGGATCAGTTATGACAGCAAGGCCCTGGATGCGTTATGCGCCAGTGACCAGAAGCTGGCCGCCAAGATTGCCCCGTTCCGCAAAGCGACGGCTATGCCCGGTTCGTTGACGATTCGTTAAATGGTTTCAGGTTCCAGGGTTTCAGGTTTCAAGTTGTAGCCCTGAAACTTGAAACTTGAAACCCAAAGGAGTTCCCCATGTTTGACCCATACAAAACGCTCGGTTTTACCGGTACGCGCCATTTATCCATTTACCGCGCGGCCGCGATTGGGCGAATCACTCTTTATGCCCGGCAAGCCGGTTGTACGATTCTGGTGGGTTGTGCTAATGGGGCTGATGCGGCGGTCCGTGCGGCCGCACCCCAGGCGATTGTGTTATCGGTGCGTGATTATCTGCGTATCCCCACGATCCAGGCCCGTTTAGCCGTGCGATCTGCTGCCCTGGTGACTGCCCTCGTCACCCAGTCGCCCCGCTCCGCTTTGGTGGCTTTTCCCGGTCAGGGTTGCCCGGCCCGGTTGACCCCTTGCCGTAACCCGTTCCAGGTATTTGGCCCAGGCACATGGGCGACGGTGGCAATGGCGATTCATCACACCGTGCCGGTGTTTGTTTTTGGTACGACCCACGTCACCCCCCCAGACCATTGGGGAAGCTGGCAACGCCAATACTCTGGCCCAATGGCGGGAGCGTATCTGTATCAAGCGGGGCCAAGCAATTTTGAGGCAGACGCGGCCGCGACCATTCCCCAGGATGTTGACGACCGCCTGCAATACCAGGCAGCCACCCAGACTGGAATCCCTTGTTTTTAAGCCCAGGAGAAGCCACCATGTTAAAAATAGACCACTACACGATCACCTCTTATACGGTTAACCATATCACTGAGGAATGCCCTTGCACTTTTTGTGGTGAACCGCTGGAGACGGGCGACCGCATCTATATCATTGAGGGGGATTATCAGACGGCCGCCTGTTGTCCGGCCCATGCTATAGGCCAGGACAGTTTGACCGATGAACAGCTAGAGCAGAAACGCCGCCAGGAACGCGGCCGCAGACGCCACACCTAACACCTCATTCCCCACAAAAAAAGAGCCTGGCCGCCCAGGTTCTTTTTATTTCTCACCTAAACGCCCTGGCCCCAATGACGACCCCCCAAACCAGGGCGGCGCGATCTGCGGAAGCCGCTACGCGGCCTCTTATTGCGCCCGGCCCCACACCTGGCGCTCGTGGCATCGCCGCCTGCCGGGCGGCTTTGCCATCGCGCCGGCTGGCTCGTGCCTGCTTCGCCTGCTTCGCTTGCTTCGCGCTTCGCAGGCATCGCCAGCCCCCGACCACCCACCCCTTAAGAGTGGAATCGCTGCGCGTTTTTTTACTTGTCCGGGGCGGTGCCCGCCACCGGAACCCCCAGCCCAGGCAACGCGGCCGCGATTTCTAACTAAACTAAAATCAAGATGAAACCAGGAGTTTTGCTACTGAGTTTGCTCCACAGTTCAGTGTATCGCACCCACTCAAAACTTTCGGTTTCAAGTTGAAGTGAGTATAGGTCGTAAGATTATCAGCGCGAAGGCTATAATATTATTAAAGACTAGTGCCAGCCCTGATGCGGCCGCAGTTCTTCACAAGACCATCGTTTCCCCAAAAAATTCTGAGGTGTACCATGAAAAAAGCAGTTTTCATTTTCGGCGCTTTTGTTGTCCTTCTCATCTTTGGTCTATCCACAACCAACACAGCCTATGGACAGCTAACACCGACTATCCCGGCCTATTTACCTTTCATCGCCAACCCCCCACCCACGCCCACCTTCACCTTAACACCCACCCCAACCAGAACACCGACAGCCACCGCAACAACGGCCAACACACCAACCCCCAGCCGGACACCGACCAGAACACCCACCAGCCCGCCCCCAGCCAATGTGCGGATCATACATATCACATATGACCCGCCTGGTATTGATCTTGACGGCGAATTCGTCAGAATCAAAAACATTGGGGGGACGGCTGCCACGCTGACAAACTGGACGCTCAGAGATTTAGCGGCACATGTCTACACATTCCCGGCGTTCACGCTTCCAGCCGGGGGTGAGGTGCAGGTCTGGGTGAAATCTGGGTCAAATAATGCAACCAATTTGTTCTGGGGCCTCGAACTCGCCATCTGGAACAATACCGGCGACACCGCAGAATTGAGAAATGCCGGGGGCACGGTTATTAGCACATGCACTTATCCTGGCGGGAGTCCAGGGTATTACAACTGCCCCTGATGAGAAGAATTATTTAGTTGTTAATCCCCTACCCTTCTGCGATCTGCGAGGTCGGGAAGGGGCGGCCTCTTATTGCGTCTGGCCCCATACCTGGCGCTCGTGGCATCGCACCGGCTGGCTCGTGCCTGCTTCGCTTGCTTCGCGCTTCGCAGGCATCGCCAGCCCCCGACCACCCACCCTTTAAGAGTGGAATCGCTGCGCGTTTTTTTATTTGTCCGGGGCGGTGCCCGCCACCGGAACCCCCAGCCCAGGCAACGCGGCCGCAACCCGCCATTATTTTATTACGCACTTGCAGCAATTCGGCACAGCACTTACACGCTACAGGGCAGTATACAACACCAACTCTACCCATCAATCCCTTTTCGCGGCCGCAACGGTGTGTAGCTCGTTGACGATCTACCTACTCCCCGCTATCATTTACTTGTCAGATCTCCCATGATTCTCAAACAAAATAACAAGTGACTGTAGTTTGCTCAAAACAAGTTGAAACAAGGAAATTAAATGCCAGACACAACGATTAGCGTGACTTTGACAGGTTCCGCAGTTAATAGAGGAACTATTGAGTTACGGCGTCTTGTCCAATTTGGAGAAAGATTGCAGAAAGCCATAGATAGAGTGGCCTACTCCATTGAAAAACAGAGCGGTTCACGAAGAAAGTTTGGTGAAGTTCGTCAAGATACATCATTGCGTTTGCTTGAAACAAAAGCAGGTAGTTTTGTTGCAGAGATGGAATTTATTCGGGCCCCTGTTTTATTTGAAGGTTTCTATGATATCGCCACTGACGCAGCAAAAAAACTAGTAGCAGGGTTAGATCTCTTACGAAACAGCGAAAATGGTGATTTGCCTGAAGGTTACGATCAAGGTGTACTGATTGTTTTACAGGATCTTGGAAGAATCTTGCACTCAGGCATTGAACAAATGGAATTTGATGTTGTTGCATCCCAAGATCGAGTCACTGCTACTTATGACAATTACACTTATTTAAAAATATCGGAAGTTATTAGTGAACCAGAAGAAAAGATTGCAGCCATTTCAGGTCATCTGCTAATGGCCAATTTCGGCAGGGATAGATACCGTTGCCACTTATATTATGAGGACGACAAATATATCTCTTGTACATTTGACGAAGACGTTATCGAAGATATTGATAACGCTATGCGTCACCAAGTTAATGCGGTAGGGATTGCTACGATAAACCCGGTTGATGATGAAATAATGGGATTTCACATAAAACAAATTACTATATTAGATGAAGAAGTGTCTCCTCAGCAGTTAACTGATGTACTTGATAGTTATATTGCAGATAATGACACGTTAGCCAGCTTCCGTAGAAGTTGGGAAGAAGCCCTCGATGAAAATGTCAAACCCATTTCTGAGTTATGGAATGATATAGATGATGTCGAATGAACAACATGAGCTATTTCCCACACAAATTTTTTTCGCGCCTGAATTCGAGAGGAACCTTAAACAATTAGCAAAAAAATATCGACACATTAAATCTGATCTTTCAGCACTGATAGAACAACTACAAAATCGGGAATTGCCTGGGGATCGAGTGCCTGGCACAAATTACCACGTTTATAAAGTTCGAGTAAAAAACAGCGATCTTGATAAAGGGAAACGCTCAGGTTATCGAGTCATATATTACTCTAAAGAGCATAACATCATCTATCTATTAACAATCTATGCTAAGTCAGATCAACCTGACATAAGCAAACAGCAAATAGAACACATAATTCGCGATATATAGAACTAGAGCAACAATCTTCGGATGTGGCGAGGTGTTAGTTATCCCACTGTTGCTGTTTTCCAGACTGTACCGCCCCGTAGCCGCATCCTCCATCTGTGCTCCCCCTCATCCGTGGCTATCATCCCTGCCCAGCCCACTTCTCCGCCTCGTCATTCACGCAGCCGCACAAATTATATATTTGCTCTACGCTTGGCTCGACGGTTGTTAACAGTTGTTTTCAAATTTTCACTCTTAATTTGATCTTCAAACTGCTTACCTTGTTTTACGCTGATTACTTTGTAAGCATTGAACACTTGATTACAGTAGAGAGAATACATGTCCCTTGCCAGGATAAAAAATACAACTGTTATACCCAATGCAACCAAACCCGCCTGCCATTTTTCAAGTACGAATAAGCCAATACTGATAAGTAAAAAATTTACAAATGCAGACCTTGTCAGTCTGACGACGCTAAGGCGTTCTTTAACTTTTTCTACTATTAACGGAGAGCCTTGCATATAGACCATAGTCTTTATCGAATCATAATTTTTGACTTCATCTTTAAAGACCTTCGACTTTATCGGCTTGTTAAAAGTATTTCTGGCCAAGAAATAACTGAGTTGATTTACCATCCATCCAAGTTGATAAGCAACCACAATGGCAATAAGGACAATCCCAGTTGACCAATCTTTATATTGAACTAGCCAGCCGGATACATCTGACATCTCTAAACCGAAAAACTTGAAAGCAAAAAGCGCCACCCACCCAAGGCCAAAAGTACCAATAACAATCATTTCAACAATAAGGGCAGTTGTCGCCATTATTTACTCTCCCTTGATGCAGTAAGGTTGCTGCGGCCGCACTCCAAACCACACCACCCCGCGGCCGCAACCCACCATCATTTTCCTATTCGTCTCAATCTATTCGGCCCAGCGCTTACACGCTATTGGTTTGAGCATACGTAGCCATGCCCTTAAAAAAACGCCCTATCCAACCTTCACCTGCCCATTCATCAGCATCGGCAACAGCCAATCACGCAGTTCGGCCAGGGTTTGGGACTGAACGTCGTTGATCAACTTTTTCTCAAAAATAGGCGCAATTATTTTTTCAAGTTCTAAAGTTAACGGCTTGGGTGGGATCACAATTCGACTTTGATTCAGATGCTCCTGCGTAATATGGCCCATTGTCGTCTTACGGTTCTCGGCCATCATCTTGAAGTGCTGTAAATAGTTGACCAATTGATAATAGTAAAATGACTTTGGATACTTTTCTGAAGTTACTTTGAAAATGTGCTGATTGAGCGCACCTTTGCCACCAGACCAAATTTGTACTTCAAGTGAGGCAGACCAGGAAAACAGGACATCGCCGTTTTCTATGATGGCCTTTTTGGGAATATCGGGACGTACAAGTTCTGAGTTTTCAGTAAAACCATCACGCATTTCTCGGATTTTGATCACCCGCAGAGATTCTTTTCCCGTTGGCCTGAAATTTTGACAGGCTAGGCCATTAAAATAATCTGCAATGTCTAGCAGAGAACCTACATCCCACCCTACCGGAATTTTCCGCTTCAACTGCTCATTCCACACCATTTCCCCCCCACTAGTTTTGTACGGTTTGCCTTTTTTATTGGGGAAATCGTACTGCACAAACCAGTAATCATAGAGGGTCTTAGCCATCATTTCCAACTCAACATTAATGCGCTGGTTGAGTTCAATTTTAGCCTCAATATTGAAAAGGCAATCCGCAATTGGCTTCTGATGTTCAGGTTCAATATATGGAATAAAAATCTCATGTAAATCATTTCTATTAACGCCTGGAACAGTGCTTTTATCAGATGTCTTTAAGTTTCCCAGGCATTTCATAAGGTAATAAACATACTTGGGATAGTTACCCTTGAAGTTGGTAACATAAAGTGCAGTATTATGCGGCCAGTATCTTCCGTTGACGTAGTACACTTCTCCTAAAGTACCATATCTACCAGTAACCAACCCTTCACCTTCGGCTTTGTACTCAGCGTGATAACCTGAAATACCAGATGAACTGACAATAGGATATGGGCCATCTTTACGTTTATATGATGGCAAGTCATAGCCTCTTTTGAAATTTATAATGTCTCCAAGCCGCTTCTTTGCAAGTATGTTACCCATACTTCAAATTCCCCAGTTGTTTATGGATTTCTTTTTCCAAATCCTGCGACCGTTCAAACAACACATCTAGGTTCTGCGTGAAACCGTCCATTTTAGCGGCAAATTCTGTGGGGGTGATGTCTACATATTCAATCTTGACATCAAAATACTGCCCTGCGCTGAACGAGTAGTTTTTCTCCTGGATCTGTTCATAGTTGACAACCACAGAAAAATCATCTACCGCAACCTGCTGGTTGAAAGTCTGAATGATCCGCTGTTCTTCTGCCCTGGAGAGCAACGTTTTCTGGTTCTTCCCCTCTTTGACCGTTGTCCCCAGTTTAGAAGCATCCATCAGGACAATCGGCCCCTCAGTGTTCGTTTTATCCACAAACAAAATCGAGACATTCGTGCCCGTTGTGGCAAAGATATTACTCGGCATCGCCACTACACCACGCAGCATCCTCGAATCAACCAGCTTCTGCCGGATCTTTTTCTCAATGCCGCTCGAATAGGTTAAAAACCCGGTTGGCACGACGATAGCAGCTTTACCTTTGGGGGCTAGTGAATAGAGAATGTGTTGGATGAAGAGCAGGTAGATCGCCATCTGGTCCTTGCTCTTCTTGGGGATTCTCGGAATACCCGCAAAGAAACGCTCCTGGTTAGCCTTCGTATCCAGCGCATCACGGAAATCACTGAAATCAAGCTTAAAGGGCGGATTCGAGACAATGCGATCAAACCGCTGCAAATGATCCCCTACCCGATGGTAGGGCGAGACCAGCGTATTCCCCTGAATCACATTCTGGATCGAATGCACCAGGTTATTCAAAATCAGGTTCAGGCGTAGCATCCCACTCGATTTCTGGGAAATATCCTGCGAGTAGAGGGTACAGCGATCCTCACCGATGGCGTGCGCCAGGCTCATCAACAAGGAGCCGGTGCCCGCCGCCGGATCGTAGGCGGTCACATTTTGCAACGGCTCACTTACTAAAATGGCCGCCATAATCTCAGCCACCGCGTGGGGCGTGTAATACTCCGCATACTTACCCCCACCGTTTTTGTTGTAATCCTGGATCAGATACTCAAAGATCGTGGCAAAGAAATCAAACTTCTGGCTAAAAATGCCTTCAAAGCTGAACTCAAACAACTGGTTGATCAAAGCACGGCAGAAATCATCCCGCCGTGAGCTATCGGTGATGAAATTGCTCAACTCATCAAACAATTTCACTTTCGCGCCCCCCTCTGTTTTCACCGAAAAAATCTCATGATTGAGGATGCCGATATCGCGCAGGGTATCATCAAAAAACTTGGCAAACTCTTCCTGGTGTTGCCGGTTATAGAGATACGTAATGAAATGCTCCCGTTTCAGCCGCGCACTATCCGGACTGAGCTTCAAGAGCAGCCGTTCATATTCCATCTCCGAATACGCCGCGATAGCCTGTTCCCAATTCTCACCCTTCTTCAGTTGGGGATCAATCTGTTTGACTTCATAGCCAAACTTATCATTCATGAACTTATACAAAAAAACCTGCGTGATGATCTTGTACTCATTGCCATCATTGCCCAGCCCATAGTTGGCACAAACAGCCTTCAGGTTATCAATCAGGGCTTTAGTCTTGGTCGTAAAATCTTGAATCATAGGTTTCTCAACAAAAGGTTGTTTCATTGCCAATAGGCCCCACCCTGGTACTCACCCATATACTCTTTCACCAGGAGATTATTGATATAACGGGCCGAATCCGGTTCCAAATGCACTCTCATATTGTCAAACCCCCCCATAACCGTTTGCATCATCAAGCTCGAAAAATAGCCTTCATTATTCAGCATGTGACGGTTGATCAAAACCTTATCATCCGCCTGCTGTTTAATCCCCATCAAGGTTTCGTGCAATTCACTCTCCCGGCGCGTGACGCGGCCGCGTTCCAGGATGCGTTTGTGGGTGCGGGCATACTTGGCATCGTTATGGTATTTGGCTCGTAGCAGGTTGTTCCGGCGGTTCAACTCCGTCACTTTTTCATAGATCTGTAACAACGAACCGATATTCTCTTTCATTTCTTCCTGGCCGATCTCATTCAGATGCTTTTTATTAAACAGACGTTTGAGTTCCTCATACAGTTGCACATACGCCGGATCCGCCGGATCAAAATTGTCACTCAACCCCTCCCGCGTCTTGCGTAACATATCCTTCAATTGGTCAGCAATGACCATCTCCTCTTCCGAAATCTTGCGGAACATGAAGACCACATTGGCCAGAGCCTCATTTAATAAATTGACCGAGTCAATATCATTCTCCAGTGATTCCTTCAGGTTCAGCAAATCCAGGTGCCGCGCCGCCTCATAATACAACTGATTGAGCTTCTTAAAATCAATTTTTTCCAGAAGATCAAAGTGTCCATGAAGCCGGATCAGGTTGTACAGGTTGCGGGTATTCTCCAGGGCCTTTTTAATCCCCAGCACCATCTGCCGGTCTTCAATCTGGCTAATCTGCTGCGAAAAAATCTCCGCATTCTGCAAATCATAATAAAACAGTTCATCCTTAATCTCTCGAATCTCCGCTTCAATTTCTTCCGCCGACTTGAACAGGTTAGAGTACGTTTGCATCTCATCGCCCAGTTCTTCTTGCAACTCATCAAAATAGGCCTTATTCGTGGCATCAAATTCCTTGCGGATGTCCGCAAAATCAACCACATAGCCATAGCGGAATTCTTTATAGGGCCGGTTGACACGGGTCAACGTTTGCAGCAGGTTGTGCCGCCTGATCAGCCGCGCCATATACAGCTTCTTCAAACGGCTGGCATCAAAGCCCGTCAGGAGCATGTTGTAAACAAAGAGCAGGTCAATCTTCCCCTCTTTGAACTTTTCAATCTCCTCTTTGCGATCATCCTTTGAACCCACATCATGCAAAATCAGGGCCGCCCTCAACTTTTGACCCTGTTGGGTTGTATAAACCCCATACTCATCCCCTACTGGCCACTGTGCCGCAAAGGGCGGGATTGCTTCCACGACAGCCTGTTCTGTGTTGTACTTATTGACGAATATCCTGAACATGACCCGCGCCTGGTCCGCACTATCACAAACCACCATCCCCCCGACGCTGTGATCATTAAATCGCCCCCGGCTTTTCACAAAATCTTCCACCACATAATCCAGCATCGGTTCCACAAACCGCTCATGAGCATACACCTCACGCTTCTCGATGCTGTTTTTCAAGACTTCCACTTCTCTGAGGGCTTGTTCCAGCAACAACTTGTACTTCGTTTCGATGCCTTCCCGGATCAGCTTCAGGGTATAACCATCCGCAATCGAGGCATTGTAATAATACTTGTGGATGTAACCGCCGAAAGTATCACGCGAACGCCGGTCTGTTCCAATCAGGGGCGTACCGGTCAGGCCAATCATAATGGCCTTGCGATCAGAGTTAAACAGGTTAGCCAGAAAACTACCCGTTGGGTTGTAACTGCGATGGACTTCATCCAGGAAATAAACCCGCTGCATGTTGACATCATATGCGCCAGGCTTGAGAATATCATCATCCTCTTGAAACTTCTGAATGTTGACAACCGTGATCTCCCGCTTCCCTTGCAAGTTAATGATCGCCTGTTGTGACTTAAACTCCTTTACCAACCCCTCTCTGGAATTGACAATATGCACGAGTAGGCCGCGGCTGGAAAACTCCCGCATCGCCTGATTCATCAAATCAATCCGATCCACGATGAAATAGAACTTGGGCACAATCCCCTTACGTTGGAACACATCCGTCAGATAATGCACATTGTAAAAGGCTAACGCCGTCTTACCACTCCCCTGCGTATGCCAGATAATGCCCTTATTAACATCCTCATCAATGACCCGCTGGATAGCTTTGGTTGCAAACAGTTGCGGGTAACGCATGATGTGCTTTTCCAGCCCCGTTGCCGTATTCACATAAGCAAAACCATACTTCAGCAGGAACGCCAGCCGCTCCCGACAAAACAGTGCTGTCAAAATACGATTCGTAGGATTGTTAGGATTTTTATTAGTCAGGAACTCAGGTGAATTTTTGATCGCCACCAGGTTGTTATCCTTCAAAACAAAATTTTCCCCATCCTCATTTTCGTCCTTGAGAAGTGCCGCCAAATCAAGGTCTTCCTGCTCTCGAAAATAATGAAAGTTGGCCTCTACATATGAGGTCGTTGCGTAGAACGCTCCCTGGATGGGTTCAACAAAATCCGCGTCGTACTCCATATTGTTGGTAAAAACCAGGAGCTGCGCGATATTGATAAACTTTCTGAACTTCTTATTCTTGAAACGCGCATTGATGCGCTCTCTTTCCGCCAGGACACCATCCCGATTGTTCGGCTTCTTAACTTCAATAAAAGCCAGCGGCATCCCATTAATCAACAAAGTAATATCAGGCCGGAATTCGTCATCCCCATTTTTACACGTCAACTCCGTGACCACATGGAAGGCATTATGATCAAAGTTCTTAAAGTCAATCAGCCTGATCCCCGAACTAGCCGTCAACATCTTATAGAAAGCTTCCCCCAAGTCTTCATTGTCGAGGGCCAGAGAAACATCTTCAAATAGTCTGGTGACATCACTCTCGTCACTTTCAGGGTTGATGCGTAAAATGGCTTCCCTAAAAATATCCGTAAAAATATTACTGCCTTCATCCCACTGTGCGCCTGAAAGCGAAACATACTCATACCCCAAACGACCCAAATGTAAAATAGCGGGAATTTTTACTCGCGTGTTTTCATTGAAGCTCATGAGATATCCCTTTGCGAATCCTAAATAGGCATGTTGGGTAATCGTTCGCAGTTGACTTACAATTTGCTGAAGTCGGCCTTCTGCCAACACCAAACCTGCGGCCACAAACTACTATTATTTTCTTTTCACTGGGAACTGCTTGGCAAAACTTACAAGGTGTTGGGCAGTATACAACAACAACTCCCATCGTCAACCTTTCGCGGCCGCATACCGTCCGTGTTTCCTTTGCCGTATCTAGAAGTTGGCACCCTGTCAAAGCTGAGTATGATTGTGTTGGAAACAGAATAAAAAACACCCCAGCGATGTGCAGTCATCCTGGGGTATGGTTAACCGATGTGAGCGGCTAACGAGGCAATTATAGCAGGGTTGCGGCCGCTGACATTTAATGTTAGCGGCTTTTTTTGTTTCTACAGTATCTTCTCAATATTTCGGGGAAAACGTGGCCTGAGCCTGTCGAAGGCCGTTGGTTTCGACAGGCTCAACCAACGTCGCCGTACTTTATTGAGAAGATACTCTACAGGCAGGTAATGGTTATGGCTAACGGGAATGACGAACAGGAAGAGGACGAATACACACACGAACCAGAATACTTCACAAATCCAACTGGGGGCAGTCAAGCACAAAAAGAAGAATATTTTCGCTCTTCGCCCCCGGGTTATCCGCCAATAGTACCTGATCCAATGAGCAGTGTACTTGACCCGTCGGATTACTTGAAAATTGCTAAACATTATGAGGATTTTGGCAGAGAATCTGACAGGCTTCGGGCAATGGAGTGGCAAAGCTATTGGAACTCGACTCACTCAGAATTAGATATACAGGTTACTCAAATTGAAGTGGGACAAGGGAAGATTGAGCAAATTGAACTACTTTTCAAAAGATTTTTTAATAGCCTACATAGCCCCATTTGTCATCTTGATCGCGTTCCATATATCACTGACTATTACTGGTATATGTTGTTGTTTCATGGAGATGAAGAACTTGCGAGAGAAGCAGTGAAAAACTCATTGGGGGGTGAAAGTTTTGATGTGCAGGCCAGAGCCATCATTGATCTGGTATATAAAACTTCGCAAATTGGATATGTAGAGGTGCTGAATCTGCCTAATTTGTCAATTAATTTTTACTTGCTTCAAGGTCAGGAGAGGTATTTCGACCAAGTGCGTCAACTTGCAGAGGATATTGAAAGCAAAATGCGCGAATCTGGATTTGGAGTCAGAGAACGCGAGGGAGTTGTGAGCGCGGCCGCAATAAACGAACAACCTTTAGCTATTCAGGCGAAACGTTTAGGGGTCCATCCAAAGCGATTGACCCGATTGATATCCATGAAGCAACTTATTCTAGATGGAAAAACACAGGATGAAATAGCTGAAATCACAGGGGTAGAGACTAGGACAATTAAGGCTGACGTTAAATTTATGAAAGAGAAGGGGTTACATCCGCTTCAATAATCATGTACTAAGCCTGCACCTAATCTGCACCAAAAATGCCTGTTAATAGAATTGAGAACGGGTTACTCTTTCCTAGAGAGTAACCCGTTTTTGTTTTAAGGTGCATTACCATGACATGGATCGCTGTAACTTTGCTTGAAGATGAAAGAAAAGCTTTGACATTGTTTGCTCAACAACACAAACGTCACCCTCGTCAACAAGCTGCTTTGTTAATCCGTCAGGGGTTAGAGACAGCAGGTTATTTGCAGGCAGACGCGGCCGCGTTAGAGGCTGAGTCATTAGAACAAGAAATAGGAAACGCGGCCACGACACCGCAAGGGGGAAGCCATGACCAGGTATGAACCAGACCCGGAAGCGATCATTTTGGCGAGAGTTTACCGGATATTGCTCGCGGCCGCGGACAGGAAAAAGAAGGCTGCGGCCGCGCAGGAAGCTGAGGCAGAACAGGCAGAGGCAAAACCCCACCTGGTGGCAGTGGATGTGAAAGAGAGGGGCGAGGAATGAACGCGGATGAAAGAATCTTTGCCGCTCTTTCGCCGGAGCTAAGACAGAAAGCATTGGCTCATGTCGCCATATCACGAAATGGCACACACGCGGCCGCGACCCTATCCCCTGATAACAAGGGCATCGCTCCGTTGCGTTCCTTAACCCTGGCGGAACTTTTACAGAAGGAGTTTGCTCCCCTTGATTTTCTGGTAGACGGCATTATTGCCAAAGGGCATTTTGTCATGTTGGGGGGACGGGCTAAGAGCGGCAAGTCGTGGCTGGTTTTACAACTCGCTAAGGCGATAGACCTGGGTGAACCGTTTTTGGGGCGGTCAACACAACGCGGCCGCGTCCTGCTGATAGTTCTAGAAGATGGAAAACGGCGCATTAATCAACGGGGCAAGATTCTGAAGTGGCAACCGCAACAAGCAGAAGTAGTTTTCCAATTACCACGGTTTGATGGGGAGAACGGTCAGCCAGGGCCAGGGTTGGCCCAGATTGAAGCCTATGCCGAACAGTTTGATCTGGTGATTATTGACACCCTGATTGCGACTTTAAGCGGCCGCATGAACGAAAACGATAATGCCGCGATGGGCGCAATTGTGAACGAAATAGCCCGGATCGCCCATGAGACAGATACGGCTATTGTGTTGGTACATCACACGGGCAAAGGAAATTCAGAGAATATATTTGATCTCTTGCGTGGAGCTTCGGCAATTCGTGGAGCTTACGATGTGGGGATGTTGCTGGAGCGGAAACAGACGGAAAAAGAGGCTATTTTGCATCTAGAAAGCCGGGATGTTGATGTATCAGATATGACCATCCGACAAGTAGCAAATGGGGTGGGTTGGGAAAGTTTGGGCGATAGCCAGGAAATTCAGAATATCCGGGCAGGACGGGAAATTGTGTTAGCTATTGAAACACATGGGGAAGGGCTGACAGTAGAAGAGTTGGCCGAAGCAACAGGCAAGACTAAACAGACGATCAACCAACAATTAAACCTGGCCCAAACGCGAGGTTTAGTTCATGGAAGGAAACAGAACAAAGAACACTCAAAGAAACCTGTTTCAATCTGGTATTTAGGTACACAAGCCAGTCAAAGTTAAGTTGATTTGATTGATTTGATTGATTTGTTCCTGTAACAAGTCAATCAAATCAATTAAATCAACCCAGATGAGGTAGCACTCTTATGGATTTGCAAAGATTAATGACAACGATTGATCTGGTGGCTTTGGCCGGGGTTAGTCTCAAACAAAAAGGGCGTTATCACATAGGTCCCTGTCCGTTTTGCGGGGGTGATGACCGGTTCACGATTAAACACACGGATGATGGCGATTTATGGATATGTCGCCACTGTTCACCAGGAAAGTATCAAGATGGGATTGCTTTGGTGATGAAGTTACACGGGTTGGATTTTGTCGGAGCTTTGGGCGTTTTAGGAGAGGGAAAGATGAGTTTGCCGATAGTGAGACCAATAGAGGAAACGCGGCCGCAACCGCTTGATTGTCCCCCCGATGAGGATTGGCAGACACCCGTGTTATTAGCTTGCGCGGATGCTGCCTATTATTTGCAAGGGAAAACGACGGCCGCGGCCGCGGTGTACAACTATTTGATTGAGAAACGGGGTCTGACGCCTGACATCATATTTAATCATATGCTGGGGTTTAACCCCGAATGGCGGCAGATTGAAGGAAAGTATTGGATGGCACCGGGCATCACTATCCCGGCCATGGTTGAGGGACAACTGTGGTATGCCCAGGTTAGAACAACGGCCAAAGCCCGGCAACGCGGCCGCGACCTGGGGAAATACCAGGCAGTCTCAGGAAGCCGACTTAAAGCCCTTTTCCGGGCCAACACGTTGCTAGGAGTCCATACGGCTATTGTCACTGAAGGAGAGTTTGATGCGATGCTCTTAGCCCGTTTCTTGCCGGATGGGGTGGCTGTCGTAACTATGGGGAGTGCCCGAACGATACCGGGGATCGCTTTTCAGAAATATTTTGCCCCGCTTAATCGGCTATTACTGGCTCTGGACAATGACGAAGCTGGAGCCGAAGGTTTGGAAGATTGGCGGACGTTGCTGAAGTGGACTGAACTAATGCCCTCTTTGCCGGATGGATTAAAGGACATTTCCGATTTTTGGCGGGCCGGGGGCAATCTACGGGCATGGATTCAGTCCGGGTTAGACAGTCAAACAAGGTTTTCCCGCCATGAGGGATAACTGGGGCATGTATCGAGGTGTAGCACAATGGGTTGGGAATTGAGAGGAAATCAGCGGTACTACTACCGGAAGCGGCGGATCGGTAAACGGGTGATCAGTATTTATGTGGGCAAAAGCCCACAGGTAAAACAACTGGCGGAACTGGATGAGATGCTCAAAGAGGAACGAGCGTGCCAACGGCGGGTGCTCCGTGAGGATTTAGCCCAGGTTGCCCTGATTCAGGAAGTGGAGCATACGCTGCGGCTGTTGACAGCGACCTTGTTAATAACCAGTGGTCATTATGCCCATAAGCGGCAATGGAGAAAACGGCGTGATCAGAGAAAACATACTCGTCAAGTACAAGGATCAGATTGCGGAGTTGGAGACACTTCTGGCAAAGGTGAACAACAGTAAATCGCCGCGTGATGTGGCGGCCTTGACCCGTTTTTTGCGCCAACATCCAGGTTTGTGGCTTTATGGAGCCAATTTGAGCGAATGGGCCATTATGGAGTTGGTTAATGGTTTTAAGTTAGAGCCGGGCCTGAAAGCCATGTATAAGATGGCCCAGGAGCAATTGGGCACCGAGTTAATAAGCGAGCCGAATAACCTGCTAGAACAGCTACTGGTGCAGCAGGTAGTTTTGGCCTGGTTCAGAATGTCTCTGGTGGAGTATGCCTATAGCCAGGCCACGAATGAGAATACCGAGTTTAAGCGTTGGGATTTTCTGGAAAAGCGATTGAATGCCAGCCAGCGGCGTTTTTTGCGGGCCTGTGAGACGTTGGCGCGTGTGCGTAAGCTGAATGTGCCAGTGGTGCAATTGAATGTGGCTCATCAGCAGATAAACCAGATCAATCAGTCGGGTTGAGGATACCCCTGGCCGGTCTGATGACCGGGGCAGGCGCAATCACCCGTTTTAACCTTAACAATTGCATACGGGTGGGCATGGCAGATGCCAGGGGCACAGGTAGAATAGTGAGCCTATGGAAGATTGGATTACCACCCAGGACGCGGCGGAGTTGAGCGGGTATCACCCTGATCACTTACGGCGTTTGATACGGGCGGGGGAGATACGCGGCCGCAAGTGGGGATCGGCCTGGCAGGTGAGCCGGGAATCTTTACTGGTATATATGGATGCGGCCGCGAAAGCTGGGGATAAGCGCTGGGGAGCGAAAGGCAATCGGTAGACAAACTCTCTTAATCACCCTATAATATGTCTTGCTAGTACGACATATTTTATCTAAAAGACGGGCTACGCAAGTGTCATCACCACTTACGTAACCCTGACCCATCTGCCAGGTGAGTGGCGGCGGGCTTGCTGTTTATTGTATCTAACAGGCGACCCGATGCCCAAAAGCATAGGGTTGCCTGTTTTCATTTCCGGGCAACGACCCCTCTGCTTACCTGTTGGCAGTGGGGTCGTTTGTTTTCTGGGGGTGATTATCGAAAAAAAGCAATGGGGATGAGGCAATCGCCGGACGCGGCCGCGAGTCTGACGAGGTTCTGGTGAGCGGTCAACAAAAAAGCATGACCCGATATGAGGATCGGGTCATGCTCAAGGAAAGTGCAGGCGTGTTGTGACTTTGGTCGGTGACAACACGCCCCAGTACCAAACAGGAGTATATCACGATGTTTGACCCTGAAGAATTTTTTACCGGGGTAGACGGTCAAGAGCAATCTACCATGAGCAAGACGGTGGGGGGAATTGGGAGCTGGCTTCTCCATCTGGTGAAGGTGATGTTTTTACTTTATGCCATGTCGCATGGGATCAGCGCTTCGCTGGCTTATGCCGGAAATCATTGGTGGGCACAAGCCGCTCAGATTGTAGGGATTGTGGTCACAGGGATTGTGTTGTTTGGCCTGTACCTGCTGTTTATGAATCGGAAGATACAGGGAGCCAGACAGATGATCGCGGCCGCGGCGGTGTATGCCATTGGTTTTATTCTGGAGTGTCTGGCGATTGTGGCCGATAGCCAACTGAATGCAGGCCAGGGGTTATCTTCCTGGCTGGTGGCTTATCTGCTGTGGGTGTTGCCGGTAGCCCCGGCAATTATGGGACTGGGAGCGGTGATCGTGCACGCCCTGGAACCGGAACAAGGGCGGGCCAGGGAACAAGCGGAGCAGAAGCGACAATTGGAAGATGAACGGTTCAACGCTTTGCTGGACCAGGAGCGGGCCAAGCTGAATGAGGCCAGAGCGATCCGGGCGATGCAAGGATCATCCCGGCAGGCGGTGATTAAGCAGTTGGGTAATGTGTATGCCAGCGATCAGGTGCAACAGGCAATTATGCAAACAGCCTTGGCCAATATGCCAGCCCTGTTACGGGCGGCAGGGATCCAGTTTGATCGTGGGTTGTCCCTTGCGGCGGGGGATGAGGATGACATCGAGGACGACGACCTTGATCTGCATGAACTGGTAGACCTTTTGGTATCGGAGCGACTAGAGGCCGAGCGGCGCAAGAATCAGGCAAGCGAAAAGGGCAGTCCGGACGCGGCCGCGTTAGCGGGTTTTACCAATGGCAAAGGGGCGCCATGATGAAGCGGATACAGGCATTGATACGTCTTATTGCTTGCGGCCGCGTGGCTTGTTATGCCGGAGAGCAACAAGTCAAACGCTGAAGATTAATTGATTAGAGCAGAAGGGGCGGAACATCTTCCCCTTCTGTTTAGGAGAATAGGATCATGACGAAACGAGCCATTTTGTATGCAAGAGTAAGTGGTGATGACACGAAGTATGCCACGAGCGGCATAGAGAGTCAGCTTGGCGATTGTCGGACGTATGCCCAAAAACAAGGCTATGCCATTGTAGGCGAACACTTTGAAACGCCGGAGAAGGCAACCTCAGGTGCCGACTGGTTGCCAGAAATTGAAGCCTTACTGAAGCTGGCCTGTACGGGTACTTTTGATGTGTTGGTCGTGCGAGAGGTGGACCGACTCGCCCGCAACCGCTTTAAACAAATGTCTATTGAAAACGCTCTTACCCAACAAGGCATACAGGTGGAATATGTGATAGGCCAGTATAAGGACACAGCCGAAGGGCGGTTGCTAAAGGGTCTAATGAGTGACTTTGCTGAGTATGAACGAGAAAAGACCTTAGAACGAACCAAACGGGGCAGTGTTCGTTCTGTTGCGGCTGGAAATGTGATTATTGGTGGCAGTAATGCACCTTTTGGTTATGACGTGGTGCTGAAAGAAGGCAAGCGGACGCTAGAAGTAAATGAGCGTGAGGCGATCATTGTAAGGCTTATTTTTCGTCTATATGCCTATGAGGGTAAGGCTTTACTGAGCATATGTCGTTACCTTGATGAATGTAATGTGCCGACGCCTACAAAGGGGCACAACCATAAAGCCAGACGCCGCCGCCAGGGTTGGTCAACGGGCACGCTTAGTGGCATTCTGAATAACGAGACGTATTTGGGTCGCTGGTATTACCAAAAGACGAGAAATGTAAAAGGCCGGGATGGAAAGTTGAGACAGGTGGAACGCCCTCGCTCCGAATGGCTTTTAATAGAAGTCCCCGCCCTCATCAACGAAGAAACATTCAGCCTTGTCGAGAGACGGCGCAAGAAAAATAAGCGAGTGCGTGAAAAGAAGGGTAGCTATCCTTATCCGTTAGGAAGCATTATGAAATGCGGCCACTGCGGAAGCGGAATGGTAGGAATTACACGCAAGTATAAAGCTACACCGCATCGCTACTACCGTTGTTCAACCAGACATCTCTCCGCTCGTTACGAAAGAACCTGCGATATGCCAACGTTGCGAACGGATGCGATTGAGCCAATTATCTGGCAATGGGTGCAGGCGTTTCTGTTAAATCCGACAAGGTTATATGAAGCCTGGAAACAGCACGAGCAACAGAGGCTTAACGAACTCCAGCCGTTGGTCAGTATGATAAAAAGCAATGAAGCCAGATTAGCCGAACTACAGCTGGAAAAACAGCGTCTGATTAAGGCATACACAGCCGGTACTTTGACGTTAGACGACATAGCGGTAGAAAAAACACGTGTTGAGAAGCAAATTGCTGACTTAACCCAAGCGAATGCCGAATTACAAGCCGACTTACAGCCACGTATCCCCAACGCGAAGGAGATTGAAACGATTGAGAAATATGCACAGCAGATTCGGCAGGGGGCAGACTTGACGAGTAATGATCCAGCCGAACAGCGGGAGATATACCGCTTGCTACACATGGAAGTAACGCTCACCTATGAGCCAGCTAAAGAGGAAGGTGAAGAGGGGCAATATTGGGCAGATTTACGGTGTATCTTGGGGCAGGAGCGTCTATCAACGACGTATACTATAAATCACCAAAATGGAACTGCACCAGGAATCCCCAGGGTTGTTTTACCTGCACCCGTCCCCAATGTACTGGTAACTGCGGAATCACCACATCGGGTAGTGTCTGCAAAAAACGTGTTTGTGATAGTTGCGCCATAACCGCTAAACAAAAACCGCCCCGTTTACCAACCAACGGAGCGGCAACTAATAACCAATACACCAATAACCGGCTCAACCGGCCGCGGCCGCGGGCCATTGCATCTCCGCCAGCGTTTGAGCAAAAACCACCTGTTCACTTAACTGATCCAATAAGGCCGGATCATGGATCATCTCCAGCCGTGTTTCAATCAATGCTGGCAGTGGGCCAAATTTTTTCTGCAACAGACGCATCAACATCTCTTTTTTGCCTTTTAGTTCACCTTGTTGCATGCCCTGTTGTAAGCCCTGTTGTAAGCCCTGTTGCAAACCTTCCTTAATTGCCTTCTTGGTTTCTTTGCTTAACCATGTTCCCTCGATAGCCTGAATCGCTTCCATGACATTCTCTCCACCACCAGCCAAATTTTCGGTTGGTAGATACGTTTGCATGACATTGATTAAAAAGAGTTTATCCCCGTGTGTCAAGGTACTTTTTACAATTGTGTTAAGCGCATCTAACTTGATCCGGGGCTTCTCGGTCGGTTTGGCTTTCATCAAGGTTGCCAGAGCCGCAGAGACGGGATTGTCGTCTTTCAGATAGGCGAAACTGTTCAGGTCAAACAGCCCAACCTGACCATAATGGAATTCCACAATGGTATGGCCTAACAAGGTTTCCCGATGTGTTTGCCAGAGTAGACCACCCATATTCTTCTGTAACACCAGAGCCAAAGGCAGAACCGGTTTTTGCCGCAGGGCGCGGAGCAGGCCGTAATATTCAAACATCCGGTTGGGCAACGTTTTAGGCCGGTTGGCTTCGACTTCCAGGTGGATCAATATCACCCGTTCGTCTCCATTTTTGAGAGCAATCTCACCGATCAAGTCTGATACCCGTTTTATCTGGTCAGGGAAATTGCTGATGAGTTCCTGCTCAACCCATTTCAGGGTAGCAAAATCCAGTTGGGCCGCCTCTGCCGGGAAAAAGATTTCCATAAACTCCCGGAAGAAGCGATGGAAAAACTCTTTGAAAATGGGATCGTGGGGAATTGCCATGGGCGATTTTCAACAGAAAGGTTTGTAGTAACGGCTTTAGCCGTCCAGCGTGGGACGGTTAAAGCCGTTACTACGAATCTGATGGGATTCTACGCGCCGTATTTGGCGAGGCGCAGGGCATGAGCCATAGCCATTGGCATCAGTTCGTTGGCGGGGAATTGGCCCAGACCGCCACGATGGGTTTCCCGTTCGCCGAAACTCTGACAGGCGTCGGGCATGTGGGTGGCGGGTGCCCACAGCAAGGTGGGGACAGGATGCCAGGAGTGGGAGCGTAGTTTGGCCGGGGTGGAGTGGTCGCCGGTTATGATGAGGACATCCGGTTTCAGGTCAAGCAGGATGGGCAGGGCTGTATCTACCTGCTCAATGACGGCGGCTTTGGCCGGGAAGTTGCCATCTTCACCCCGACTGTCGGTGTATTTGATGTGGATGAAGAAGAAGTCGTATTCGTGCCAGTGGTCAGCGACGACCTGGAACTCTTGGGCTGGGGTGAAACTGCCGGTAGGTAACACAGCCATACCCGCCAGACTGGCAACACCCTTGTACATAGGATAAACGGCTACACAGGCGGCCTTGAGTTTGTACACTTCCTGGAAAGTGGGCAGGTCCGGGGGTTGACCGAAACCACGTAATGTCACCATGTTGGCCGGGGCGTCGTTTTTGAGGATGGCCGCGGCCGCGTCCACCCACTGTCTTACGATTCCCGCCGTCTTTTCCGCTTCCGGTACCAGGGCCGTAGCCGGGTATGGGGCCTTGCCCGTCACCTGCGGATCCGTGTCCGCCAGTCCGCCATGTAACCCCTCGCCGCTGATCACCAGAACAAAACGGTATTCCTGCTCTAGCCGCACTTCAATGTTGACCCCCGGAATCTGGATGGTGCGTAGTTTTTCGACCAGCGGCGCGGCCGCGTCATTGCTGATCCGCCCCGCCCGCCGATCCGTAATCAGGCCATTAGCGTCCACAGTGCAGAAGTTACCCCGCGCCGCCACATCGGCCGCTTTGATGGGAATGCCAGCCCCTAGAGCCGACAACACCCCACGCCCAACCGGAACCGCTACCGGGTCATAACCAAACAGCGACAAATGGGCCGGGCCACTGCCAGGCGTCACCCCTCGCGTAATCGGGTGACTACCGCCCAAACACCCTTCCTGCGCCAGCCGATCCATGTTGGGCGTAAAGGCCGCTTCCAGTTCCGTTTTGCCCCCCGGCTCCATCGGCAGACCACCCAGGCCATCCATGATCAACAAGATGATTTTGCCCCCTTTTTCGGTTGCCAATTGTTTCATCAGGTCAAAGTTTGCCATGATTGACTCCTTAGAAGAGTTATTGGTGTATTGGTGTATTGGTCTATTGGTGTATTGGCTATTCACCCGATAACCAATACACCAATAGACCAATATACTAATAACCAATAACCAAAATAAAAAAGGCGGTCTGAATGCTTTTGCACCAGACCGCCTTGAGGCTCCTCAGGTTGGACTCGAACCAACAACCCTGCGGTTAACAGCCGCATGCTCTGCCATTGAGCTACTGAGGAACACGAGGGGGAATTATAGCAAAGGGATGTCTTGTGTCAAGACAACAGCAAATCTCAATAGGGCGATTGCCTACTCGGCTGGAGTTTAGAGCGAGAGGAGAGAGTGAGAGGAAATCACTCTGGAAAACCCTCTAGCTCTGGCTCTGAACTCTAAACTCAAGTACTCGGATTACTGGTCAACAAAACATGACAATGCACCCCTGTGTTATAATCGCTCCCCAAACAAAACCAGTTTTTCTGAAGCGAGTAAATGATGAACAATAAACGATTCTTCTCTGGTCTGGTGTGGTTGATGGTGTTACTGGTGGCCTGCAAACAGGATAACAACAGTACACCAGGGGCAACATCCGCGGCCGCGACCCTTCCCCCCGTGCCCACCTCACCACCACCCGACGTAACCCCACAAATCGCCGAACCGATTGACGAAACAAAGCCGTCAGCGGGCAAAGGGGTTTTCTTCAGCGAACTCCTACCCGGTGTGCCGGGCGGCAACAACACCGAATTCATCGAACTGTACAACGCCGGAGCGCAGGCGGTTGACCTGAACGGCTATAGCCTCTGGTATTTACTCGGCGAGGGACAAGAGCCAGCCCTCGTGTATGCATGGACGGAGCGAGCGGACATCCCGGGTCAGGGGCATTTTCTCCTGGTACGGGCGGCACAGGATTTTGGTGTCATCCCCGATGGTCTCTACGATGTGTCTCTATTTGAGCGCAAAGGGGGGCTGGTTTTGCGCGATGCCGAGGGGAATGATGTTGACGCTTTGGGCTGGGGTGAGGCTCCAAATGGCTTTTTTAGCGGTGAGGCGGTGGCTTTTTCGCCTGATGGGGCTAGTTTGGAACGGTTGCCGGGCGGTGAGGCGGGGAATGGACAAAACAGCGGCCGCAACGCCGACGATTTCACCCTTTCTGCCACCCCCAATCCACAAAACAGTGGCATGGCCTCTACCCTCGATGTTACGGTGAACCTGATTGTGCCAGACGCGGCCGCGCCCGGAACCACCTTTGACCTGACCTTGAAGGTGAGCAACAACGGGGCCAGCCCTGCTAATGGTCTCCTCGTTTCCTGGGCCATTCCGACGGGGTACACCCTCGCGGCCGCGCCCCCTGACGCCACCATCCAAGATGGCATTCTCACCTGGCCCATCGCCACCCTGGCGGCGGGGGCAAAGTTGGACGGCCTCGTCTCATTACAAGCCCCCTACACCTACGCCACGACCATTTTGCGCGGTTACTATATCCAGACCGAGGCCGGTTTGCGCCAGTACGGTCCTCTACAACCCCTGATCGTAGCCGGAGGAGCCGTACCCATCGCCGTCGCCCGCACCCTCATTGGGCAGACGGTGGCGGTGGAAGGGATCGCCACGATGTACACGGGCGGCTTCTTTGCCGGAACGACGGGCACAAAGTTTTATATCGAAGATGAAACCGGCGGCATCCAGGTGTTTGTGCCCGGTGGCGGTGGATTGGTCAATGTGGCCGTAGGCGACCAGGTGCGTGTGACCGGCTATATTGAACTGTTCCGCGACTCCCTGGAAATCATCCCCAACACCATCCCCGATGACATCGAGGTGCTGGGCGAAAGTGGGGTGGAACCAGAACCGGCCCTCATCACCGCCCAAACCAACGAAGAAGACCCGGCCATTTTGGGCCGTTTGAACCAGATCGAAGGCACGATTGTGACCATCGAAGAGTTCAGCTTCTCCTATGAACTGGATTTGCAGGACGACGAAGGCAACATCACCACTGTTTTCATCGAAAAAGATACCGGGGTCACGACGGAGCCGCTGGACATCGGGCGGCAGTATCGGGTGACGGGTATCAGCGAGCTGGCGAGCGGCCAGCACCAACTCAAACCCCGCTTCCAGACCGACATCGCCGAGATTTTTCCGCCTGTTTTGCTGGCGGAAATTAGCGCGGCCAACAATGTCCAGGCCGGGGCGGTGCTGACGTATACGATCACCGCCTTCAACCACACCGCTGAACCGCTGAACAATGTGCAGATTGTGGCTTATCCCCCCGAACCGGATGCGACTTTATTGGCGGTGTATGGGGGGGGCGCGGCCGCGGACGGACTCATCACCTGGAATATCGCCAACCTGCCGGGTGATGGAACCACTGTTGTGGTGAGTTACACGGTGCAGGTGGACGCGGCCGCGATCAACCCCCTCCTGGCCCGCCCCGTGCAAGTGACCGCCACGGGTTATGCGGAAATCGCCAGCACCCCGCCGTTCCTCACCTTCCTGGGGCCAAGCATTCCCGTGTGGGCCATCCAGGGCAGTGGCGACAAATCCCCCTACATCCGCAGTGACGCTACCACCGAGGGGCTGGTGACGGCAGTCTTCCCGGAACTCAACGGCTTCTGGATTGTGGGCCAACCGGATCAAAGCGAAGCTACATCCGATGGGCTGTTTATTCTGGTGGACGATTTTGATATGCCTGTGGCGGTGGGTGATCAGGTGCAGGTGACGGGGCGGGTGCGTGAACTGTCCGGTCAGACGGCCCTTGACCCGGTGCAAGCCAGCGACATCACGGTGCTGGCCTCTGGCCTGCCTGCGCCGGAACCACTGCCCTACAACCCACCCGCCGACCCGGCTGAGGCGTTGCTGTACAACGAAAGCCGGGAAGGGATGCTGGTAATGCTGGCTGAACCGTCCATCGTCGCGGCCGCGACCACTCGTTTTGGCGAATATGCCCTCATTGCCCAGAGCACCAACGCCACCAGCGTGGCCCGCACCGAGGCAGTGGGGTATCTCATCTTTGTGGATGATGGCTCGGATGTGGCCCATGATGACAGTTCCACGCTGGCCTACACGGTGCAACAAGGGGATGTGGTCTCGAATCTGGCCGGGATTTTGGCCTTTACCTTTGGGCAGTACAAGATTGAACCGCTGGCCCCGCCGGATATTCAGACCGTGGAGATAGAGTTGCCGACGGTTGCGGCCGCGGCCGCCAACCAATTCGCCGTCGCCACTTTCAACGTGGAAAACCTGTACGACCTGGTAGACCCGCACCCATCCAGCCCGCCGCGCCCCAGCCTGGACGAATATCACACCAAACTGACCAAACTGGCCGCATCCATCGTGGCCATGGGCGCACCGACCCTCATCGGTTTGCAGGAAGTGGAAAATATTGACGTACTGGAAGATTTAGCCGCCGAAGCCGCCCTGTCGGGGTACAGCTACGACGCCTACCTCATCGAAGGCAACGATTCCCGCTGGATTGATGTGGGCTTTTTGGTGCGGAGCGATTTAGCCACCGTGACCGGGGTGAAGGCGTATGATGCCCCGAATGAACTATTTGCGCGGCCGCCGTTGGTCATTACGGCTACTGTCCATCTGGAAGGGGGCGACATTCAGGTGATCGCCATCAACAACCATTTCCTGGCCCTCTCCGCCGGGGAAACGGCCACCGAACCGACGCGCAACGCCCAGGCCGCCTGGAACGCCCAACTGGCGGTGCAATTCCAGGCCAACTTCCCCGACGCTTATGTGATCGTCATGGGCGACCTGAACTCGTTTTATGGTACATTGCCTTTAGAAACATTGGGGAGCGAACTGGCGCATGTTTACGATCTGCTTAGTGGCCCTCTGCCCTACACCTACATCTTCGAGGGGCGGACGCAAGCCCTGGATCATATGCTGATCAGCGAAAATTTGGTAGATAAAGTACAAATTGTGACGGTACTACACCTCAACACCCCATACCCCATCGCCGCCCCCGGTGACAACTCCCCCCGTCACACATCTGATCATGATCCGCTGGTGGTGATCTTCGACTTTGAATAACGACTAACGCTCTCGAAGGTTGAGCTTGTTGAAGTCCCTGTGGCCTTCGACAAGCTCAGGTAATGGCTTAGTCGTTACAACTTTGACTGATGGTAGAGAGGTGATTGGTAGGAGTGGGCAACCGGGGGATGTGCGGCCGCATCACCGAAACAATTTCGCGTCTTCAGAATTCCTGGGGTACGGGCAACCCTGGGAATGATGTGCGTGAGTATAAGCGTTCAGTTATCCCGCCCGGCGGTCAAACCGCCGGGCTAAACATACCAGGCCCTGCGGATTAAAACCCCGGGCCAGCGGCCTTTGTAACAACAGGCCGGTCGTTTTACGTCCGGGCGGGTCTGGCGAATGGATTTATATGACTGAACGCTTACGTGTGAGTTCCTCTTTAAATGCCTGCTTTGACGAAACTCTGTACGCTCTTAAACAAATTCGTACTCTTCACAAACGTCTCCCCCACCAAAACCGCATCCACACCGATGGCCTTCATGCGGCGCACGTCGTCCGTCGTTTGGATGCCACTTTCGCCTACCACCAAGATGCCGGGTGGGATAAGCTGGCGCAAGCGGGCGGTGTTGTCAAAATCCACCTCAAATGTTTGCAGGTTGCGATTATTGATGCCAATGATGCGGGGATTAAGGGGTAAAACCCGCTCCAGTTCCTCAGCGGTATGGACTTCGATGAGGGCGTTCATGCCTAGTTGATGGGTGAGGGCCAGCAACTCTTTCATGTCGCCCACTCCCAATACGGCGGCAATGAGCAGAACCGCATCAGCACCAGCAACGCGGGCTTCGTACACCTGGTAAGGGTGGAAGATGAAATCTTTACGCAAAACCGGCATACCGATTTTGAGCCGGGGATCACTTTTGCCAATGACGTGGGGGTTCAAATCGCTCAGGGCTTCTTTGACATCGCGCAAATGTTCGAGGGAACCCTGGAAGTGGCGCCCATCGGTAAGGACAGAGATGGCTCTGGCCCCGGCGCGGGTGTAGGTGGTTGACAGTTGCACGGGGTCGTATTCGGGGACGAGTAACCCTTTGCTGGGAGAAGCCTTTTTGCATTCGGCAATGATGGAGACGCCGTAGAGCCGGAGCGCGGCCGCGAGGTCAACCGGAGCAGGGGCTACAGTGGTATGTGCCCGCAGGTCCGCCAGCGGAATTTCGCGCATCGTTTTGGGCAACTGCTCCCGGTGATACCGCATGATTTCATCGAGGATCGTGCCTCGTTGTTTCGCTAAATTGCTGACACTCATAAAACCTCATCAAAAGCGGATTGAAATTACTGTACCAAAAGACGATTGGACTTTAACAGGAAGCCCGTCCCCAGACAAACAAAATCGGTTTTTTGGGAATTCAGGGGGTTGACACCATATGTACGGGCTGGCCTTGTGCCTGCCCCGTGTGGGGCAACCACGAGGGTTGCCCATACCTTACGAAATCCCGAAGACCCACAAAATCGTGCAACAATTAACGACCAGCCCCCTGTATTGGCCTGGTCGTATCCGTCCCACTTGAGCTACGCTCAGTACAAGCCTAACCGTGCCATCTTGGGCAAAATGCGGGATTATGCCCGTTGCCAGTATAATCCCTTCGTATCCATTCAGGTATCATAATTCATTCCCACGCCCAGCGTGGAACGAGAATAGGCAATGGCTAACCCTGACCCTCTTCCGAAACAGGAGATGGTGAGGGTGAGGGGCTGTATAGTTACCCATCGGAACAGAACATGAATGACATCACAACTCCGTCACGCACGTTACATGATCGCATCTTCAAAGAATTTTTACACCGCTTTTTGCCTGAGTTTATGCGTCTGTTTTTCTCCGCAGAAGCGGCCCGCCTCGACTTTTCTACACTCACCTTTTTAGACCAGGAATTGGTTGTCAACCTGCCCGGTCAAACGCTACGAATCACCGATGTTGTGGCCGAAGCCTTGAGCTATGAAGGTGAGCCAGAAGCCATCATTATTCATATTGAGGTAGAAGGACGCGATAAAAAGAGTGTGCCCAAGCGCATGTTTGAGTATTACTCCCTGCTCAGGCTATTGCGGCAAAAGAAGGTGTTACCCCTGGCGTTGATCTTACAGCCAGATGCGGGAGGAATCAGTTGGCCGATTTACCAGGAAACGCTGTTTGGTCGAGAATTAGTTACATTCCAATATGGGCAGGTTGGATTACGGGATCTGCCCAGTGAAGCATACCTGGATAGAAATCCGGTCGCGGCCGCGTTAGCCGCTTTGATGGAACCTCAACAGCAAAGCAAAGCGTCCGTCAAACTGGCCGGTTTACGTACCGTGATTGACAGTAGCTTGACAGCAGGGGATAAGCTGTTTTTAATAGATGTTATTGAAACGTATTTACCTACGGCAACCTTAGTGGATGCAGGAGCAGAGATTATGGAAGCGTTAATGGAAACGGAACTCACCTGGCGTGAGCGCATCGCCCAGGAAGGCGTTTTAAAAGGCAAACAAGAAGGTCTTAAAGAAGGTCTTAAAGAAGGCCTTAGAGAAGGCCTTAGAGAAGGCCTTAGAGAAGGAAAGCTAGAACTATTGCTTCGTTTGTTGACGATAAAGTTCGGTGTTTTATCAGTTGATTTTGTGGAACGACTTGAAGCGATTACTGATACGACAGTTTTTGACCAGCTCAGCGAACAGGTGTTGACCGCACAATCGGTGGACGAACTTAAGTTATCCGATGAGAAATAGAGCAAACTGAATTGCCCCTATGTTCCTCATGCCTTGTTCCAGAATCGGGTTCAGATAGGCACCTGGGGCAAGGTAAAGCTGAAGGTGCTCCCCTGTTCAAGTGCGCTAGTCACGCCCACCCTTCCCCCTAACCGTTCGACAATGCGTTTGACGATGGACAGCCCCAGGCCGTGCCCTTTGCTTTGCTGGGTATTGAGGCGGCTGAAATCCTGAAACAGCTTGGCTTGCGCGGCCGCGTCCAACCCCGCCCCATTGTCCTGCATCCAAAAACAGACCCGGCCCTCTTCGATCACCGTCGCCCCCACCCAGATGACCGGTGGTTTCCCTCCATATTTCAGAGCATTGCTCAAATAATTCGCCCACACCTCTTCAATCCAACTGACATGACCCAACGCAGTGGGCCAACTATCAGGCTGATGTATGATCGCCTCGTGCGTTTCGATTTCCATCTGGAAACGGGCCAGGACATCTTGCCAGATGGTATCCATTGAGAGTGGCTCTGGGGTGATAGTTTGCCGCTGTACCTGCGCCAGGATGAGGAGATCGTCCACGATGCGGGACATCTTGCGGCTACTACGCCACATGATTTGCAGAATAGATTGACTCGCGGCCGCGTCCAACACCTCATAATCTTCCAACAACAACTCACTATACCCCGCAATCACCCCCAACGGACTTTTCAGGTCATGAGCCACCGTATGAGCAAAGGTATCCAGGTCGGCGATGTACCGTTCCCGCTCCTCAATTTCCCGTTGCAACGCGGCCGCTTGTTGGCGCGTCTGTTCTACCCGGTACATAACCTCCAGACTTTTCAGCCGATGATCTGCCTGGGCGTTAAACAGTTTCGCCTTCGTCTCATGAAACTGCCGATAATGGGACAACGCCTGGGGCAACTGCCCCAACGACTCATAAATCTGGGCCAGACTCTCATGACATTCATACTGCTCCTGTTGCGCCGAAATCCGCTCCGCCATGATCAACGCTTCATGCAGATAGCTCAGGGCCAGGGCGGGTTGCCCTTTCTGGGCCGCCACATGCCCCAAGGCGACAAGTGCGCCTACCATACCTTGCGGGTTCTCCACCTGCGTAAACAACATCAGCGCCGTTTGCAGGCAAAGAGTAGCCTTCTCATACTCCCCTTGCCGTTGCTGGAGTTGCCCCAAAGTCGTCCAGGCTTCGGCTTCACCGCGCACGGAGTGCGTTTGTTGATACAGGGCAACGCTTTGCCGCCCCTGCTGTTCGGCTCGTTCAAACTGGCCGAGACGTTGATAGACCTGGCACAAATTGTCGTAGAAGTCAGCATGACGTTTGCGATTATGGTGTGCCAACACCATGGGCAAATAGGTCTCAAAACAATGTCGCGCCTCTTCCACCTGATCCAATTTGAGATAAAGCCAACCGATGTTGTTAACCACCATGGTGATGGTTTCCACATCACCCATTGTCTCAGCTACGCATTGGGCCTGGAGCAAAAAGGGTAAACCTTCCTGAAAAAGTCCCATGTACACGTAAAGCACACCTAACATATTGGCGGCGTGAAACCGTTGCGTGAGGTTGCCGTACGTCTGACTTAGCTCGATAGCTTCTAAGGCATAGGGCAACGCCTGATCGTAATCTGACAGGCGACCATACACCGAACCCAGGGCAAGATAGCTGTCCAGCAACATATCAGGATCAGGTTTCAGTCCCCCGTCTTGAGCCAGATATAAAGCCTGTTGCGCTAAAACAAGGGCACGATGGGGATCCCGGTCTCTGGTTTGATTAACAAGGTTAATAAGATCGGCAAACGATTTCTGCCCCGCAACTTTGGGGGCTTCGTCCACCGACTCTAACAAATGTACGGTTGTTATTTCCATTTTGGTAGTCAGCCCCTTTTTGGCACGTTATACTCAGACCATATCCCGTTGTATCGGACTTTTGTAGAGACGCAAAATTTTGCGTCTCTACTGTCTGAACGGGTGAGCGTTCAGTTACCCCACCCGGCGGTCAAATCGCCGGGCTAAACATACGAAGCTTTGCGGGCTAAAAGCCCAGGCCAGCGGCCTTTGTAAAAATAGCCCGGTCGTTTTACGACTGGGCGGGCCTGGCAGATGAATGAATTCAATTGAACGGTTATATGCACAGCCTTTCCAGGCTGTGCACCATCAACAAACAGTGACAATTTTTGTCGCGGTTGGTGCGTAACTGCCTGAATAGTTACCTTTATTGTATGAAGATTATCATTATCTGAACAAGGGCACTGAGGTTTATTTATGGTGAAAAAATTACTGGTTGCTAATCGGGGTGAAATCGCCGCCCGTCTATTTCGGGCTTGCCGCCTGCTGGGGGTGCGCTCTGTCGCCCTTTATTCCGAGGCAGATGCCCACGCCCCCTGGACACGCCTGGCCGATGAACGTTATCCGCTGAAAGGGGTCGCGGCCGCAGATACCTACCTCAACCAGTTAGCCATTCTCCACATTGCCCGGCAGGCGGGTGTGGAGGCTATTCATCCCGGCTACGGCTTCCTGAGCGAAAATGCCGATTTTGCCCAGGCCTGTACATCTGCGGGAATCATCTTTGTGGGGCCAAGCGCAGAGGCAATGCGTGCCCTGGGCAGTAAGGCCAGTGCCCGCGAACTGGCCCAGGTCGCGGGTGTGCCGGTCATCCCCGGTGTCAATGGGGCCGGAATGAGTGATGAGGCTTTGCTCGCGGCCGCACACCAGATCGGCTTCCCGGTGCTCATCAAAGCCAGTGCCGGGGGGGGTGGCAAAGGGATGCGGGTCGTCCAGGCCGAAAATGAGTTTCTGGACGCCGTCCAGGCCGCCCGCCGCGAAAGTCTATCCGCTTTTGGCAGTGATCATATTATTTTGGAACGGTATTTCACCGAAATCCGCCACATCGAGGTGCAGGTGCTGGGCGATTGGCACGGCCACCTCATCCACCTGTATGAACGGGAATGTTCGGTGCAACGCCGCCACCAGAAAATCATCGAGGAGACCCCTGCCCCCCATGTGCCCACCGAGGTGAGAGAAAGAATTTGTGCGGCCGCGGTCTCTCTGGCCCAAGAAGTGGGGTATGCCAGTGCCGGTACAGTCGAATTTATCCTCACACCCGACAACCAGTTTTATCTGTTGGAAATGAATACCCGGCTCCAGGTGGAGCATCCGGTGACGGAGTGGGTGACGGGGGTAGATATTGCCGCCTGGCAGATTCGTATTGCCAGTGGCGAACCGCTGACGTTACAACAGGGGGACATTCGGCAGAGGGGTCATGCCCTGGAGAGCCGGGTGTACGCCGAAGACCCGGCCCACAATTTTATGCCCTCGACAGGGACGATAACCCATTATGCGCGGCCGCAAGGCCCCAACATTCGCGTGGATGATGGCATCGAAACCGGGAGCATCGTCAGCCCCTACTACGACCCCATGTTGGCAAAAATCATCACCTGGGGGGCGGATCGCGCCGACGCCATCGCCCAAATGCGCCACGCTCTACACGAAACGGCCGTCCTGGGCATCACCACCAACATCCCCTACCTGCTCCACATCCTCGATCACCCAGCCTTCCAGGCCGGTCAGACCCACACCGGCTTCCTGGGGCAACATTTCCCTACCTGGCAAGCTACACCCCCCACCGACCCTCACACCCTGCTCGCCATCGCCGTCGCCGAACTCCTGGGCGGCAAATCCGGCACTGCCAGCGGCCAGCGGCCAACCGCCAACGGCCCTACCACCATCCCCGATCCCTGGAATCAATCAACCGGCTGGCGGAATGTGTTAAAATAAATGGCATGGTTCAGGTTAGCTTTACAAATCTGTAGGACGATTTTGTAAATCGTCCAGTGGGCGATTTACAAAATCGCCCTACAAATTTTTAAGCACAGCTTGCCGACTTTTGAACCACGCCAAATAAATGGATTGACGAGCGGTTAGAACTGCCTGTAGCTACGGATTAACCTGTCTGATGACACACCAAGAAAAATTATTAAACCGTCTGAACGAAATCGGTCAATCACTGGAGAAGACAGGGCAAGCCCTGGCTTTGCTGGGGTTGGGGTCGGTGGGGCAGGAGTTAGACCGGCTGGATGATTATTCTGACCTGGATTTTTTTGCCGTTGTAGAACCAGGGCAGAAAGAACGGTTCCTGACTAACCTGGATTGGCTTAGTTCATTGGCTCCCATCGCCTACCATTTCCAGAATACCGCCGATGGCTACAAACTGCTCTTTGCCGATGGGGTGTTTTGTGAGTTTGCCGTTTTTGAAGCGGCGGAGTTGAGCCATATCCCCTTTGCCGCCGGACGGGTTGTCTGGAAACGGGAGGGGGTAAGTGAGACCATAGCCGTTCCCGTGAAACAATCTGGCTCGTCAGTCCATTCGGTGGATTGGCTCCTGGGTGAGGCGTTGACTAATTTGTATGTAGGGATGGGGCGCTATCGGCGGGGGGAGAAGTTATCGGCGTTCCAGTTTGTTCAGGTGTATGCGTTGGGGCGAGTAGTAGACCTGGCGTCACGGATCGAGACGGCCCAACCGGGCCACGCGGATATTTTTGTGGGTGAACGCCGGTTTGAGCAGAGATTTCCGAGGGTGGCCCGGTCTTTAGCGCAAATGGCTCCAGGGTATGAGGGTACGCCCGCGGCCGCGATCACCATCCTCTCCTTCCTCGACCAACATTTCCCCGTCAACCCGGCCATCAAACAGGCCATCCTCGACCTTTGCCCCTGATTCTCCAGGCAATTTGGCCCCAGCAATTCTCAGTTTGGTTTGCTCCTGGCATTTACCGTTTTTTGTGTTCACAAGAGGGCGAACAGCCTGAAAGGCTGTTCTACGGCTTGGGCCATTTTTCGAGCGTGCTTTTGGCATCCAACCGTTTTTGACTGGATGTTAGAGTGAGAGGAGAGAGCGAAAGGAATTTACTCTGGAAAACCCTCTAGCTCTGGCTCTGAACTCTAAACTCAAGTTTTTGAGATTTTCCGAAATAATACAGGCATAGAATGGCTACCACGAAAGATCCAGCCCTTGCGATCCCAGCACAGCAGGAAGGGGAAACCCCATTCGTGTCATTTTTCGCGGGCGTCTGCCCGCGAAAAATGACACGAGAACAAGTTCCCCGCCCCTGGGGGCGGGGTTAGGGGTGGGGGAAATCCGAGTAGGCAATCGCCCTCATTTGATCCCCAGGGCGATTGCCTGCTCACCCCAATGAATCCACCGCCCTAACGATTCTCTGCAAGAAGGGGGGGAAAACTAATTTGAGCCGTTTTTCGCGGGCGAATGCCCGCGAAAAACGGCTCCTAAAAAGTTCCCCGCCCCTGGGGGCGGGGTTAGGGGTGGGGGAAATCCGAGTAGGCAATCGCCCTAATTTGATCTCAACACCAGCGGCAAGAAACAACATTGTATGTTATTCTTGTCCGCTGGAAATTTCGTCCAACAACTACAATTAACCTCATGAATCGTGAATACAGACCTGACAGGTTTGTGAAACCTGTCAGGCCTCTCACCAAACATGGGTATACTCAACAGCCTCAGTCGGGGCGAAAATAGCTGTGTTGCGAAAACCCCAATTCCCGACTGAGTTACAAGGTAAGGTGTGTCGTGTTAACCGTTCAAGATGTCACTCTGGCGTTTGGGCCACGAGTGTTGTTTAAAGATGTCAATTTAGAATTTTTGGCGGGCAACTGCTATGGCCTGATCGGGCCGAATGGTGCAGGCAAATCCACTTTGCTCAAGGCCATTGCCGGGCAAATTGAACCTAACAAAGGGTTTATCGCCGCCGGAACCAGAGAACGGATTGCTCTGCTCCAACAAGATCAATTTGCCTTTGATGATTTTTCGGTTTTGGAAACCGTCATCATGGGCCACCCGCGCCTGTATCACCTGTTACAAGAGCGGGATGCCATATACAGCAAAGCGGATTTCAGCGAAGCAGATGGCCTGCGTGCCGCTGACCTGGAGACAGAACTGGCTGAATTGGGAGGATATGAAGCAGAAGCGGAAGCGTCCACTCTGTTAGATAACCTGGGACTAGAAGAAAACACCCATCTTCTGCTAATGCGTGATTTGGAAGCCAGTCAGAAGGTGCGGGTGTTGTTGGCTCAGGCGTTATTTGGCAACCCAGATATCTTGCTCCTGGACGAGCCGACTAATCAACTAGATCTGGACTCGATTAACTGGTTGGAAGAGTTCCTCATGCGCTTTACCAACACAGTCATCGTAGTTTCCCATGATCGGCATTTCCTCAACAACGTCTGCACCCATATCGCCGATATTGATTTTGGTAAGATTCAATTGTATGTAGGCAACTATGATTTTTGGTACCAGGCCAGTCAGTTAGCGGAGCAACAGCGCAAGAATGCGGATAAGAAACGTGATGAGAAGATCAAAGAGTTGGAGCAGTTTGTGCGCCGCTTCAGTGCCAATGCGTCTAAATCACGCCAGGCCACCTCACGCAAGAAGCTCATTGATAAGCTTACGGTGGGTGAGTTACCCACTTCGGCACGCCGATTTCCTTACATTGATTTTAAGCCGGATCGGCCCTGCGGCCGCGTTATCCTCTCCATTAACGAACTTTGTGTCAGCCAGGAAGGGCGCCCCTTACTCCACCGTTTCAGTTTAAACGTTAACCCTGGAGACAAAATCGCCTTCATTGGCCCCAATGACGTAGTCAAAACCGCTCTGTTTGAAATATTGGCCGAAAAACAGAAACCGGATGATGGTATCTTCAGTTGGGGAACTACTATCACCCCCGCCTTCTTCCCCAAAGAAAATGCCGTCTTCTTCGACACCGATCTCAACCTGGTAGATTGGTTACGGCAATATTCCCCCGATCAAAGCGATACCTTCGTCCGGGGCTACCTGGGCCGGATGCTATTTTCCGGAGATGATGCCCTCAAATCAACCCGCGTTTTGTCGGGGGGGGAGAAGGTGCGCTGTATGCTGGCCAAGATAATGCTCAGCGGCGCAAATGCCCTGGTATTGGACGAACCAACAAACCATCTGGACCTGGAAGCCATTACAGCCTTAAATGATGGGCTTATCAACTACCCCGAAGTGTTATTGTTTGCTTCTCACGATTACCAGTTTGTGGATACGATTGCCAACCGGATCGTAGAGATAGCGCCGGGGGGGGTGATTGACCGGGCCATGAAGCTAGAGGAGTACATCAAAGATCCTGTTGTCCAGGAATTACGTGATCGGTACTATCATAGCCACCAGCATCTGCGAATTTAGGTCTTAACCCAGCCAAGTTCGTATAATTTGTGGCTTATCTTTGGGTTTATCCGAGGCCACCCCTAACCCCGCGCCCAGGGGCAGGGAACTTTTCTGGGCACAGTTTAGGGGCGGACGCCCCCAAACCGCGCCGGTAGGTTTCTCCCCTTCCTCTGGGATCGTTGGATGATGGGTCTTCAGCCCAAACCTACCCCATCTGTTGCCGCAAACAAAATGTCACTTTGTGACCGTGGTAAGTATAACCAGAGGTGAAGAATGGATAACCCCCTCATAACAACCGAATATTTTTTTAACCCTTACCCTTTGCGGGAGCAATTTCCTGCGTTACAGCAGGAAATTGCTGGCCAGCCAGTGGTATATGTAGATGGTCCTGGAGGAACTCAAGTACCCCAGCGGGTCATCAAAGCGATGGGGGGGTATCTCACCAGGGGAAGTAGTAATCTGGGTGGCCCGTTTCTTACCAGCCAACAGACAGATGCTACGCTCGCGGCCGCACGCCAGGCGATTCAAGCCCTTTACAACGCCCGCCAGCCCGAAGAAATCATCTTTGGCCAGAATATGACCAGCCTCACCTTTGCCTTCAGTCGCGCCCTGGCCCGTACCTGGCAACCGGGTGATGAAATCATCGTGACCCAACTGGATCACGACGCCAATATCTCCCCCTGGTTATTAGCCGCCGAGGATCGGGGTGTCACCGTGCGCTGGCTCGATTTTCGCCCAGAAGATTGCACCCTACGCCTGGATCAATTGCCCAGCCTGCTCAACGAACGCACCCGGCTGGTGGCTGTCACCTTCGCCTCGAATGCGGTGGGTAGCATTACCGATGTGCGCCAGGTGGTAGAGATGGCCCATCAGGTGGGGGCGCTGGTTTATGTAGACTCGGTACATTATGCCCCTCATGGCCTGATTGATGTTCAGGCCCTGGATTGTGATTTCCTGGTTTCTAGTGTGTACAAATACTTTGGACCACACACGGGCGCGTTGTATGGCAAATATGAACATCTAGACCGCCTGACAGCCTACAAGGTTCGCCCTTCATCTAATATACCGGCCGGGAAATGGGAAACGGGCACACAAAGTTTTGAGAGTCTGGCAGGGGTCGCGGCCGCGGTGGAATACCTGGCTAAAATTGGTGGCCCCAAAGGAAGTTTGCGGGAATTATTGGTGCGAGCCATTGGGCGGATCAAACAGTATGAAATGGAGTTAAGTGAGCGGTTCTTACGCGGTGCGGCCGCGATTCCCGGTTTACACGTTTATGGCATCACCGATATTGAATGCCTGGAACAACGTACCCCCACTTTCGCTGTCAGCCTGGACGGCTACACCCCCGCCGCTGTCGCCGCTCATTTAGGCCAACAGGGCATCTTCGTTTGGGATGGGCATTATTACGCAGTGGCGGTTATGGAACGCCTGGGCCTGCTAGACAAAGGGGGCCTGGTACGCATTGGCTTCGTCCATTACAACACACTGGACGAGGTGGATCGTGTGCTGAATGCCTTGCAAAATCTTGCCCGAACTCTCCCCGCAAACCCACCGACACAATAGAACCCAACCCCCTGCCCCTTCCCGAAATCGGGAAGGGGGGAATTCCAATGGGGCATTTTTCGGGGCCAATGCCCCGAAAAATGCCCCTTAGAAAAGTTTCCCGCCCCTGGGTGTGGGGTTAGGGGTGGGGGGGATTCCATTACCTGATTAATTTTTTAAACGACAATCAGGCTGTTCACCCCCTCGAGAAAACAAAAACGGCAAACGCCAGGAGCAAACCCAATTGAGAATTGCTGACGCTCCCCCCTGGGTGTGGGCGGGAAGAAAAGTCGAGTACACATAATCCCTGAGGGACACCCGCGAGTATATCCACGTTTTGTGGGAGACCTGACAGGTTTTAGAAACCTGTCAGGTCTGTGCCCACGATTTATGGGTATACTCGACACTCGCGCCCGGTTCGTAAATCAGCCTACCAACCGCTATAATCGTAAGGTATTTGCAACAAACAAGTAAGACTGGAGTTTAGAGCGAGAGGAGAGAGCAAGAGAAAATTACTCTGGAAAACCCTCTAGCTCTGGCTCTGAACTCTAAACTCAAGTAAGAGCAAACGTGAGAAAAAAGGTTAGTCTTTAACAAACATCTTTTGTGGCATAGTCATGATACCGTTAAAAGAATGTTTGGGTCCTTGGGGATTTCGCGGGGTACGGGCAACCCTTGTGGTTGTCCACACGGGGCAGGCAGAAGGCCAGCCCGTACATCTGGTGTCAACCCCCTGAATTCCCCAAAACTCAATGTTTGTCAGACTAGCGGGGTTTCCTCGTTTTAGCTCTTGCTTTAACTCACTGTGGAGTAATCAACATGGACGAGCGCAAAATCCGCATTCTCATTGCCAAACCCGGCCTCGATGGCCATGATCGGGGAGCCAAAGTCATTGCCCGCGCCCTACGGGATGCGGGTATGGAAGTCATTTACACGGGTCTGCGTCAGACTCCGGAAATGGTCGTTGAAGCCGCCTTGCATGAAGACGTGGACGCCATCGGCCTCAGCATTCTCTCTGGGGCACACAACGCCCTCATCCCCCGCATCATGGAACTTATGGCGGAAAATGACCTGAGTGATGTGCCCGTTTTCTTGGGGGGTATCATCCCTGAAGACGACGTAGCTACCCTGACCGCGAAGGGGGTTGCGGGTATCTTTGGCCCTGGCACCTCTACGGATGTGATTGCGGCGAAGATTCGAGAACGGGTTCTGGGCGAGGCGGTTTAAGGAGGGGGAACGCTGGGAACTTAAACATAGTCAATGATCCGGCATTTGTATCGGGTGAAAACGGAACAGATCATTGTTCACACATGACTATTTACGCCCCATTCCTACCGCTCATTATGACAACACAACCCCCCATAGTCACTACGCTGGCGGAACAGGTACGTCAGGGAAATGTGCGGGCGATGGCCCGCCTTATCAGCCGTGTAGAACGGGAAGAGCCGGATGCGCAGGCGGAAATAGCCGCGCTGTATCCCCACACCGGACAGGCCCATATCGTTGGCGTAACAGGTGCGCCGGGCACAGGCAAGAGTAGCCTGGTAAACGAACTGGCAAAAGCATTACGCGGCCGCAACCAAACTGTAGCCATTGTCGCAGTTGACCCTAGCAGTCCATTTACCGGGGGTGCCCTACTCGGCGACCGGGTGCGGATGCGGGATCTTTCTGGCGACAAAGGAATTTTTATTCGCAGTATGGCTTCACGCGGCAGGCTGGGAGGATTGGCCCGGACAACGGCGGGAGTGATTAAGGTGCTGGACGCGGCCGCGTACCAGACCATTCTCATCGAAACCGTCGGTGCGGGCCAGGCCGAAGTAGACATCGCCAGCGCCGCCCATACCACCATTGTCATTGAGGCCCCTGGTCTGGGCGATGAAGTACAATCTATCAAAGCTGGCATCCTGGAAATCGCCGATATTTTGGTCGTTAATAAAGCGGATCACCCCAACAGCCAGCGTACCGTCAAAGCATTAGAAATGATGCTCCATTTTGGCAGTACCCGGCAGATGATGCGTCATCACGGCGAATTAATGTTGGCCGATGATGGTGTCGCCCCCTCGGACAAGGACATCAACAGCGAATGGGTCGTACAGGTGTACGAAACGGTAGCCACAAATAGCCAGGGCATTGACAAAGTGGTAGATGCCCTGGAAGCCCACCGGCACTATTTACAGATCAGCGGCGAATGGCACGAACGAGAAAAGGCGCGTAGTCGCCAGGAAGTAGAGCAATTGCTCCAGACCTACCTGTTGCGACAGCTACAGGACACGGTTCCCTCGGCCGAACGGGAACGACTTATTACGGCGGTAGCGGAGAGAAAGATCGATCCATACGCGGCCGCGCATCACCTCTTCGCTCATTTGCATCATTAGGAATCGTCTCAAAATAACCGGGGTAGCCCGATCAGGAGACCGGCCACAACAAATCACCCCGTGAATTGCCAACGCTTATGTAGCTTCTCAATATTTCAGGGGAAACGTAGCCGGAACCGTAAGCGTTCAGTCATATAAATTCATCCGCCAGACCTGCCCGGACGTAAAACGACCGGGCTATGTTTACAAAGACCGCTGGCCTGGAGTTTTAGCCCGCAAAGCTCCGTATGTTTAGCCCGATGGTTTGACCACCGGGCGGGATAACTGAACGCTTACGCCGGAACCTGTCAAAAGCCTTGGTTTCGACAAACTCAGCCAACGTCATCACACTTTATTGAGAAGTTACCCCAGGGCAAACCTTCAGAAGGGTGCCTGGTTACAAGATGAGATTGAGTGGGAGAAAAAAGGATGGGAATACAGAGCTTTGGGGACATAAAGATTTTTGCTGGGTCAGGTTGTCCAGAATTAGCCCAGAAAATCGCCCGTTATGTCCATCGCCCGTTATCTAATTGGGATGTCATTGAGTTCCCTAATGAGAACTTAATGGTTAAGTTGCATGGCAGTGTACGCGGGCAGGATGTTTACCTCATCCAAAGCCACAGCCGTCCGGTGCACCGCAACATCATGGAGATGCTCATCGCCATTGATTGTCTTAAGCGGGATTCGGCGGGACGCATTACGGTAGTCATTCCTTTTATGGCTTATGCCCAAAGCGACAAAAAAGATCAGCCCCGTGTACCCATTACCGCCCGATTGCTGGCGGATATGATTGAGGTAGCTGGGGCCGACCGCTGGATTACCCTGGATTTACATGCGGAACAGATTCAAGGGTTTTACAAAATTCCGGGTGATTCGTTGACCGCCTTCCATATTTTGACTAACTACTTTGCCGCCAAGAACCTGCAAAACGCGGCCATTGTGACCCCGGATTTGGGTTTTGCCAAAAAGGGGAGAAACTTCGCGGCCGCGCTCGACCTCCCCCTCGCCTTTGTTGAAAAACGCCGTTTGGGCAACGAAACCGGCCGTCAGGCCCTCAACCTCATCGGCAACATAGAAGGCAAAGACGTGATCATCGTAGATGACCTGGTAGACACCGGGGGAAGCATCAAAACCGCCGTCAACCTGGTCAAAGAACGTGGCGCTCAGGAAGTCTATGTAGCCTTCACCCACCCTGTCCTCTCCGATCCGGCTTGTGAACGGTTCAAGAACCTGCCTATCAAAGAGATCGTCACGACCGATACCATTCCCATTCCCCAAGACAAACTACTCCCCAATATCACCGTCCTCACCGTAGCCGAACTTCTGGGCGAAGTTATTCTGCGTTCACACGAAGGACGGAGCGTTGGGGAACTGTTTAACGAATAACGTTGCCCAGATTCAATTTAGATCTAACAGGTTTTCGGAAACCTGTCAGATCTAAATCGGGAAGTTATACTGTTCGCGGTCAGTTATTGCGCTTTTACGCTGTGCCTGGTCTCCTGACCGAGCCACCAATATGTGACCGTGATGGGCATATTTTAGTTGCTTACTAACTATTCTCTAAGACAAAGCGAGTACAATCTCCCCCATGTTCAAAAAATTAGTTAACGCCATCATGGGCGATCCCACCTCAAGATTAACGAAGAAATTGCGGCCGCAGGTAGAAAAAGTTGCCAGCTACGAAGCAGAGTTGGAAAAACTCACCGCCGACGACCTCAAAACCCAAACCCAACTCCTCCGCGAACAAATCACCCCGGATACGGAACTGGACGAAATATTACCTCGTGCCTATGCACTGGTACGTGAAGCATCCCGTCGCACTACCGGTTTGCGCCACTACGATGTGCAAATCATGGGTGGTATTTTGCTCCACCAGGGACAGGTCGTAGAAATGCGTACCGGCGAAGGGAAAACCCTTGTTGCCACCTTACCCCTTTACCTAAACGCCCTGCTGGGTCGTGGTATCCATCTCGTCACCGTCAATGATTATCTGGCCCGCCGCGACGGTGGCTGGATGGGTAAAATCTTCCATGCCCTGGGGCTGACCGTCGGCTGTATTGGCCCGCAAGGGTATTCTGCCCTATTTGACCCCGAATATGTCAACCCCGGGGCCGAACTGGAAGATGAGCGGCTGGTTCACTGGCGCCCCTGCACCCGCACCCAGGCCTACCAGGCCGATGTGACCTATGGTATCAGCAGTGAATTCGGCTTCGACTATCTGCGCGATAATATGGCCATGAACCAGGCTGACCTGGTACAACGAGATTTGTACATGGCCGTCATTGACGAAGTAGACAACATCCTCATTGACGAAGCCCGCACCCCACTCATCATCTCTGGCCCGGCGGATCAATCTAGCCGCCTGTACAACGACTTTGCCGAATATATCCGCAATCTCAAGCGTAACACCGCCGAGGAAGACGAAGAGCCGAATGGGGATTACGACATTGACGAAAAAAGTCGTTCCATTTCGCTCACCGAACGGGGTATCAGCAAAGTAGAAGAGCGTATCCCCGATATTGATGTCTCTGCCGGGGAAAGTTTGTATGACCCCAAACATTTTAAACTGACCTACTATCTGGATAACGCGCTCAAAGCCCAATACCTGTTTCATCGGGATAAGGATTACATGGTAGACCCCAGTGGTCAGGTCATCATCATTGATGACTTCACCGGTCGGCCCATGCCCGGTCGCCGCTATTCGGATGGTTTGCACGAAGCCATTGAAGCCAAAGAAAAGGTGCAGGTTAAACGCGAAACGGTCACAGTGGCGACTATCACTTTGCAGAACTATTTCCGTATGTACGAACGGCTGGCAGGCATGACCGGTACGGCGCTGACAGACGCGGAAGAGTTTGACAAAATTTATGAACTGGGGGTAACGGCGTTACCTACCAATGTGGAATATATTGTTGAAACAGGCCAAATGGGGTTGAAGGAGCAAAAAGAGAAGCTGGAAAATGCTACCCGCATCTACTATGTGCGGCCAGAAAAGCCAGATGTGCCTGCCTTTTTCCGGCGAACAGATTTCCCAGACCAGGTGTATCGGTCTCTGGATGCGAAAGACAAGGCCATCGTGACGGAGATTCAACGTGTATATGAATCAGGGCGGCCCGTTCTGGTGGGTACTACGTCGGTTGAGCATTCGGAAACGATTCACAAATTGTTGAACCAGGCACGGGTTCCCCATACGGTTTTGAATGCTAAGTTGCACCAATCGGAAGCGCTGGTTGTGGCCCAGGCAGGGCGCAAAGGGGCGGTTACGATTTCGACGAACATGGCCGGGCGTGGTACGGACATTTTGTTGGGGGGCAACCCGGAAGGGCTGTCAGCGCAGGCGTTAGAAGATGCTCTGTTTGACCGGCCTTTGTTAGCCAAATTAGCCATGACTCTGCTGACAGAAGGGGTCGCGGCCGCGCACACCCTCATCCAAAAAGGTCATCGTCTGCAAGCAGATCTCATTACCGCCCTACAATCCAGTAAAACCGAATTTGATACCGCCCTCAGTGAAATCGAAGAAGTGCAGTTGGAAGGGTATCTCATTCGCCAGTTGCAGGAGAAATATGGGGCTGATTTTAGCATGGCCCGGCAGGTGATACGGCTGGTGATGGCACGCCAGTTCGCGGCCGCACGCCAATTCCTCACCGAACAAGAAAAAGATGTCGCCATGGTAGAAGAAGCCGTGCGTCTACGCTCCCTCTACGGTCAATACCAACAAGTGCACGACGACCCACAAAAAACGGCTCAATTCCTGGCTGAACAGGTATTTGAACTCCATTACAATGGCCGCGCCGCCCTCATCCGCGCCCTCCTCGCTGGCGATATGGCCGAGGCCAAACGGGTCATCAGCCGCGCCCCTGGCCTCAATGAGAGTCATATCCAGCTCATTCAAGACATTCGGGCGCAGACGGAACGGGAGAGGCAAGAGGTTAAGCAGTTAGGTGGTTTGCATGTGGTGGGGTCAGAACGGCATGAAGCACGGCGCATTGATAATCAGCTCCGCGGCCGCGCCGCCCGCCAGGGCGACCCCGGTTCCAGCCGCTTTTTCCTCTCCGTAGATGATGAACTGATGCGTCGTTTTGGGGGAGAACGCCTGCGTAGTTTGATGAATGGCACGCTGGCCCGCTTCATGGATTTACCCGAAGACTTGCCCATTGAACACTCCGCCCTGGACCGCCTCATCGCCAGTTCTCAAGAGCGTATTGAAGGGTTCAACTTTGATATGCGTAAAAACGTGGTCGAATACGACGACGTGATGGACAAACAGCGCAAGGCGATATACGAAGAGCGACGACAGGTTCTCAGCGGGGCCGGGGATGACCTGGATGAAAAGTTCGCGGCCGCGTTTGCCACCGCTCTGGAAGAGTTAGCCCAAAATTACCTGGTCAATTACCCCGCCTACGTGCGCCAACAGGTAGAGCAGGCGGTACAAGATTTCACCACCGACGCCACGGACGCCATCAATTACAATGGCATCATCCGCCGTGTGCTTCAGGTTGTACCAGGTATCCTACGGTTAGACCGGGCCGAACTGGAAAGGCTGTCAGGCGACAAGCTCATTGACCGGCTGAGCAAAATGGCTCACGATAACCTGCAAGAAGGAACGAATCTCTTGCAATTGCTGGTTGCGATGGGGCGTTTCCTACCCATTCTACCTGCCGTGCCCAACTTAGGGCTGATCATCGCCGGGAGCCGCTCTGGTTATCTCCAGGTGCGCGAGAATGTACGCCGCCAATTCCTGGAACAAATCGAGACCTTTGCCAATGATTTTCTGACCGCTCACCTGGATGCCACGCGCAAAGATCAGCTCATGAGCCAGGCTACTGAACAGATTAATCGGGCGTTTAATCAGTTTGCCGTTGAAGGCATGTCCCGCGAGGTGATCAAAAACCAACAAACGCCGTTTAAACAGCAGATTGATCAGGCATTACAAAAATTGCTGGTTGAAAGTCTGGCTACATTTTCTAGTGAACAGTTGGTGTCCGCCCTGCAAACTTACGTGCAAAAATGGCAAGAGCAATGGCGCGGCCGCATTGGAGACGAAGAGTATCGCAACTTCCAACGCCTACTCATGATCCGGGCGATTGACCGGGAGTGGCGCGATTACTTGACGGCGATGGACGACCTGCGCCGGGAAATTAACCTCCAGGCCATCGCCCAACGTGACCCCAAAGTAGAATACAAGCGCCGCTCCTACGAAATGTTTGCCGATATGCGCTCCAACATTGATGAGGCGATTGTCAACCAGTTCTTCCGTGAATTACCCCGGCATGAGGCGTTTGTAACGCAACAACGAGCGGCTATCGCTCAGCAGATGAAAATGGCTCAGGCCGGGTATCAGGTGGTGCAACGAGAGCATGGGCGGGGAGCTGAAATGCGCCGTGACACGCCCAAAGTAGGACGTAATGACCCGTGCCCCTGTGGAAGTGGCAAAAAGTACAAGAATTGCCACATGCAAAAAGATTTACAGACCACCCGAAGTGCGGCCGCGCCGCCCCAGGCGTTAAAGCGACAAAAGTAGCCGGGAACGATTCCCAGCGGGAAGGGGGAAACACCAGGAGTGCGGGTTATCGAGCGCGGCCGCGCTCGATAACCCGCACATGAGAAAGTTCCCTGCTCCTGGGGGCGGGGTTAGGGGTTGCTGGCTGGGGCCGGTCTCCTCACCACGCCACCCAAGTTATTTTTAGACACTCACGAAAAAACGCTTCCCATTCAAACTGAGAATTGCTGTGTTAACCCTTTTTCTTTTGGCGAGGAGCCAGAATAGTATCTGCGGCCGCACTAACTTCCGCCGCCAACAACACCTTCTCCCAACGAAAGGGAAATAGTTGTTTTTGGGGAGCCAGAACCGTTACCTGGCGGCCGCGTGGTGCCGAAAGGGCGGGATCGCTAGGACCAAACAGGGCCATTGTGGGACAACCTACTGCGGCCGCGACATGGGTTGGCCCCGTGTCATTCCCAACATACAGATCAGCCACTTCTCCCAACGCTCCTAATTCCCCCAATGTCAACTGACCGGCCAGGTTCACCGCTTTAGCCGACATCAAACCGGTTAAGGTACGCGCCAGATCCGCATCTGCGGCCGCGCCCACCACCAATATCCGTGCGTTATACCGGCGCACCAGATGGTTGCCCAAAAGAACAAACCGCTCCACCGGCCAGCGTTTTTCTACCATCCCCTGGCGTGGATTACTCCCCCCACCGGGGTGCAACAATACCAGCGGCACATCCCCCAACCAATCAATCTCATCTACCAGCCGCCGGGTTGCCGCCGAACGATCTCGATCCGTAGGGAAAAAGGAAACATCGGGGCGGGCTTCAAGGCCAAGAGCACGGGCCAGAGCCAGGTATTGATCCGCTTCATGCAAATCTTCCGTGCGCGGCCGCACGCGTACCGTCTGAGCAAAACCACGCCCCTGCACCGTCAGCCCTACCCGCTGGGGAATACCAGCCAGCCAGGCCACCAGCGATAACAAGGCCGAACGGCTAGGAATAAAGCAAGTGTCATACTGCTCCTGACGCAATCGGGCCACCAGGCGGCGCACATCTCCCCACACAATTTGGGTTAACCCCACAGAACCGGTATTAATCGTCTGACTGATGAAAGGATGGGAAGCAATAGCCGGGCGTGCCCAATCATGTACCGCCCAATCAAAGCGAGCCGTCGGATAACTTTGGTGGAGGGCGGCAAGCAGAGGGGTTGTCAACAAAACCTGAGTCAGGCAACAGGGCTTGAGAATGACGGCCCGTTGAGGTGGCTGAATGGCTCTCTGGCGAGAGAGAAAAAAGGGCAAAGCGGCGAGACGTGCGGCCGCGGTCGTCAGATGACTTTCACGCCACATGGGGTTTAAGATTCCCCCACAGTAATCAGCATTTTAATGTCATTAAATTTACTTTCGCCAATGCCGGGTACATTCATTAAATCTTCAATCTGAGTAAAAGCACCATTTTGGGTGCGATAATCCACAATTCGTTGGGCAATACTGGGGCCAATACCGGGTAAGGTATCCAATTCCTCAAGGGTGGCTGTATTCAGATTGATAAGTGCCATAGGAGCAGACGGGGTGACAACGTCTACCGTTTCCCCCGGGAGAGCCGGGGCTGTGGGCAAAACCGTTGTTTCCCCCAAAACCGGGACAAACACCTGCAACCCATCACGCACCCGTAACGCCAGATTCACGCCAGTTTGATCAGCGGCCGCAGTAACCCCCCCAGCCAGAGCAACCGCATCCGCCACAATCATATCCGGATCCACCTGATAAACACCAGGATTATTCACGGCTCCACTCACATACACCTGCCAGGGCAAAGGAGTTATCGTCGGCAAAGGTGGTTCAATATAAATAGCGGCCGGGCGCGTTCCCTGCCACAAACCCATCATTCCCCCACCCATAACAATTCCCACCAACATCATAATCAAAGAGCGTACCAGGGTATTTAGATCCCACTTCATAACCAATTCCCTTTGTAATTATACGGCCTCGCGGGAGAAATCGGGTTTTTGCTTAGGCCAACTCATACTCTACAAGAGAAAAACCCGGTTTCTGATGTGTAGAGTTACTTCCCTTTTATATTTACTGGAATTTAGAGCGAGAGGAGAAGGCAAGAGGAAATTACTTTGGAAAACCCTCTAGCTCTGGCTCTGAACTCTAAACTCAGATTCTTAATCCGTTGAAGTAACTCAACTGAACGCTTACACTCTAAACTCAAGATTTATGGGCATAATCAAAATAACTAATAACTATACCGCCCCTACCGCTAACCTCACCCCAGGAGCGGGGAATTTTCTCATGTGCCGATAATCGGCACTATGTAGGCATAACTCTTATGGTTATCCTCAGGGGGAGCAGGCACAAGGCCAGCCCCTATATGAAACCCATCCCGCAGATTCCGAAAGACCCACTGAAATTATACTCAGCAGAGTTATAAAGTTACATTTCATGTAACTACTAAGCCATTGCCTGAGCTTGTCGCAGGCAACACAAGGCTTCGACAAGCTCAGCCCGCGAGAGCCTTAGTAGTTACGATCCATGCCAGAATAGCCACATTCTAACATGGCCTGAGCAACCCATCCACATATCCCAGTACGGCGATTGCATATTCAGGGCATGGTTCAGATCAGCTTTACAAATTTGTAGGACGATTTTGTAAATCGTCTCGTGGGCGATTTACAAAATCGCCCTACAAACTGTTAAGCACCATTTGCCAACTTTTGAACCACGCCATATTCGGCTTTCCCCCAACCCCACCCCCAGGGGCGGGGAGTTTTTTAAGGCAGGCAAAATCGGGGGCGAATCCCCCGATTTTGCCCGCCGAGTGCGTTCCCCCTTCCCGCACTCGGGAATCATCAGGGGACGGGTTCATTTTGGTGAGTATGCAGTCGCCCTGCATATCCCAGGATAACTGCATACTCGGCTTTCCCCCACCCCCAACCCCGCCCCAGGGGCAGGGAACTTTTCCGGCGTGGTTTGGCGGCGAACGCCCCTGGATGTGGGGTTAGATGCGGGGAAAAATACCCGACACAATAGCCCAGCGCTAAGAAATCGGACTTGGGGAAAGCCGGATTAGAGTAATAGCCATGTTCAATTTGAACAGGAGAATACCACCTTCAAATTGGAAATGGCTGGTGTTTACCCTGCCTTGTTTGCCCCATTAAGGCAATGTGGAGTATCTTTGAGACAGGACTAACAGGAATTACCCACAAGAATGAAAAACTGTCGTAACTACACAAGTATCAGAACTCATTCCCACGCTCTGCGTGGGGATGATCTCTGGGACGCTCTGCGTCAAGTAGGACGCAGAGTGTCGTCGGAACCATTCCACGCTCTGCGTGGAATGAGCATAGGCAATGGCTGACCCTCACCCCCGACCCTCTCCCGAAACGGGAGAGGAGAGTTGATTCCCTTTCCCTGGGGAGAGGGTTAGGGTGAGGGACTGAATAGTTACAAACTGTCAACCATTACCATCACAAATTGTAACTTTATAGGTATAGTCGTAGACAAGTTTAGACTACCAGAATGCTTGGCCTAGGCCACCATAGGGTTCGCTCAAGATTAAGTTGGGTGGCACGATCAGGAGACCAGCCACAGCAAATTCAAAAGTTATTTGCGGCGAACTCAAAGGAACCCATTCCCCTACCCACACCAGCCGATAAGTGGGACCTATGTCATCCGGCAAACCTTGTGTGTCAGACTACCAGGTTTCGCCAATTTGCACCCATTTTCATTCTTTATTCGTGTTTCTTCCCATTCGTATTACATCTTTATAGGAGTCAACATTATGGTTCCCGCCAACTCACCCGGACCCGTGCCACAAGGTCAAAAAATCGCCATAGAAATCCCTCATCAGTTACAGGCTGTTTATGCCAATGTTGCTTTTATCACGCACACCATGGCCGAAGTGGTGTTAGATTTCGCCCAGATTTTGCCCCGTATGCCAAAAGGAACGGTCAACACCCGCATTGTCATGTCGCCGTTACATGCCAAACAGTTGCAACAGGCCTTAGCGCAAAGTATCGCCAGTTATGAACAGCAGTTTGGTGAAATTAAATTGCCCAAAGTACCCCACATCGCTGATTATTTGTTTCCCCCTCCTGGAGCAGGAGAAACAAACACTCCCCCGGAAAAATGATGGCCGCGAAGAAAACCATTATCACGGCACACAAAAATGAAACGAGGTAACTGAACGTTCAGTTACCTCGCCCAGTGATCAAATCACCGGGTTATATACCAAGCCCTACGGGCCAAAACCCAGGCTTAACGGCCCTGGTAACGATAGTCCGGTCGTTTTATAACTGGACGAGCAGAACGGATGAATTTACACGACTGAATGGTTAGCTGAATCGGCCTGTTCAGATTAGGAATAACATATCATGGATCAATTAGAAACGATCAGTGAAGAAATTCGTCATTATTTTGAAGAAGTAAATGCCGCCCGCGATCTGGCCTATCAACGGTCGCGGGAGTTGGTCAGTATTTGTTCGCGGGCAATCCGGGCCGTCCATCGCTCTGAATGGGATCGGGCGGAAACGTTGATGGGCGAGGCTAAAGCGGCCGCGTTACAACTCGTTGCGGGTGTTCAGGGTTATGGCGATTTATACCACGCTGGCTATACGCAGGATTCATTAAAAGAGTATGTCGAAGCCTATCTTACCTACGCCATCATCCGAGGTTTGCCCTGGCCCACCCCTGCTGAACTGGGTGTGGAGTACAATACCTGGCTAAATGGCCTGGCCGAAGCAACAACTGAACTCCGCCGCACCATTTTGGATTTAATCCGGCACGGCCACTCTAATGAAGTAGAGCGTCTGCTGAGTGTAATGGAGGAGGTTTATAGCGTTTTGGTGGTGATGGACTTTAACGATGCTATTACCGGAGGCTTGCGCCGCCGTACGGATACAGTGCGCGGTGTTTTAGAACGTACAAGAGCTGATGTGACAACCAGTTTGCGTCAGGCGCAATTAGAACAAGCCCTGGCACGCCTGGAAGCACGATTATTGCCGCAGACCCAGGAGTAAGGTGGACAGCCCCAACCCCAATAACCCCCCTCCCAGTATCCAAAGGGTCAGATGTTGCCACACCCAGGTAATTTCGGCGGGGGTAAATTCGGGGCCGTGAGCATGTAGGCCGGTTTTGACAGCCATGAAAGCCAGGGTGGCAAAGACGCTACTGCCACCCCCAAACAGGCCAGCGATAGTCATACCGGCCAGCCATTGCCAATGAGGCAACACGCGGCCGCGGCCATATCGTTGTATGAGGTGCGCGGCCGCGATGCCGCAACTACTCACCCCCAACAAAACGGTCTGCGCCAGATTCCCTTCGCGCATAATCCACAACGCAAAATAAGCCGCCAACAACACTGTCAACCAACGTAAGCCCGGAATCTTGTCAGGTATAGTCATAGGGATCTTTCGCCATTCGTCGGGTGCGCGTTACTTTTAGGAACCGCACGTTGGCATGTTAACCCGTCACGGCAATTCTCTGCTTATCAGCAATTCTCATTTTGAACGATAAACGTTCCATTAATCCGCCCGGCGGTCAAACCGCCGGGCTATCAGTACCAGGCCCTACGGGCTAAAACAGCAGGCCCACGGCCTTCGTAACCATAACCCGGCCCGTTTTACGGCCGGGCGGCCTCGGTATTTTAGACGTTCAGGCCAAATTGAGAATTACTGCTGGTTATCTCTAGATTTGACGTGCAGAGGGGGAATTCAGATAATCTCTCCGCAAGGGTTCTCCTACGAAAATGTAGGGCGATTTGGCAAATCGCCCAGTGGACGATTTACAAAATCGTCCTACAGGTTTTCATCCATCTTGGTGCGCCAAAGGCTCATGGGGAACTCCTACGAAAATAGCCACTGATAATGGAAACACGGATAGGAAGAAACACGGATGGGAATGAAAATGGTAGCGTTATTTTCATCCAACTTGGTGTGCGTTTCGTCCATGGGGAACTCCTACGAAAATGTAGGGCGATTTGGCAAATCGCCCGGACG
>JAGNBF010000036.1:0-2688 GCA_018004935.1 Chloroflexota bacterium | reverse complement strand
GGATGGGAATGAAAATGGTAGCGTTATTTTCATCCAACTTGGTGTGCGTTTCGTCCATGGGGAACTCCTACGAAAATGTAGGGCGATTTGGCAAATCGCCCGGACGATTTACCAAATCGTCCTACAGGTTTTCATCCATCTTGGTGCGCCAAAGGCTCATGGGGAACTCCTACGAAAATAGCCACTGATAATGGGAACACGGATAGGAAGAAACACGGATGGGAATGAAAATGGTAGCGTTATTTTCATCCAACTTGGTGTGCGTTTCGTCCATGGGGAACTCCTACGAAAATGTAGGGCGATTTGGCAAATCGCCCGGACGATTTACCAAATCGTCCTACAGATTTTCATCCCTCTTGGTGCGCCGTAGGCTCATGGGGAACTCCTCTGAAAATAGTTCTGAGTATTGAGTAAGCCACTACGTGCAAACTCGCTACTCGCTACTCGCTATGTCAGCTTTCATTACCTCTACTAACTGACACGCTAAAAGGGAATAATAGCAATTTATGGGCAAACGACGACAACGACCAGAAACTTTTCCTTCGGCCACCTGGCGACTGGTGCAAACTGGCTGGCAAGATGGCCCCACGAACCTGGCCTGGGATGAAGCCATTATCGAGGCGGTGGCGGCGGGTGACAGCCCGCCGACGCTCCGTTTTTATGGTTTTGATCCCGTATGTCTCACACTTGGTTATGAACAGGAGTGGGATGGGGCAGATTTTACTACTTGTGAAGCCGAAGGATGGCAAGTGACACGGCGAGCCAGTGATAGTCGGGCTATTTTGCATGCGGAGGATCTCAACTATGCCCTGTACATGCCCTTAACGGATGCACGCGCTCAAGGGGACGCGGCCGCAAGCGCCCGACGTATTAACCTGGGACTACAATATGGCCTCATTAACCTCGGTTTGGACCCCAGCCGGATGCAACCGTTCTATCATGATACCGGCGAACCGGGCTTCAGCAGTATTGACGGCCCTTCCCCTTATAATATTGTGGCCGGACAACTCACCCTACTCGCCAGCGCCCAATGGCGTCAGGCCCATGCCCTTTTACAACATGGCTCCCTGCCACTTACCGGGGATGTGACCCGTGTTGCCAAAGCCTTGTATTTTGACCTACCAGGACAACGTATGGCCGTACAATTACGCTTGGGGCGACGGGCGATTGCCCTGAATATGGTTCTAGGCCACCCCAAAACCTTTGCTGAAACCAGTGAGGCTCTGGCTCAAGGACTTGGTGAAGTGCTGGATCTAACCTTCATTTCTGGGGAAGTAACCCCGGCAGAACAATTCCGGGCAAGGCAACTCCGGGCCAAATATGCCAGCGACACCTGGATCAAGAAATTTTGAGCCTGTAGGGCATAATCTGGCATTTTCCCAGCGTGTGGCGATTTACTGAAGTTTAGAGCTAGAGGGGAGAGCGAGAGGGATTACTCTGGAAAACCCTCTCGCTCTCCCCTCATTTTTTCGCCCTGTCGCCGTGTCGCTTTATGGCCGCGTCGGGTATATCCTGGGCCACCCCCAAACCTCGCCAGGGAGTTTCTCCCCTTTCCTCTGGGATCGTCGGGGAATGGGTCTTCAGTCCGCACCTACCAGGAATTCTCATTTTGAACGGTAAGGGATCGCTCGCAAAAAACTTTTGAGTTTGCTGTGGCCGGTCTCTTGACTGCGCTACTCAACTTAATTTTGAGCGAACCCTTAACCAGTTCACCATCTGGTAACAAAAGGTCAGAAAAACATTATGGCGTTGGGGTTACGGTTACTACAATATACCCTTTGGGTACAACAGGTACATAAGGGGGAGCGGGTGGCGGAGGCGCATCGGTAAAGATGACTTCGGTGAAACCCAGATTACTCAGGAAGGTGCGCATATAAGTTTCGGCATTGGCCTGAGCCGTGTCTACAATGCCCGCTTCGTATGCGGCCGCGATAATCTCAGCCTCGGCAGTCTGTCGTACCTGCGTTTCTAATTGGGGATCTGAACTGGCTAACAACCCCGTATCCCGATCCGCTACATAGGAACGGGCATTATCTAAAACAGGCAGAGCAAACACCTCAGCCGGGGGCAGGTACACCATAACTGTATCCGGATCAACCACGACCATATCTTCCGGTTGCATTTGAGCCAGATCTATACCCGCAACTACTGTCCCGTGGGCAACAAAGATCAAACTTTCACCCAACGCCCCCCATAATATGTCACTGTTCCGCTCGGCGGTGATGATCTTATCAAATGACATAGAAACCGTTTCCAGGCGGGCCAGGTCGTTGATCTCCGTGACAATCGTCACCGGATCAGGCAAAATGACGGGTGTAGCGGCAACAAACAAATCTTGTACCAGTTCCGAAACGGGTTGGATGATAGTCTCATTCGCCTTATTGGCCCCACTCATAACGGTATAAACAGCAAAGGCGGTTACCACAAAAAAGATGATCAATATGGCATATAGCAGATTTCGCATGAACGTTACTCCTAGTTCTTCCGGTCAATACACAAAGTATACCGATGAATTGTGGAGAGCCGATCTGACAAATTCCAAAAATATGTCAGATTGCCCACGAAACGTCAGAATACTCCGGTACACTCAGGTGCTTGTTTGAGCCGGACTCTCACCCTATCATAAACGAGGGTTTACATTGTCCTGGCAATTTAGTTATGGGTGTGTTTCAAATGAGTTGAATAATT
>JAGNBF010000131.1 GCA_018004935.1 Chloroflexota bacterium | reverse complement strand
CCCTCAACGTGAACATCGGTGCGCCTACCCCGCCACCACCACCCCCGCCGCCACCCGGCGATCCCTGCCCCGCCGTAGACCCCTACGACGCCTATGGGTCTTTAGGCAACGGCTCCTTTGCCAATGCTTCACCCATCAGCTTCAACACCCCCATCACGGCCGCGCTCTGCTACGAAAATGACCTGGACCTCTACACCGTCAGCGGCACCATCGGCCAAAATGTGGTGGTTGATCTGCCGGTACGCCCCGCCAATTACTACGTGATGGTCTACAAACCGGATGGGACATTATTCAAGATGTTCCACCCCGCTTACTCGGCCACCTATGGCGACAGCATCACCCTCAGCGAGACCGGCAACTGGTACGTGGGCGTCTGGCAACCCACCCTGCCCGCCACCACCGACCAGTACCAACTATTGTTGAGCGTCAACGCCACCTGCTCCGGCCTCGACCCCTACGAACCCAACAATGATCAATTCAACGGCCATAACTTTGGGGCATCACCGCCTGCATCCCTGTCCGCCATGTTGTGTGAGACAAGTGATATTGATTTCTTCTCTTTCGATGTGGTGGTTGGTCAACGGGTTCGTATCACCCCCAACGTCTTAACGCCGGGTATGGATATGATTATTGTTATACCGGGAGGTGGCTCTGGCTTCACACGAGACCCCATTGACACAATCCTACGACAAAATGGAGAGTTCATCCTGGGTTTCTACTCCCAAGAGACAACCGAGAACCTGCCCTACGAAGTGAACATCCAGGTTGATCCGGTTCCCACACCCACGCCACTGCCCAACAACTGGAGTTGTACCACCTATCCCAGCACCGACATTCCCCAGCCGATAGATGATCTGACCACCGTTGGTTCAACCGTATCCGTTCCCGCTTCCGGGACAGTGACTCATGTGGGCCTCCGCGACATTACCTTTGATCATGGCGGCCTATGGAATCTCAGCTTTAGCCTGGGTGCGCCGAATGGTGCAGTGGTGGATTTGTTCGACTTTGATGCAACCGGCAACTTCTATGTGTGGTGCGGTGGTTCCAATTGCCAGATGTCTCTGGATGATGGGGCCATCCCAGGGCTGATTCCACCCCAATTCCCCAACAATGGCGGTACATTCCAGCCTAACCTGAGCAGTTTTGCACCGTTCAACGGCCTATCCAGCCAGGGAACCTGGACGCTGTTCCTCACCGACGACTTTGCTCCCGAACCGGGTGATACGGATGCCGGGGACACAACGGGTGATCTGTTTAGCTGGGAGTTGGAACTGTGTGTGGATAACGGCAATCCGCCCGATCCTACGCCGACACCATCCCCCACCTCTACACCGCCACCCCAGCCAACCAGTGGTACACCTACACCGCCCGTAGCTACCGGTACGCCTGCCCCCACCCCCACAGCCACCGCCACCAGTTGTGCCGTGAATGTGGACGACTATGAGAGTGATAACACAGCCGGTACGGCCACGCTCTTCGATATGAGCACACTCACCAGCGGCAATCACACCTTCCATTCCTTCACCGATAAGGATTGGTTGAGCTTCAATGCTGTGGCGGGGCGCGAGTACACCTTTGTTGCCAACAAACTGGGCACGAACGAACCGGTTTCGCTGGCCATTTACCGTAGTGATGGCACAACGCTGGAAATTGTTTACACGGATGAAGTTAGCTTTACCCCCTCAGTCACAGGTGACTACTATCTGGTAGCGGGGGCAGTAACAGGGACAGCCCTGCCCTGTAATGCCAGCTACAATGTCGCGCTCACGGTGACAAACCCCAATGCGACACCCATCCCCACCCCCATCGGCACACCGCCACCGCCCGGCCATGATCGGCCACCGGTCAGCAGTGCCATCATCACCCCAACAAACGGCACGGCGGTAACAGACCTGGCTCCGGTGACGGTATCCGTGGGTCTGGCGGCGGATAGTGGCATTAGCATAGCGGACTTGAAGGTCAACGGCTCATATATTGACAGCTACTCCGCCCCCTCGGTGGTGGATGCGGTCTGGCAAACCCTTTGGACACCAGCCCTGACGGGTGTCTACACCCTGACGGTGGACATCACCGCCACTAATGGGATGACGGCGACCAGTCCGGCGAGCATTGTCTATGTGGATACGGCAAACCCGACGGTGAGCATCACCACGGAAACGATTACGCAGGCACTCTTGCGTGATGATGGGTTGTACGGCTTACATGGTACAGCCAGTGATGATAGCCGGGTGCGCCTGGTGGAAGTGCAGATTGACGGGGGCGACTGGCAAGAAGCGGTCCTGACCGGCAACAATTGGCTCCTGCCTATTGCGCCGCTGGCTCAGGCCAACCCGAATGGCGGCACGTTGGCCATCACAGTACGCGCCACCGATATGGCCGGGCGGACTACTACCGATAGTGCTAACCTGACGTTGGATGTGGTGTCACCCGATCCGTTCACCATCGCCACCAGCCTGACAAGTGGGGTTCTCATCTCACCGACGCAGATTACGACGGGGTTGGATAGCCGTTTGAGTTGGCCGGTGATCTCGGGGACGGTGAATGTGTATGCGGGTTGGTCGTCTATTGTGACGCCGACGCTGGGGACGCTGACGCAGTACGGCGCGGCCGCGGGTTCCCATGATCAACTGCAAGTAGAATCCACCGCCCGCTACGGCCACGTCATCGCCGTAGATGCCAACGGCAACCAGACCGCCCTGACCAGCGGCCCGTTCTACTTTGATGGCCCCCAAACCCCCGACCTGATCAGCGACCTCGACATGAATAACTGGATAGACAGCGGGGGCAAACAGGTGGGTCAGATGAACGGAACCAACTATGGAACCCAACAACTGTTCGCCGGGTGGAATGCCAGCCATCTGCGCCTGCGCTGGAACGGGATCAATGTGGACGGCAACGGCGACCTGTACTTCTACCTGGGCACGACGACCGGTGGTTCCACCGACCTCTTCAACCCGTTTGGGGCAGATGATCCGGGCGTTCTACCCTTCGCGGCCGATTACGTCATCCATGTCAGCAGTAGTCTGACAGCCACGTTGTACACAGCGGGCAGTGGTTGGACGACCGTTGGGCCAGTAGCGATGACGGCATCGGGTGGCAACACCGATCTCCTCATCCCGTTTGCCAACCTGGGCATTGCCACTCCCGCCAGTGCCAGCCTGCAACTGCTGGGGGTCGCTTCCGAAGAAAGTGCACTGGCGGTCTGGGCCACCATCCCGGATAAAAACCTGAAACAGCCGACCTGGACGCAGTACATCCAGTGGGCGTCGTTGGGCAGTGGCATTGTTCCGGCCAACGGCGTCTGGGCCGATGCCCAAATCGAAACTTCGCTGGCTGTTTATCCTGATCCTTCGGTGAAGGCGGGTGTGGGCGACACGATCACCCTGACCCTGACCTACTCGAACACGGGCACGGCCACTCTGCCGCAACTGACCGTGGATGGTGTGGGCAGTGGTGGTTTTGTGGTGAACAATGGGCCACAAACAGCAAACAACATCCAGCCTGGCAGTGGTGGCACGTTGACCCTGTTGGGAACGATCAATGCCAGCGGTTCCGTAGATGTGACGCTGGCGGATAGTTACCATCGCACCTATGCGTTGGAGACGTTTGTCTACACATTGGATAGCGCCGCGCCCATCAGTATCTCCATCGCCCTGGAATATGTGGGCACGCTGACAAACACCATCAAAGCCACCGCTGAGGATGAGTCGGCGTTGGCGACGATAGAGGTGGAGATTGACGACGGTCTGCCGTTTGGCCCAACGGGTGTTCAAATAGTGACGTGTGTGCCGGGCAGTGGCACGGGGAATGCGTTTGTCTGTAACTGGAACGCAGGTGTGGTAACGGATGGGAACAGTTATACCTTACGCGGCCGCGCTACCGATATTCACGGTAACATCAGCAGTTGGAGCAGTCCCATCACCGTCATCGGGGATGCCACTGCACCGGTGCTGACCATCGGCACGGTCACGCAGGCGGCCCTGAGCGATAACAAACTGGGTGGACAAGAGTTGGTGCTGGATGGCACGGTGGTGGATGAACGCGCGGCCGCGAACACGCAGGTCTGCCTCTCCGAAACCATCACCGTAACCACCTGCCTGGTTGGTTCTGTCCTGCCCGCTCCGGACAACACCTGGGCACTCTCCCTGCCCGGCAACTACAACGGCATCACCGGAACCCTGAGCATCGTCGGCTTTGACAAGGCGGGCAACCCCAGCAACCTGTTCACCCAAACACTCTGGCTAGACACAATTTCCCCGGTCATCAGCACGACGGTAGCCCCCAGCTATGTGCAGATGTTGAGCAACACTGTTGTCACTTTCACCAATGGCACCACCGTAGACGCCAGCGGCCTGATGTCAGCGACGGTGGTGATGCTCCTGCCCAATGGCAACAGCACCATCGTTAATGGCACGGTCAACGGCAACATCTGGCAAGTCGGCTACGAATTCACCCTGGTTGGTGATTACGAAGCGGTGTTGATCCTCACCGATAAGGCAGGCAACCAGCGTTACAGCCCCATCTGGCAGTTTGAGGTGGGCACGGACCCGACGGCTGTCACCGTGTTGGGCTTCAACATCAACAACGGTGCGATACAACTACCCGTGTTGGTTGTGACGATACTGTTCTTGTTGGTTCTGGTGGGGCTGACCGTGCGGCACAAACGGCGGGCGGGATCGGCCTCAGCCAGGTAAGCTGACCTATACCTATGGCTGGTAGACGCAGACCTGACAGGTTTTTGAAACCTGTCAGGTCTGTCAAGAGAAGAGAAAAAACAATCAGGGCCGTTTTTCGTGGGCGAATACCCACGAAAAACGGCCCTTAACATTTCCCCGTCCCCGGGGTGGAGTCAGGGTGGGGGAAGCTCTATACCAGTCTCTAGTCTCCAAACAAATGTCCCTTTATGACCGTGATGAGTGCAAAAGTCAGGCATGGTTCAGGTTAGCTTTACAAAATCGCCCTACAAATTGTTAAGCATAGCTTGCCGACTTTTGAACCACGCCAAAAGTCACAATGGGCGCGGTAGCGGCCACCACAGTTCCACCGTAGTACCTTGCCCTAAACCGGGACTATGGACGGCCACACGACCGCGATACAACGCCACAATCATCTGCACCAATGCCAGACCCAACCCCACCCCCGGAACCGTGCGCGAATGAGACTTATCCGCCCGGAAAAACCGGTCAAACAGATGGGGCAAATCCTCTGGCGCGACTCCTTGCCCGGTATCCCGAATGAGGTGATGCAGTTCGGCCCCTTCGACCCGCATGGTCCAGGTGATTTGCCCGCCGTCTGGGGTGTAATGGATGGCATTTTGCAACAGGTTGCGAAAGACGATGTGTAGATGGCTCAGACTGGCGGAGAGAGGGGGCAAAGTGGCCGGAATGTCCAACTGGAGTTGGATGTGACGGGCCTCCACCTGGGGGGCAAGTTCGGCCAGAAGTTGCCGCGCCAACCGGAGCGGGTCAATCTGCTCCGCCCCTACGTCCAAACGCCCGGCATCCAGGCGTGACAGCACAATCAAATCTTGTACCAGATGGCCCAGCCGTTCCGCTTCTTCGTCAATTTCCGTGATGTATTGGCGGGCGGTGGCTTCATCCACCAGCCCGTCACGCAACGCTTCACTGCGTAGGCGAATGGCCGTCAACGGCGTGCGGAGTTCATGGGACGCATTGCTGGCAAACGCTTTCTGCTCCTCAATCATCGCCTCAACCTGGGCGGTCATGTGGTTGAAGGCACGGGCCACCTGCCCCAACTCATCCTGACGGCTATCGGGCAGGCGGTGGGAAAAATCGCCGCTGGCGACGTGCAGAGTGGCCTGATGGAGTTGGGTCAGCGGCCGCGTCAGGCTGGATGCCAGGACTAAACTGGCTAACACGGCCAATGCTGTCAGCCCAACCACCCCCAACCCCAATGTCAACCACCGTTCTGTCACCAACGCCTGCGCTTCCGACAGCGGCGCGGCCAGGCGGATAATGGCTAACAGGTCGCCATCTTCGCTGATGGGCGCGGCCGCGTACACCATCGTCACCCCCGCCCGGTTCGTCCGTGTGTCTGTGGTGATCTCCCCCTCGCGGGCGGCCACCACTTCCGGGTTGATGGCCGTCTGCCCATCGGCCACCCCGTCATGGCTGAGCCAGTAGAGGCCATCCTCATCCAGCAACATCACCTGAGCCTGGGTCTGGTTGGCATATGTCTGCAACAAGGCCACCAATTCAGCTTCGCTCGTTTCCTCTTCCGCAAAATGTTCGACTGGCTCTTTGAGGGCACGCACCAACAGACGGGCCTGATCGGCCAGTTGGGAGCGAAAATCCTCAACCGTGCCAGCGGAGATTTGCCCTCCCGCCAGCAGGGCCAGGGCCACAAAGCCGATGAGGATGAGGCCCGCGTAGGCCAGGAGCAGGCGGGTGCGTAGGGTATGCATCACAACTCCTCACTGTCCGCGGCCGCGAAGCGATACCCCGTGCCGCGCACCGTCTGAATGAGGCGGGGGTGGGCCGGGTCAGCCTCGATCTTTTCCCGCAACCAGCGCATGTGAACATCCAACGTGCGTGTATCCCCCAACCAATCCGTTCCCCACACCTGGTCAAAAAACTCGGCGCGGGTAATCACCTCACCAGGGCGGCTGAGGAGCAGGCTCAAGGCTTCAAACTCCTTGTGGCGCAAGGTTAATTCTTGCTCCCCCTTGAAGGCGCGGCGGCTGGTGAGTTCCAGGCGGATGGGGCCAACTTCCAGTTTGTCATCGGCGACCGGTTGGCGGCGATCCAGTTCCACGCGGCGCAACTGTGCCCGCAGGCGGGCGATCAGTTCGCGGGTGCTGAACGGTTTAGTCAGGTAATCATCGGCCCCCAACTCTAACCCCAAAATACGATCCACCTCATCACCCAGGGCGGTGAGCATCAGGATAGGGACGGTGCTTTTCTGGCGCAACGCTTTGCATACCGCCCAACCATCCATCTCTGGCATAAGCACATCTAAAACCACCACATCGGGATGTTGGGTCAGGGCCAGCGCCAGTCCATCACGGCCATTGTGGGCCACCAGCACTGTATAACCCGCCTGGATCAGGGCACGGGCCAGGGGGCTGGTAATCATGGGTTCGTCATCTACAAGGAGAATGGTGGTCATGGGTGGGGGGGAGCTAGAGCGAGAGCGAGAGGGTCATATGTTTCTCTCACTCTCACTCTAGCTCTAGCTCTAGCTCTAGCTCTTTCCTTCTGTCCGCATTGTGGCACAGGTCGCGGCCGCGGGCAATGGCCCTTTGTGGATTTAAGCTGGATTTAACATTGTTTAGGACGCATTTAACCCAGCAAATCCCGTTCTCCGTTAGGATATACCCATCACGGTCATAAAGTGACATTTTGTTTGGAGATTAGAGACTGGAGACTGGTTAATCTTTAGTCTCCAGTCTCTAGTCCCTTTGAAAATGTCAGATTATGCCCTTCACCAGTATAGAGCTGGAGTTTAGAGCGAGAGGAAAGAGCGAGAAGAAATTACTCTGGAAAACCCTCTAGCTCTGGCTCTGAACTCTAAACTCAAGTATAGAAACATGTGGAGCCAAACAACATCGCCCACAAGGAGCACAGCGCAGATGAAAACAACAATCAAAAAAATAATCGGAATAGGGATAGCCGTTCTTGTCGGGGGATTTCTCCTCATTCAACTGGTTCCCTATGGCCGGAATCATACCAATCCGCCCGTTGTCAATGAGCCGAACTGGGATAGCCCGGAGACATTGGCTCTGGCCCAACGTGCCTGCTTCGATTGCCACAGCAATGAAACCACATGGCCCTGGTACAGTAACATTGCCCCGGTTTCCTGGCTGGTACAACATGACGTGGAAGAGGGGCGGCAAGAGGTGAACTTTTCGGATTGGGGTCGCGGCCGCGAAGGGGAACGCCCCGGTGAGTTGGCCGAAAGCCTCAACGAAGGGGAAATGCCGATGGCGATGTTCCTTGTCACCCATCCTGACGCCCGCCTGACCGCCGCCGAGAAAGAGGCCCTCATTCAAGGTTTCCAGGCCACCGCCAGCAACAACTGAGCGCATAACCAATACACCAATACACCAATAACTAATCAAGGAGTAACCCCATGACTCGTCTCAAAGGTATCTTAGCCGCCGGAACCCTGACCGGCCTCATCCTCATCACCGTTATCGTCCTGAGTGTGCGCAATGCCAGCGCGGCCGCGGAACCCAGTTCTACGCCGCTCATCACAACCCAGGATCAGCCCGCCACCGATTTGGCCGGTGAGGAAGCGGTGCAGGCCTGGCAAACCTACAGCGCGGAACTAGAAAACACGGTGCGGGTTTTGCAGGACCGGGAAGCCCAATACCAGGCAGAGTTGGAAGCGGCCAACGCCACCATCCTTGACCTTCAAGATCAACTCAACAATGCCAATCAGATGGCCAGCAATCGTGATTATGAAGAACATGAGGAGCACGAAAACCATGACGACAACGACTAAACCGGGCCGACCAGATCATTCTTTGGGGTTTCTGAAGACAGTGCTGGTGGTGGGCACGATTGCCGCCACGATGATGGGGACACGGTTGTTGGGCCAACAGGCCGCGGCCGCGCCGATCAGCGAACCCATCACAGTGGTTGTTCCCGTGGCCCAGCCCCAGACACAGTACGCCCTGCCCCCCACTTATAATGACAGCGGCCGCGGTACCGAAGTTCAACTGCAACCCATTCCCCAGGCCATCACGCCCAACATCGCCCCCGTGGCTCGGACACGCTCCTCACGGTAGAGGATAGTAATCAGTAACCAGTGAGCAGTAATCAGTGAGTCCTCTGAAAAAAGGAACCGCCAAGACGCCGAGAACGCTAAGAACGGAAGAAGTCCAGAGAAAACTTTTGCGATCTTTGCGTCTTTGCGGTGAAAACTCCCCTTTTTCAGTAAGCTCACCAGTGAGCAGTGAGTAGTCACAGTATACTGATACACCGATGGCCACTCTTTTACCCATGTCAGCGGTTCATAGCAGGTCTACGTGATGACATATACCGAATTTATTCCCTCATACTGGCACGCTCATACCTTCCGGGCCATGGGCAGTGAGATAACATTATGGGTGGAGACGGCAGACGACGCGGCCGCAGAAATCGCCTTAACTGACGCCGAAACCCTGTTCGCCAACAACGAGCAAACCCTCAGCCGCTTCCGCCCCGAGAGCGAACTCTCCCAACTGAATGCCCACTGCGGGCAGTGGGTCAGCTTATCCCCTCTACTATGGGATTTGCTGAATCGGTCGCTGACTTTGGCCGACCACACCCAGGGTTATTTCGACCCCACCACCCTCAACGCCTTAAAGCAGGCCGGATACAAAAACTCATTTGATCGGGCTTTGATGGGCGAGATGGACGAGCCAGCTATATCTCCAAGCAGACCTGACAGGTTTTTAAAACCTGTCAGGTCTGTCGCCACCAACAGTTGGCGCGACATCCAGCTTGATGCCCGGTCACAAGCCGTCTGCCTGCCCCCCGACCTGCCCCTGGACCTGGGGGGCATTGCCAAAGGGTACACCGCCCAACAGGCCGTTGAACGTTTGCAGGCAACCGGCCCTTGTCTGGTAGATGCCGGGGGTGATCTTGTGGCGGGATTAGCCCCCACCGGTTACGCCGGTTGGCCGGTCGCCATCAGCTCACCCTGGGTGGATGAGACCCGCGAACCGACGGACTTATTTACGCTGTGGTTGGCCGAGAGCAGTCTGGCGACTTCAGGGATAGATTATCGGCGCTGGTCGCTCAAGGGGCGGCTGGCCCACCACATTATCAATCCATTTACCAGCCAACCTGCGGACACGGATGCGTTGACGGTGACAGTGATGATGCCTGACGCGGCCGCGGCCGAAGCCTGGGCCACCGCCACCCTCATCACCGGGTCCATCGGCCTGGACACACTCGTGGCCCAGGACATCCCCGGCCTGGTCATTACCCAAGATGGTCGCATCCTCGTCACTTCAACCATGAATCAATACCTGAATCAATTCCAGACCAATCACTAATACACGAATAACAACATGACCACACTCACCCACATGGACACATCTTCCACGCGCACCACGCGCACCCTCATCTTTCTTCTCAGTCTGTTGGCAGGGATGATCGGGGGCGCGGTTATCCTGGGCGGTTTCTGGTTCTTAGGAACCGAAACCACCTTGTTAACCCAACTGGCAACATGGGTGGGCATCACCAGCCAGACGCCCTGGCACTTCACCCGCTCCGCCGGAACGGTGGCTTATATCCTTTTGGTTAGCTCTACCCTATGGGGTTTGCTGTTGAGCAGTAAACTCGTCAAAGAGCATATTCCTGCCCCGCTGGCTCTGGCGATGCACAACACCCTCTCCTGGCTGGCGATTGCTCTGACCGGATTCCACGCTCTGGCTCTTCTGCTGGATAGTTACTACACCTATACCCTGGCCGATTTAACCATCCCGTTCATTGGCCCCTATCAGCCGGGATGGGTGGGTGTAGGCATCATCGGCCTCTACCTGATGATTCTGACCTCGGTTAGCTTCTATTTCCGTAAACAAATAGGCCAACAACGATGGCGACAACTCCATTACCTGACGTTTGTGGCTTATCTACTGGCGACCGTGCATGGGGTGATGGCCGGAAGCGATAGCGGTAATCCGGGGATGCGGGCCTTGTATTGGGGAAGCGGTTTGTTGGTGCTGTTTTTGACCAATTTCCGCCTGCTGACCGCCCGTAAATAGGTTTGGCTCTTTGGGGTTTGTGGGGTGCGGTTATACCCGATGCGGCGATAAAGCGGCACGGTGACAGGGCGAAAAAACCGCAGATTGTGCCCATTGTCAATATAAAGGGTGGGGCTGGCACAAGGCCAGATCCACCCTTTATATTGACAACTAAAGCTGTTTGGGTCTTTGGGATTTCAGGGAGTTGACACCATCTGTAGGGGCAACCCTTGTGATTGCCCTCGGCGGGGCAGGCACAAGGCCAGCCCCTACATCTAGCCGCACCCCACGAATTCCGAAAGAGCCAGCTGTTTTACTCCCGTAATGACGCATTACCAGAGGAAAGTTCAACTTCTAGACTGTAACTACTAAGCCCATTGCCTGAGCTTGTCGAAGGAAACGGGCTTCGACAAGCTCCACACATGGGGAAAATGTCAGATTATGCCCTTTGGCAGTATAACTTAACGGTTTGCCGTGGCCGGTCTCTTGACCGCGCCACTCAACTTAATTTTGAGCGAACCCTTAGTCGTTACGGATGACTCCCTAATTGACTTTCACCAGTGACCAATCGTCAATCATCCAGCCATTATTGGCCAGGACATACCGATTACGGAAGCCCACGCCGAGGCGCACTGCTCCGGTAGAGGAAACGGTAAAGGTATAAACGACAGTGTTTTTGGACCCCATCGTTGCCGATGTCCAGCCTGTACCCCCGGTTCCATGGATGATGCGGTACTCAGCCGAGAGCGGATCGGTGGCGTAAATTTTCGTGCCCCCCTCATAAGCCATCACCGCGTCGGCAAAGAAGTTAAAGGTGGCGCGGTAGGTTCCCGGTTGCAGATACACATCCGTAAAGAGGCCAAAATGGGTGGGCGCACCTCCCTTGAACACTTTGATCCCGTGGGTGCCGTTCCAGAGGAAGAGCACCTGTTCGTTTGCTGGCAGGTTGGCATCAGCAAAGACGCGGCTTTCCGGACGGTAGAAGACACCACCGGCTCCAGGAACCAGGCTATTGGCCCCTTCATCCACATACATAAACCAGCCCTGGGGTACCTGGAGTTCTTGCACATTATTATGGTTATACCAACCACTCTCAAAAGAAGGGTTGGTGAAAAGGTTGGTTGAACCGGCAGGAATGGCAGGAATGGCGGGGCTGGTGGGAGCCGAGGGAGGTGTACTGCCGGTTGTCGTTGCTCCAACAGTAGCCGGTTTGGGGGTGGGGGTGGGACTGATACCGGGAATAATCAGTTCCTGGCCGTTTGAGATAAGCCGGAAATTGGGCAGATCATTGGCTTCTACGATAGAGTCCACTGTGACACCATAGAGCATGGAAATAGACCAGGTGGTTTCGCCGGGTTGTACCACATGAGTGATGAAGTTTAGGTCATCAGGGATGGGCGTGGCGGTGGGATTGAAAGTGACATCAGGAATGACGAGTTCCATCCCTGAAACAATGAAATTGGGATTGGGTAGATTATTGGCGGCGACAATGGCGGATACTTTTACCCCGTACTCGAGGGCAATGGAACTGATAGTATCACCGGGTTTAACAATGTAGGTTCCTTGATCGGCCTGGATGCTGATAGCCGAAACAAAGCTGACCAGGATAACAAAAAATAAGATAATAAATGATTTCTGTTTCACAACTTGCTCCTTCTCGTTCGATATGATGTATTGAGAGTGTTTCTATAGCTCTTAAGAAAAAGTTTGTGACTGTAGAGGCACCCCTTGTGGTTGCCTCTACCCACATCATTATCTTGAAATCTATAGCTAGATCTCGGTTATTCAAGTAAATGCACTGGCGATGATGAGGTTATGATGAAATCAATTCTGGCCCAAACCGGATGTATATTGGCTGATAATTGGGGTTATGGGGAACAGGCTGATTTTAGCTTGGAATTCGCCCGCAAATAACGTTTGAGTTTGCTGTGGCCGGTCTCCTGACCGCGCTACCCAACTTAATTTTGGGCGAACCTTTGGAGTAAAACACCCTTGCCAGTGACAATCGAAGAACAATTCTACCTACAAAGGTCGTTTCCGTACAAGGGGAATTGTCAGCCTCCCAGGGCGATTGTCTCGGCACCAGAATAAGCTCATCTTAATCATTTAATCAACAACTGGGAGGGGCAAGGGGAAACCCCATTTATGTCATTTTTCGCAGGCGTCCGCCTGCGAAAAATGACATGAGAAAAAGTTCCCCACCCTTGGGGGCGGGGTTAGGGGTGGGGGTTTCTGGCAACAAACCGCTCTAGATAGTTGTCATAAAAACATACGACGTACTTTCATAAAGCCGTACTAGTGCAGAATTGTTACGGAAGCATCACGACACTGGAAGAGTCCGTACTCGTCACCCCGATTGGCAATGTATACATCGTTGTTAATCGTATCCACCCCTACAGACATGGGCTGATCTCCCTGTGCCGGTATGGTCGTAACAACTGATATGCCCTTGATAACGGTTATGCTGTCACTATTACGATTGGTCACAAAAACATAACCCGTATTGGGGTTGACGCCAATGCCCCAGGGTGCATCGCCCATGGGTAATGTGGCAATCACATTCGTTCCCTGAACTACAGTGACCGTATCCACATCCGGGTTGGTGAAATAGGCATAACCGCTTATGGGATCAATCGCGACTGCCCGTGAATTGTTCAGGCTGTTGGGATCCGTATCAATATAGGTAAACGCCTGGGTTGCAATATTGAAGACAGAAATGTTGTGGGTATAGGTAGCGTTTGGCTCGGAATGGGCCAGGTAGATGTAACCACGTGCCGCATCTATGACCATATCTTTAATACCCCACCCTGCCCGATAATTTGCCACAACGTTGGTTCCATCCAGGACATACATCTTGCCGTGCGACCAACTGGCGACATAGACTAACCCGGTATTGGGATCAACAACAACCGGCTGTAACCAGCCCGCACCATTGTTCGTTTCCGGGTCGGTCACATGGACATTTGTTACTAAGGATGTTCCATTGGCAATCTGAACAACACTATCCAGATCGGTGATGTAGGCATAACCGTTGATGGGGTTTACGGCGACGCCATATGACTCATAATGCTTAGGTACCTCCCCTACCACTGTGGTGCCATCAATGACTGTCACCTGGTCATGCAAGACCGTGACATAGGTGAGAGAGGAATCGTTATCCGCCGCGATTAAAGTAGGCCATTCACCCATGGGAATATTGGTGACAAAGGCGGCATTTTTAAAGGCGCTGACGTTGTAGCTGAAATTGTTAGCCACATAGACGTAGCCGCTAATGGCATTGAACCCCACTGAATTGGGGCATTGGGCGTCGGGTAGGGGGATGTTTTTGACGAATGCGGGCACGGGGGGAATGGCTGTGGCCGTAGCCGTAGGTGTTGTGGTGGGTGTAGAGGTTGGATCGTAACGAACATAGGAGAGGTAGTAGGGAGTACCATCTAAGCCGATGCCTCTTTGATCACTGGCTTCACCTGAGGCCCCGACCATGATCCAGATAACCAGAAATAGTAAAGCGATGAGGATGAGGGGCAAGATATGCCATTTATGCCCATGAAAGGGATGGGAATGTTTTGTGTCCAAGACTGTTTTCCTCCAGGATGGTGAATGATTGGGTTAGATTTTGGATGTTCTTTTACTGAACAAAACGGCAGAATGGTAACATGGCGCTGGGATGGCGTCAAATGCCTTGACTTGGGCTGTGGGGTGATTGTTTACTGGGGGTTTCCCCCCGCCTCCAGGGGCGGGGAATTTTTTCTCGTGTCATTTTTCGCGAGCGTCCGCCCGTGAAAAATGACACGAAGGGGGTTTCCCCCTTCTCAGCGGGAAGGGGCGCTACCGCCCAGGTTGCGAATTGAGGTGGTAAAAGGTTTCGCTGGGATTGCAGGGGGATGGGTCTTTCGTGGTAGCCATTCTATGCCTGGATTATTGCGGAAAAACGCAAAAACCGTTGGATGCCAAAAGCACGCTCTAACAATGGCCCAAGCCGTAGAACAGTCTTTCAGACTGTTCGTAAGCGTTCAGTTCCCTGAGAAAATGAACCTTCCGAAGGTTTCGGTGTAGATGTTGACCAGTGGTACAAACGTTCGGAAGGCTGAACGGTTACGACTGTTCACCCTTTCGAGAAAATAAAACCGGCAAACGTCAGGAGCAAACCCAATTGAAAATGGCTACCGTCTGAAAAACTGCGCTGTATATCAATGATCGGCAACATCATGTACGGTGAAAAGAATCGCTGGGCTGGTGATGGTGTTACCATCGGGTGCCAGGCCAGTGACAACAAGCTGGTGTGGCCCTGGTTCTAAGGGCCACCACACCTGGTAGGGGGGGTGGGGCAATGTGATCAACGGGCGATCATCTAACCAGATAGTTACATCTTGATATGGCTCACCGTTGACTACCTGGAGTAATATACGTTGGGTTTGGAGGGGTAACGCGGACGAGAGGTAAAAGACGGCGTTGGGATCGGGGTAGGCGAGGCGTAAGGTGGTTTCCGCGGCCGCATTCATATCCAGGCTTCTACTCACGGTTTCTAGATCAAGCAACAAGGGCAGGCCTTGTGCCCTGGCCCAGGTGTGAAACTCCGGGGGCAAATCTAGTACCAGTTTTGTTTCGATATAAACCGGGTTGGTATCCGCGGCCGCGAGCCTGCCCGTGCGCTGATCAATGGCGACCTCCTGGAAAAATGAATCTGGTGTTACCGGTTGTGTTCCAGCCAGAAACCATTCCCATACCCGGTAGGGACAGGCCGCCGTGGGGAGTAGCCCCGAAAGGCGACACAGTTCCACCTGCACCAGGCCAGGCGGTTGGACAAATGGCTGATCCGGCTCTCCGGCCAGAAAAGCCCGCATAACCTGATGCCAGATAGGCCCGGCCCCGCTGACACCGGTTACGTTACTCATGGCTTCGTTGGTGGCATTGCCCACCCATACCCCCACTACCAGGTCAGGGGTGTAGCCTACGGTCCAGATGTCATGAAAATTATTGGTTGTGCCCGTCTTAACTGCCGCTGTTCGGTCTAGACGCAAGACGCTGTTACGGCCAAAGGCGGGTGTACGGGCCTGATTGTCGCTGAGGATGTCAGAGATGAGCCAGGCGACGCGTTCGTCGAGTACCCGTATGGGCGAGGATGCGGGGGCGACAAAGAGGATGTGCCCATCCGCGGCCGCGATGGTCTCAATAAAATAAGGTTCTTCTTGCAAACCTGCCGTGGCAAAAACGGCATAAGCCGAGGTTAAATCCAGGAGCGATACTGCCCCACCACCCAGGGCAAATGACAGACCATAATCTTGGGGATCGCCCAGGTTATGAATGCCCATTCGGGTGGCCAGATCCAGGGCCGTTTCCAAACCGACCGTGTGCAGAGCTACTACCGCTGGTATGTTCAATGATGAGCCGAGGGCTTCGCGCACCAGTACCGGCCCGTTTTCCTGGCGCGAGAAATTGACCGGCACATAAGGGTGCTCTTCGGCGGTGGGAAAGACGGTGCGTACATCGGGAACCATCGTGGCCGCCGTCCAGGGGGTGCCACCCATGATGTCGGGGGAGAGCGCGGCCGCGTAAATGAGCGGCTTGATGGCTGAACCGGGCTGTCGGGGAGTTAGAGCCATATTAACAGCCCCGGCGTTGTCGGCGTCAAAGTAATCATGGTTGCCTACCAGGACATGAATTGCCCCATTATGGGGATCGAGAGCTACCAGGGCGCCGTTGTTGACGTTATGCCCCGTTCCCCCTTCTGGAGGCTGGTTGAGCCGTAGTAACTGTTCGTTCATAACCGCTTCGGCCTGTTGTTGCCAGTTCAAATTGAGCGTTGTGCGCACCGTTAAACCGCCATACTGCTTGATCGCCGCCGGGGTGAAGAGGGTGTCTACTTTTTGCAAAACCATCATTACAAAGTGGGGTGCGTGAACTGGATAGGGTGTTGTGGCATAAACCAATGGTTCGCGCAGGGCCAGGTCATGGGCTTCTTGGGTAATGAATTCTGCCTTGAGCATCAAACCTAAAACCACCACCTGCCGTGTTTTGGCGGCTTCGGCGTCCAGGAAGGGATTGTACGTTCCCGGAGCCTGGGGCAATCCGGCAATTAAGGCACTTTCGGCCAGGGTGAGGGCGGTGACGGGTTTGCTAAAGTAGGTTTGTGCGGCCGCGGATACGCCATAAGCCATTGCTCCGTAATAACTATGGTTAAGGTAGAGGGCCAGAATGTCTTCTTTGGTGTAATTTTGGCTGATTTCCCAGGCTAACCAGCTCTCCCGGAGCTTGCGCCGCAAGGTGCGTTCCTCCCGTTCCTCGACCAATAGCAAATTACGGCTCACCTGTTGGGTGATGGTGCTACCCCCGGCCAGCACCTCTCCGCCCTGAATATTGATCCACAAAGCACGCCCAATGCCCGTCACTTCGACGCCTTCGTTTTCGTAAAAGTGACCATCTTCAACGGCAATGGTGGCTTGTTGCAAGGCCAGAGGTATTTGCACCAGGGGGAGGACGGCCTGGCGGCCGCTTTGAGCATCTATAGCCTCATACAGGAGCCGACCATCCTGGGCCTCAATGCGCACACTGGGTATTTGCCCGGCTGTCGCCAGGTCTGCTGGATCGGGCAGATCGGCCAGGATGGAGCGTCCGTAGAAGAAAACGCTGGCTAAGGCAATGAGTAAGAGGGCACCCAACCCGTGTAGGATTTTCTTGAGTTTTGCAGACCTGTTCATAGTTTAGTCCCGTACTTTAGGCACTAACAGCGTCACTCTTACAGCTTGACACAACTTCTTAGCTGATCTAGCCGGAAGACCCATCCCCCCTGCCCCTTCCCGGGGGGAAGGGGGAGCTTAACGGCACGGTTTTTCGGGGCGAAGGCCCCGAAAAACCGCGCCCAGAAAAGTTCCCCGCCCCTGGGGGCGGGGTTAGGGGTGGGGGCTTCCGGCGACAAAGGAAGTAGCAGTTTAAGGATAACTACCCGTTTTGTTATAGCCGGTCTCCTGACCGCGCCACCCCACTTGTTTTTAGGTGTTCACTGATTACCCGTCGCTTCTACCGTAAACAATGCCCCGGCCCCTCGTCCATACACATCGGGGAAGTAAAGCTCCCAGGCAGTGGGGGGGATGACCTGATAGATGCCGGGCGCGGCCGCACGCACCAGATAAACGTAATCGTAACTACCCGCCGGAAGCACACTGGCGAAGAGGGCCACCTTTTCGTCACGTAGCTCTACGTGGTCAAACACCCACCAGCCCCAACCTTCCATTTGATAGTCATCCCACTCGTACCGCTCTGGCAAACCCACCTGTTGATTGGTCTTTAGCGACGTATCTATGGCTTCCAGACCAGCGGGCAGGTAATCCTCTACCATCACATAATGCAAAGTGTGGGGCACAATGAGTGTCAGACGAGCCAGGAACGTCTCCCCTTGTGTAACCTGGGTGATCGGTGTATGCGGATCGTCGGCCCGGTAATAGTGGCGCGAAATGACCAGCCCCCGGTCAAGCGGTTGGACTTCGGAGACGGGAATTGATGCTTGCAGATAGGCGGTGTAGTAAAGGTTGCCGCCTCCGGCACTACGCCCAATCGCCAACCGGTTCAACTCATCGGTGAATAGATCGGCTACTTCAATCTGGAGGGTGGTGGTTTGGCGCAGGGTATCGGCATTGGCTTCGCCGCTTTCGAGCAAGGTGTTATTGA
>JAGNBF010000130.1 GCA_018004935.1 Chloroflexota bacterium | reverse complement strand
ATCCGTGTTTCCACTATCCGTGGCTATTTTCGTAGGAGGTCTTTATGTCTGCCAATCATCAAGCGATTATGCAAGTCCGTAAATTAGCCGGAAGAATCAGTATTATTGACATTGCGGGTGAGATTACCGGCTTCGCCGAAGAATTGCTCATGACCAGTTACAACGAAGCCAGCCAGAATAATGGCCAGGTCATCATCCTCAACTTTACCGACCTGGCCTATATGAACAGTTCCGGCATCGGCCTGCTCGTTACTCTGCTCATCCGCATCCAACGGCAAAAGCAAAAACTATTGGCGTTTGGTCTTAGCGAACATTACCAGCAAATTTTTGAACTGACCCGCCTCAACGAAGCCATTGGCATTTACGAAAATGAAGCGGCCGCACTCGCCTCCCTCGCCATCCCCGCCTGAGTTACCAGTAAACAGTAAGCAGTCAACAGTAAACAGTGAACAGTGAACAGGGGTGGGTTAGCCACCGTTTGTTTACGCTTGCCTGGGAAAGCTGATCAGGAACTCGTAGGAACTCAGGGGAACGCGAAACTCTGAACTCGAAACTCGAAACTTATTTTCGTAGGAGTTCCCCATGAGCGGGCGCTCACCAAACGGAATGAAAATTTGTAGGACGATTTGGTAAATCGTCCGGGCGATTTGCCAAATCGCCCTACATTTATGCAGGAGTTCCCCATGGGCTTTGAGCGCACCAAGGGGAATGAAAATTTGTAGGACGATTTGGTAAATCGTCTGGGCGATTTACCAAATCGCCCTACATTTATGCAGGAGTTCCCCATGGGCTTTGAGCGCACCAAGGGGAATGAAAATTTGTAGGATGATTTGGTAAATCGTCCGGGCGATTTGCCAAATCGCCCCACATTTATGCAGGAGTTCCCCATGGGCTTTGAGCGCACCAAGGGGAATGAAAATTTGTAGGACGATTTGGTAAATCGTCCGGGCGATTTGCCAAATCGCCCTACATTTATGCAGGAGTTCCCCATGGGCTTTGAGCGCACCAAGGGGAATGAAAATTTGTAGGACGATTTGGTAAATCGTCTGGGCGATTTACCAAATCGCCCCACATTTTCGTAGGAGTTCCCCATGGGCCTGCGGTACACCAAGAGGAATGAAAATAACGCCACCATTTTTCATTCCCATCCGTGTTCCTTCCCATCCGTGTTTTTTAATCAGTGATTATTTTCGTAGGAGTTACAAACCATGAATGAACCATCTTCCCCCCAACCCCCGCGTGATGCGGCCAATTGGGCTAAACCAATGGACACACTCACCGTCAACAACATCCCGGCCAATGCCATCAACATGAACGTCCAGGGGCGACGCATGACCGGCCCCTTGCAAGGGTTCGGCCAGATGTGGCAAAAGACATACAGCATTCGCCTCAACGGAATCACAACCGCCCCCACCGAAGTGATCCAAACCTGGAAGGCGAACTTCCCCCGTTTCTGGCCCAAAGGCAACAACTTTTATGGGCCATTGCAGGGGGTTCAGCCGGGTGAGGTGGCGGTTTTGAACCTGTCTATGCCCGGTGGAGCTATGCTCTCCACCGGCATCCGCGTCATCTACGCCGACGACGAATCGTTTTCTTTTATGACACCGCAGGGGCACATGTTCGCCGGGATGATCACCTTCAACGCTTATGAAGATGGTGGAATCACCGTGGTACAAATTCAAGCCCTGATTCGCGCCAGCGACCCACTTTACGAAATGGGGTTCCGCCTGGGGGTAGGGCACAAAATGGAAGACAAATTCTGGCATGATACCCTGCGTAACCTGGCAACCCATTTTGGGGCCACCGGGCAGGTAGAACAGAAAAACGTCTGTGTGGATAAGAGAATGCAGTGGTCAGAAGTCGGCAATGTGTGGCACAATGCCGCCATACGCACAGCGGTGTATATGCCGGTGCATCTGGTGAAGAAGCTTTTTGGTGCTAAAGGAACTCAGGGGAACTCGTAGGAACTCAGGGGAACTCAGTTGAGAGTTTCTATGAGTTTCCCTTTCTTCCTATGAGTTCCCAGGTAAAAACATGAGTGAATTTGACGCTGTTATTGTTGGTTCTGGCCCAAATGGCCTCGCGGCCGCGATCACCCTGGCGCGTGAAGGGTGGCGTGTCCTCATGCTGGAAGGCAAAGAAACCATCGGCGGGGGAATGCGTTCCGCCGAGTTGACCCTGCCTGGGTTCATCCACGACATCTGCTCATCCATTCACCCCCTCGGCTTAGGCTCACCCTTCTTCCGCTCCTTGCCCCTGGCCGAATTGGGGCTGGCCTGGGTCCACCCCACCATTCCCCTGGCCCACCCATTTGATGATGGCAGTGCGGCCGCGCTCCATCGCTCTATTGCCGAGACAGCCGACAGTTTGGGCCAGGACGCGGCCGCGTACCAACACCTCATGACCCCCCTCGTGCGCGACTGGGAAAAGTTGATGCACGAATTCTTGGGTCCGTTGCGGCCGCCGCGTTACCCCTTCGCCATGGCCCGTTTTGGCCTGAACGCCCTCTGGCCTGCCAAAACCCTGGCCGAATGGCGGTTTCGGGATGAAAAAGCGCGTGGTTTTTTCGCAGGCCTGGCCGCCCACAGCATCATGCCCCTGGACTGGCTCACCACCTCAGCGTTTGGCCTCATGCTCGGCATCCTCGGCCATGCCGTCGGCTGGCCCATGCCCCAAGGTGGAACCCAACAAATCGCCAACACCCTGGCTCGCTACCTGGAATCACTGGGCGGCCGCGTTGAAACCGGCACAATGGTACGTTCTTTGCGCGAATTGCCCCCCGCTAAAGCCATTCTATTAGATGTAACCCCGCGTCAGGTATTGCACATCGCCGGAGACGAACTTCCCCCTGGATATCGTCGCCAATTACGCAACTACCGCTATGGGCAAGGGGTCTTCAAAATAGATTACGCCCTTTCAGAGCCAATTCCCTGGCACGCGGCCGCGTGCCGCCAGGCCGGAACAGTCCATATTGGGCCAACCTTAGCCGAAATTGCCCAGGGGGAAAAAGCCATCTGGCAGGGGCAACACCCAGAGCGGCCTTATGTGTTGGTCGCTCAACACAGCCTGTTTGATCCGACTCGTGCCCCGGCAGGCCAACAAACGGCCTGGGTCTATTGCCACGTCCCCAATGGCTCCACCACCGACATGACCCAGGTCATCGAGAACCAGATCGAACGGTTTGCCCCTGGTTTCCGCGACTGCATTCTGGCCCGTCACACCATGACCAGCCATGAGTATCATCATTACAATCCTAACTACGTGGGGGGAGATATTAACGGCGGGGTACAAGATTGGCGGCAATTGTTTACCCGACCTGTACCACGCCTTAATCCATACACGACACCGCTCAAGAACCTTTACCTTTGTTCCTCAGCCACACCACCGGGGGGCGGTGTGCATGGTATGTGTGGTGTCTTTGCGGCGCAGGCAACCTTAAACCGCAACAGGTGACAATACCACCCATGTTATTTCTAAACGATTACTTTGTGTGTTCCCTGGCTGGATCAAAACAAAACTGACGGGGCTTGTCCTTTGGGAAAAATTTCCCCGCACACTTGTAGGGTGAGCATAGCCGCTGACTGTAGACCATCGGCGAACAGTCAGCGGCCAGGCTTATTCCTGGCGTAGCTGGTAGGTTACACTGCCAAAGGCAAGCCAGAGCAGAATGGCGGCCATGACCAGCCCCAATCCCATCATGTTTGCCCCCTGCCACAACCAGGTGATGCCCGTTTCGTCAAAGCGAAAAGCCAACAAGCTCAGGCTGATAAAAATCGCCAGGGCTAAAAACAGGTTTTTTTGGAATAAAAGTCGTTTCGTTCTCTCAAAACTTTTCATTTCATCATCCTTTGTCAATGGAATAGTGATGGGTTCAAGCGTCATGGTTTGTGACGCCTGTTCGGCTAACGAGGCCAGTTGGGGATCGGTGGCGAGAAATTCCTCGACCAGGGCACGGGAATCATCGCTGAGTTCATTGGCCAGGTAAAGGGGTAGCAAATCGAGAATGACGTTGCGGGTGATATGCATGGTTAAACTATCTCCTTCAGGCCGGACGCCGCCAGTTTGAGCCGCACCCGATGAACTTTGACCTTCGCGGCCGCGACCGTTACCCCTGTTATCTGGGCAATGTCGGTATACGACAATTCATGCTGGGCATGTAACATAAACACAGTACGATCCACCTCGGGTAGGGCCTGGAGCAATTGCCCCACCTGCTGTAAAGTAAGTCGCTCAGCCACCTGCGTTTCCGGCACGGCTTCTCTATCCACCTCCGTTTCCGCCAGAGCCTGCCACCGTTGCGCCTTCTGCCGTTGTTTCAGATACAAGTGGCGAGCAATCGTCAGCAAATAAGCCTTTACCGTCTCCACCTGAATCCGTTCTCGTCCCACCCAGGCACGCACAAACGTTTCCGAGGTGATGTCTTCGGCATCGGCCTGATGGCCGGTAAGCCAATAAGCGAAGCGGTAAACATCGGCGGCGTGAGATTCGTACAGGTCGTGGAAGGTGATCATGCTGTGTCTCTACGAATAATATCCAGAGGAGAGAAAAAAGTTACAAAGTTTGTGAAATTCGTAAGTTAAAGGGGTAACCGTTCAGTCATATAAATTCATCTACCAGATCCGCCCGGCTGTAAAACGACCGGGTTATCTTTACAAAGGCCGTTGGCCTGGGGTTTTAGCCCGTAAAGCTCTGGTACATTTAGTCCGGTGGTTTGACTACCGGGCGGGATAACTGAACGCGTACGTTAAAGGGTTTTCCGGTCTGATTGTGGCGAAAAAGCGAGGTTTTTCGCCCTTCGCAGGGTGCGGCCCAGGTAAATTCGTGAATTGTTGCATGATTAACGAGGGGAGGCGTCTACCACTTCATGAATCATTCAACCCCGTTCATGGGAACGGCGGCTCACTGTCTCGACGCACCCCAGACAGGTCATCTATATCATCTATGTCAAAAATCATTGTCGTTATGGGGGTATCCGGGTGTGGCAAAACGACCGTGGGCCAGACATTAGCCCATCGGTTAGCTTGTCCTTTTTATGATGGGGATGATTTTCATCCCCCAGAAAACGTGGCCAAAATGGCGCAGGGGATTCCTCTTACAGACATGGACCGCGATCCCTGGTTGGTGCGTTTGCAGAGCCTGCTTCATGAACATCTGGCGCGGGGGGAAGGAGCAGTGTTGGCATGTTCGGCACTCAAACGGCGTTATCGGGAGCGGCTCCGCGAGGGGAACGACGGTTTACAATTTGTGTATCTTCAGGGGGATTTTGCCTTGATAGGGGAACGGATGCAGACGCGGCCGCATCATTACATGAAAGCTGACATGCTCCAGAGCCAATTTGACGCCCTAGAACCCCCAGGCCCAGACGAGGCTATTACCGTCAATATCACGATGTCGCCTGATGCCATGGTTGAAAATATCATGGCTCTTGGGGGATTCATGGGATTGACACCTGGTGTGCGGGCTGGCCTTGCGCCTGCCCAGGGGAGGGGAATTTGATAAAGTGTTGTTTTTTGAGGGCATACGCCCTCAAAAAACAACACAAATAGGTTCTCCCTTCCCCCGGGAAGGGGGATAGGCGTTTTCGATTAGCGACAAATCTAATTAATTTTGGGAAAGCCGTGTAAAACATTGGCATTTTGATATTATTGGACATATTATTAAGGCATTCTTGTCAACAGTTTCTTGCCATTAAGATTTTAACTTGCATCTAAAAGCAGGTCTGCCGCCAGTGATCTATCCCTGATCCCATCTTGTTTTCATTGGCCACCAGACGAAGTCAGCGTTGGAACGTTTTCCAACTGCTTCGTTGCTGTGACTACAAAACAAACCGCACCTGTTTCTAAAGCCAAGGCTCCTGAGCCAAAGACGACTGTTGCACCGGAAACGGCAACAGTTGAGAGTCCGGTTGCGGCCGCAATTTCCCCTGCTCTTTCACTAAACGGTTTACCCCAGGGCCAGGGAACCAAAGCTGTGCGCCAAACCATGATGTTGCAACAGCAACGTCTGCACGGCAACAGTCATGTCCTGCGCCACCTCATTCCCACCATTCATCAGCCATCTCGCTCTATCGCGCCAGCGGTGTACCCTCAAACGCAAACAGAGGCGAAAGGGGCAGACGAATTAGAGCCGGAAATGGAAGCGGCTCACGATAGTGGCATCCAACTGTCTGCCCCCCCGCCGCCCACTGAAACAGATCCCCTGTCACCCAGCAACGTTTGGCAACCCGCTTTTCCCTTAACCTCTCAGCCATCAAAAAACGGCTATCACGCCCATCCCATCCAGCGCACGGAAGAAAGTGGGGCAGATGAGGCCGCGCCGACAGAAGAGCAAAAAGCGGCGGCTCTCGCGGCCGCGCAAGCCGCCGAAGCCATCGCCAGTCAGGCGCAGGGTAAGGGGCAAGAAGAGACAGGTAAATCTCGCGACGCCAAGGCCAAAGAAGACAAGGGCAAAGAGACCGCCCAGCAAGAAGCCGCAGACGCGAAAGGGAAGGCGGAAGCTAAAAAAGGGAGTGAAACCGGTGCCGGTGGCGAGGGTGGCCCCAAACCGGTAGGGATGAAGAAGGGTGGGGAAGAAGCGGCCGCACCTGCGCCTGCGCTCAACGGTTCGGCTCCCACCGATAAGGCCCCTGCCTCTGCCGCTGAAGACCAGGGTTTCCAGGGGGTTATTGCCAAAGCCAAACAAGCCGGGGCCAAAACAAAGGCGCATGATCCGGCTGACAAGAAGGCCAAAGAGAGCCAGGACGCCGCTGAGATGCCCGCCAGTGAAGTGAAAGGACGGGCTGAGCAAGGTCAGGCGGGCAAAATTGAACAGGCCGAGACACCGGCTTTTGACGCGGCCGCGTTCAAAGCCAAACTCATGGCCCAGATCGAAGCCCTGGCCCCCAAGAGTGCCCAGGAAGCGGATGATTTCAAAGAAAGTGGCAAACTGGATGGGGTCAAAGGCTCAGTGCAGGGGCAGGTGAGCCAGGAAAAGGAGAAAAGTAGCCAGCCGCTGGAAAATGAGACCGCGGCCGCGCCCGATACCAGTGCCGTCCCCCCCAAACCCGTCACCCCTATTCCCGACGCCGACCCCGGCACGGCCCCACTCATTCCCGACGCCGAAAAAGCTACCCCCAAAGCCAAAACACCCGCCGAAGTGGAACAGCCCATCGCCAATGATGCCAAAACGATGGACGCCAAGATGGCCGAGGCGGAGATCACCGAGGATCAATTAGCCAGGTCAAACGAACCCACCTTCACCGGGGCACTGGAAGCCAAAAAAGAGGCCAAAACCAGTGCGCAACAATCCCCTCAAGGCTACCGCCAGGGAGAAGAGGCTCAAATCAAACAGGCCGAAGGGGAAGCCAAAGCTACTACGGAGCAGAACCTGGCCGGGATGCAGGGAGACAAAGCGGTCGCCGTGCAACAGGTCTTGGGTAAACAAGGAGATAGTAAAGGCAAGGATGAGCAGGCGCGGCAGAAGGTGGGGCAGGATATTGACCAGATTTACCAGAGTACAAAAACAAAAGTTGAAGACATCCTGAATGGGTTGGATGGGACGGTAGAGAAGGCGTTTAGTGACGGCGCGGCCGCGGCGGAAAAAGTATTTGAGGATTTCGTAGACGCCAAGATGACCGCCTACAAAGAGAAGCGATACGGTGGCATGTTGGGTTGGGCCAAATGGGCCAAAGACAAAATCCTGGGTATGCCTGCCGAAGTCAACACCTTTTACACCGAGGGGCGGCAACTCTACCTGCAAAAGATGGATGCCGTCATAGACGAAGTGACGGCCATCATCGGCAAAGGTCTCACCTCAGCCAAAGCCACCGTCGCCAAAGGCAAACAGGAGATTCAAGATTACCTCAGCAAACTGCCCGAAGACCTCAAAGAAGTCGGGCAACAGGCGGCCCAGGACATCCAGGGCAAATTTGACGAATTAGAGCAGAGCATTGACGCCAAGCAGAATGAGTTGATTGATACACTGGCCCAAAAATACAACGAAAACCTGCAAGCCATTGACACCCGCATTGATGAACTCAAAGCCGCCAACAAAGGGCTGGTAGACAAAGCCCTGGACGCCATTGGTGGCGTTATCAAAACCATCCTGGAAATCAAGGAGATGCTGGCCTCTATCCTGGCCAAGGCTCAGGATGCCATCAACTCTATCATCAAAGACCCCATCGGTTTCCTGGGCAACCTGATCTCCGCCGTCAAGACCGGTCTGCAAAATTTCGTCGGTAATATCGGTGAACATCTCAAGAAAGGGTTGATGACCTGGCTCTTTGGCGAGGTCGCCAAAGCCGGTATCCAAATGCCCGAATCCTTTGACCTGAAAGGCATCCTCAGTCTGGTTCTGCAAGTCCTGGGCATTACCTGGGCTAATTTGCGTAACCGCGCCGTCAAAATGTTCGGCGAAAACGTAGTCGCTGGCCTGGAAAAAGCCTGGGAAGTGTTCCAGATCATCAAGGAGCAGGGGATCGGTGGGCTGTGGGAATACATCAAAGAGCAGTTGAGCAACCTCAAGGAAATGGTCATTGATGGCATCAAAGATATGGTCATCACCGAAGTCATCAAGGCCGGTATCCAATGGTTGATTGGCGTCTTGGGTGGCCCCGCCGGAGCCTTCGTCAAAGCGGCCAAAGCCATTTACGATGTCATCATGTGGTTCGTCAACAACGGCCGCCAACTGATGTCATTAGTGAATGCCATTGTTGATTCCGTGAGTGCCATTGCCGCAGGAAACATTGGCGGCGCGGCCAAATATGTCGAAGATTCCCTGGCCCAGGCCATTCCCACCGTCATCGGCTTCCTGGCCAGTCTGCTCGGTCTGGGTGGGTTGAGTGAGAAGATCAAAGGCATCATCCAGAAGATTCAAGAGCCGATAAACAAGGCGATTGACTGGGTGTTGGGAAAGGCGAAGGCGTTGGTGAAGAAGTTGGGGAGCATGTTGTTTGGCAAGGATAAAAACGCCAAAGGTAAAGACAACAAAGAAGCCTTGCACCAGAAGTATGCCCAGGAAGCCGTTGCCAAGTTACAACAAACAGATGGTGAAGAAGATTACGAAACACTTCGTACTCAGAAAGAGCAACAAGCCCAACAGCTTGAGCAAACATATTCGGCCAAACTCGATCCTGGCATTAAGATGCGGATTCGGTTTCAAGATGCTAAACAAGACAAAGCTGATGGAGCTTTGGACTTTGAAGTAAAAATTGCACCGAACGATACGACTTTAACCGGTAAAGCAAAGACAAACAAAGACCTGGAACAGGTTAAACAAGCGGTTGAAAATGCAGGTGGCATTGTGGCATTTATGCACCGTATGGCCGAAGGACGCACGGCTAACAAATTAAATCGAACCAAGTTTGAGAAATTGTGGAATTCAGACCAGGAAATCAAAGATTGGATCAAGGATGCTTTCCGAGCCGTCAACAAGGGTCACCATGAATGGATTCCCAGCAACATGATTGTGAACGTGATTAATCGTGCAGCGGGTGTTGAAGCTGGAGTGGATGCGGCTGATTGGATTGATCTCCAAAACAATCTGCGTACTGACACCTCGTGGGTGGTCTTTAATCCGGCTAAAGCCAGTAAAATCGAACTGCATAATGGACGCAGTTATACGGTACTTCAAGGTCATGTGGGAGCAGTCTATCTGGATAGTACCGCACAAACAGGAGGGACAGGTGCATTCCATGATGCTGCTCGTGACGCTTTTAGCAATGCCAAAAACGCAAAGGATGCCATTAAAAATATTCAAGCCGTTTTTGAAGAGTGGGTGTGGAAAGGAAATAAACCCAGCCCGCCGATTCATCCTATGTTAGCCGATGGTGAAGGCTACAGCTTCTCATTGGCTTTTGCCACCGTGGCAGCTATTCAGAAGAGCCACTTTGATGATATCAAGAAAATGTTCAAATCATTGGCTAAATAAGCCAACAAAGGTAACTGTTCACCAGAGGTTAGGCTCGTAACTCCAGAGTATCGTTCTTTAACGAAGTCGAAAAGCCTGACTTCCTCAGAGGGACTGAATGCTTACCAACAAGGTTCAGGAATAGAAAATGGTTAAGAGAAAACGTGTTCCTACAAAGAAAGTTGATTCAGTGACAACAGGGAAGGCGCAAGAGGCTGAAGAATGGGTGACAAGCTCTAAATTGCCAGTTCGAACGAAAAAAAGGCTTCTTCTATTCATTCGCCGTTTTTCCGATCTGGAATTTTATCAGGAAACCGCGGAAACCTTCATGATGCTAGAGGAGAAGCAAAAAATCAAGCTACCTCTCTGGCTAAAAAAGATACGTCAGACTTTGGCGTTTGTTTTTCCTGGCAAACAAGTTACTTTCCAACTGGATGGATTTGACGGTTCAACGCCACGTGAAGAAAATGTTGCCGACATCTGGTATGCCATCGGTTTATTGGGGTATGCCAATGATGATCAACGGGCAGTATTAGAGCGGGGAAATTTGTTTCCTATTGGCTACTGGCAAGGTGGAGACTCTACGTTGGCGATACGCCTGGACGGTAAAGATAAGGCGATTTATGAATTTGCGGAAGATGACTTGCTGGACAATCAAGCCGAGGGTAGCAACCCTTTAAGCTCAGTGAGAGTAGTATATAATGATTATAGTGATCTTTTTAAGCATATCGTTCTTTTGAAACATGGAAGTAAAGTGATACGAATAGAAGAAGAAACATCTTGAAAAGAGATCGCGGCTGCGGTTCCCATCACATATCTATTATTGGCTGGCCGGGTATGGTGGTGAAAGAGAGTAAAGTGGTGGGAATGAGTGCGGTCCCATTCCCTTCTCATACCCATATTTACTGGTGATTTTGGACAGGTATGGTAGTGATGAGAAAAAAAGCGGGATGGTGCGGCCGCGGTTCCCTCTCTCACATCCATCATTTGTCGGCAAGGTGGCTGGGCATGGTAGTAGATAGAGGAAAAGTAGGGATGGTGCGGCTGCGTTCCCTATCTTACATCCATCAGTTATCGGCAAAGTGACTGGGTGTGATTGTGAAGAGAGCAAGAGGGGTGGTGCGGCCGCGTTTCCCATCTCGTTTGTAGGCGGCTTGGCCGGATGTGGTGGTGAAAAGAGAAAAATGGGAGTGGGTGCGGCCGCGGTTCTTATCTTGTTTGCAGGTGGTTTGGCCGGGTGTAGTGGTGAAGAGAGAAAAATAGGGGTGGGTGCGGCCGCGGATCCTATTTCACACCATCATTTGTCGGCAAGGTGGCCGGGTGTGGTGATGAAAGAGAGAGAAAGTAGGTGGGTGCGGCCGCGGTTCCCCTCTCATTTGTAGGTGGCTTGGCCGGGTGTGGGGGTAAAGAGAGAAAAATGGAGTGGGTGCGGCCGCGGGTCTCATCTCATTTGCCGGTGGCTTGGCCGGATGTGATGGTGATGAGAGAAAAATGGGGTGGGTGCGGCCGCGTGTCCCATCTCGTTTGCCGGTGGTTTGGCCGGATGTGGTGGTGAAAAGAGAAAACTGGGAGTGGGTGCGGCCGCGTGTCCCCTTCACCCTTGATGAGCCACAGATAGACAGAACATGGTTGCTCTGCGCCCCGCCTGTGTAAACAGAAAAAAGTATGGTTGCGGCCGCGTGGCAAAGGTGGCACGGTCAGGAGACCGGCTACAGCGAGGTTCTCTACAACAAAGAGAACACCTCGCCACGGTAGAGGGGAAACCCAACCGCGCCAAAAAAAGTTTCCCGCCCCTGGGGGCAGGGTTAGGGGTGGCCTCGGATATACCCAACGCGGCGATAAAGTGACACGGCAACAGGATGAAAAAAAACACAGATTGTGCCCCTTTCCAGCATATTTAATCGCTGATCCTTAGCACGTATTATCAGGACAGTTTGTCGTTGTTGGTTTAGTTGTTATCCCAGGCTTAGGTGGGGCTGGCGTCATAGGAATAGGGGTTGCAATACCTAATGTACTTGTTGGTATGGCCGTGTTTGTAGGGTTATTACCCCCTGGTATAGCCGTAGGGATAACAGTCGGTACAGTAACGAGTACAACAGGTGTCACCGTTACAACAACAGTTGGTACAGATAATGACGTATTATGGATTTCTACAGCATTGCGCAATATCCAGGCTTCATTCACCCCATCCAGAGCAATTTTAACCCAGCTTGCATTGCTAGAAATACCAATAACAATGACAACATCATACTGTACTAATGACCGACCTGTCAGAAGCGGATAATTTCCTCCTGGCCCAGTAAAAATATATACTGGATCTTGGCTCAGAATCGTTCCTGTAATAACAACCTGAGTGGGCGTTGGAGCCAGTGTCGGTGTTGAGATAGGCGGTGTAGGGGAAGGGGTTATCGTCGGGGTGGGGGTATAAGTTAATGACTGTGTTGGCGTCGCAGTAAAGGTAGGGGATGGTTTATTGTTACTGGCGGCTATTCTTGTGCTCACACCCCAAATAGATGACTCTCCCAAAAATGAGTACCCTAATATAGCCATCAGAACCAGACAGAGTACCAGGGCGACAATCGCACTCCCTGCACCTACCCCTTGCAAAGCCCTTTTACTTATATTCACCGGGTTTGTTCCGGTTTTCTCCTTGGGTGCTGAATTTGCCGTTTCCGAAACAACAACAGAGGGTGGATGGTGAGGTGATAATGGGGTGGTAATCTGTGTTACCGATGAATGCGCTTCAGCGGCAGATGTCACAACGCTTTGTTTTATCGGTTTTTCAATGATAGGTATAGGCAAAGCCAGGGTTTCGTATCGGGCTACTACGACTGGTAACAAACTTCTGGTTTGATAACGGGGTTCGGAGAAGTGGGTAATTTCCTCTAAGGTTAAACTATTTTTGACCCAGCGTACCGTTTCAGACATTTCCTTGGCCGTTTGATAACGCCTTGCCGGGTTTATAGCCAAAGCTTGATTAATGATAGCTTGTATCGAACGCGGTAATTTGGGAACAAAGGCAATCGGACTGGGTAGTTCATGCCTACCTCGTTTATAAAAAGAAATAGCATCTTGCATCCCTTTCGTAAAATTAAAAGGCCGTCGGCCCGTTACTAATTCATACAAAATAATGCCTAAAGAATAAATATCAGAGCGACCATCAATTTTCGTCTCTTCAATGAAGTGTAAACATTGCTCAGGTGAACTGTAAGCGGGCGAACCCAAGACGGATCCGGCAAGGGTAAACGTTTCCGTGTCCAACGATTTGGCGATGCCGAAATCAGCAATGACGGCTTGAAGTACGGGTAATCCTTGGGGGTTCCTCTGTGCTTTTAGCAGAATATTGGCCGGTTTTAGATCGCGGTGGATTAGTTTTTTATGGGCAAAAGCATAATGTAGACCATCGGCAATCTGGGCTACTAACTCCAATGTTTCATCCAGGGGGGGCAAACAGTTTTGTTTAAACAATGCTTGGGCTGAAAGTTGGAGATTACCCCCTGGTATAAATTCATGGGCAATGTATACCACTTCCGCATTTTTGCGTGAGTCATAAGCTTTGCCTAAATCAATGACCTTAACAAGGGATGGGTGGTTCAAATCTTTAACAAATTGGGCTTCATTGACAAAACGACGGTGGAAATCTTCAAGATATTGTTCTTCCTCTACCGGGAGCATCACTTTTAAGGCAACCTTGGTACGGGTTCGGGTATCCTCAGCCAGAACAACCTCCCCCATGGTTCCTTTACCTAGATTGGATTCTATAGAGTAATGACCAATGAAATTACCTGCATTCATAGAAAACTACCTGATATGTAATAAAAGAAGATCAATCGTAAACGACTGCCGCTTCTCTATTGTCTTAACATAAAACAGCAAGCTAGATCGGCCAAAATGGTTTTCTAAAGGTGGACTGATAAGGTGGCGGCACAAAAGCTATTGACGAGAGATCTAAATTGACTATAAGCCTGTACAAGTATAACAAACAATTACTTAAAGATAGGATTACGGCTAGATGGTACAGTACAGGGCTTTTATTACCTGACTGTTTTTTTAAACAACAAAGGGGCGGGAAACCTTGTATGGCCCAAATTAAATTTTCCCCTTTTCCAGTGGGAATTGTTAGGGGGATGGGTTCGTTTTGGGGAGTAGGTAATCGCCTATATTGAGAAGATGCATATTCAAGCTATAAATAGCAAAACAAGATATACTACACGCCGGTACGTTTTAATATGATCGAGAAACGCCTCATCTTGTGTCAAACCTGCATCTTTTCGGCGTTTTGATAACCACGTGACGTTTTTAAACTATATATTTGAAGGTAATTCCCCTTCAGCCTTTGCCGTCAGGTTATTGTTGGACGTTTAACGCTACGGCAATAAAACATAAAGCTCTTGGAGTTTGTTTTATGTTGCTCACAAAAGGTAACCGTATTGGCCCTTACACCGTCATTGACCGGATTGGCGCTGGTGGTGTTGCTGAAGTGTATCGTGTTAAACGGGATGGCGCAGAATTCGCCCTAAAAATTTTGCTCCACAGATGGTTAGAGGACGACAGTTCAATTATTCGTTTTGAGCGTGAAATAGGTATTTTGCGCCAGCTTGATAATGAACACATTATTTACTTGATATATTGGGGACAATACGAGGAAAGACCCTATTTTGTCATGCCCCTTTTACAGGGTGGTTCTCTGCGTGAAAAGATCAATGCTTTACCCCCTAATCAATATTTTGCTCAAGATGAAATGCTGGACATTGTCCGCTCATTAGTGGCGGCTCTTGACCATGCCCATAGTCATAACGTTAATCATTATGATGTAAAACCGGAAAACATTCTCTTTAATGAAGAGGGCAATTTGTTTCTTTCGGATTTTGGCCTGGCACTTATTGAAGGGAATAGCGAAAACACGACCTCGCGGGCGGGTACAGCCTCATATATGGCACCGGAGCAATTTGTTAAAGCCCGTGCGGATCTGGATTGTCGGGCCGATATTTATGCTTTGGGTGTTATTACGTATGAACTTTTGGCCGGGAAAAGACCATGGGAACTTACTAAGAACATCGACAGGGCCAAAATTCCTGATATTCGCATCATCCGCCCCGATCTTTCCGTCAATGTGCAACCTGTTCTAGAATACGCCCTGACCGTTGAACCACAGAATCGTTATGCCTCAGTAACCGATTTTTTGAGTGACCTTGAAAAAGCTTTAATTGAATTACCTGCTTCATCCGGTAATGTTCACCAACCGGCTATTTTTGTTTCTAAAGTTACTGGGTTAAAAAGCGAATGGCCTGTTTTAGATAATGATTACGAATTGACGGAGTTCCCCATTGATGAAGGGGGAATGGGCATGGTTTATAAAGTTCGTCAACGAGTTGATGGACAAATTCGGGTTATTAAAGCGCTCATGCACCCAACGATTCCCCTCCAGGCTTTATTCCGTCGAGAGGTGGAGATTGCCCTGAGCCTAAAGCATAATCACATTGCGCCGGTATTACGCTATGGGTTTTATCAGGGAGCATTAGCTTTTGTGATGCCTTATTTAGGTGGTGGTTCACTGTCCGAAAGAATTGCTCAGAAGAATTTAGATGGTAAGCAGTTCACCCTGCCTGAGATAAAGACGATTTTACGACCTATTTTGCAGGCCTTAGCCTACGCCCATCTTCAGGGAGTTAAACATCTTGACCTGAAACCAAAGAATATTCTCTTTGATGATCAGAATAACCCGTATTTGATTGACTTTGGTATTGCTTCGGATAGAGAAGTAACGGCCATTGATTTAGGGGAGCAGGCGCGATTAGGCACGTGGGCTTATATGAGTCCTGAACAAATATTCCGAGCAGATCGTTCTAAGATTGATCAGCGTTCGGATATTTACTCTATAGGGCTTATCCTGTATGAGTTATTAACAGGGACACGGTATTATCAAGGCTCCAATGCGGAAATTGAGGCTCGCCACCGTATTGATGTTGTGCCGGATGTGACCCAATTTCGGCCCGATATTCACCAGGGAGTACAGAGGATACTAAAGAAATGCCTGGCGAAGTATCCGCAGGATCGTTATGGGTCAATAAATGATCTTTTATTGGCTCTGGATAATGTGCCGGTAACATCGCCCATACCTGTGTTGTCCTCCGCTACAGTAGCCTCTGTGATTCCCCGGCTACAGAGGCCACGTTTATTTTCTACGGGCATCGCGGCCGCGGCCTTTATCATACTCGTTTTCTTTGTTTGCGGTCTGCTACCGTTACTCATTTATGTTTGGGGTACACGACCGTTGCCAACACCAACCCCCACCCAAACGAGGGAACCCACCATCATATTGAGTACCCCGTCGCTTACGGCTGTTCCTGCAACAATAACGCCATCTTTGACCCGCACATTTACAAAAACCCCAACCGAGATCCCTACCAACACATTCACCCCCACCCCAACCCCTAGCCCTACCAGCAGTGAAACGCCTACTCTAATCCTGGTGGGAGCAACTCTTGTGCCCACACCTAGAATTGACAATTTGGTGGACTGCAATTCGAATAACATGGCCAGGTATTGGGGGAGTGCTACCATTGAGATTAAATGGTATTGGCCTCAGGCAATAGAAGAGAATCATTATCTGGAAATTCGGTTGGGTGCTTATGGTACTTCTCAAACGTTGCCTGCCCTAAGACAGGTGGGTGATGATGCCAATTTGGGAGGGGGCAATTGGCGTACCTATATTTCTGCCAGCGAAATACCCGGAGACGGATATTATTCCTGGCAAATTGCCTACATGAAGAATGGGCGTCGCCAACCCGTGGCCATTTCTAAAGTGGGTTGTTTCTATTATCAACTGAATAACCCTACAACCCTCGTTCCCACTGCCACGAAAAGAGGTACGGATAAGTAGGTCTGTTCGCCTAAAACCGGATAAGAATGACCCTAATCCCCAAGTAGGAAATTGGTCATGGGGATTTGTAAGATTTAGCCAAATACGGTAATAATATAACGTAAGAAGCGTGCCATATTCATTACTCAGAATGCCCTTGCTGAGTACATTCCTTGTTATCCACGCTTGATCTCATACTGTGACCACCCCTTTTATCCCGTTACGGATAGTTTTGAGAAGGGTGTTTAAATAACAACTTAGGAGTTACGCGCTGTGGCCAGTGTCCTCACTGAGCCACACCGAGTGCAGATAGAATGCTCCCCATCTTGAACCAGCATTTATTAAATCAAAAATCTCTATGACAACACCAGAAAAAATAGGCAAATACATCGTTGAGAGCGAACTAGGCCATGGCGGTATGGCTGTTGTCTACCTGGCCCGTGACCCAAACCTCGGACGTTTGGTAGCCATAAAAGTGATTCTACCTGACAAAAGTACCGATGCCCGCGAGTACCTCAATCGTTTTCAGAACGAAGCCAAAGTTGTGGCGACCCTGAACCATCCTGCCATTGTTCCCATTCATGACTACGACCTCCACGAAGGCCAGCCCTATCTGGTCATGCAATATATGTCAGGGGGATCTTTGGCCGATCGTCTGCAACAAGGGCCACTATCTCTAACCGAAGCCGCTCAAATCCTGGAGCGCATTGCCCCGGCTTTAGATAAAGTTCATCAGAAAAATTACATTCACCGCGATCTAAAACCCAGCAACATTCTCTTTGATGATGAAGGCCGCCCTTATCTGGCCGACTTTGGTCTGGTTAAATCCGTCTCCGAAGGCTCAACCGCCATGACCAAAGACGGTCTGGCCATGGGTACTCAGGCGTACATGAGTCCCGAGCAGGCGATGGGTCAGGAGTTGGATGGGCGAAGCGATATTTACACCTTAGGCGTTATTCTCTTTGAGATGTTGACCGGCCAGCGGCCTTACCAGGCTACCCCATCGGCCGGAGTCGCCCTGGCTGTCAAACATGTGGTGGAACCCGTTCCCAACATCCTCGAATTCAAAGGGGATTTGCCTCTTGATAGCCAGAAGCTCATCAACCAGGCCATGGCCAAGAAGAAAGATGAACGCTTTTCGTCGGGACGAGCATTGGCCAAAGAAGTGGCTTTGTTAGCCCGGGGGCAGGGAAATCAGGATGGGGCGGCTGTTTTTACCCCAAAGAAAACAACCAAAACCGATGCTTCGCCAATGAAATCTCAATGGCGTCCCTTATTGTGGTTAAGTTTGGTGGGGGCAGGACTATTGGTGGCGGTCATTATTTTCCTGGTATGGAATTTGGTGGGGGACAATATTCTTGCTGTTCTGGCAACCCCGACGGCAACCATAACCATAACCCCCTCAACTACCCCTGAACCGACGACGACATCCACTTCATTGCCAACAACAACGAACACCCGCACCCCCAGCCAAACACCTGCTCCCTCTTTTACGGCCACAGCTACCTTCACCCCACCACCAACCGTAGCCACCCCGACAATTGCGCCGACGCTGACAACCAGTGCCACACGCCGTCCCAATACCGCGACCCCCACCAGGGTCGTACTGACCTCAACCCCTGTTCCCCCAACCTCAGCCCCGATTGTACCAACCAATCCCCCTGCAC
>JAGNBF010000129.1 GCA_018004935.1 Chloroflexota bacterium | reverse complement strand
AGCCGGGCTGATTTTGGGCCTGGTGATGGCTGGAGTGGCTTATGGGCGTGCTCTGACCTGGGGCATGGGGGGAGCGATGGCGGTGACGGTGGCTCTGGCGATTTTTGCCATTGTGGTGTGGGCCAATGCGTTGGGAGCGTTGTTACCGCTTGCGGCCGCGAAGCTCCGCATTGATCCCACCGTTGTCTCCGGCCCGGCCATGAGCACCCTGGTAGACGCCACCGGGCTGTTCATCTACTTCTCCATCGCCCGCTGGGTGCTGAAGTTGTAAGTGAACCGCAGGTTCGGGGCTACCACTGGTATACTTAGTAATCGTCCAAGAATAAGTTCCGCGCAGACCTGACAGGTTTCCGAAAACCTGGCAGGTCTAAACCGGGAAGTTATTTTTAGATGTTCACTTAGGGTTCGCTCAAGATTAAGTTGGGTGGCGCGGTCAGGAGACCGGCCCCAGCAGTTTCGTAGGTTATTTAATTGGTTCTTTCGGAATTCGCGGGGTGTGGCTATATGTAGGGGCTGGCCTTGTGCCTGCCCCGCCAAGGGCAACCACAAGGGTTGCCCCTACAGATGGTGTCAACCCCCTGAAATCCCGAAGACCCATTTAATTTTAGATCCTTACCACAGTCATAAAATGACATTTTGTTGGTGGCAACAGATGGGGTTAGCTCAGGCTGAAGACCCATCCCCCGCCCCCTTCCCAGTTGTTGTTTAAAAAAATAGTCAGGTAATAGGGTTTTCCCCACCCCTAACTCCGCCCCCAGGGCGAGGAACTTTCTTTTGTGCGGGTTATCGAGCGCGGCCGCGCTCGATAACCCGCACGCCTGGTGTTTCCCCCTTTCCACCGCAAATCGCCGGGGGATGGGCGAATCAACTCATTACCCGATTAATCCTTTCATCAACAAACGGGGAGAGGGGAAACTCAACGGCGCCGTTTAGCGGGCGGGATTTGGGGGTTTGTTGTCCAAACCCGGTTTTTGTTTGTTCAGATACAATTGGCGGCATGAAGGATTCAATGATTGCCATCCCGCGCCACGCCTCACGTTTCACCCATTACGCTTCTCCCTTCTGCACCATCCTCTTCGCCTTCCTCGGCGGTTTGGCTCTGACACGGGTTTTGTATGAGGCGTGGTTTCCCACCCTGGCGTTTTTGGGGCGACCTATTCCGGCGTTGGCCGCGGCCGCGCTTCTCGCCACACTCAGTTGGACCATCAGGAAATATAACCCGGCCTGGCCCCAGTGGCGTTGGCCTCTGGTTCTGCTCCCTCTGGTAGGCAACTTGCTCTATCTGTTCTCACCAGAAGTGGATTTGGTACGCGGCCGCGTCCTCTTTTTTAGCACCCTCTGGCTCTCCTTCACCCTCTTCTGGCTCACTCGCAACTCGCAACTCGCAACTCGCAACCCAAAACCTGAAACCCTTCTCCTTTTCCTCATCCCCCTCTACCTGCTCACCCTGGGGCGCACCGTCGGCAAAGCCGATACCTTTGAGTTTCAGGTGGTCGCGCCACAATTGGGCATTGCCCATCCCACCGGCTACCCACTTTACCTGCTCCTGGGCAAACTGTGGACACTCATCCCCATCGGCTCGGTGGCCTGGCGGCTTAATTTGGGCACGGCAATGTATGCGGCCGCGGCCGCGGTTTTGCTTTACCTTCTGTTTAACCGGCTTGTGGGCGAGGGGGCGAAGGGGGACGCGGCGAGACTAGAGACCACGAGACTGAGAGACTGTCCACTGTCCACTGTCCACTGTTCACTGTTCACTGCCATCCTCCTCGCCACCCGCCCCACCTTCTGGGGCCAGGCCGTGGAAGCTGAGGTGTATACGTTGCATGTGCTGATAGTCGCGGCCGCGCTCTCCCTCATGTTATTTCCGCAGATTAAGGGGAGTAGTGGGGATTGGGCCGTTCACCATTCCCCATTCCCCATTCACCATTCACTATTCATCCCCTTCTTCATCGGCCTCGGCCTCACCAACCACCTCACCACCGTTTTCCTCATCCCCCCGGCCCTGCTCGCCCTCTGGTGGCAACGGCAACAACTCCCCTGGACAGCCCGTTGGCTGGTGAAGATGGCTCTTGCCGGGTTATTGCCCCTACTCCTCTACCTGTACCTGCCCTGGCGATGGTGGGTCGTTAATGGCGAAGCCATGGGTTGGGGGCGATTTGTAGATTGGGTCATCGGGGGACGGTTCCAGGGGGCGTTGCAATGGAGTTCCTTCCTGCACGACCCGACCCGTTACGAGATTGTGGGCCGGTTGTTTGTGCAGGAATGGGGCATGGTGGGAGTGTTCGCGGCCGCAATCGGCTTCCTCTACTTACTTGCCACAAACCACCGGGCCGCCCTCCTCACCCTCATCACCTGGCTCGGTTACACCTTCTACTGCCTCAACTACCACGTCCCCGACCTCGCCGTTTTCCTGCTCCCCGCTCACCTGATCATAGCGATCTGGATCGGCATGGCTCTGGTTGGTGTGGTGCGTTTCATTCACCATTCACCCTTCACCCTTCACCATTCACCATTTCACCATTTACCATTTCTCCCTTCACCATTTCTCCCTTCTTCCCTCTTCATCACCCTCGGCTTCATCACCCTCTTCTCCCAACTCCCCACTACCTACCGCACCGTAGACCGCTCCGCCGACGATGGCCGCACCGCCTGGGGCGAATACATCCTAAACCTGCCTCTGGCCGAAGGGGCTATGCTCCTGGCCGACAGTGAAAAAATCGCCCCGCTTTACTACCTGCAACAGGCTGAAGGTCTGCGCCTCGACCTGGAAATCCGGGTAGAGCCAGACGAAGCGGCTTATCGCTATCAGCTTGAAACCGCTATCGCCAGAGGGCAAACCGTCTATCTGGCCCGTTTTCTGCCCGGTTTGGAAGGTATTTACCACCTGCGCTCCGTTGGCCCGCTGACTGAAGTAAGCCAGGAACCGCTCATGGAACTCCCCGCAGACATTTCGCCCAGCCAGCTAACCGTCAATGGGATAACCTTGTTGGGGCATGTGGTGGAGAGAATGGGAGAAGGGAACGCGGCCGCGACGCTCTACTGGCGTACATCCACCCCCATCAACCAACTGCTCTACGTCTACACCCGCTGGGCCAATGGTAACTACAGTGGCTCCCCTATCCCCGCCACCGGCCAACACCCGGCCAATAACTATTACCCCACCCTGGCCTGGGATTCCGGCGAAATTGTGGCCGATTTTCACGACCTGCCCTTGCCGCTTCTATCCCAGCCGCAACCGCTAGAACTCCAGGTAGCCTTAGCTCCTCCCTTTAGCGATCCGGCAACCTTAGAATGGTTTACTGTCACAACGCTGGCTGTCACTCCCCCCACCCATTTACCCCAGGCCACCCCCCTGCGTGTATGGCAAAATGGCGTCTGGATCACGGGGGTAGAAATGGCGGCACGGGTGCGGCCGCAGACTGATTGGCCCGTATGGGTTATAGGCACGAATCCCAGCCATCAGGAAATGACCTTCCACTTGCAAGACAGAGCCACCGACCAGATAGTAACTGAGGCAACAGCGCCCAGCCTGCTCACAACCCACACCAGCACGGCTTTGTGGCACCCCATCCTCAGCACTAACCAACCCGCCGGTCATTACGAGCTAACTGTCTCTACAACGACTCCATCGCTTTATTGTGGCTGGCTGGCGCGGCCGCGATCTCTGTGCTCTCTGGGTCAGATGGAAATTAGCGGCATTCCCCTGCCCACCGGGGCCACCAATTACAATGATTTGATCGCCCTCACCGCTATAGATGTAGCCACAACCACACTCCAATCTGGGGGCGAATTATTGTTAGATATACAATGGCAGGCATTGGCTCCCCTCAACGACAATTACACCGTATTCATTCAGGTGTTAGACGCCAACGATCAGATTGTGGGGCAGGTAGATAGCTGGCCTGTTCAGGGAACTCATCCCACCGGACAATGGCAACCCGGCGAACAGATCAACGACCGCTACACCATTCTCCTCAAACCAGACCTGACCCCTGGTTCCTACCGTCTCATTGTGGGCTGGTATTTGTTAGCCACCCTGCAACGCCTGCCCATTCTCAACAGCACGGGGCTACCTATTGGTGATACCCATATAGTAGAAGGGCTGGTGGTAGCAGAACGCTAATACGTTCATGCAGAGTAGCTATACAAGGCGTGGTTCAAAAGTCGGCAAACGGTGCTTAACATTTTGGGCTCTTAGGGAATTCAGGGGGTAGACACCAAATGTAGGGGCTGGCTTTGTGCCTGCCCAGTGTGGGGCAACCACAAGGGTGGCCCGTACCCCGCGAAATCCCCAGGACCCACATTTTGTAGGATGATTTGGTAAAGGGTGTGCTTCAAATGATCTAGCAAGCGTTCAGTTACCCCACCCGGCGGTCAAACCGCCGGGCTAAAAGGGCGAAGCCCCAGGTAAGTATATACTGTCAAAGGGCATAATCTGACATTTTTTCGCCCTGTCGCCGTCTCACTTTATCGTCGTGTTGGGTTTATCCAAGGCCACCCCCACCCCTAACCCCGCCCCCAGGGGCGGGGAACTATTTTCGGCGCGGTTGGGTTTCCCCCCTTCCCTCTGGGATCGAAGGGGGATGGGTCTTCAGTCCAAACCTACCAATCTGTTGCCGCTAACAAAATGTCACTTTATGACCGTGGTAAGTATATATGACTGAACGCTTACACCATCTGAACGGTTACGCCATTCACAAATTATTTTGGGCTAACTCAACGTATTCTTCTTGGGCCGCCGCGGCCGCGTCAGTACCAAAATGCCGTAACAACTTATTCATTAACTCCGCCTTCCGTTCCGCATCGGCCCGCGACCAGGTGCGGGCTTTTAACTCCAAAAAGTACCCCAATGCAGGCTTTGTTACCTCATCCAGATTCACGGCAAAGTCGGTGTTTTCGTAAATAATGTGCCACCGTTTCCGTTTTTTGTGCACTTCCACCTCTTTGGGTGGGGCAAAATATTCCCGGTAAAAGCGTAAACTCTGGGTAGCCTCGGTCATGTAACGGGTGCGTGACAACATGACAGCATCGGGGAAAGCCTGGGGCGTGGATTCACCCAAAAGGGTCAGCCGTTGCCGGGCACTGATCACTTCTCCCTTTTCATTGAGGAAATCATCTTCCCGGTAACGCAAACGCGCCGCATATGGATCTTCCTGGTCAAAAATGAAGTAATTGTCGTATTGTTTATAGTACGCGTACCGGATAATCTCCAACCCGCCCGATTCCAACACATCTAGTACCTGCTGATCATTGGGGAGAGGGACTTTTACCTGAACTTCAAAACTTTCTTGCCGTTCAATCTTAGCCAGGGCCAGGAGTTTGTTATAAGGATTGGATTCGCGTTCCAGCACAAAGGCATCAATACGGGCGGCCACAAGGGCGGCCTGAGCCTGGGCGGTGGCTTCATCAATGGTGAGTAGCTCGCGGCCGCGCATGAGCCACTGCCCATTACATAACAGATGCACCACATCCGTACTCTTGGCCGCATACACCAGCCGGGAATAAATAGCATCCGGGTTGTTACTAAACTGAGGCCAGTTGTGCATCCCCGTCATATTCACCATAGCGATGTCCGCCCGCTTGCCTGGCTCCAGACTCCCCGTAAGATGAGCCATGTGTACAGCCCGCGCCCCCCCGATGGTCGCCAGCTCCATAGCCTGTCGCGCCGGAAGGGTGGTGGGATCATTGGTTTTTGTTTTCGCTAACAAAGCCGCCAACCGCATCTCCTCAAACATATCCAGATCATTATTACTGGCCGGGCCATCGGTCCCCACACCCACATGCAACCCCATTTTGACCATTTCACCCACCTGGGCAATACCGCTGGAGAGTTTGAGATTGCTGGTGGGGCAATGGGCTATCCCAGCCTGAGCCTTTTTAAGCGCATTCATCTCCCCTTTGTCCAGGTGCACACAATGAGCGGCCAGCAATTTAGTATCTAACAACCCATGCCGCTGAATCCAGGGAACAACCGGGCTGGTATTCTGAGCGCGGCAGTTCTCCACTTCCAAGGCTGTCTCGCTGACGTGGGTGTGAAGGGGAACATTGTAACCCCGGGCCAGATCGGCACAGGCACGCATCAGATCAGGGGTGGCGGTGTACCAGGCATGAGGCGCAACGGCCGGTTGAATGAGGGGATGACCATTCCATTTTTCAATAAAACGACGGCACAATACCAGAGCATCTTCATATGTTTCGGCATCAGGGGCGGGAAAAATGAGGATGGTCTGGCCCAAGAGCGCCCGCATACCAGCCTGAGCCGTTGCTTCCGCAATTTCTGACTCAAAGTAGTACATATCCGCAAAGGTAGTAATACCCGAGCGGATCATTTCTGCACAGGCGATTTGGGTGCCTAGTTTCACAAAATCTGGGGTGACAAATTCCCGTTCCAGGGGCATCAGGTAGCCCAGCCAGACATCCAGGCGCAGGTCGTCGTTGAGGCCTCGCAAAAGGGTCATGGGGACATGGGTGTGGGCATTGATGAGACCAGGAATGATGGCCTGTCCCTGGCAGTCAATGGTTTCGTTGGCCGTAAAGCGGGGAGTGAGTTCCGCGGCCGCGCCCACCGCCACAATACTATCGCCACGGATCGCCACGGCTCCATCTGGGAACACATCAAACGACTCATTCATCGTTACGACAATACCCCCTGTTAATAAAACATCTACTTGTTCGGTCATTATGATTCTCCTCAATGCGTAGTGTGTGGTCCGTCAAAAACCCAATGAAATGAGTACCTACACGCTACCTGGTCAGTAGGTAATTCCGCTAATCGTAAAGCGTCCATCGTCAATCGTCAATCCATAGGCGATAATGTTATAATGCTGGCAATTCCAGGCAAATGACGCAGACAGGAGGGCACAGTTTACCGACACCTTTTCTATTCTGCCTTCATCCTTTTTGTGGGATTTTGTAACTACTAAGGCTCTCGATGGCTGAGCTTGTCGAAGCCTCGTGTTGCCTTCGACAAGCTCAGGCAACGGCTTAGTAATCGTTCGGAAATAAGATGGGTGGCGCGGTCAGGAGACCGGCCACCGCAAACCGCTAAGTTATACTTACCACGGTCATAAAATGACATTTTGCTGGCGGCAACTGTTGAGTAAGCCTGGGCAGAAGACCCATCCCCCTACCCCTCTTCCCAAAGGGAAGGGGGAAAAACCAATGGTGCGGTTTGGCGGGCGGACGCCCGCCAAACCGCACCAGAAATAGTTTCCCGCCCCTGGGGGCGGGGTTAGGGGTGGGGGCCGCCTCGGACAAACCGATCATGAGACCAGGCACAGAAACATGGCCCCATTCCCGCCATGATGATCAGGCGTGTGGCGATTATTAAATGACCTGAACCGCCACTCTCTGGGAAAATGTCAGGTTGTGCCCTTTGACAGTATAAAAACGAACAATTACTAGTAGTTACAGGGTTTTTAGGAATTCAGGGAGCTAACACCACAGGGCGGGGCAACCCGCTGTGGTTGCCGCCAACGGAGCAGGCACAAGACCAGTCCTGCATTTCATCGTACCCCGCGAATTCCAAAGACCCTTTTTGTGAGTTCCCCTATTTTCAGGTTTATTCTACCGGAATTAAGGAGATTAGCCGGATATTGGGGTAGGTCTCCAGCCCTGGCAATCACGGGGGACACCCTTACCCCGCAAAATCCCAAAGCACCATTTTTATACGGGCAAAGGGCATCATCTGACATTTTCCCCGAGCGTGGCAATTTAGGAATGTCACTTTATAACCGGAGTGAGACATCTTCTCAATATTTTGGGGAAAACGCGGCCTGAGTTTGTCGAAGGCGGTTAGTTGCGACAGGCTCAACCAAAACAGGACACAACATAATGCGCATGGTAGATGTAATCAGCATCAAACGTGATGGGGGCGAGTTAAGTACCGAAGCCATTCAATGGTTTATCCAGGGGATAACAGAGGGCATCGTGCCCGATTACCAGGCGGCCGCGTTGCTGATGGCTATTTACCTCCAAGGCATGTCACGCCGGGAAACGGTAGACCTCACCCTGGCAATGGCACATTCTGGGGATCAGCTTGACCTGCACGACACCGTTCCCTTCACCATTGACAAACATTCATCTGGGGGGGTAGGCGATAAGACAACCCTGGTGGTGCAACCACTGGTAGCGGCCTGTGGCGTACCGGTGGGCAAGATGAGCGGCCGCGGCCTCGGCTCTAGCGGCGGCACCCTTGATAAAATGGAGTCCATTCGTGGCTGGTCTTGTGACCTGAGCCTCCCCCAATTCAAACAACAATTACATGATATTGGTCTGGCGCTGGCCGGGCAAACAGCCCATCTGGCTCCTGCCGATGGCAAATTATATGCCCTGCGCGATGTCACCGGAACGGTCGCCAGTATGCCTCTCATTGCCGCCTCGATTATGTCCAAAAAGTTGGCCGCGGGTGCGGATGCCATTGTTCTGGATGTGAAATTAGGAAGTGGCGCCTTTATGCCCACGGTGGCCAAAGCTCGAGAATTGGCGGAAATCATGGTAAATATTGGGCAGGATGCCGGGCGACAGACGGTGGCGTTGCTCTCTGACATGAATCAGCCCTTGGGCGAGGCTATTGGCAATGTGCTGGAAGTGAAGGAAGCGATTACGACATTACAGGGAGGTGGGCCATCTGATTTTTGGTCTCATTGCCTGGAAGTGGCCGGGCAGATGCTTCTGTTGGCACAAAAGGCAACCACATTAGAAGAGGCCAAAGGACTTGTCACAGAGGCACGGGATCGCGGCCGCGCCTGGGAAAAGTTTCACCAGATGGTACAGGCTCAGGGAGGGGATGTAACACAAATTGAGCAACCGGATACATGGCCGCTGGCCCCCTTTGTCGAAACAGTCAATGCGCCCGAAACCGGGTACGCGGCCGCGATGGATACACACGCCATTGGGTGGTGTTCGGTGCACCTGGGTGCCGGACGGTTGGTTAAAAGTGATACCCTGGACCATGCGGTAGGGCTGGTGATGCCCCTCAAAATTGGGGATCAGGTCGCTCAGGGGCAACCCATTGCCACCATCCACGCCAACAGCCCAGAAAAACTGGCCCAGGCTCGCGCTGAACTCCTGGCGGCCATCACCTGGTCAGAGAAACCGGTAGCCCGCTTACCCCATTTTTATGGCACAATTGGACACCGTGCCGCTTAAAGTCCGTTTGTTCAGCTCATTTTGAACGGTAAACGTTCCGTTAATCCGCCCGGCGGTCAAACCGCCGGACTATCCGTACCAGGCCCTACGGGCTAAAACAGCAGGCCAACGGCCTTCGTAACCATAGCCCGGCCCGTTTTACGGCCGGGCGGCCTCGCCATTTTTAGAGACTCAGACCAAATTGAGAATTGCTGTCGTTTGTTGGGATGGGTCGCCTGTTCCATGCCACTTTTGGGCACAAGTGGCACGGTCAGGAGACCGGTCACAGCAGTTCCGTGGGTTATTTAATCCGCATTCCTAAATGCGTTATTAGACCGGTGAATGGAATACAACATATGAAGAAGTTTGCTTTGACATTAGGCGGTGGTGGGGCACGGGGAGCGGTTCATATCGGCATCTGGATGGAGATGGAGCGCTTGGGTTTGCGGCCGCAACTCCTTACCGGCACCAGCATTGGGGGTATCATGGCCGCCCTCATCGCCGCTGGCCTTTCCAGTGAGGAACTGATCACCTTCTACAAAAAGTTTGATTTGCCCAAGTTATACGCTTTACCGCTGGGCAAACCCGCCATCACTGATAACAAGAAGTTGGAAAGGTTGCTCCAGGACACCATAGGCCGTCCGACCTTTGCCGAGCTAAAAATCCCTCTGGCAGTAGTCGCCACGGATATGATCGCCCGCACGGAAGTGATTTTAGATGAAGGGGATGTGATCTCGGCTGTCCTGGCGACATCCGCCTTCCCCGTGGTTTTGCCCCCCGTAGAACGAGACGGGCTTATTCTGGTTGATGGTGGCATTCTCAACAACGTACCGTTTGATGTGGCACGGGCACGGGGAGCACCCCGGGTGATAGCAGTAGCGTTGAGCAACAGCGCTCCCTATGGCACCCCCTCAGACAACGTAGTGGGCAAAGGTTTACTCAATCGAATGCTCTCCGCGGCGGAAAACACCCCCATCTGGCAGGTGGTAACAACCGTGTCGGATATCCTCACCTCACGCTCCATTGACACCCGCCACGGCATTTCGCGGGCCGATATTCTGTTGCGCCCGTATGTGGGCACTGTGGGTCTGTTCGATTTTGACAATATGGAGCAAGGTATTGAGGCGGGACGGAAGGCATTTCGGGATGCAGAACAGGAAATTAAGGCGATTCTTCAGGAAACAAGCCGGTTAGATGAATAAACAAACCCTAGGTTTCGCCCGCAAATAACTTTTGAATTTGCTGGGGCCGGTCTCCTGACCGCGCCACCCAACTTAATTTCGAGCGAACCCATAGGAACAATTTGAGGTAGACAGATGAACATTTTAGGCATTGATATTGGTGGAACAGGGGTAAAAGGAGCATTGGTAAATGGCATGACCGGGGAATTGGTCAGTGAACGGGAACGTATTGAGACACCCAAACCATCTACGCCACAAGCTGTTATTGGCGTCATTCAGCAGTTGATTGAGCGGTTTGACTATCAGGGGCCGCTGGGTGTGGGGTATCCGGGGGTAATCTTGGGGGGCCGGACGATGACGGCGGCGAATCTGGACAAAAAGTGGGTAGAGTACGCGGCCGCGGAAGCCATCACCCACGTCACCGGTTTCCCCGCCGCCCTGATCAACGATGCAGATGCCGCCGGACTGGCTGAGATAAATTTTGGAGCCGGTCGAGGCGTACCCGGCGTCGTGATGGTCTTTACATTGGGAACAGGCATAGGCAGTGCCATGTTTGTAGATGGTAAGCTCGTCCCTAATACTGAACTAGGCCACGTCTTTCTGCGTGGTCACAACAAAGATGCAGAGCGCTATGCTTCGGAACGAATTAGAATTGAAGAAGATCTGAAATGGAAAGATTGGGCAGTACGGCTCGATGAGTATCTCCATTACATGGAAGATCTTTTCTGGCCTACCCTGATTATTTTGGGTGGTGGGGCCAGTAAAGATCACGAGAAATTTATTCCCCGACTCACCATCCGCACGAAGGTTGTACCCGCCGAGTTACGCAATGAAGCGGGAATTATTGGCGCGGCCATGGCTGTCGTGTAAACACCGGGGAAAAGGGAAAAATCAATTGGGGCCGCTCTTCGGAAGCAGATGCCCACGAAAAACGGCCCATAAATATCATTATATGTTCAGGAGATTGCCTGATGGAAGATCAAACCCGTCACGATATCCGTCGTTTACTCAAGAGCTTTGGTATTCAAACGGATGAGGCTATCATGGCCTTCATCAACCGTTATCCCGGCACAACCCCTCTACACGTACGCCTTACCCTTCAGGACCTGACAGAGTACAGTGACACGCCGCCCGGACAGCCCTTGTTTGTGGAGATTGAGGGGGAAATTTCCCGATAGCACCTGACCTGGACAAGCCAGAAGCAAAAGATTTGGTTCTTTGGGAATTCAGGGGGTTAACACCAGATGTAGGGCGGCTGGCCTTGGGCCTGTCCCGTGTGGGGCAACCACAAGGGTTGCCCGTATCCCACGAAACCCCCAAGAGCAAAAGATTTCTGTGTTACGAACAAAGATCTGAGTTTCCGTCATTCCTAAGAGGTTTTTATGGCTAAGGCGACAATGTATTTTCCCCCCGACTTTCTCTGGGGGACAGCGACAGCGGCCCATCAGGTGGAAGGGAATAATATGAATAATGATTGGTGGGCGTGGGAGCAGGAGGCCGGACGTATCCTTAACGGGGATAAGTCGGGGTTGGCCTGTGATTGGTGGGCTAATGCGGAACGGGATTTTGATCACGCGGCCGCGCTCCATACAAACGCCCATCGTCTCTCCCTGGAATGGAGTCGTATTGAGCCGGAGCCGAGCGTTTTTGACGCGGCCGCGCTGAACCGCTACCGGGACATGCTTCAAGGGTTACACGAGCGGGGGATTGAGCCAATGGTCACATTACACCACTTTAGTAACCCCCTCTGGCTTGTCGAAAAAGGGGATTTTAACTCTGACCTGATGGTAGAGTATTTCCAGCGCTACACCGCCAAAGTCGTAGACAAATTGGGCGATCTTATCCCCAAATGGATAACGATTAACGAACCCATGGTGTATCTCTTTCTCCGCTATCTGGGGCAGGCGTTTCCGGCTCCTAAACAGCGGGGATGGGGTGCAGTGCGGCGGGCTTTACACAATATGCTCAGGTGTCACGCGGCCGCGTACCATACCATCAAGGAACATTATCCCCAAGCCCTCGTTGGGGTAGCCGCTCACATCCGCCCCCTGCAAGCCCCCCACGAGAGCAGTGGCCTGGATCATTGGTGGGCACAGAAGCTCGATTGGCTCTTCAACGATATGTGGCATGAGGCCATGCGCGATGGTCGGGTTCGCGGACTGTTACGGAGTGGCGTTATCAAAGGGTTGGCCGGTGCTTATGATTACATCGGCATCAACTATTACAGCCGCGCTCTCGTCCGTTTTCCCCGCATCCAACCCGAACCCTACCCCCCAGACGCACAACTCAGTGACATGGCTTTTCTGGAAAACTACCCCGAAGGCATCTTCCGGGCCATCAAACGGCATGTCCGTTACCACAAACCCATCTACATCACCGAAAACGGCCTGCCCGACCAAGAAGACAAACTCCGGGCAACTTATCTGATAAGCCACCTGCGCGAAATCTGGCGGGCTATCAGCTTCAACTTCCCAGTGATGGGCTACTATCACTGGAGTCTGGTGGATAATTTTGAGTGGGAGCGGGGCTGGAGCCAGCGTTTTGGCCTGATCAGTCTGAATCTGGAGACACAGGAACGCCATTGGCGACCCAGCGCCCACCTGTATGCCCGGATTTGTCAGGAGAATGCCCTTAGCACCGACATGACAGAGGCCTACGCCCCCGACCTGTTACCGGTATTATTTCCGGGCTGAGGGTTCGCTCAAAATTAAGTGCGTGTCTAAAAATAGGTTGGGTGGCACGGTCAGGAGACTGTCCACAGCAAACTCAAAAGTTATTTGCGGGCGAACCCTATGTAGATGTTGACTACCAGTTGCCTGAGCTTATCAAGGGCAAAACGGGCTTCGACAAGCTCAGCCCTCGAGAGGGTTAGTCGTTACGTCATCCAGCATATTTGCCGACGATAATGGTGGCGTTATGACCGCCAAAACCAAAGCCATTAGACATGAAATTTTGAAAGGGTGTGGCACGGGCGGTGTTGGGCACATAATCCAGATCACAATCGGGGTCAGGAAATTCATAATTGATGGTGGGGGGAATGATTCCCGCTTCCATCCCTTTGATAGCGATCACCGCTTCCAGCGCACTACCGGCCCCCATCAAATGACCATGCATGGATTTGCTGGAACTAATGGGAATGTCGTACACCTTTTCGCCAAATAGTGCTTTCAAAGCCACCGTTTCCGCCTTGTCGTTGAGTGGTGTACTCGTGCCGTGGGCGTTGATGTAGGCAATCTGACCCGGCTCCATGCCCGCGTCCCGCAAAGCGCGGCGCATCGAATGAACCGCTCCTGACCCGTCTTCCGGGGGCGCGGAGATGTGGTAAGCATCGGCACTTGTGCCATAACCTAACATTTCGCCATAAATTTTGGCCCCACGCGCCAGGGCGTGTTCTAACTCTTCCAAAATGAGGATGGATGCCCCTTCACCGGGGACAAAACCATCCCGCTCTCGATCAAACGGGCGACTGGCGTTTTCCGGGCAATCGTTACGGCTGGTTGTGAGTGCGCCCATGGCGTTAAAACCGGAAACGGTTAGCGGTAGCACTCCGGCTTCGGCCCCGCCGCTAATCATCACATCGGCGTCGCCTCGTTCGATATTGCGGAACGCTTCGCCGATGGCGTTGTTGCTACTGGCGCAGGCGGTGGCGATGGACATATTGGGGCCACGCAGGTGGTAGTTGATGGAGATCATACCGGGCACGGTGTCGGGTAGGCCCATTGGTACCAGGAAGGGGCTGACGCGCCCCGGCCCTTTGGTGATGAGCGTTTCTAGCCCATCGGAGATGGCCCACATCCCGCCGAGACCGCTCCCCAGGATGGCCCCCACCCGCTCTTCTTCGTCTGGGGCGATGGTGAGTTGGGCGTCGGTGATGGCTTCTTGCGCGGCCGCAAGCCCTAGCTGGGCCACTCTATCCATCCGCCGGGCCTCTTTGCGCCCAAACAGAGCCACGGGGTCAAATCCCTTCACCTCTCCGGCAATCTGGGTTTTGTAATTCGTAGCATCAAACAAAGTGATCCGGGCGATACCGCTTCGGCCATTGCGGGCGGATTCCCAGGTTGTTGTTACATCGTTGCCTAAAGGATTCACCGTCCCCAACCCGGTGATCACCACTCGTCGTTTCATGAGTTACTCCTACGAAAATAGCCACGGATACTGGAAACACGGATTGGAAAGAACACGGATAAGAATGAAAAGTTGTGGCGTTATTTTCATTCATCTTGGTGTGCGTTCCATCCATGGGAAACTCCTACGAAAATAGCCACGGATGACGGGAACACGGATAGGAAAGAACACGGATGGGAATGAAAAGTTGTGGCGTCATTTTCATTCCTCTTGGTGCGCCGTAGGCTCATGGGAAACTCCTGCGAAAATAGCCACGGATGACGGGAACACGGATAGGAAGAAACACGGATGGGGATGAAAATTGTGGCGTCATTTTCATTCATCCCTTCGGCAAGCTCAGGACAGGCTTGGTGTGCCGCAGGCCCATGGGGAACTCCTACGAAAATAGTGCTGAGTGCTGAGTGAATGTCTGTCCGCCTACTCGCCACTCGCCACTCGCCACTCGCAAACTATGTAAATCCGTGTTCTTTAGGACTGAATTTTCGTCCTTGACACCGATTATAACCCGCTGTCAGAGCCAAAGTCACGCTTGACCGCTCGCGGCCGCGGACATCCTACGAAAATAGCCACGGATGAAGGAAACACGAATGGGGATGAAAATGGTGGCGTTATTTTCATTCTCCCCTTCGGCAAGCTCAGGGCAGGTTTGGTGCGGCCGCAGGTCCATGGGGACATCCTACAGGCTTTTTGGGAATTCAGGGGGTTGACAGCAGATGTACGGGCTGGCCTTGTGCCTGCCCGGTGTGGGGCAACCACAAGGGTTGCTCGTACCCCACGAAATCCCCAAGACCCATCCTACAAAAATGTAGGGCGATTTTTTAAATCGCCCAGTGGACGATTTAAAAAATCGTCCTACAGATTTTCATCCCTCTTGATGCACCGCAGGCCCATGGGGAGTTCAGGTCAAATCGGCTTCTATCACCCAGCCTTTTTTGATGACGGTACGCACCAGGTTGGTGCCAAAGCGGTAGCCCAGGTGTTGGTAGGTGGGCACATCCAGGATGAGAATGTCGGCCTGTCTGCCGGGTTGGAGTGAGCCGATGTCGCGGCCGCGACCAATGGCATAGGCCGCATTCAATGTGGCCGCTACCAGGGCTTGCGCCGGGGTTAGTTTCATGTAGCGGCAGGCCAGAGCCAACACTACCTGCATGCTTTCGCACCAGCACGTGCCGGGGTTGCAGTCTGTCGCCAGGGCCAAGGCCCCTCCCGCCGCCAGAATTTTCTGGGCTGGGGTGTATTCGTGATGCCCCAGGCCAAATGGTGTGCCCGGCAACCCCACCGCTACTGTGCCGCTATCTCCTAACGCCCGAATGTCGGCATCGGGTGTACGCACCAGATGATCCGCCGATATTGCCCCCATTTCTACAGCCAGAGCCGTCCCGCCCAACCCCTCAAACTCATCGGCGTGAACTTTAAGGCCATACCCCAGTTCTTTGGCTTTGGTCAGAATGCGCCGGGTTTGGGCGACATCAAACACCCCCGCTTCACAGAAAACATCGGCGAAGAGGGGTTGGTGGTGTTGTTGGCTCCAGGCTTGCCCGGCGGGGAGCATTTCTTCGACCACGAGATCAACGTAGGCATCGGTGCGGCCGCGATACTCTTCTGGTATGGCATGGGCGGGCAAAAAGGTAGGGCTAAGTTCCACTGGTTGTAGCTGACTCAGGGCATGAATGGCGTCTAACTGCTTCAATTCGGCGGTGGTCGCCAGGCCGTAGCCGGTTTTGGTTTCGGCGCTGGTGGTGCCATGCCGGAGCATGAGCGCCAGCCGCCGCAAATTGTTTTGCACCAGATCATCCAGACTGGCGGAGCGGGTCTGGCGCACGGTGGACATGATGCCCCCGCCCGCGTTCATGATGTCCATGTAGGTGGCCCCACCCAGGCGCATCTCGAACTCGTTGGCCCGGTCGCCAAACCAGGGCAGGTGGGTGTGGGGATCCACGAAGCCGGGAATGACGGCGCGGCCGCGGGCATCCACTACCCTGTTCCCTTCGTACTCTGCCCGGACAACGGCTGTTGCGCCAGCCGCCACAATCCGCCCCTCATGTACCGCTATAGCCCCGTCTTCAATCAGCCCCAAATCCCCCAACGCCTCGCCCCTCTGCGGCCCATCATGGTCAGGAATGGTACAAATCTGATTGGCCGAATGAATGAGCATATCTACAAGTTTCATGGTGAACCCCTGTGAAAATAACCACTGATTGAAAAAAACACGGATGAGAGGGAACACGGATAAGTAATGGAGTTCCTAGAGTTCCCCTGAGTTCCTATGAGTTCCCACTGCTCACTGCTCACTGCTCACTGCTGACTGTTCACTCTCCCCCTTCCCCTCGCGGAGCCAGAGAATCATCACCACCGCGGCCGCAAGCATGATCGCGGCCGCGACAAAGGTATTACCCATAAACCCGGCCCGCACCCACAGCCAGGGACCTACCAGCCCGCCGATGACCCGGCCCAACGCTCCGGCGGCAATAAACACCGACATCACCAGGCTCCGCGCCTGGGGTACAAGCTCCGTCAACAACGGCATATTGCCCACAACGGTCAGCTCAAAGACAAAAAAGAGGCCAAACATCGTGATCAATGCCAGGGTCAGGTTGCCCTGAGCAAACGGGAGCAGGGCATAGGCGATGGCCGTCAGGAAGGCGGCGGTAATCGTCACGGGCCGCTTGCCAAACCGATCGGTAGACCAGCCTGCAAACAGTTCCCCCGTAAATTCCGATACACCGATGACCGTTGCCGCCAGCCCCAGACTGGTCAGGCTCAGGCCAAACTGCTCTTCCATCCAGCCACCATAAACAATAAAGGTGATTTCTTGGGCGGCCATAACCAGCACCCCAAAAAGGGCGGCTCCCCAGATGACGGGATGTTGGCGTAGGACAGCCAGAATGTCCCGCCATTTGCCGGAGCGGGGCTGGGCCGCGCCTAACCGGGGGAGAAAGAGGTGCAGGAACGCGGCCGCGACCAGCCCCCCCACCCCCAACAGCACAAACGGCGACCGCCAGTCATACCGGGCAATCAACCAGCCAATCACAGGCGCTCCTAACAAAATACCCCCTGCCCAGGCCAGTTCGGTGACGGAGATAGCGCGGCCGCGTTGCTCATACGGCACACGGTCGCCCAGATACGACTGCATCGCCGGGTCATACGTCACCTTCGCAATACCGGCGCACACCATCGTCAAGGCCAACACACCCGCCACCGGCCAGATAACCACCAGCCACATCCCCAGGCCAAAAATAACCATCGCCGCTACCATGACAGGTCGGCGGCCATACTTTTCCGACAAAGACCCCAGCACTGGGGCGATAAAGCCAGAAACATTGCGGGCATTAAACAACTGGGTAGTTTCGGCCAGGGGTAAACCCAGCCCACGCGAAAAGGCGGGTAAAAAGGGATAGGCCATCCGCAAACCCGTATTCAAAAAAAGACGGGCAAACGTGAGAACAGCCAATTGGACAGAAAGGGGGGGAGATTTTTTTTCTTGCACCGCAGAAGTGTAACGGAGAGCTTGATACGGTACAAACACAGGCGTCAGGTAGAACAGGAAGGGGTTCGGTAGTAGAGCCAGAGTGTCTTCTCAATAATGCGGGGAACGATTTCTGGTGCGGTTTCCCCCCTTCCCTCTGGGAGCGATGGGGGATGGGTCTTTAGCCTGAACTTACCCAATCTGTTTCCGCCAACAAAACGTCATTCTACAACGGTGATATATATATAGTTAGGAATCGTCCAAAAATAACCTGGGTGGCGCGGTCAGGAGACCGGCCATAGCCAATCGCTAAGTTAATTGCAAACGATTACTTACTAATACGAAATCTAATTCGTAAGCTAAAGCACCCATAATTTATTCTGGAAAAGAGCGTGGAACAAAGAGGATGATATGATCCATAAGGCGTGGAAAGTGCTTGATCGTCAGGCAGTTCTTCAGCACCCTAATATAAGTGTTGATATGGAAGCTGTGCAGTTACCGGATGGTCGTGTGATTTCAGATTGGCCGATTGCCCGAACACAAGATTATGTTAGTGCCTTTGTAATTACCTAAATTT
>JAGNBF010000128.1 GCA_018004935.1 Chloroflexota bacterium | reverse complement strand
TCTAAGGGGCATTTTTCGGGGCATTCGCCCCGAAAAATGCCCCATGGGAATTCCCCCCTTCCCTCGGGAATCGGCAGGGGGGATGGGGTCAATGAAGGCGTTACCCGATTAAAAATTTAATGAACAACTGGGAAGGGGAAGGGGGGTGGGTCTTTAGTCCAAACCTACCAATCTGTTGCCGCTAACAAAATGTCACTTTATGACCGTGGTAAGTATAAACAGGAAAGCCCAAAGTGCCCTGGGGCCATATTATCTGAACTGTTCTGGGTCAATCGGGGCCAGTGCTGGCAAGAGGGGAATCACAAAATAATTACGCAAACTATATTCGGTAACGGGCTGTATGAGACGTTGGGTTTCATCATCAATGTCGTCATAAAACCCGCCCAAAAACCAAATGGCGGCCCCTTTGATCTGCGGATAAAACGCGTACATTCGGGCGGCCCAGGCAATATCCTGTAGTGCCTGCTCGGGAGCAGGCACGTGGTTGTATTCCCAACCCCATTCGGTAATCAACACCGTGGGGCGGGCAATATTGTATTGATCACATACGTTAAAGAGCTGTTGGAAACGACCTAATTTGTATGGGTATTGGTGTCGAATATCGCTTTGGGTGTAGCTGTATTCGTGGAGCGCAATAGCCACACGATCAGGGTTCGCGGCCGCGAAGCGCAAAAATGTCACCATCGGCGGCGATTGCCAATCTTCTACCTCTGGTTCACCTGAGGCCCAACTAAATGCCGCCCACTTAAAGCCATCACTGATGGCCAGTTGGGCGGTGATTAGAGCAAATTCAGCCAACCACTCCGATCTCTCCTTATCTACCTCATTAATTGTAGCAATCCACACCAGGCTGGGGTCTAACTCTGGGGGCCAGGCGGCTTTATGCAAGGCCCAATTTTGCGCGGCCGCAACCTCAGGGGACAAGTTGTAATCAGGCACACTATCATTTGTGGTACGAAAAACTAATACATGAGGAACGCCACTGGCCTGCATAAGGTTTTGGGCTTTAAAGATGGGTTCGGCGTTATCAGCTGATTTCAAGAAAAAAGGCACACCCGCAGAATCTAAACGTTGCATCCATTCATCCAGGCCAACCACCGTTCCCCCAATACCGACATGGAAGCCTATCTTAGCAAAACCAATATCTTGCCCTTGCGCCTGCAATTGTTGGCGCACAAGGGCAAAATCAATGGGTGGTGTGGGTGTTGGGGAGAGGAGCGGATCCGGGGTGAAGGTGGATGTGGGTGTGGGTGTCGGTATGGGTGTGGATAGCTGTCCGTTCTTGACGACCGGCAGATATACATTGGGTAGGGGAGTAGGGGTGAGCAAGGCTACCACCTGAGGCGGAGTGGGGGTAAAAGTTGGTGTAGGTGTGGCTGAAGCCACCGCGGCCGCGGTAGCTGTTTCTAGCGCCAATGCATTCAGGCTGGTAGGGGGTGCAGGAAAGGTGGCCGTTGCCAGTTCCGGGGGTAATTGCTGGCACGCGGCCGCGAGTCCAGCTATGAGCCAAATTAATAAAAGCGCAATAGGACGTAGATATAAAGGAGCAATGGTGCGAGAGGGTTGGACTATAGCGACACGTTGCCGTGTCGCCGTGTCCTCATTTTTAGGTTCAGCCAATGTGGATCAATTCTCGGGGAAACGTCGTGAGGCAGAAAAAGCCATCGCGGGTGATAATAATATCATCTTCGATGCGCACCCCCCCTTTACCAGGTAGATAAATGCCCGGCTCGACGGTGTAAACCTGTCCAGGTGTTAAGGGATCGGTGTAGCCTTCACGCATAAATGGTGGTTCGTGGATTTCCAACCCCAGCCCATGTCCTGTGCGGTGAATGAAGTATTCGCCAAAACCAGCATCATCAATCACTTCACGGGCGGCACGGTCAACATCCTGACCGGTGGCTCCAGGTCTTCCAGCCAGTTTACCCTGTTCATTAGCTAATTTCACCACTTCATAGATACGCTCTAATTCTGGGCTAATATCGCCAACAGCAAACGTCCGCGTAATATCTGAGGGGTAATCGTCTACAATCGCCCCCCAATCAATGATAAGCAAATCACCATTTTGAATAGGGCGATCCGTGGGGACGGCATGAGGCGAAGCACCATTCGGCCCGGCGGAGACGATGGGACCAAAGGCGATTTCGTCTGCGCCCGCATCCATTAATTCCTGGCGCAACAGAGCGGCAATCTGTTTTTCCGTTTGGCCCACCTCAATTTGGGGTAACAGGGCACGGATAGCGGTCTCCGCTACATGGATGGCTTTGCGCATGGCGGCCACTTCGGTTTCATCTTTAATGATGCGCAGAGCGGTCATCACTGGCTCGGCGGATGTGGTAGTAAGGCCAGGGGCGTACCGTTTAAGGGTTTCGTGTTCCAAAACGCGCATGTGCAGGTGTTCGACACCCAAAACATAATCTGAGAGTTCCAGGAAGGCGCAGGCATGTTGAAAGGCATCCATAAATCCATCTTCATCTGTCCACCCAAAAATGCGGTCTTCGGGGATGCCAGCCTGTCGTCCTTTCATTGCTTCCAGGTTGGGAATGAGGAGAGCCGGATCATCATCGGCGGGGATGAAGAGGACGATGGGGCGTTCGCTAAGGTGGCTATGGATACCACTGATGTAGAGCATGTTTGGTCCTGGAACCAAAGCAATGCCATCCATGCCGTGGGCGATGATTTCTTTTTGCAGGCGTTGGAATCGTTTTTTATTCATGCGCGGAGACCCTTTGTAAGAGGAGATGGCGCGAATTATAAAGCGGGGTGTAGGAAAAGGAAAACGGAGAGCCATTACTGCGGCGCATCCCCTCCGCCGGGATAGCCTTTATGCCTGAGTTTGCCCCGTTCTGGACAATAGACCCGGCGCACCAGGGACACGGCTACGCCACCGAAGCGGCCCAGGCGATGATTGTCGCTGTTATCTTGTTTCGTTACAGTGAAAATGGACAGGGGCGGCCTATGCCGAACAATTATGTTATGATGGCCTACCAGAAAGAAATCGGGTGAAACCATGAAAGACCCGAACTTCAGTTACGACGAAATCAGTGACACTCTCTACATCTCCTTTCTCCAGGTGAGAAAGCAACAGGCATCGAGTTGAACGAAACGATCCTGTTGCGGATCAATAAGGCAGAAAAACGAGCTGTAGGGAACACTATTTCCAATTATTCCTATCTGGCTCAAAGGAGAAAAGGTGCCAACTGCCTATGCCATGGATTATTCGTGCCTGTATACCAGAAGATGCGCCGGAAATTGAGCGATTGTATTTACAGTCGGTGGCCCATTTGCAGTCGCTAGGCGATACGGACGACTTTTTGTTCAGTGCTGAGGTGTATGTGCGCGATGGGTTTGGGGCGAATCCGGCTTTTGCCGGGTTGGTAGCCGAGGCGGGGGAGCAATTGCTTGGTTATTTGTTGTACCAGATGAATTATGACACGGACGCGGCCGCACGCAGTCTGTTTATCCTCGACTTGGCGGTGGATGAGGCGGCCCGGCGGCAAGGCGTGGGGAGAGCGTTGATGGACGCGGCCGCAGACCTCTGTCGCACGCTTGGTGGTTCAGAACTCGTCTGGGCTGTCTACAACAAAAACCAACTTGCCTTCGACTTTTACCTCAGCCTGGGAGCCAAACCGCTTACGGAGTTGACGTGGATGCACCTGGCGGTGTGAGGCCAGGGGGCGAGGGGGCGAGGAAAGGCTAAATGGTTAATGGTTAATGGTTAATGGTTAGTTTGCCTGCTTGGGTCAGAAGGGTGTGAATGGACTCTGCACGGATGAGGGGGCGGAAATGGGTGGCGTCATCATTCAGGGCCACCGCTTCTATCCATTGCGTGAAGTAGTGATCGTTTTGTTCCAATTGGGCCATGTCCGCGGCCGCGACCGTGGGCACTTCTATCGTTTCCAGTTTGCCACTGCTTCCCACCGGATCAATCTCGGTAAACGGGATGTGAACAGGCAGTAGAGCCAGCACTAACTGCTCTTCTTCGTTACTGACCCGCGCCACCGGGTAATTGATCGCCATTTGCGAGACGGCATCCAGAAAAATACCACCGTAGAGCGGCTCTCCGTTTACCTGCACGACAAAAGCCCGTGTGTAAAGGGCGCGACTCACGGCACTGCCCCAGCCCAGGTTCGCATAAAAATCGGTCAAAGCAGTCACATCGGCGCGTGCGCCCCCATCATCAGCCAACGCCTGCGCCAGGGCGGTGCTGGCTTCGCTGGTCAGGGTGATGGTCTGTCGTTCCCAATCATAGACCGAGATTTCGGCCAGGCTCACCACAAAGAGGGGGTCTTGGGTGTCGAGGGCGAAGAGGGCGGTTTGGGCGGCCGCGGCCGCGTACCCCAACTGCAACTCATTCCACCCCGGCTTAAAAATGATCAACTGCCACGCCGCAGAATCCGGGGGCAACTCCTTGGCCGATGGTTGCAGAATGGCACAAGCGGGCACAAGACCCACGAAAAGAGTCAGCGGTAAAAGGATACGTTTGATATTCATATGACCCCATGACACCTGGTTTTAAGCCAATTTTTCTATCTGTCCCAACCACGTTCCCAGTTCAAACCAGAATCGAGACGAGCTTATGTTGAAGCCGAGAACGTGAATCTGGATCAATTCTAACACGAGACCACCCACCCCCGTTGTATCCAAATAAGCATATTGGGTCATCGTACCCCAGCGGCTACCCGGACTTTGCAAAACGCCGCTCTGCAAAACGGTAATCCCTTGTTCTTTGTAGAAACAAACCCACCGGGCGATGTTGTTGACATAGACGCCAACATGATGAACCCCGGCCCCGTGCCGTTCCAGATAATCCGTGAGGACATCCCTATCGCCCCCTACCACCTGGATCAATTGGATTTCGAGCGGCCCGGAAAAGGCTGAGGCCAGGGCGTATTGTGTGTTGATACGGTCTGTGCCGTGTAGGAAATTGTCGCCGTGATTGAAACGGGGTTTGAACCAGGGGCCAAACCCCCACTGGGTGCGGTAATGGGTGATGGCCGCCGCCAAATCCGTCACCACGATACCCAGATGGCGGATGGGGGGTAATGGGAAGGGGGCGGGAAGGGGGGGAACGGGAATCACGGTTTTTGTGCTGTCACGGCTGGCTCTCATTCGGGATGCGGCCGCCGGTCATAATGATCTCATCGGCTCCACGCAAAATGGCGGCAATCTCTATGGGGGTCAACTGGAGAACCCCCTGAGCATCCAGGTGAACCGGAACCCGTTGTGCTTTACGGCTCATAATTCCACTCCATCTTTCCACCAGGTATCCAGGTTTCAGACCCTAAAGGTTTCCGAAAACCTTTAGGGTCTGCGGTCTAGTCGATCTGCCAGAGCCGTTTTCGCCATTTCGACTTCATAATGTGTCTGAATACCCATCCAGAACTCAACCGACATGGCAAAATAACGTGCCAGGCTCAGGGCCGTATCTGCCGTGATACCCCGTTCGCCCCGCATAATTTTGCTAATCCGCATAGGCGGAACGCCAATATCGTGCGCTAACCGGTATTGGGAAATCCCCATCGGCTTGAGAAATTCCTCTAACAAAATCTCACCACGATGAATAGGTGGATAATCTCTCATAATGTTCATCTCAATGGTAATCAACAATCTCGACTTCATAGACACCATCTTCACGCCACACAGTGACCAATTGGGCAAATTGTTCCCAAGAAACCTCTTCAACCCCCTGGCGTTGGCGGTAGTCATAACTTTGCATAGGAGAATCCAAATTTATGCTCTTTCGTTGCCGCGTTTGAAGTTACCGGTGGCTTTAGCCATGAACAATTGTGCTTGAAGGTGGTCCGCGGCCGCGATTTTTGCCATAAATTGTTGTGCCTTTTTGCCACTGAGGATGGTCACTCGTTTACCTTGCCAGAAGATAAAAACCTTCCCGTCTTTCGTTTCCTGGTAGGTAAAAACCTCTTCCTGGAGCCTGCCCCGTTTATCAATGTGATTCATGACTTTTATCCGTTGTCAGCCAATTAGTAGGCTCTGTGCCATCAAAACAGACCGCAAAACAGACCACGCTTTTTCAAAAGGATAGTTACGATTGAGTTGAGGCACTAAACGAATTAGCTCGTCATCATAAGCCTGTGCATCTGCTGGATGCCCTACCAGAAAAGTTTGATTGTGGGACTGTGGTATTGCATGGAGAGAGCCTAGAATGACAGGTTGACCCTCAATAGCTTCAGCTATAACTGCTTGGAGCGGCTCATTGCGTGCATTGCGAAAACTCGAATGGTGAAATGTATAGGCAGTATGCAACCAGTTTCTATAGTCGAGGAATTTCACAAGCTGAATAGGCGTGCCAGCAAAAAGTAGCTGATAAACAGGTTCTACCGAACGCGGAACAAGATAATCCTCAATTATTCTTTCTATTTGTGCAACCTTCTCTACTCTAAAGCTGGATATTTCTCGAATTAAGTCAGTGTAATCCAAGATGTCTTGCTTAACATTGAATTCAAAACGATCTTGCACAATTTCCTTAATGCTTTGATATGAGTAACTTTTCTGTTTCTCAGTCAGAATATAAATAATCAAGCGATCATACTGTTCGTAAAATCTATTGCTGTCAAATTGCTGCAATGTCTCCTTGACTTTTTTTAGGCTGGCAGTGGCTGTTACTTGGATTGCTACGCGAGCGGTCAAGTCCCCAAGGTCTATCCCCGGATAGTTAATTTCTTCTGTGTAATTCAGATTTTTGAGATTAGTCAAATTGTAGACTTCTGAAAGTAGTGGAATAAGAAACGTTTCGGCAACATGATTGATGTCTGTTCGACCTATGTGCGTTGCACCCTTAATCTGAGTGACAAAACGACTTAATAATTCAACGACATGATTTTGCGACTGTAATAGTCTCATTTTCCCTCTCACAATCAAACATCATGAGTTCCTGCTTGTCACAACCTTCCCTTCTCCGCCACATCCAAAGCCGCCGCGGCCATCATCGGTATCATCTGCCCCATCGCGGCAAAGCGGTGATCCTGGGTCTGACCGCGCACGTAGCGGATGTAGATTTGGGCGATGATGACGGTGAGCCGGTACAGCCCTAGCGCGTGGTAAAACTGAATATGGCTGACATCGCGGCCGCATCCCCGCACATATCTCTCCACCAACTCCTCCCGCCGCATAAAACCCAGGTTCCCCGTCGGCATCATGGACATGGCCTGCCACATGGGTGGATCATCCGGCTCCGTCCAGTAACACAACAGCGACCCCAAATCCGCCAGTGGATCCCCCAGCGTACACATATCCCAGTCAAAAATTGCCACCAGCTTACCCGGATCGTCCCGGTCTAACATGACGTTGTCTAGCTTATAATCGTTGTGAACCAGAGAAAAATGGGTTGTGGTGGGCTGATTGGCTTTGAGCCATTCATACACCGCCTCCATCGCTGGCACTTCTTCGTTTTTGGCCTTGTGCCAGCGTTTGTACCACCCCTCGATCTGCCGGGCGATGAAGCCGGTCGGTTCGCCCAGGTCGCCCAGCCCCACCGCCTCGTAATTGACGGCGTGGAACGCGGCCAGGGCATCCACCAGCCCTTCGCTCATGCGGCGGGCGGCATCGGGGTAAGCAGAGTAGAGGTCAGGAACGCGGCCGCGCACCACCACCCCCTCGCGCCGTTCCATCACAAAAAAGGGTGCCCCTATCAGTTCCGGGTCTTCGCAAAAGAGAAAAGCCCGAGGCGCCAGGGGAAATGCCTGGTACAGTCGGGATAACACCTTAAACTCCCGCCCCATGTCATGGGCCGAAGCGGCCACCGGGCCGAGCGGCGGGCGGCGCAGAACGTATTGGTGCGTGCCATAATCCAATAGGTAGGTCAGGTTAGCCTTGCCCCCCCCGAACTGGCGCACCTGGAGTGGACGATCACTGCCGGGAACGCGGCCGCGGCAAAAATCCGCCACCTTCTCCACCTCAAACAGTTCATCCGGCCGCACCGGAATCGTATCGTCAAATACCTTCTCTGGAATCATTCCGTACCTCTCAAAGACCGATTTGCTGAAACTTTGTCGGAACCTCTTTGCGGTATTATGATTGAACATTTCAGCCGCTGGCTCCTAACACCCATTCCGCCACAACAAAACCTGGAATTGGCATAGCTTGTTACCGTTCTATCAGCCCCAAAACCGTGCCCACTGGTGTTAATCCATGTACCAATCAATACATACTCAAATTCAACCGCCAGTAAATCTCCTCGCTGGTGCGATAGAATGATTGATCTAACTCCGGTGTCCAGTCGGTACGACCGGCTTGCAGTCGTTGTAAGGACTCCTGATCCCCCACATTGGCCAGAGCTTCAATCGCCTTCAGACGTAGGTGATTGTGTTCATCCTGGCTCAAACGCTTACCAAACTTCAACCCAGCCATATCATCAAGCGTCACATTTTCTAACATTGTTTTATACTGCCGCAAGTAAAGTTTGCCGATAGATTGTATGGCGTGAATGGTGATCCAATAACCTGTGTATTCATACAAACATTTGTTCAAAAATCCGGTCAAAAGGGCATCTTGCTCTTCGAGGGTGCCAATAAGATAGGCAATACAGGCGTACCACTCATCTCGCCGATCCCAGATGTCTTTGGTAATGTTGGTGAGGACAGCCATATCCTCATCAATTAAAGGCATAATTACCCGAAACATGACAGTCGTCGGGCTGAATAAGGTCATGGCATCCGTGACCGCCCAGCGTGTAATCGCATCTACTTGGGGATCAAAGAACATCGCGATCAGCTTTTCGACCGCCTCTTTATTGTGTAGATCGCCCAGAGCGTAAACTGCCAGAGCCTGGATCGTCTGGTCGGCATGGGTGGTAAGTTCGCTAAGTCTGGTGACATCCCCGGCACTCCAGTCCTGGTAGAACTGGCGCATAGTATCGGTAAAACCAGAGGGTTCAGTTTTTAGTTGGGGTAAGATGGTTTTCAGAGCCGTCGCGGCCGCCATTCGTACCTGGCTTAACTCATAATCTACTTCCCCCTTCCAGTTCACCCTTGTCTTGTCCATAATGAGACGTACCAGTTGCACGGCCACATGGGGCAAAAAGCTGGCATGGCGCATGGCTCCTAATACCTGTACTGCCCGTAACCGCTGGCCCGAACGCGGTTCGTTGACACTATTGGTGTGCCAGGTCAGGGCGTTCATCAGACGGTAGACCACTTCATTGTCTATCCGCCGGTTTTCGATTTCCCATAGGCATCGGGCCGCGAGAAATGTTTGCTCGGCGTCGGTAAGTAGAACCCCTAAGACCATCTGTTTGATCAACTCCTGGGGGTCACTCATCAGTCCGGCCAGGACGATAAGGGTATCTTGCCACCAGCGTAGATGGGAGCGGCGGCCTAGAGTAGCGGTAATTTGCTCCAGGGTTTGGGTCAGGTTAGGCAAATTGAGGATGGCGAGCGCGGCCGCGTACGTTTGAAACATCGGATAAGCAAAACGGATAGATTCCTGTCCTACACGAGCCAGCAATCCAGCCTGAATCAACGTCTCCAGCATCACTTCCAGCCCATACTCCCGATTGCCGCGCAATCTGGCGACCACTGCTAACGCCTCATCCAAAGCCCAATTGGTCACCCGATGCGACTGCATCTCCCAACCCAGTGCACAGACTGTAGCCTCGGCACGTGCCCGCAACCCCTGCCGCGTAGGAATGGTGCCGATGGCATCATCCATCATCGAGCGTAAAACCGTTGAGCGGGAACGAGGCAAATCATTGGCCTGTGCCCGTTGGAAAATTTTGACAAAAATCCAGGGCACAGCCGCCAGATCAAACAGTTGTGTCTTCTGCAACGCTTCATAGAGCCGTATACCGGCCACATCTGTAAAACGCTCCAGAAAAATGCGGATTTTGCGCTCGGTGAGAGGTTGCAAAATGAGAAAATCGGTGATGGGCAGGCGGCGTCTTTCTAGATTGGCCGGATCCACTGCCAGCACATATTGATGGCGGGGATAACGTTCCGTGAGGATGCGAATGGCCCGCCAGGCTCGCCAGCGCTCCTGTTCTGGTATGTCATCGCTTCCGTCCAGGAAGAAGCGAAATTTGATATCTTGCGTGCTGGACAGAATGATGCGAAAGCTCTCCAAGGTTAGACCCGGCCAGTAGGTTTTTAAACTTTCGCACATCAACTGCTCTACCGGGTTTCCCAGCAGATTCTGCTGTTGGAGAAACTGACTCAAGTCTACATAAATGGGCACGACTCGTTCATTGGCTTTGACCTTTAGAGAATTACCGGCGGTCAACCCCACAAAACGGTGCATCTGGGTGGATTTGGACATACCATGCGAACCCAGAAGCAGGATAAAGGTAAGTTCATCTTCAGGGGTCTCGTCGGTGTGGCGGAAAATTTTTAGGGCGATTTCGACTAAATCCTGGGATGGCGCCATGTTTTGCCCGGTAACGCTGATGCTGTTGGGGTCCTGGTCGCCAGTCAGATGAATTGCATCCAGGGGGAGGGGCAAATACCCTTTTAGTTCCCAGGGACGAAAATCAGGTACATCGTAGATGGCTTTGAGGGCAGTCAGAACCGGGTTGCCGATGAATAGTTGCCCACCCACCAGACGGCTAAAAAGGACAGGGACAGCCCATTCCTGGCCTTGGTTCTTGAATAAGGTGGCGCGGGCTTCGTTCATGGCGCGATCTACCAGGCCATGCTCTAGCAGATTGTTGTAGAAGGTGCGGGTGAGTTGCTGGGCGGTGATAATGGGCACCAGGTTTTGCATGGCGATGACAGCGGGGATACCGGCCTGCACCAGGCGGGGTGCTAAACCTACGAATGGGTGTTCCTGGTCTTGTTTGGCGCTGTCGCAGGCGGAAAGGAAGATCAGGGAGGGTTTCGCGGCCGCGTCCAGCAAACTTAACCGGGCCACAAAATTCTCATCCCGACAGGGCTTCGTATTCCCCACCTCATCTTCCAGATACAAATAGGCTCGCCCGGGGCTACGGGGTTGTTCCCGCCGGAAGCTCCCATGCCCAATAAAATGAAAAATATGCTGGCCCTCCAGATAATGAAAAATATTCTCTAAGGTTGTGTTCCCTGTCACCAACTGATAACCATCTTGGGCCAATGCCTGCCGTAACTCGGTGGACAAGACCGTTTGTCCTACCAGTAAAGTAATCTCTATCTCGCCCACCTGTTGTTGGCGGCGTTGGGCAATATCCCGGAGAGCCAGGCGTAAGTTTTCAATCTCATCCAGCACCGGAACTGGCACCAGTTTATATTTTGTCGTCACATCCTGGGGATTGGCGATGGCGATCAGCATGCGGATAGGACGCTCACTGATGGGGTTCGTTTCGGCTTTTTCCAGGCTGGTATAGCGGGAGAAGGGAGTATCTACGGTTGCGGCCATTGGTTGGTACTGGCCTTCGTAGAAATGGTAGAGACGTTCCCAGGGGATGGCCTGGAGTTCGGGGCATTTAGGGTCGAGCCAGAGCCGGACACGGAGACGGTTTTGGTTGAGGGCCTGAGCGCGGCCGCGGGCCACATTATACGCCCGCCGAATCGGTTCCGAGAGCAGAGCATCAAACCATTCCCGACCATATTTTTCGTTATTCTGCTCTACAGCCAATAGTTCGGCCGCATCGAAACAAAGTGATCCCCCATCAAAAAAGCCACCATCATCTATCGTCGCTTCGACTTTATAAGCCTTATTCTGTTCGTTCCACTCCCCTATACGGATGAGAATATCGCTGTATGTGTCACTCATAACCCCTTCCTTAAACTACACTGGCCGGATCATGGCCGTATTTTACTCGACTTTGGCCAGGGTTGGTTATTGGTGTATTAGTGTATTGGTTATTAAGGGGTTACATCGGCAAAGGGGGAAAGGTTTTATCAGGGGAAACAAAAAAGCCGCTGTTGGCCTCACTAAACCAACAACGGCTTTTCACTGTTCACTGTTCACTGCTCACCGTTCACTGCTCACTACATTCCACTTCCGTAAACGCCACAAACCAATGAGCCAACGTCTGGTAGCGGCCGCGAGGCTGACGCAGTACACCAATATCCGCCCTATCTACCCAGCCCGTACCTGCCTGGAAAACGGTTTCACTGATACCATAGGTCATCACCTGCTGATAAATGGTCAGGGCAGGTAATTCATTGGCATATGCCCCCAGGAAGGTATCATACAGCGGTTTCCGCTCTTCCCAGGTCCACAATTGGCGGGCTTGCTCCATAGCTTCGCTGGCTCGTCGGTTATTCCAGCCGCCATAATTCTGCCCCTTGAGAATGGCTTCCTGGCTCCAAAAATCATACAGATCAGGATCCACCGTGGGGGCGACATTTGCCAGGGCCATATCAAACGCCCGATTGTTGAGCGCCTCATAAAACTCGGTTATATCGAGAGTGGTAAGGTTGACAGTGATGCCTAGTTCGGCCCATTGCAAGGCCATATTGGCCGCCAGGGCGGGCAGTAACCCTTCGCGTAAGACGAGCAAGTTTAGTTCTAGAGAGGTGGTTGTTTCCTCCACCGTTTTCTGCCGTATGGTAGCCCCATCGGGAAGTGCCCACCCGGCTTCGTTGAGCAGATTCGCGGCCGCGACGACATCCAGGGGGATTGGCGTCATAAGCGCCGGATTGTAAGCCGGTGAAGTAGACGGAAATGGCCCTTCCAGCAATACCCCTTGTCCATTCAGCACCCTATCTAACAATGCCCGCCGATCCAGTGAAAGAGCCATTGCCTGCCGCACCTTGATATCGTTGATGGCACTACTATTGCTTTCATTCAGATTAAATAGCATCTGCGTATAGCGTGGTGCAGGGCTGGTAATAAGGCGCATTCCCGGCAAAGTAGCCATTGTCGGGAGGGCAATGGTGGAGATACTGTTGACAGCATGAATTTCCCCCTGACGAAAGGCTTCATAAAGGGTGGCTTCATCGGGGAAAAAGCGGAACTCAAGGCCGGAGAGAATTGTCCCTTGTTGCCAGTAAGCCGGATTAGGTGCCAAAAACAGGCGCCCACTATTGGCCCAATCCTGATCGGCTATCATCATGAACAACCCGGTGCCGATGGGATTCTGGTTGAAGGTGCTATTTTGTTCGAGGGGGACATCACTGGCGGCCAGGATGTGAGCAGGCAGAAGGCCCACGGTTGTGGCTTCTAAGAAGGGTGAGTAAGGGGCAGACAGGCCAAAAACGATCTGTCGATCGTCAATGGGTGTAATTGTGATAGATTGCCAGAGGGAACGGAATTGAGGTAAACCGGTGAAGGTTTCGCCCTGGAGTAAACCATAGGTGAAGGCGACATCCTGGCTGGTGACAGGTTGCCCGTCATGCCAGGTTAGATTGGCCCGCAGGGTGAAGGTGACGGTTTTGGCATCACCACTGATTTGCCAGTTTTCGGCAAGAGCGGGAACGATGCGGCCGCGACTATCCATCTGCGTCAGTCCATCAAATAGCAGATTGGTTAGCTCCCGGTCTACTACATTGTTTTGATCGAGTAGAGGGTTAAGGGTTTGTGGCCGCCCCACGACACCTTCCACCAGAAATCCGCCTGGTTCCGGCATACGCGTCACACAAACCGTTTGGGTGGCCTGGGCTGGGCGGTAAAACAAAACCCCCATCAACCCCATCACCAGCCCTAACCCCACAACTCCCCCAAGTTTACGAAGTTTCATACAATCATTATCTTGAGGTCAACAACTTTCACTACCGTCTAGGACTTACGTGCTGTGGCCGGTGTTCCCACCGCGCCACAACGAGCACAGTCAGGAGACCGGCTCGAGCAACCCCGTAAGTCCTCTGTTATTGTCCCATCGCCACAAAGGTCAACATGGTGACGATAAAGAAAATAGCCGCTGTGACAATCGTAACCCGGTGCAACAGGGCTTCGGCTCCCCGGCGGGTGCCAAACCGTTCACCACCACCGCCACCCGTTAAAGAGCTGAGGTCAGAGCCTTTACTCTGGATAATGACCAAAATAGAAATCGCAATTGCCAAAACAATTTCAATTGCGCCCAGGTAGGGAGCTAATGGAGCCATGTTTGCACGTCCTTCATTGATAGATTAAGAATTTCTGAGTCAGGCGTTGCCTTGCTTGGCCTTGTCTCAGAGAAGCCCTGTGTGCCAGGGCCACTCAACCAGGGAGCGGGCAACAAGCCGGAGATTATAACAAGCCCCTGGCCTGGCGTCGAATCGGGCAGAGCGATTGCATACTCACCCTAATGCACCCACCACCCTAACAATTCCTGGCAAGAAGGGGAAAAAACCAATTTGAGCCGTTTTTCGCGGGCGAATGCCCGCGAAAAACGGCTCTTAAAAAGTTCCTCGCCCTGGGGGCGGGGTTTGGGGTGGGGGAAATCCCAGTATGCCATCGCCCTAGCCAAACAAGTATACCCATAAATCGTGGGGCACAGACCTGACAGGTTTCTAAAACCTGTCAGGTCTCCCACAAAACGTAGATAAACTCTAGCCAAACCATTCAGTTGACATACCCGATGTTCTGTTTATAATGCACAGCATCGTTTCCGGCTCTGGCCGGGAATCACAACCGAAACACCCCCCTAAAGTTGGCCGGGAGGAGTAGGTGGCGGAATGACTGCTAGAGAATGAGGGTCACAGGCTGAAAACCCTCTCAGAAGTTCACCACTGAATGTCGCCCGGCATCGCGGCCGCAGAAAAGGCCAGTAAACAGTTAGCAGTGAACAGTTTACTGGGCACAAGTAGAGCGGCACGGATAAGCCCGTTACAGCGGAACCCTGATGTTGGTCAGGTGCAGAGTGCGTCAGCTTCATAGCTGGCGAATCGAGGTGGTACCACGGAAGCATAAGCCCTTTCGTCCTCAGTCGTGAGGATGAATGGGCTTTTTTATTTTGAGCATTTCGGCATGGTTCAGGTTAGCTTTACAAAATCGCCCTACATTTTCGCAGGAGGAGTTCCCCATGGGCCTACGGCGCACCAAGATGAATGAAAATAACGCCACCATTTTTCATTCCTATCCGTGTTTTTTCCTATCCGTGTTTCCATTATCCGTGGCTATTTTCGTAGGAGTTCCCCATGGGCCTACGGCGCACCAAGATGAATGAAAATAACGCCACCATTTTTCATTCCTATCCGTGTTTTTTCCTATCCGTGTTTCCATTATCCGTGGCTATTTTCTCAGGAGATACCATGCCTTTACCCAAACGATACCACGCGCAAGAACAAGAACCGGCTCTGCAACAGCGGTGGCAGGCAGAGGGGACGTATCATTTTGACGCGGCCGCGTCCCCCACCACCCCCCTCTACGCCATAGACACGCCACCCCCCACCGTATCCGGCCATCTGCACCTGGGGCACACCTACTCCTACAGCCACACCGACTTCATGGCCCGCTTCTTCCGCATGAACGGCTACAACATCTTCTACCCCATGGGGTACGACGACAACGGCCTGCCCACCGAGCGACTGGTCGAGAAGTGGGAAGGAGTGAAGGCGGCCGACATTGGCCGTGAGGCATTTATTCAACGTTGTCTGGCGGTGAGCGAGAAGGCCGAGCAGGAGTATCAGGCGTTGTGGCAACGACTGGGGCTGTCAGTGGATTGGCGCTACACCTATCGCACCATTGACGACAACGCCCGGCGCATCTCCCAATGGTCGTTCCTTGACCTGTACCACAAAGGGCTGGTGTACCGACAACAGGCTCCGGCCATCTGGTGTCCCCTTTGCCAGACAGCCATCGCCCAGGCGGATGTGGATGATATGGAGCGGGCCAGTGAGTTTGTCACCCTGCCCTTTGGCCTGCCCGATGGGACCACTTTGCCCATCGCCACCACGCGCCCGGAACTGCTTCCCGCCTGTGTAGCGATTTTTGTCCACCCGGATGATGCCCGTTACGCCCATCTGCTGGGGCAACAGGCGACCGTACCCCTGTTGGGACAGGCCGTGCCCATCCTGGCCGATCCGGGGGCAGACCCGCAGAAGGGGACGGGGGCGGTGATGTGTTGCACCTTTGGTGATACGGCGGATGTGGCCTGGTGGCGCACACACCACCTGCCCCTTATCGAGGCGATTGGACGGGATGGGCGGATGACGACCGCGGCCGCGCCCTACACCGGTTTGACCATCACCCAGGCCCGCGCCCAAATCAAGCGAGACCTGGAGCAGGCCGGTTTGCTCCTGGAGCGGCAGGGCACGGAGCAGACGATCCGGGTGCATGAGCGGTGTGATACCCCGGTGGAGTTTATCGTGGCCGGGCAATGGTTTATCCGGGTGTTGGCTTACAAAAAGGAGTTGCTCGCGGCCGCGGAGCAAATCACCTGGCATCCGGCGCATATGAAAACCCGGTATATCCAATGGGTAGAGGGGTTGGGCTGGGATTGGGGCATCTCGCGGCAGAGGTATTTTGGTGTGACCTTTCCCCTGTGGACATGCGCTACTTGTGGTGAAGCGATGCTGGCCGATGAAGATCAATTGCCCCTTGATCCGACGACGACGCGGCCGCGTCACGCCTGCGCCTGTGGTTCCAATGAATTCATCCCGGAAACAGATGTAATGGACACCTGGGCCACGTCTTCCATGTCGCCGCGTATTGCCGCCCAACTGATCGGGCTGGATGGTGAGTTGGGTAAGACGAAGCCGTTTGGTTTGCGGCCGCAGGCCCATGAAATCATCCGCACCTGGGCCTTCTACACCATCGTCAAATCCCTACACCACACCGGCACGATTCCCTTCGACACCATCGCCTTATCCGGCTGGGGGTTAGCCCCGGCGGGCACGGGCAAAATCAGCAAGAGCCGGGGTGGTGGCCCGATGGCCCCGATGACCATGATCGAGAAATATTCGGCCGATGCGGTGCGTTATTGGGCCGCCAGCACCGGGCTGGGCAAAGATTCCACCATTAACGAAGAAAAAATCCAGGCCGGGGCCAAACTCGTGACCAAATTGTGGAACGTCGCCCAATTCGCCCAACGCTTCCTGCCAGCGGTCAACGACCAACCGCCAGCGGCCTCTCTTGCTCCCACGGATCGCTGGCTCCTCTCCCCCCTGCACCGCCTCATCCAGCGCGTAACCCTCTTGTGGCAACAGTACGACTACGCCACCGCCAAAAGCGAGACGGAGTTATTTTTCTGGCAATTCGTGACGGATAACTACCTGGAACTGGTGAAGCATCGCCTTTACGACGAGGCCCATCCACAACGGGAGGGGGCCATCTTCACCCTGCATCACACCCTGCTCACCCTGCTAAAACTGTTCGCGCCCATCCTGCCGTATGTAACAGAAGCGATTTATTTGGGGCTTTTTGCGGAAGGGAACTCAAGGGAACTCGTAGGAACTCAGGGGAACTCAGCGGAAAGTGGACAGTCAGCAGTGAACAGTGAACAGTCAGCAGTGAACAGTGGACAGTCAGCAGTGAACAGTGGACAGTCAGCAGTGAACAGTGGACAGTCACCAGTCTCTCAATCTCTCAATCTCTCAGTCTCTCAGTCTCCTCTTTCCCTCCACACCACCCCCTGGCCCATTTGTGAGGAAAGCTGGTTGGATGAGGATGCTGAGAGGTTGGGTAACACAATTATTGAACTGGCGACGGCGGTGCGGCGGTATAAGAGTGAGCAGAATTTGTCGGTGGGGCAGGTGTTGGCGGGGTTGGGGTTGGTGAGTGGGGATGAGGAGCTGGTGAATGGGTTGGTTGCGGCCGCGACCGACATCCAAAGCATCACCCGTGCCCAATTTCTCACCACTGGCCCACTGGCGGATGGGGTGTTGCTAGAGGTAGAGGTTCAACCTGGTTTGCATCTGTCACTGAGGGGGTAAAAGGGGGGTATAAATGGGTAGTGCCTGGCACGGTGCGGCAGATTGAGAAATGATAAGATAGTTCTGCCCCGTGCCAGGCACTGATTGCTCAACTCGTTTGAAACACACGCTTTGTCTACTCATTTGTCTGAGTCAAATATCAGGTTATGGGGCCATTGCTGATGATGGCGTAAATGACCATCGCGGTCATCAAAAACAAGAAGGCGGACATCAGCCAGGAGATGGTGGTGGCCCAGCCGGTTTGGGGGGATAACGTGGCTTCGGCGGGGTTGTTCGGGTTGTAGTAGACGGTGACGGGCATACCTACGGGGTAACGTGTGAGAATTCTTTCCGCCGGGCCGGGGCCGGAATAACCAACCGTGTCGCCTACATAGAGCCGTTTACTCTCATGACTGTTTCCATTGGCCAGGTAGCGGTAGATCACCTGTGGTTCGTACCGGGTGGTCATGCGGTAGCCGCCGCTGGAGCCACGCCGTACCCGGACACGTGACGACTTGACCTGGGCCGAAATGATTGTCCCTTCGGTTTGGGGCCAGTTGCGGGCGGCCCAGGCCTGTTTTTGGGCTGACCACGCCTGATAAGCCAGGAACGCGGCCGTTAATCCCATCGGCAACCCTATCAATACACTCAATACCCAACGCATATCCATAAAACACCCTCGACAAGACCTTAGTACCTTACGAGTTAACTTCTTGTACAGTTAGCAAGAAAGAGGTTACACAGAGATTCACAGAGGATGCCCAGAGGTTCACAGAGAATTCTTTAAAACTCTGTGTATCTCCGTGTTTTCTCTGTG
>JAGNBF010000035.1:9334-64954 GCA_018004935.1 Chloroflexota bacterium | reverse complement strand
TAAATGAGGGTGGTATGGCCGACCAATACGCCAGGGACATCGGTGATGGCGTTGTATTTGCCGGTGGGTAATGTACCGATGTTGATACCAAGATCACGCAAACGGGCACGGGGCATAGAAAACTCCTACGAAAATGTAGGGCGATTTTGTAAATCGCCCGGTGGACGATTTACAAAATCGTCCTACAGATTTTCATCCCTCTTGGTGTGCCGTTGGCACATGGGGAACTCCTACGAAAATAGCCACTGATTAAAAAAACACGGATAGGAATGAACACGGATAAGAATGAAAAGTTGTGGCGTCATTTTCATCCCTCTTGGTGTGCCGTTGGCTCATGGGGAACTCCTGAGAAAATAAGTTTCGAGTTTCAGGTTGTGAGTTCCCACTCGCCGCTCACCATTTCTCCCCATCTTGGGCGGCTGGCGACGAATGGCCCATTCAGTTCCTACACGTTACGCCTCAAACACCACCCGTCCATCACAAATGGTGAGAACAGGTTTGACGGTGGCGATTTCTTCGTGGGGGGTTGCCAGCAAATCGTGGTCGAGTAGCACACAATCGGCCAAGAAACCAGGGCGAAGTTGCCCTTTTTGGTGTTCCTGAAACTCGGCGTAGGCGGCGTCGCGGGTGTAGGCGGCCAGGGTGTCCATAAGGGTTTGCCGCTGATCCGGGTCGCCAGGTTGCCAGGGCTGTCGGTTGAGGGCGGCGTGTATGCCCAGGAAGGGGTTTTGGCTAACGACGGGCCAATCGCTACCAAAAGCCAGATGGATGCCAGCACGGCGTAGGGTTTGCCAGGCAAAACTATGTCGCCAGCGATCTGGCCCTACTCGTTGGGGCCACACATCCAGGCCATCGGCGTGCTGGGGAGCATGGAGCGGTTGCACGGAAGCCAGGACACCCAGTTGCGTCAGGCGGGGAATGTCGCTGGGGGCAATGAGTTCGATGTGTTCCAGGCGATGACGACTATCACGAGGGCCATTTATGGTTTGCGCGGCCGCGAACCCCGCCAATGCCCGTCGCACCGCCCCATCCCCTATCACATGCACAAAAATCTGTAACCCCAACCGATCTGCCTCGGTTGCCATATGGGCAAAATGCTCTTCACTGTACAGGGCATCCCCCAGACAATCAGGGCGATCGGCATACGCCTGTAGGAGCAAACCGGTATACGATTCAATGACGCCATCCATAAAAAATTTTACCGCCCCACTGCGGACCATCTGATTGCGATAATTGTCGCGCATGGCTACAGCTTCAATCAGATCTTCTGGGCTGGATTTGGGGGTGACACTATAAGGCACGTAGACGCGCAAACTGAGGTGGCCCAACGTGTTGAGGGTGGCATAACGAGCAATTTGCAGAATATCGCCATCCATATTGTGGATGCTGGTGAGACCCTGCGCGGCCGCATCTTTCAACCCCAGGCGGATTAAATCTAGCCGTTCCGTTTCGCCTGGCTCGGGCACAATACGATAGTACACCGGGTCCATCGCTTCATTTTCGCGCAGTTCGCCCGTTGCTGTCCCATCTGCCGCCATGACAATTTCACTGGCCGAACCGACGGCGCGGCCGCGTAACACTCCCGCCAACGTTAAGGCCGACGTGTTGGCCCAGGCCGTGTGCATGTCATAAGCAAAAATCAGCAGGGGGCGATCCTGTACCCAGGCGTCTAGATCCTGGCGGGTAGGGGCTGGCACCAGGTAAGGTAACTGGAAACCTAATAAGGCGGCTTTGTGCGGATGCGCGGCCGCGTATGTTTGTACCTGTAGCCCCAGTTCAGTAAGGGTTGTGACTCCAGACAGTTGCAAATCGGCCAGATGGAGTGAACCAGCCTCCAGGTGAAAATGACTGTCAATGAGACCCGGTAACAAGGTACAGCCCTGTGCATCAATCACACGACCAGCCCCCCAACTGCGGGCTTCTTCATTACTTCCCACAAAGGCAATACGATCATGGTAGAGGGCGATGGCTTGAGCCTGCGGCCGCGAACGGTCCATCGTTAGAATATGGGCATTGGTAATAAGGAGATCGGCGTTTTGAGACATGGGCGGGATGGGGGTAACTAAACTCTGGTGTAAACGCGAAGGGTTGAATCAGGTCGTTTGCCTCTCACATTGTGCAATGTCAGAGAATAGACATTATCGGCCATAGCATTTGGAAACCTTCCGAAGGGCGGTGTGACTACCGGACGGAATAACTGAACGCTTACGCTTGCGGCCGCGAAGTATAGCCAGAATTGTCTGTTTGCTCAATAACGTGACGGGTGTGCGTCAAATCTGTGGATGACCAGAGAATCGCTGTGGCCTGTCTCCCGACCGTGCCACTTCATAGCCACAAAAGTGACACACACCCTAACATGAGGAGCAGGTCAGCCATTCTCATTTTGAATTGAACCCATCCCCCGTGGAGTTCCCCCACCCCCCACCCCGCCCCAGGGGCGGGGAGTTTTTTTGGGTGAGCGCCCGCCCAAAGATTACACTATGTATTTCGCATAACTATAAACAACAAAATTTAAAATCAAAATCCACTCCATAATGTATTCATGGCCTTCCCTACGCCCTGCGTCTTTGCACGATTTTATATTGACATAATCCAGCAGATAGATGGACACCCCCACCCCACCCGCCGCCAACACCTGACAACGCGGCCACCTTCCCCAGCGGAGCTGACTACAGAAATTTTCTACCCATACCGGGCTTCAATGCGGTAGGAGCCAGCCCCCACAACAACAGCCCCATACGCCCGCCCGCCAACGATCTGCGACTCCACCCTGATCACTTGCTCATCCACCCACACCTCCGCCAGATGGGATTCACCGTGAGTAGCCGGTACCAGAACAGTCAGGCTTTCCTCAGCGATGGGGGGCACGGTCAGGTGGAAGCGAAGCCACCGGGTAGCCGGATCCCAGACCACTGACACCAGTTGAGTATGGTTCCGTTGCTCGGTGAAACGGAGCCATTTTTCTGCCGACCAGATGGGGATATGGTGCGCGGCCGCGTACTCTAACGTCCCTTCCAACCAGATAGCCTCATCCCTGGCCCACGTTCCCCCCTCCCGGAACATATCGGCATGAAAAATAGCCGTGATAGCACTATGGGTCCCCTCAAGACTCTGCCGCATCAACGTTTGCGCTACCCACACCGCCTCTTCGGCGGGTAGCCCAACCACATCCCCCCACACCATCTTCAACAAATGATCATCCGCCAGGTGAGTTAATTGCTGATAAAGGGTGAAGAGTCGGCCCTGCTCATCTACAAACCGCATAGGCCGCCCACTACCGGTAAAGTAACCATAACCCCATTCCCCATTTTCATGCCGCAAGGTGTAACCATAATGGTAAAAATCCAGGTTTAGCCGCAGGCCACAAGAGGCCTGGTGCCGTGCCGTCTCTACCCAGGGTTGCCAGCGCACTCCGTGGGTGCGTGTGGTAGGAGAAAGGGGACCATAATCCAGGCCGGTAAAACTTTCCCAGTATTGCGCCCATCCGGCCTCCAGGCCAGTATCTACCTGAGGGTGAAGCGTGAACTCATGACCGCGGCCGCGCCACACGGCTACCTGCTCCGGTGACGGCAAATAGGCCGATTCCATCAGATTCAGGGCCGCCATTTGCCAGCGGGCCAGTTGGGAAAGGCGTCGGCTTTCGGCGTAGAGGGGGGGCAAATAATAAACCGAGGCCTGACCCCCCACCGCTTCCACACGAGTTAGAACGGCTTCGATAGAAGTCATAGGATCCTGATGGGCATCGCAGGTAGCAACCAGGATAGTTTGCGCCATTCCCGGCAAATACCAGAGTCGGGGCAGAGGGCGCTTCGTCTGATTCATCGTCATGAGCAGGTTCACCAACAGGCGTTGTAATTCATCGGCCTGGGGAATGGCAATACGCGCCATGTCTAACCAATCGGCAAACATATCCGGCGGGCGAAAATGGGTTTCTGGGGATGGGGGCTGTTCCCCCCAGATGGGATTGCCCTGGCGGGTGTAAATGACACTCCGCACCGGATCAAAACTCCACGCGGCCGCGAATCCTTCCCCAACCTGATGAAGAGTTACCGCCGGGAGGCTCGTGGTATAAGCCTCGGCATCGGTGATCCAGGCCACAACCTCGGCCCCAGCCAGGTGATAATGATCCGCCGGGCCATGAAATTGTAACGCTTCTGGTCGCGCCCCCTGGCTGAGGGAGTGTTCAGCGGCAACGTGCCAATAGCCACCCTCTGCCGTCCCGGAAAAGGGTTGTAAACCCAACAAAGGGGCCAGGCTGGTGGGCGGCCGCAAAGCTACCAGTCCGCCCCCTCCCCTTACAAACCGTTCTAGCCGTTCTACCTGGGCCGTGCTTAGCCAAGTTTCAGGCAACAAAATCAGATCAAACTGATCCCAATCAGGTTGCTCCAGGATGGAAAGGGGGGCTATCTGAAAACTATTTATCCCTTCCGCCCACAAAATCTCAGCCAGATAAAGGCCAAACGGGTTAACAGCTTTTTCATCTACCAGGAGCAGGATGGGCACACCGTTCTGGGGGGTAGCGGTGATGGGCAGGGTAACATAGGGCGAAACCAAGGGTGGAGATTCCCCCTGCACCCGGCGGAACAGGTGATAACCATACAACCCCGGTAAGGCAACCAGACCGGACGCGGCCGCGCCCGCCAAAAATTGTCGTCGAGTCAGTTTCATCATATTGTCCTACCCTACCCAACGCCCACTCGTCCACCAGGCCGTAGCCCCCAGTAATAGACCGGCAGAAAGCACCAGGACAATCTTCTGCCAGAGGTGACTCCTGGTGGTATTACCCAGAACCAGAAAGAGAGGGAACAGGGAGCCAATCCAGCGGGACATGCCCCAACAAGGAACGACGCTGGGGCCACGTTGCGCCAGGAGAAACAGGAGAGAAACCACCAGGTAAAGAACCAGGCTCCAGGGGTAGCGGTGATGATAAGCCTGGTACGCGGCCGCGGCCGTCAGTCCCAGAGCCACCGTCGTCACCGCCAGGTCTACCCCATTGATGGCCGCCAAAAACCAATCGCCTGTCAGGCCATTACCCTCAATCAGGTAACGTACACTTTGCCCGTAGGTCAACCAGGGGAGTTGCCATTGCCTCTGCCACAGCGCCTGACAATCAGGAATCGCCAACCAGGAGCCAGTGAGGGTGTAGGTATAAACAACATACAAACCCACCCCGGCTACAGACATAAACAGCCCCAACCCCAAGAGTAGTAACAGCCGCCACTGCCAGACGCGGCGGCGGGCAAATTCGGCCAGGAACACCAGGTTAAACAGCCACCCCACCGGGCGGGCCAATGAGGCCAACCCACAGGCAACACCCGACCAGCCGTAATGGGGTCGCGGCCGCAATAACAGATACACTGTCAAAATAGCCAGGGCCAGGTAGAGAGATTCAGCATACAGGGCCAGATAAAAAAACGCCGTCGGAAACAGGGTCAAAAACAACGTGCTACGCCAGGCATAACCATGATCATCATGGATAAGCCTGGCCAACCGGTAAAACAATAAAATCGCCACCAGATAACTAACCTGGGCAATAACCATGCCCGACAGCGCCAGGTTTAGTCCCGTAAGTCGGGAAAGGGCCTGCATCAGAAGGGGGTAAAGCGGGAAAAACCCCAATGTATTTTGGGGCAGGGTAGCCGCGTAACCAGATGTGGCAATCGCCAGATAATGCCCGGCATCCCAGCGCCCCCAGATACCAGGTATTTTATCTGCCGAAACGGTCAGATTGGCAGGAATGCCATCTCCGGCTTCGAGGATGTTCGCCCCCAGAAATGCGGTGATGGTCAGCAAAGTTCCCAGGAGTAACCAAAGGGCCAGACATTGTTGCCACCAGGTTAATGATATTTTTTTGCTGTATGGAAGGGAGTTTTTATCAAGGTTAAATAGTTCAGCCAGGGGAATAACCCCATTTTTACTCATCGCGTCCATCCTTTAACCGCTCCACGATGGATGGTAGCGACCAGTGGCGGGTCAGGTGGCTAAGAATAGAGATGTGGCGACACGCCCCGCGGCCGCGATGATGAGACGAATAGGGCAAAAAAACAGACCAACTAAAAGAACTGGGAAACTCAACGAGTACATCTCAATGAAGGGTCACCAACTCTGCCTTCCCCACAGATTCGCTATGTCCCGTTCGTGTCTGGCGTCGAAAACAATTTTTATACTTACGGAAAAAAGAAAGTGGGTCTTCGGGGTTTCGTGGGGTACGGACAACCCTTGTGGTTGCCCCACACGGGGCAGGCACAAGGCCAGCCCGTACATATGGTGTTACCCCCTGAATTCCCCAAAAGCCAAGAAAGTCACAATAATCGAAACGAAGAAACCCATCCCAAATAGAAATTAGCTAAGAATATGGGCATTATACACCTGGAAATAGAGGAAATAAAGAGGGGAGTAACAATAGGGTGTGCGTCAAAAGGGTGAGACTTGTCACAAAAACATACGCCCTACTTTCGTAAAACGAGACGAGCGAATAACGATGTCAGATCATTCGGTTCGGGAATGGTAGGTAACGGCTGTGAGTTCTATCTCGGGCGGGTGAAGGAGGCCACAGTGCGGCCGCGGCTCGAATCCTCAATCAACGTCGCCAGCCGCTTCATCCGGGTCTCTTCCCGTTTCGCTTCCATCACCCAATGGCCTACCGCCCGTTGATACCCGGCCGGTTGCGCCTGGAAAAAAGCCCAGGCCGCCGGGTTCGCCTGCAACACAGCCAAAAAAGCTTCATCCAGTGTCGGTCGTTCCTGTTCATACGAATAAATGCCCGTTTTATCCGGTTTGCGGGCCGCAAAAGCGCGTATGCCCGCCGGTTCCATTCGCCCTTCAGCCGTCAGCTCCGCCACCATCTTCACATTGACCGCACTCCAGTTACTATCCGTCCGGCGGGGGGTAAAACGGATTTTGTAGCTGGTATCGTCAATCGTTTTCCGCAAGCCGTCAATCCAGCCATAACACAACGCTTCCGCCACCGACTCCGGCCAGGTGATACTCGGTTTCCCCGTTCCCTTTTTGTAATAACCAACCCACAACTCGGTCATTTTGTCATGGTTTTCCGCTAACCATTGTCGCCACTCCGGCGGCGTGGCAAAAAAGAGAATAGGTGTGGTTTCATTCATTGGTGTACCTTGAGTTTCGAGTTGCGAGTTGCCACTCATAACAACGCCTGCACCTTCTGCGGGGCAATGAGTCGCCAGGCTTCGCGGATGTGGGTTGTGAGTTCTTCATCGTTGACAGCCGCCAATTCGATACCCACCCACCCCCGCACCCCCACATAGGGCGGTTTGAAATATTTCTCTGGGGCTGAGGCGATCAACACCTCTTGCAGACCGGGTGACACAGGAAGCCACACGGCCACATGCCCATCGTGGTGATGATTGTTGGCGAACATGACGAATACTTTTTTATGCACAAAATAGGTTGGTTCGCCGTGGGAGAGCCGTTCGCTGGTTTCTGGCAAGGCGAGGCAAATGCGGCGGATGCGGGTGAGGGGATCGGGCATGGTGTATTGGTTATTGGTTCTTGGTGTATTGGGTGTTGAGTAGACGGAACGCGTCTTAACCATACTTGGCGGCCAGTTTTTTGATGGTGGTGATGTTACGCAGGGTGGCGGACTGGCCGAGGGATTTTTCCAGGATGGCCCCGGAGAAGGTGGATTCGCTCGATTTTGTACGACAGAGCCAATAGATTTCGCGGCCGCGAACCTGAAACGCATCTATCGCCGTCGTAAACCCTTGCAACCTGGCCTCAGCCGGGGGGGGCGGGTCCGTTTTGACAAACGCCACATATAACCCATGGCCTTCAGTTTGCAGGTCTGCCAGTGGAAACGGCTCGGAATGCCCAATAGCCACAAGTTCTGCCGGGGTGCGAATAAACGTGGCGACTTCGTACCCCAACATTTCGCGCAAGGTTAATTCTATTTTTTGCTCCAGAGCAGAAAAATCCGTGTCCGGTGTGGTGAAGATGACGTTGCCACTGGCGATAAAGGTTTCGACATGGGCAAAACCCATCTGCCCGAACAAGTCGCGCAGGCGATCCATTTTGACCGTATGACCACCCACATTGATGGCCCGCAGGAAGGCGATGAGTTGTTGTGACATGGGTGAATTATAGCTCTTTTGTTCTGATAAGAACAAGGGCAAAGCCCTCTGGTTCTTTCGGAATTCGCGGGGTGTGGCTACATGTTGGGGCTGGCCTTGTGCCTGCCCCGTCGAGGACAACCACAAGGGTTGCCCCTACAGATGGTGTCAAACCCCTGAAATCCCGAAGGCCCAGCCCATTTACCGCGCCTGATCTGCCTGACGCCACCAGATGAAGGTGGCAGAACTGCCTATGAGAAACGCGGCCGCGACCACCCCAAAACTCCCTATCCCCAACAAACCCGCATCCGGCCCGGCCATACCGCTGTACAATGCCGGCACAGCCCAGGGAAACCACTCCCCCCACCCCAACACCACCGCAATCTGGGCCAACGCCACCGTCAAGAAGGTCCAACCCAACGGCGGCAAATAGCCACGCCCCAAACTGGCGATGAAGGCCACAAAGGGCATCATCATAAAGTTGAGCAGGGCAACCATCAGCAACGCCCCAAACGTCGTCCAGGCCAACTGCGCCGACCAGCCAGGAATATCCACCAGCCAGCCAATCCCCAGTTCCAAGCCGACAATCCAGAGCGTCAGGAGCAGAATCCACAAAACCAGCAGGAGAAATTTCGCCCCAACAATGGCTTCACGCGGTGTGGGCAGGGCCAACAACTCCTTGGCCGTATGATCCGAAAATTCGCGGCCAAATACCCAGGCGGTGATCATGGCGAATATCACGCCGCCACCAATCGCCCCGCCCTGCCGGAGCATGAGGAACAGAGTCGGCCAATCGGCTACCCCAGCGGCCAACTGCGCCTTCGCCCCGATCAGCCCAAGGGATTTCGCCTGTTCGGGGTTTTTGAGAATGACCATAAACAGCCCACCCACCAACGGTAGCAGGGAAAACCCCAGCCCGGTGAGCAGGGTGACTTTAGAACGACGGGCTTTTAATGCTTCTGCCCAGAACGCGGCCGCAAAATAGTTCATCTTTCCCTTTTCATTTTTAGTACACGGATTTACACCAGTGGACACGGATTCCATCCTGAGTTCCCACCAGTTCCCGGAGTTCCTATGAGTTCCCACTCGTGAGCCGCAGAAAATACGCTTCCAGGTCTTCTTGCTCTACGGCGAGATAGGTGGGCGGCGCGGCCGCGTTCACCAATAATGTCGCTATCCTTTCTGGCGACTCAACGGCCTGCGCTTCCAGCAAAATCAACGTATCTTCAGCCCTGGTCATGGTAAAACCAGCCTGGGCTAAAACCGTTTGCGCCGTATCTGGCTGATGGGTCTTGATAACCAGCCGCCGGGCGCGTAACGTCTCCAACTGCGCGGCCGCGAACTCCTGAATGAGTCGCCCCTGATGAATAATGCCGATGCGCGTCGCCAGCCGATCCACTTCCGTCAAAATGTGGCTAGACATAAACACCGTCACCCCCTGCTCACGGGCCAGATTCACCAACAGTTCCCGAATCTCCACCACCCCCGCCGGGTCCAACCCATTGGCCGGTTCATCCAGAATGATCAACTCTGGTCGGTGTAGCAAGGCACGAGCCAACCCTAGCCGTTGCCGGTTACCGGTCGAAAGGGTGCCCGCCATCCGCTCCGCATACACACCGATATGGAGTTGTTCAATAACCCGGTTCGTGGCCTGACGATCACCAATCCCATGCAGGCGGCGGGCAATCTCCAGATTTTCCCGCACAGTGAGTTCTGGATAAGCCGAGGGGCTTTCCACCATATGCCCCACTCGGCTCCAGGGGCCACGTCCATTGGGGCCAACCACCTGCCCCAGCAACTTGACCATACCCTGCGTCGGGCGAATCATGCCCAACAAGGCGCGGATGGTCGTCGTTTTACCGGCCCCATTCAGCCCCAGGAAGCCGTAGATTTCCCCCTGCCCCACTCGCAGAGAGACAGAATCTACGGCTCGCACCGGGCCATAATTTTTAGATAGTCCGCCTGTTTCGATGGCAAGATTCATATTCATTCTGTCGCCGTGTGAACGTTCAGTCGGGTTACATCAACAGGTTTTCCAGAGGTCGTCTTTCATCCGTTCCGTAACTGTTCAGTTGAATTAATTCATCTGCCCGGTCGTTTTACGACCGGGCTATTTTTTACAAAGGCCGCTGGCCTGGGCTTTTAGCCCGCAAAACTCCGTAGGTTTAGCCCGGCGGTTTGACCGCCGGGCGGAGTAACTGAATACTTAGGGTTCGCTCAAAATTAAGTTGGGTGGCTCGGTCAGGAGACCGGCCACAGCAAACTCCAAAGTTATTTGCGAGCGATTCCTTAGGGTCTTCGAGATTTCGTGGGGTACGGGCAACCCTTGTGGTTGCCCATACTGGGCAGGCACAAGGCCAGCCCGTACATCTGGTGTCAACCCCCTGAATTCTCAAAAAGCCAATACTTACTTGTGTTTAGAGTTCAGAGCTAGAGCGAGAGGTTTTCCCAGTGTAATGACCTCTTGCTCTCCCCTCTAGCTCTAAACTCCAGTACTTAGGGTCTGTAAAAGATTAAGTTCCGTCAAGACCTGACAGGTTTTCGGAAACCTGTCAGGTCTAAACCGGGAAGTTATATTTTTACGAACCCTTACTGTCGCCGCTAAAACTCAGCCACCGCCGGGATGATTTCCTGGGCAAATATTTCCAGTGGGGTAATCTCATGAACATTGGGCATATTAAAGATGGCGTGCTGAATCCCCGCCCCAGCCAACTCACGGCAGGTATGGATCACATCATCTGCCGTCATCTGGCCCGGAGCCAGGTATGCGGTGGCTAATGAGGTGCGTTCAATGTCATCATAGGCACGCCCCACATCCTGACAATGCTGTTCTAATACTGCCAACTTTGCCTTGAGCACATCCACCCCTGCCCACACAAACAGGTTACAGGCATTGGCATATTTTGCGACCAGGCGCAGGGTTTTCTGCTCCCCCATGCCGCCAATCATAATGGGGGGATGGGGTTGGCTCACGGGCAATGGGCTACAGATGGCCTCAGCCAGATGGAAATGTTGCCCATCGTAGGCTTTCCCTTCGCCTTGCCACATCTGGAGGGCAATTTGTAGTGTCTCTTCTAACCATTCAAAACGGGTTTTGACCGGGGGAAAGGGGAAACCTAAACCGTAGGCTTCCCGATCATACCAGGCCGCCCCGACCCCAAAATAGGCGCGGCCGCGACTCAGCACATCCAAATTGGTCACTTGTTTCACCAGGAAGGCGGGTTGGCGATAAATCACCCCTGTCACCAGTGTCCCTAACTTTACCTGCTCTGTCACCGCCGCCAGATAAGTCAGGGCACTATACCCTTCCAACATCGGTTCCTCGGCTTTACCGATCATCGCCAGTTGGAAGAAATGATCCATCACCCAAATGCTGTGAAAACCACCCTGGTCAGCCGTTTGGGCGATCTGTTTGAGCGTGGGCGCGATTGCGGCCGCGCCGCCAGGCCAGGAAAAACTGGGTATTTGCAAACCTATTTTCATTGATTACTCCTTAATTGTGCGTCCCTTGAAAAATAGAACCGAAAAAGATTATAGCCCATGCCCATGAACCTCACCCGTCCTCTTTACCCAAGCTCAACCCCTGACAAACATCACCTGTCTTAGGTGCTATTTATTCCTTTCCTCACCTCGTCTGAGCCGATATAGTGCCAAGAGGCTCATTTCACAGCCTGATTTATCTTGTCTGGCAACTACGGTTGCATGGAGAATATCCCATGTTGAAAACGAAATCGGATTTACACACTCATGCCGGGGGCCAATTCCCCACTGGCGTTGATTTATTACACGACCCTATCTTGAATAAAGGTACGGCTTTTACGGAAGTAGAACGTGATGCGTTTGGTTTACGCGGCTTATTACCGCCTCGTGTCTTCACCCAGGAAGAACAGATGGCCCGCATCATGGAGAATTTCCACAAAAAAACGAGCATGTTAGAAAAGTACATCTTCATGGTGGCCCTGCAAGACCGCAACGAAACCTTGTTTTACCGCACCGTGATTGATCATCTGGAAACGATGATGCCCATCATCTACACCCCCACGGTAGGACAGGCCTGCCAGGAGTTTGGTCATATTTACCGGCGGCCGCGTGGTCTCTATATTTCTCTGGCCGACAAAGGGTGCATTGATAACGTCCTGAAAAACTGGCCTTATAACGATGTTCGTGTCATTGTTGTTACAGATGGGGAGCGAATTTTAGGTTTAGGGGATCAGGGCGCGAATGGCATGGGAATTCCCATCGGCAAACTGTCCTTGTACACCGGTTGTGCTGGTATTGATCCAGCTTATACCCTACCGATTACTCTGGATGTAGGGACCAATAACGAAACCCTGCTCCAAGATCCTCTCTACAATGGGTTGCGCCAACACCGGCTCCGGGGGCAGGCGTATGATGATTTTATTGAAGAGTTTGTCACTTCGGTGCAGGCCCGCTTCCCTAAAGCCCTTATTCAGTTTGAAGATTTTGGTAACAGCAATGCGTTTCGGTTACTGAAGAAATATCGCGGCCGCGCCTGCACCTTCAATGATGACGTACAAGGAACCGCCGCTGTCACCCTGGCCGGGCTATACACATCCTTGCGTCTCACCCACAACCAGCTCAAAGACCACACCTTCCTCTTCCTGGGGGCCGGTGAAGCTGGTATCGGCATTGGTGATCTCATCGTCTCCGCCCTGGTCGAAGAAGGGTTATCTCTGGATGAAGCGCGGCAAAAATGTTGGTTTGTAGATTCACAAGGGTTAGTCGTAAAAAGCCGCACCGATCTGGCCGAGCACAAACTGCCTTATGCCCACGACCACGAATTCCTGCCCGACTTGCTCTCCGCCGTCGAAGCCTTGAAACCTACCGCCATCATTGGCGTATCCGGCCAGGGTAGCACCTTCACCCAGGCCATCGTGGAAAAAATGGCCGAACTGAACGAAAAACCGATCATTCTGGCCCTCTCGAACCCCACATCCAAATCTGAATGTACCGCCACTCAGGCTTACACCTGGAGCAAGGGCCGGGCCATTTTCGCCAGCGGTAGCCCCTTTGACGCCGTAACGCTAAACGGTCAAACATACGTCCCCGGCCAGGGCAACAACTCTTATATCTTCCCCGGTGTGGGGCTGAGTGTGGTAGCCTGTGGCAGTAAACATGTAACAGACGAGATGTTTATGGCGGCCGCGAAAACGCTGGCCAGTACTGTCACCGAAGCGGAATTGGCCGAAGGGCGTATCTACCCCGCCCTTACACGCATCCGTGAAGTGTCCGCCGTGATTGCGGCCGCGGTCAGTCAGGTGGCCTACGATCAAGATTTAGCCACCGTGCCCGCGCCAGATGATATGTTGGCCCAAATGCAAGCACAGATGTATACACCCATTTACCACAGTTACATCTAGTACACCTGGGCGTAAATCTCTAGCCAGTTTAGAAACCAGGTTTTTCTCCTGTGCTCGGAATTCGATGTAAAACCTGGTTTCTATTTTCGCCACGATGTACTAGCCAACTACCCGGAGAACCAGTGAACCGGCCGGTCTCCTGACCGCGCCACCAGCGGTCGCAGATCAACCCTCGAAAAGAAAGTAGTTACTCTTGCTGAGCATAAACAGCCAAAAGCCCGACTAGTGAACTTATCTCTAGTCGGGCTTTTTATATTTCCACTCTCTCTTCTCAATATAGCGGAGAAAACGGGGCCTGAACCTGTCGAAGGTGGTGGGTTTCGACACTGAAAAAAGGTCAAAAGGTACCATGTTAAGGCAAGACATGAGTAACTCATCAGAAAAAGATGACAAATATCACCCGCAACTAATTATCAATTAATTAATATAGGTGAATTACTGCATACATTTGACTTACTCTATACAAGGTAGCAACAAACGAGGATTCACATAGGGTAAAACACGAAATTTCTCCTTTCAAGTATAGAAATCGAGATGATAATGTGCTAAACACTTGGGAGAGAATCGAAAAGGGTGAAATAGTATGCCAAAATCATTAAATTTTGTATAATTGCGTCACTCGTTGTCACCCGTGCATTGATAGAAGTTCATTGGAGGGTAGCGCTCATGCGGCGAACTATCATGACTATAGTGGCCTTTGTTACGGCCATCCTTTTTCTCACAGCCTGTATCGAACAACCGGGGCCAATAGGACCAGCGGGTCCCCAAGGTGAGCAAGGGCCACCCGGCCCTGATGGCGTTCCTGGTGAAACCGGTGCTCCAGGTGCTTCAGGTCAAGATGGTGTCAGTTACGAACTCCCCGCTTTTGTGGGCAGTGAAACCTGCGCTGAATGTCATGAAGACCTATACAACGTCTTCATGCAGAGTGGTCATCCCTGGAAACTCAACCAGGTAGTGAATGGGGAACCCCCTGACTACCCATTCAGTGAAGTACCATCCCCACCGGATGGTTACTCCTGGGATCAAATTAGCTACGTCATTGGTGGCTACAATTGGAAAGCCCGTTTTATGGATTTGCAGGGCTATATCATCACCGGTGCCGATGAAAATGCAACGACCCAGTACAACCTGGCCAACGAAGAATTGAATACGAACGCCGACTGGGTTGGTTATCACGCAGGTGAGGCAAACTTATCCTATGATTGCGGTGCCTGTCATACCACTGGTTATAGCCCTCGGGGCCACCAGGATGAAATGCCGGGCATTGTGGGTACATGGGCATTTGCTGGTGTACAGTGTGAAGAGTGTCATGGTCCTGGGAGTTTACACGCTAACCACCCTCTGGCTTATAACATGGAAATAGAACGGGATGCGGCCGCGTGTGGAGAATGTCATGTGCGGGGTGAGTTCACCGAAGTCAACGCCGCTAACGGTTTCATTCAACATCACGAACAATATGAAGAGCTTTTCCAAAGCAAACACGTCGTCATTGATTGCGTCGTGTGCCACGATCCTCATGCCGGTGTCGTGCAACTCCGGGAAGCCAATCAACCCACCACCCGCACCACCTGCGAAAATTGTCACTTTAAACAGGCTGAAAACCAAAATAACGAAGTACACCTGTCTCTCACAATTGAATGTGTGCAGTGTCACATGCCTCAGCTAATTAGTAGTGCGGTTGGTGATCCCGCCACTTTCACCGGTGATATTCGCACCCACATGGTAGCCATTGACCCCACACAAGTAGGTCAATTTAATGAAGACGGTACGGTCGCATTGTCCCAAATATCATTGGATTACGCCTGCCGCACCTGCCATCGCCCGGATGGGTTGGGCTTCCCCAAAACGGATGAAGAACTACTCCAGACAGCGATCAACTACCATGCTACCCCGCCTCTGGCAACGGCTGAACCCGAACCGACGGCGGACGCAACAGCCACGCCAACACCTTAAGGAGGAGAAGGTGTCTGACGGAAATCACCATCCCTTACGCCTGGGTTTACTCATTCCCGCCTTCTGTATTCTGTCAGGGCTGGTATGGTTTATGTTGGCTGACGTGCCCAATGCCGCGGCCGCGAACCAATCAGATCCACTTACCCTTTATACATCAACCGGTCAGGCCGAGAACACCACCCAAACGAGTGATGACACGGCCTGCCGCCTCTGTCATAGTGAGACCACCAGCGTCATCACGTTTCCCTCTGGAGAAACTTTATCAGTACAGATCAACCTGGCTGAACTAGACACATCTGTCCATAGTCAACACAGCGATGCCGATCTGGCCTGTACTTCTTGCCACGCCCCAAACCAATACCAATACCCTCATCAACCGGTAGAAGCCCCGGATCTGCTTTCTTATCAACTAACCCAAGCCCAGGCCACCTGTGAACGCTGTCATCAGGATACACACCTTACCAGCCATGAGGGCATTGAGGGTGATCCTGTAGCTAATTGTGTATCTTGCCATTCGGCTCATAATGTACAGGCCAAAGAGACATGGTCTGAAGGAATAGGGGTGGAAACCTGCGTAGCTTGCCATGAAAGCAATGAGGTAGGCGTCCGCGGCCGCGCTGAATTAATCCAGGTCATCCAAAACGGGTTATTCACCACCACGGCCCCCACCAACACCTACTGTGCCTCCTGCCATAGTCTGGAAAATCTGGCCCTCACCCTACCCAGCGAGGAAATATTAGACCTCACCGTTACGGCTGACACACTGGCTCACTCCGTGCATGGTGAAGGCAACGAATGGCAACCTCTGGACTGTGTAGATTGTCATGAGGATTACCGCTTCCCCCATGAACCCATCACGGCCGAGAATCTGCGTGCCTATAGTCTAGAAAAATATCCGGCCTGTGGGGAATGTCATCAACCCAAATACGATCAAGCCCAAGACAGTGTCCATGCGGCCGCGTTAGAAGAAGGCAAACTGGAAGCCGCTATGTGCACCGACTGCCATGGGGCACATGATACCCCCCCACCCGCTGAACCGCGTGAACGTATTTCCCAAACTTGTCGCCAATGTCATAGCACTATCTTTGATGAATATGCCGCCAGCGTCCACGGTGAGGCCCTCATCAGTGAAGGTAACGAAGACGTACCCACCTGCATTAACTGTCATGGTGTTCATAACATCAACGACCCCACTACCGCCCAATTCCGCGTCCGCTCTCCTGAACTATGTGCCAGTTGTCACGCCGACAACGAGTTAATGAACAAATACGAAATCAGTACCGATGTGTTCACCACTTACGTCTCTGATTTTCATGGCACCACCGTCACCCTCTTTGAACACCAAGACCCCACCGTCGAAACCAATAAAGCAGTCTGTTATGACTGCCACGGTGTACACAACATCAAAGAACCTGATGACCCTGACGCAGGCATTAAAAACAACCTCTTAGTTACCTGCCAGCAATGTCATCCTGACGCCTCAGAAAACTTCCCCAACGCCTGGACAAGCCATTTCCGGCCATCCTTGCAAAACAACAGCCTGGTCTACATGGTCAACAGTTTCTATTGGCTTGTCATTCCCGGCACGCTGGCTTTCTTTGGCTTCCTGGTACTGACAGATATTTATCGGCGTGTCATTCGCCGTCGTTAAGGGGAAATATGGAAAAAACAATGCCCCAACCCGCAAAAGTCTATCCACGCTTTCGCCTGGGTGCACGCATCGAGCACTTTATCTTGATGACCTCGTTCACCATTTTGGGAATAACCGGATTGGCCCAAAAATATGCCGCCATTGCTGTCGGTGAATGGATGATTAACGTCATGGGTGGTATTGAGCAGACACGCTTAATTCATCGCGTAGCGGCCGTTATTCTGGTTTTTGGCTCCGTCTACCATCTCTTGACCTCCGCATATCGTTTCTTCGTGAAACATGAATGGATGCAAATGATTCCCGACAAAAAAGATTTGCAGGATATGCTGGACACAATTCGGTATAACCTGGGATGGAGCGAATCGCATCCTAAAATGCGGAAATTTAATTTTGGGGAGAAATTTGAATACTGGGCCGTCATTTGGGGAACACTCGTTATGGCGATTACCGGGTTTATCATGTGGAACCCTATCGCTTTTTCATCAGTATTTCCCGGCCAACTTATTCCAGCGGCCAAAGCGGCTCACGGGGGTGAAGCCCTACTGGCGGTGCTGGCGATCATTCTCTGGCACATGTACAACGTACATATTAAACATTTTAATCCCAGTATGTTTACCGGCAATCTCCCTCGCCACCAGATGGAAGAAGAACATGCCCTGGAATTGGAGCGGCTGGAAGCGGGAGAACGACCCTGGCCTGAATTGGAACTTCCCGTTTTACAAAAACGCTTACGCGTTTTTATTGTGGCCACTGTTATTGTGAGCCTCGTGGTGGTAGCTGTTGTGATTTGGGCTATTACATTTGAAGAGACGGCTATTACTACAGTTCCTCGGGTAACACGTGAAATTTTTGTCCCAGCGGGAACCTTAGTCCCATAGCGCCATCGTTCAAAAAATTGCATTTATCGGACCGAACGATATCTATGGTTTTGACTAATCCCGATAAGTATGGAGGAAAATAATGAAGCGTCTGAGAATAAAGCCCTATTTGCTAGGGGGGTTGCTTCTATTGTTTTCATGGGCTTTAGTAGCCTGTTCACAGGAACCAGAAACAGTAGAAGTGACTCGAGTTGTGGAAGTGGAAGTGGAAGTTCCGGGCGAAACGATTACGGAAACGGTCGAAGTTACCCGGGTTGTGGAGGTTGCGCCAGAAGTACCAGCGGGACCTTCTGTACCGTATGAAGAGCAGTGGGCATCCTCAGCTCATGCTGATGCCAGCGCAGAAGCGTTTGTGCATTGGAATGAAGAAGACCCGGCTGAAGTGCCGGACCGGTGCGCGAAATGCCATAGCACACCCGGTTTCCAGGATTTCCTGGGAGCCGATGGCAGTGAAGCTGGTGTTGTGAACGCGGCCGCACCCATTGGCTCAACCGTTGAATGTGTGGCCTGTCACAACGAAGCGGCCTCACACCTGGATAGTGCGGTATTCCCCTCTGGAGCCACACTCACCGGGTTAGGGCCAGAAGCACGCTGTATTCAGTGCCATCAGGGACGGGCATCCACAGTGCAGGTTAATGACTCCATCGTCAATGCTGGCCTCACAGAAGCGGACGAAGACGTAGTAAGTGAAGATCTGGGCTTTACCAATATTCACTACTTCGCGGCCGCGGCTACCCAATATGGCACCTCAGTCATGGGCGGCTACGAATATCCTGGCAACGCCTACGATGCTCGTTTCGACCATGTTGAACCGTACAATGCCTGTGTGGATTGTCATGATCCTCATACCCTGGAAGTCCAACTTGACGAATGTGTTGTCTGCCATGAAGGCGTGGAAGACGCCGAAGATTTGGTAGACATCCGCATGGTTGGCTCCCTGGTTGATTATGATGGCGATGGTGACATGGAAGAAGGAATTTTCTTTGAAATCGAAGGTCTGCGTGACATGCTTTATCAGGCAATGCAAGCCTATGCCACTGAAGCGACCGGGGCGGGTATTGTTTATGATGAACATGCTTACCCCTACTTCTTCCTGGACACCAACGGCGATGGCGTAACCGATGAAGCCGAAGTCAACGGCGACAACCAGTTCAATACCTGGACACCTCGCCTGGCCAAAGCGGCGTACAACTACCAGGTTTCCCTCAAGGACCCCGGTCGGTTTGCGCACGGTGGCAAATACATCATCCAATTACTGTACGATTCTATCGAAAACCTGAATGCCGGTATGACCACCCCGGTTGACATCACCAATGCCAACCGTCTGGATCGCGGCCACTTTGCGGCTTCCGAAGAAGCGTTCCGTCATTGGGATGGTGAAGAAGATGGTGGCGTTGTGCCCGGCACGTGTAGTCGTTGTCACTCTGCCGCTGGTCTGCCCCTCTTTGTGACGCAGGGCGTCGCCATTAATCAACCCGCTTCCGGCGGTTTGAACTGTGCCACCTGCCACAATGACCTGACCACCTTCACCCGCTATGAAGTAGCAACCGTGCCCTTCCCCAGCGGAGCCAAGCTGACAAACCCCGAAGATGATCTGGACAGCAATCTGTGTATCTCCTGTCATCAGGGTCGGGAATCTACCGCCAGCGTCAACCGCCTGATCGGTGAACTGCCGGACGATGAAGTGTCTGAATCGTTACGCTTCCTAAACATCCACTACTTTGCCGCCGGAGCCACGCTGTTTGGTACAGAAGCAAAGGGTGCATATGAATATGAAGGTCAGACCTACTTCGGACGCAATGAGCATGTGGGGGCGTTTAATAGTTGTAACGAATGCCATGACACTCATGCCCTGGAAGTACAGGTTGAAGAATGTGCCGATTGCCATGAAAACGTGGCTTCCGAAGCAGACCTGATGAATATTCGCTTCGAGGAAAACACCATTGACTATGATGGTGACGGAGACACGACAGAAGGTATTGCTCTGGAAATCGCTACAATGAAAGAGCAGTTGTATGCCGCCATGCAGCTCTATGCCGCAGAAACCGTCGGCACCGGTATTCTCTACTCCCCAACGGCCTATCCTTACTATTTTGCGGACGCAAATGGTAATGGTGTAGCTGATCCGGAAGAGATCAACAACGATGGTCGGTACAGCACCTGGACACCGCGCTTACTCCGGGCCGCATACAATTACCAGTATGTGACCAAGGATACAGGTGCGTTTGCTCACAATGGTATGTATGTCTTGCAACTCCTGTATGACGGTTTGACCGACCTGGGTGCAGACACCAGTACCATGACCCGCCCGGTTGTCCCCGCGGCCGCAGAATAAATAACTGTTATCACCATCAGTAATAACTGAGGGTATACAAATAAAAAAGGTGAGCAGACCGCTCACCTTTTTTTTTGCCCATGTACCCCCCCCCACCTGACGGTCAAACCGCCAAGCTCACTGGAACGAAGCCCTATAGGCACAATGCCAGACCAACGGCCTTTGTATAGCTTTTAAGAAAAAGATTTTGACTGTACGGGCAACCCTTGTGGTTGCCCCAGTGGATGGCAGGCACAAGGCCAGCCCCTACTCAAAATCATTATCTTAAGGTCTATAGCTACAGCCTGGTTCGTTTTACGACTGTGCGGGCTGGCGGATGAATTTACACGAGGGTTCGCCCACGAATAACTCTTGAGTTTGCTGGGCAGGTCTCCTGACCGCGTCACTCAGGTTTTCTTTCTATTCGGATAGTGATACACAAAAAACAAAAACCAAAATAAAACACTAATCATATTATTCGGATAGTCATCCACCGCAAAACAACATACCCAAAAACCATAACTTGCTGGTTGTCTTTTCAAGCAAAGGAGCCACGGCTGACCGGTTTTAGAACGGCAAAGTACGGCACAAAGGTTGCGGCCGCAATACCGCAAACAAAAAAAGAGCGCATTTTCATTGACAAAATCAATGAAAATGCGCTCTTTCCCTGCTGTAAACGCAACCGTTCAGCTGAGTGAATTCATTCGCCAGCCCGCCCCATCGCAAAACGACCGGGCTAAAGGCCGTTGGTCTGGCGTTTTACCCCGTAGGGCTTCGTCTATTTAACCCGGCGGTTAAACCGCCGGGCGGGGTAACTGAACGCTTACCTGTAAACACACCCTGGCTAATCAAAACGAATACGAGGATCTAACCATGCATAAATAATATCCACAAGCAGATTACCGATAATGAGCAAAATGGCAAAGATAAGTGTAAGGCTGGTCAGCAAGAAATATTCCCGTTGGGCGATGCTGGCTACAAACTGTCGCCCTAAGCCATTAATAGCAAAAATGTTTTCCGTAATCAAAGACCCGGTCACAGCTCCCGCCAGCAATGGGCCTAAAATGGTTGCTACTGGTATAAGTGAATTCTTCAAAGCATGAATAACAATCACGGTAATGGACTTTAACCCTTTTGAATAAGCCGTACGAACATAGTCAGAACCTAATACCTCTAGTAGACCGGCACGGGTGAGACGCGCAATTGCGGCCGCGAACCCTGCCCCTAACGCAAGCACAGGCATTATAGCCAGTTCAAAATAACGTGCCCCATCCCCAAACATTTCTGTAAACTTAGGCAAGAAACCCAACACATAAGGAGGTTCTGATCCCCAGCCGGGAAAATCAAACCAACGCAAATAGACCCCAAATAGCAAAATTAAAACAGGACCCAGAACAAGATTAGGGATAGACGCACTTAAAACAGCCAAAAAGGTCGCGGTATAATCAATTAATGAATTATGGCGTAAAGCAGCAATGATCCCGGCCGGTATACCCATTCCAAACCCAACAAGTAACGCCATCAACCCTAATTGAATTGAAATGGGAAAGGATTCACGCACAATATCATTAACATCCCGACTGGGTGAATCAAACAACGGACCCAAATCCCCTTGCAGAAGGTTACTCATATAACGGAAAAATTGCTGGGGCAATGGATCGTTTAGCCCATACCGATTTTCCAAACGTTCTCTCACCGTTGGGGGCATGGGGCGTGTTCCCACATTATCAAAAGGGCCACCTGGTACGGCATGTATTAGTAAGAATGTGGCTAATACGACAAAAAACAGAACCGGAATGGAAATCAGCACACGCCGAATAATGTAAGTAATCATGATTTACCTCATCAGGGGGAAATATCAGAGTATGGGCTTACTCTTACTGAACATGGCAACGATATTTTGATTGTAGCAGGAAAACAGACGGTGTCAATAAGGGTTTTTTGCGGGGTCAAATCGGGGTCAAATTCGGATTACTGTCAAGCATGGAGAAAGAAATAGTCATCTTACCGGTAATCCTCACCCCTACCCCACTCATCGAGTAGCTAAAATCTTTGTTGGAAAAACGCTTGTTTAGGAAGATAGGAACAAAACAAATGAACATTTCACAGTTTCACGTTGAAAATTGGCCAGATGTACAGCGGATTTACCAGGAAGGAATCGAGACGGGGAATGCCACGTTTGAGACACAGGTGCCGGAGTGGGATGCGTGGGATAGCAAAACGCGGCCGCAACCCCGTCTCGTCGCCCATTTAGATGATCAGGTGGTCGGGTGGGCCGCCCTTAGTTCGGTTTCGGCGCGGGCCGTGTATGCGGGGGTGTGCGAGGTAAGCGTGTATGTCGCGGCCGCGGTGCGGGGGCAAGGGGTGGGCAAAAAATTGCTCCAGGCTCTCGTCCACGCTTCGGAAGAGATGGGCATCTGGACGCTCCAGGCCAGCATCTTCCCGGAAAATCATGCCAGTATTGCTATTCACGAACAATGCGGCTTCCGTATCCTGGGCCGCCGCGAAAAAATTGCTCAGCATCGCGGCCGCTGGCGTGACACCGTCCTCATGGAGCGGCGCAGTCAGATTGTCGGAGTAGAGTAACTTAAATCAAGGTAAGGAGAGGTAACTGTTATCGCAAAAGGATGTTGGCTAGATGTCCGATAGGCCGATTGACTATACAGAGAAAGAAAATGACAGACTTGTATCAATTCTCCTCATCATCACCACCACAAATGATCGCAAAGCATTTTATTCAAGAAATAGAGAGTCTCGTAGCTTTATTACAAAGACAGTCAGATGGTTTACGAACAGGTTTAAATGAATCTGGAGAAAAAACAGACCGCTTATTGAAACTCGTTCAAGATGCGGAGCTGCTCATTCAGCTTCAAGATGGGACAAGAAATTACCTGAATGAATACCGAGCCAACTTACTGAAAAAAAGCATTGAACTAGATAACCAATCTCAATTCGCTTCAATGGAGATGTTAGAAACCTTCGTTGTGGAATCTCGACATCCTATAGCGTCCATACAGGGGTGGGTGGGAATAATAGCGTCTTCTAGTAACGAACAGCTTCTAAAACTGCACGTTTTTGATAAATTCAATATGGCGTTACTTACATTAAAAAGTATGTGTGCAAAAATGAAAGAAGCTAACGGGTCGTCTGTCAATCTATCATAACCGCTGGGCTTCGACCTGCTCTACCTGTGCTTTTATTTCGGCCACCTCAGCTTCGCGGCCGCGTATTTCCCGCTCTAAATCCACCCGAATCTCATCCCACCAGGTGCGCCCTGCCGCTTCTAAGGCCTGGGCCTTGTAACAGAGGATGGTCGTGCTATCTTTGAGCAGTGCGTCTAACTGTTTTAGAGCCTTGCGGCGGCGGCGTTTCAAGTTCATCAGCCGCTCTCTCATACGCCGTTCCTGGCGGGTTTCGATGGCGGCCAGTTCAGCCAATTCGGTCGGATCAAGTTCGTCGGCTAAGTCGCGGAGGGTTTGCACGTCACGGGCGGCGTAGGCGTTGTTGATGGCGGCCATGAGTGCGGTGCGGTACGCCTGCTCCACATGGCTGGCGGAGAGGTCGGGGTGGAAACGGCGGGCTAACTGGCGATAGATGCGCTTCGCGGCCGCGTCGTCCCTCGGTGTCTCTGGCAAATGGGGTAGTAACAGTTCCTCATCCTCATCCAATTCCACCTGCTCCTGCGCCTGCCAAAACGGATCAGCCTCGTCATACGGGATGCCTAACTCCTCAGCCTGTTGCAGCAAGCGCAAGCGGGTCAGATACAACTGCTTCTCTGCCCGTAGATGCAAGACTAAATCTACCAGTCCCCCAATCTTCAAACGGCACTGCATCCGAAAAGCGTTGACGACGCCTTGCTTTTCACCTAATTGGGCTTCGGTGTCCAGCAAAGCCTGTTGCGCCTGGGCCAGATCATCTCTCAGGCGGCGGGTGCGCTCTTGGGCGGTGGAGAGGGGTTGGAGGGCGGAGTTAGCCATGCGGTTACAACAACGAATTTTAGGAAGGAACGAATAACACGTGTTAAGTATATTTAAGGTCTGACAAGTGCGAGTTCTAATTCCTCTCGCCCAAAATTTGCTAGTAAGGCAATGGGAAGTCTAAGACGGCGTAGTTTTGCTCGTAGATTTGTTTTCAACGCGCCATCAATCCCTTGAACAGCTATCGTCGCCAACAATATCTTTTGCGCTACCAAAATCAGTCGTGAAGCATGATTTCCCAGATGCACCCCTTGAAAATATACCGGCATCTCTTGAAGATAGGCAAAGGGTATTGAATGTTGGCGCAAATCCACCATGGTCGCCCGCCGATAGACTTGATGAAGGAAGCCCGGCCCCAAGTCAAAATGGACGCGATAGAGAGCCTGAATAATTTGATGATGAAGTTCCGGGTAAGGAACATCTAACATGGTTGATCGTGGTAGAGTAAAGGTGGGTTTCTTACCTTGCAAATAATTGGGCAATCGTTCATCCATCAAGGAAGATGCCCCATAATTGGCGATAATCGCTAAATCTGCCTGTGTCACTTTCAGGTAAGAAAGGGCCTGTGCCCGGTGTAATGGCGTAATCTCTGGAGCTACTTTGAGTTCAAGCAACATTTTGCCTTCTTCAACCCAACAATCTACGTAATACTGCCCAACCAGAACGCCTTGGTACATTACCGAGAACCCTTTTTCGGTCTCACAACGAATCCCTTTCTTTTCTAACCCAATAGCAACAGCTTGCTGATAAAACTTCTCTGGTAACATAGGTCCCATCTGGTTATAGACATCCAGAAGAACCCCACGCACCTCATAACTCAATTCTTTGTGAATAATCTGACTTGTCATATCCTTATTTATACCAATGGAAGCAAGAAACTTGGGAAACCATAGCAAAAATTCGTTCCTTCCTCAAATTCGCTGTTATAACCCGATTTCCACATCTCCGATACAATAAAATCCCGCCAGGAAAGTTAGCCAGGCCGAAGATAAATCAAACTGGTGGAAGCAAGAAACTTGGGAAACCATAGCAAAAATTCGTTCCTTCCTCAAATTCGCTGTTGTGACCCGATTCCCCCATTTCAGATACAATAAAATCCCGCCCGGATATTTGGCAGGAATGAGAATGAACCAAACAGAACAATTTTTAGGACAACAAACTGAGTGGCCCGCGGCCGCGCTCCAACTCCACGCTTTACAAGGGTTATGGGGCGGCCGCATCATCACCGTCTCCGGAACGGGGCAGGTGGTGGCCCGGTTGGTGGGACGGGGCATGTGGGAACGGCGGTATGTGTGGCAGATGGACGCGGCCGCGACCCAAACCCTCTTCGCCCTCTTCATCCACCACGATTTTGCCGCCCTCTCCCTACCCCTCCGCCCCGGCATCCCCGACGAAACCCTCATCCAGCTTTCCTTAACCAACAGCCAGGGTACAATCATAACCCACGCCCAATGGCAAACCGATTCCCATCCCATTTTTGACACCCTGAGCACCGCACTCCTCAAACTCGAATCCCAGACCGAAACGTTAGAACCAGTGTATGCTGGCCCTTATTCGTAGCGGCGAGTTGGCGTGTCTGCGAGTTAGCGAGTAAAGACGCAACACGTACAAATCTCCAGCCACAATCACGGTTTCGCCGTAAATGCCAACACCCTGGCCGCCGATGTCACCGTCTCTCACATCAATCTAAACGACAACTGCTGTGAGGGTCTCATCGCACCCCGCCATCACGCTTTTTTCGTCCAATACCACCCGGAAAGTTCCCCAGGACCTCATGACTTGGATGCGTTATTTGATCAATTTATCAGCCTGATGCAGAGCAATATCGGCAACTAACCCCATTACTGCGGCCGCGTCAATTCACCGCGCAAATCACTCTCCATGAGCCGTTTTACCCGATCAGTTTTCCAATCATGACTCAACAAATAATATAGTTTAGTCACGGCCGCTTCCGCGGTCATATCATAACCACTGAGTACACCTACCTGTTTCAGAGCATGACCAGTAGCATAACCAGCCATATCCACATTTCCCCGCCTACATTGTGTACAATTCACAATTACCATACCCCGTTCATTGGCCTCTGCCAGAGCGCGGAGTAACTCAGCATTATCACTAGGAGCATTACCCGCCCCATACGTTTCCAATACTAACCCCTGCAACGGTGGCTCCAGCAATCGTCGCACAAATGCGGCCGTAATGCCGGGAATCAAACGAAGACAGGCCAGGCTGATTTGCGGCCGCACGGCCTGCCAACGGCAAGGAAAAGGTGAAGCCGGTAAAACCAACGGCCAATTAACCTCAATCTGCACCCCCACCTGCCCCAACGCCGGAAAGTTAGGCGAATCAAAAGCATCAAACCCCATCGCGTTCACCTTCTGCGCCCGATTACCCCGCAGAAGTCGCCCATTCATATAAATGCACACCTCGGGAACCTCAAACCGGGCCGCCAACATCATCGCCGTAATCAAATTTTCTCGCGCATCACTACGCACCTCAACCAGTGGAATCTGCGATCCGGTCAAAATGACCGGCTTCCCTAAACTCTCCAACATAAACGACAACGCCGACGCTGTGTAAGCCATCGTGTCAGTGCCATGTATAATGATAAACCCATCATAATCATCATAATGCCGTACCACATCCCCCGCTATCTTCCCCCACTCCACCGGCGACATATTCGACGAATCCAATAAAGGCGCATACTCCTGAATGGTATAATCCGGCATCTCATCCCGCTGAAATTCCGGCATCGCTTCCATCCGCTGTGCCAGATACCCTGGAGCAGGCACAAAACCCTCGGGCGATTTTTTCATGCCAATAGTTCCCCCAGTATAGGCAATAAAAACACGTGGTTTGGGCATCGCAGGTATTCCTTATACAATGCAATCCAAGACATTGCCTGGTCTTTCCAGGCTATTCAACCATAAAGGACACGAATTATTTTCTCATTTGTGATAATTCGTGACATTCATGGCAAAAACCTTATTAGTTCTGGCTTGTCCCGGGTAAGCATTCAGTTATCCCGCCCGGTGGTTTGACCATCGGGCTAACCATACGAAGCCCTGCGAGCTAAAACCCCAGGCCAGCGGCCTTTGTAACCATAGCCCGGTCGTTTTACGACCGAGCAGGTCTGGTGGATGAATTTATATGACTGAACGCTTACTTGTCCAGGTTAGGAATTGGGTAGAGGTAACATGATCAACCAGGCAGAAATTCTCGCACAAACAGAACAGTATGTAAAAGAGAAACTCAGTGGTGAAGGTAGTGGCCATGATTGGTGGCACATCTATCGGGTGTACCAAAATGCCCGGTCACTATGCCGTCAAGAAAATATAGACACCTTTGTCGTTGAGTTAGCGGCACTATTGCACGATATTGGCGACCACAAATTTCATCACGGGGATACCACTGTTGGCCCACGCCTGGCCCGGGCCTGGTTGACTCCGCTGGGAGTGGCGGAAAACACCATCAGTCACATAAGCGAAATTATCGCTGACCTATCATTCAAAGGAAGCGGCGTCTCTACTCCAATGCGCACACGAGAAGGCATGATTGTTCAGGATGCCGATCGCCTGGATGCTATTGGGGCCATTGGCATTGCACGAGCTTTTGCCTATGGCGGTCACAAGGGGCGACTTCTCTACGATCCAGCCATTCATCCTACAGAACATCACAGTTTTTCCGCCTACCAGAACAGTCAGGCCCCTACCATCAATCATTTTTACGAAAAACTGCTCTTACTCAAAGAACGCATGAACACGCCTGCCGCCCGCCACCTGGCTGAAGAGCGCCACGCCTTCATGGAGCAATTTTTGACTCAATTTTTTGCGGAATGGGAAGGGCAGAGATAAAGAATGCGGCCGCGAACCTCAATCAGTCTCTTTCCCAATTTGCTAATACAACCCAATAGGGTGCCAGAGCTACCCCATAGACCACTATTTTCACCCACTTAAAAATTTCCCACTCGCGGCCGCGACCCCATATACGCATGAAATAAAAACCACAACAGAGCCATCGCGGCCGCCACCAAACCCATGTTCAAAATAGCACTCTGCACCCCCCACCCCAAATCATCCTGGGCCACCCCCGCCCATAACGTCGAAATAGATTGAGTGAGTGTAAGAGCGGCAAATTCAAACGCAAAAACGCGCCCCCGGACCTCATTCGGCACCATCTGTTGTAACAACGCCCCCGAAAACACCCAGATAACCCCACCCCCCACCGTGCGGATTAACGTAAACAAAAAAACAAGCGGCAGGTTAGCGGCCACACCTAACCCCACAATCCCCACCATCATTAACACAAACCCCAAACTAATTCCCCACAGCACCCGATGAGAAGCATCCCCTAACCATCGTCGCACAAACAACGGTCCAAACCCTGTCCCCAAACCCGCAACCGCATAAATCAACGCCAACGTCAACGTACCATCATCCCCCAACGGAAAAATTTGCTCCGCCAAAGGAATTTCCAACACATTAATTGCCCCCCACACCAATGAACCACCCGCTTTGACCAACACAAGCACCAAAATAAACGGCACACTCCACAAATAACGCATCCCGTCTACAAAACGAACCTTCTGCTGACGATTGCCAACCTCACGCAGTTGCCTTCCGCCCCCCTGACTAATCCGCCCCACAAACCAGGCCGACAACAAAAATGTTAGCGCATCCAGGAGAAAAGCAGCAGAAGTCCCTAGCGCGGCCGCGGCCACACCACCCAACAACGCCCCCACAAACAACATCGTACTCCATGTAAGTCCATCCAATCCGTTCGCCGCCACCAAATCCTTTGGAGCCACTACATTAGAGAGCACAGCAGTCCGCGCCGGTGTAAACAAAGCACTCAAAGCAAATTGAATTATTGTAAGGACATAAAACAACCATATATGCTGTTCCGTACGCACCAACAAAAAACCAGTCACCGTTACAGCACGCATCACATCAGCCACAATCATCAAATAACGGCGATCAAAGCGGTCAGCCAATACCCCACTAATGGGCGTAAACACAAACAACGGCAAAAAACGGGCCAACAACAAAAAACTGAACGCTTTACCTGTACCATCCAAACGAGAAATAAACGCGGCCGCGGCCAGCAAATTAAACCAATCCCCTAAATTACTGATCACCGCCGCTAACCACAAATAGCGATAATCTGCATTCCCCCGCAACAACAATCCATACTCTTTTAGCAAAATTCCACCCCATCCCAATACCACCACTACGCCAAACAAAAAGCGGGCACAAAATAACTCGCGTTATCTCGTGCCCGCTAAAAAAGCCAGAAAATAAAAAAAGGTCCTTTGGCAATGACCTACTCTCCCAGGAAGTTGCCCTCCAAGTACCATCGGCGCTGACGAGCTTAACTGCCGGGTTCGGGATGGGACCGGGTGTATCCTCGTCGCTCAAATCACCAAAAGACCTTCTTTATAACTATTAACGTTGCCTAAAAGGCCGTTACACTAAACAAAGTATATATACGCATTACATCATAACAAGAATGCCAAGTTCTCCGTACCATATGTATCGTAAGCCCTCGACCATTAGTACGGCTTAGCTGAATGCATTACTGCACTTACACATGCCGCCTATCAAGCTAGTCGTCTCCTAGCGGTCTTACTCCATTACGGATGAGGGATCTCATCTTGAGGCGAGTTTCCCACTTAGATGCTTTCAGCGGTTATCTCTGCCAGACTTAGCTACCCAGCTATGCTCCTGGCGGAACAACTGGCACACTAGAGGTCTGTCCACCCCGGTCCTCTCGTACTAGGGGTAGCTCCTCTCAAATCCCTTACGCCCACAGCGGATAGAGACCGACCTGTCTCACGACGGTCTGAACCCAGCTCACGTACCACTTTAATGGGCGAACAGCCCAACCCTTGGGACCTTATCCAGCCCCAGGATGTGATGAGCCGACATCGAGGTGGCGAACCTGGTCGTCGATATGAACTCTTGGACCAGACTACCCTGTTATCCCCGGGGTAGCTTTTATCCGGTAAGCCACGGCCCTTCCACTCGGTACCGTGGGATCACTAAGCCCGACTTTCGTCCCTGCGCGACTTGTATGTCTTGCAGTCAAGCTCTCTTGTGCCTTTACACTCTATGGCTGGTTTCCATTCAGCCTGAGAGAACCTTTGGGCGCCTCTGTTACACTTTCGGAGGCGACCGCCCCAGTCAAACTACCCACCAGGCACTGTTCCCACGCCGGATTACGGACGCAGGTTAGAATCAAAACTTAACCAGGGTGGTATTTCAACGGTGGCTCCACCGAGACTGGCGTCCCAGCTTCATAGCCTCCCACCTATCCTACACAAGTTAAGCCCTAATCCAATGCCAAGTTATAGTAAAGCTCCACGGGGTCTTTTTGTCCCGCTGCGGGTAACGCGCATCTTTACACGTACTTCAATTTCGCCGGGTCCCTCGTTGAGACAGTGCTCCTCTCATTACGCCATTCGTGCGGGTCGGAACTTACCCGACAAGGAATTTCGCTACCTTAGGACCGTTATAGTTACGGCCGCCGTTCACTGGGGCTTCGGTTCAAAGCCTCGACTTTCGTCTAACCTCTCCCCTTAACCTTCCAGCACTGGGCAGGCGTCAGCCCCTATACGTCGTCTTTCGACTTAGCAGAGACCTGTGTTTTTGTTAAACAGTTGGAAGAGCCATTTCTCTGCGGCCCCCAACAGCTTTGCATAATTGCTAACCGTCAGAGGCCACCCTTCTCCCGAAGTTACGGATGTATTTTGCCTAATTCCTTAACGAGGGTTCTCCCGATCCCCTTGGTATCTTCTACCCACCTACCGGTGTCGGTTTGCGGTACGGGCGCTCACACTTCAACGCTTAGAGGCTTTTCTTGACAGCTTGGCTCAATCACTTCTGCCGCAATTGGCATCGCATTCACACTTCAGACTCCAGGCGCGGATTTTCCTACACCCTTCAACGTCCTAGATGTTTAGACCCGCCATGTCCATTTAGACGGGCTGACCTACCATACTGCGTCCCCTCATCGCTCCACATAAGCGGTACTGGAATATTAACCAGTTGTCCATCACCTACGCCTTTCGGCCTCGGCTAAGGCCCGACTAACCCGACGCGGATTAACCTTCCGTCGGAAACCTTAGGTTTACGGGGAACATGTTTCTCACATGTTTTACGCTACTCATGCCAGCATTCTCACTTCTGTAGGCCGCAGCTGTCCTTTCGGTCAACCTTGTATCTCCTACAGAACGCTCTCCTACCATCCCAGATAAATCTGGAATCCGTAGCTTCGGTACTATGCTTAAGCCCCGTTACATTTTCCGCGCAAGAGCGTTTGACCAGTGAGCTATTACGCACTCTTTAAAGGGTGGCTGCTTCTAAGCCAACCTCCTGGCTGTCTGAACACTCTCACATCGTTTCCCACTTAGCATAGATTTGAGGACCTTAGCTGGCGGTCTGGGTTGTTTCCCTTTCGACTGCGAAACTCATCTCACGCAGTCCGACTACTACGCTTGGAGTATAGGTATTCGGAGTTTGATTGAGTTCGGTAAGCTCGCGCCCCCTAGCTCATTCAGTGCTCTACCCCCTATACTAAACACGTAGCGCTAGCCCTAAAGCTATTTCGGAGAGAACAAGCTATCTCCAAGTTCGTTTGGCATATCACCTCTACCCACATGTCATCCCCTAATTTTGCAACATTAGTGAGTTCGGCCCTCCACGAGAGGTTAGTCTCGCTTCAGCCTGCACATGGGTAGCTCACATGGTTTCGTGTCTAATCCCAGCGACTAGCGCCCTATTCAGACTCGCTTTCGCTATGGCTCCGTCTATTCCTGACTTAACCCGGCCACTGAGATTAACTCGCTGGCTCATTCTCCAAAAGGCACGCCGTCACACATTGCCCCGAAGGGCCATAGTGCTCCGACCGTTTGTAAGCATACGGTTTCAGGTTCTATTTCACTCCCCTTACCGGGGGTCTTTTCACCTTTCCTTCACAGTACTTGTGCACTATCGGTCGCTAAATGTATTTAGCCTTGGGAAGTGGGCTTCCCAGCTTCCAGCAGGGTTAGCGTGTCCCGCTGTACTCAGGTGCTTTACTAGATTCATCCCGGTTTCACATACAGGGCTGTCACCTTCTATGGCCTAACTTTCCAGAAAGGTTTTGTTACCAGTAGAATCCGTTATGTAAAGTCCTACAACCCCACTACCTAAAAGGTAATGGTTTGGGCTGATCCCCTTTCGCTCGCCACTACTCAGGGAATAATCTCTTTTCCTGGGGTTAATTAGATGTTTCAGTTCACCCCGTTCCCTCTGTTACCCTATGTGTTCAGATAACAGTACCAGGGCACAACCCCTGGTGGGTTTCCCCATTCGGACATCCTCGGATATAGCGTCTGCACACGACTCCCCGAGGCTTTTCGCAGTGTACCACGTCCTTCATCGGCATTTAGCGCCAAGGCATCCACCGTACGCTCTTAGTAGCTTACACACATGATACGGAGAATTTGGAATTCTTATTACGTGTATATATGCATCGCGTTACATATACTTCATTCAGTTTTTAACGTACTTTCAGACAAAGCTGAAATCCAGTGTACTAGTTAATATCCCAGGACACTAGCCTGTATTGCTTACCTGGAAGTAAGAAACACAGGCCAACTTCCCAAGAAACCAGTTTCCCCTACAACAAAAAAGCCTGGCACGTTGCCAAGCTCAAAAGAGGGCACTCGTACCAAAAATTATTGTATCTAAGGGGGAAGTAATTGCACTGACGGCTATCCTTCTCGTACGACTGTTAATGACATTGGTGGAGATGAGGAGACTCGAACTCCTGACTTCCGCCGTGCAAAGGCGGCGCTCTCCCAACTGAGCTACATCCCCTAAATTGAGAGATGGGCCTGGTTGGACTCGAACCAACGACCTCTCCCTTATCAGAGGAACGCTCTAACCAGCTGAGCTACAGGCCCTTGTCTACCCAAACCTTAACAACTAAAAAGTGGCAAAAATAGTTTTCTTGAACCCGTTCGACTAGCCTCGCGGCTCGTCAAAACTCTGTAAAAGGAGGTGATCCAGCCGCAGCTTCCGCTACAGCTACCTTGTTACGACTTCGTCCCAGTTACCGACCCCGCCTTGGGCGGTTGCCTCCGATAGGTTAGCTCACCGACTTCAGGCGTTGCCAACTTCCATGACGTGACGGGCGGTGTGTACAAGACCCGGGAACGTATTCACCGCACTGTGCTGACGCGCGGTTACTAGCAACTCCGACTTCATGCAGGCGAGTTGCAGCCTGCAATCCGAACTGAGACCGGCTTTAGAGGATTGGCTCCGCCTCGCGGCTTCGCGACCCATTGTACCGGCCATTGTAGCGTGTGTGTAGCCCAGGATATAAAGGCCATGCTGACTTGACGTCATCCCCACCTTCCTCCGGCTTATCACCGGCGGTCTCGTTAGACACATATAACTAACGATGAGGGTTGCGCTCGTTACAGGACTTAACCTAACACCTCACGGCACGAGCTGACGACAGCCATGCAGCACCTGTACTGGCTCCCCGAAGGGTCAGTCTGCTTTCACATTCCTACCACCAATATGTCAAACCCTGGTAAGGTTCTTCGCGTAGCCTCGAATTAAACCACACGCTCCGCTGCTTGTGCGGGTCCCCGTCAATTCCTTTGAGTTTTAACCTTGCGGCCGTAGTCCCCAGGCGGCCAACTTAACGCGTTAGCTACAGCACAGAGGGATTGGATACCCCCTACACCTAGTTGGCATCGTTTACAGCCAGGAATACCGGGGTTTCTAATCCCGTTCTCTCCCCTGGCTTTCGCATCTGAGTGTCAGGAATGGCCCAGAGAGCCGCCTTCGCCACTGGTGTTCCTCCCGATATCTACGCATTTCACCACTACACCGGGAATTCCACTCTCCTCTACCACCCTCAAGTTTTCCAGTTTTGAACGACCTCTCCCAGTTGAGCCAGGAGCTTTCACGTCCAACTTAAAAAACCACCTACATGCGCTTTACGCCCAGTAAATCCGGATAACGCTCGACCCCTACGTTTTACCGCGGCTGCTGGCACGTAGTTAGCCGGGTCTTATTCCTGAGGTACCGTCCTTTCTCTTCCCTCAGAAAAGAAGTTTACGATCCGAAGACCTTCGTCCTTCACGCGGTGTTGCTGCGTCAGGCTTTCGCCCATTGCGCAATATTCCTTGCTGCTGCTACCCGTAGGTATCTGGTCCGTGTTTCAGTACCAGTGTGGGGGGTCACGCTCTCACGCCCCCTACCCGTCTAAGCCTTGGTAAGCCGTTACCTTACCAACTAGCTGATGGGACGCAGGCCCATCTCAGAGCGCCGAAACTTTAGTTATTAGCTTCTAAGACTAATAACATCCGGGGTATTAGCTATCGTTTCCAATAGTTATTCCCCTCTCCGAGGTAGGTCACCTACGTGTTACTCACCCGTCCGCCACTATCCCCTCAGACGAATCCAAGAGAATCGTTCGACTTGCATGCATTAAGCACACCGCTAGCGTTCATCCTGAGCCAGGATCAAACTCTTCATAAAGAAGATTTGATATCCGTAGTTTTACGGACTACTTTTTCTTAGAAATTGAGGCCCAAGAAATTATCTATTTTTACCACTTTTTAGTTGTTAAAGTCCGCAGGTCACAAGTTCAGAAGTATAGCACACTTTTTTTCTTTGTCAAATACTTTTTTAAAATTCGTTTTCTTTTGTTTAAAGTGACGATTTTTTTAAAAAGTATAGGCTATAGTTTTCTGCCTGTTGTTATCCTGTTTTTAAGTCGCTTTGCCGTGTCAGGCGTAGCGAAGAGGAATAATATATGTTTTCGTGTTTCCTGTCAAGACCTTTTTTACGGGAATTTTTCGCAGTTCTTAAGTTCGTTCGTGGAGCCTGTTATAAGCGGCTAAGATTTTCAGGTTTTCCAGAGTAATATGCCCTTGCCAATCCTTATGGGCTACCTGCCACACTTCATCATATTGCCCCCAAGTCCAGGCTGGAGACCAACTACCATCCCCACTTTGTGATTGAATGAGGGTATCCAATTGCGGCCGCAATTCCTCTCCATACATTTCCCCTAATAAAGAATCTGGTGTAGGCGCAAACATTAACAAGTTTAGCTCATGAAGTTTATCGGGGCTAAAGGGGTACCAGTTGGTATAGGTTTGACGGATTTTGGCTTCGGCAGGGGTTCGTAAGAGGAGTGGGAGAGCGGCCAGAGCACGTAGCCAACAAAGTACATTGTACCGATCTTCGATATGAGCCAGGTGATGTATGTTTTGATAGGCTCGTTCTGTTACCTGGGTGAGGAAGTCGGCAGGGACGAGGGTGTCATACCGATATAGAACACCGATCAGCTCGATGGTGGGGTTAGGCCACTCTTCTTCAGTGGGCGGAGTATCGGTCCAGACATGCCACCAAGGAGCGTGGGGATGATCGTTGACATCGGCGAAGGTTTTGGGCCAGTATCCCTCTTCTTTTTGATAGGTGGTGAGCAGGTAGTGGATACCGCTCTGGACAAGGGGATGATCCGCGGCCGCGTTCACTTCGTCCATCACTTGAAAAGCCACTGATGTAGCCATTGGCGAAGACGCGGGTAAGCGGAAATCTGGTTCCAGCGCGTGACCAAAACCACCATCCTCATTTTGATACACCTTCAGTGCGGTCAGTACGGCCTCAGCCGTACCGCCTTTAAAATGAAAATCAAATAATCGTTGCTCTAATTCTCGACCATGGCCACGAATGAAGGTTTCAGCTTGAGCAAACTTTTCTGGGGTTAGGTTCATATTTCACCTGTTGAATGGGGACTAAAATAAGCCACGGATTTTAGGCGATCATGGAAAGGCAGAAATGTCTTAGGGTTCGCTCAAGATTAAGTTGGGTGGCGCGGCCAGGAGACCGGTCACAGCAAAAGCTCTCGAGGGCTGAGCTTGTCAATGTCCCGTGTTGTTTTCGACAAGCTCGGGTAACGGCTTAGTAGTTACCTTTTCAATAAACTCAAATGTTGAAACTTGTTTGGATGAGGCGGCGCGGCCGCGAACCAGCCAACGTCACATAATTTTCCAGCCGTCCGGTTCGCACCCCGATTTGTTGCAGATCTCGCAAGTCGCGAAGGGTCCCTTTGCGCCGCGCCGTGATGATGGTTGCGGCACTCTTGGGGCCGATGCCGGGAACTCGGAGTAATTCATCTCGTGAGGCCCGATTTAATTCCACGGGTGACTCAAACAGGTTAAGTTTAGCCCAGGCCAGTTTAGGATCTTCGTCCAGGGGGAGGAATCCTTCATTGTTGAAAGGCATTTCTTCCAGGGTGAAGCCGTAATCGCGGAAGAGGAAGGATGCCTGGTATAGACGGTGCTCGCGGAGAGGGGACGCGGCCGCGACATTCTCCAAAGGGGTGTCTGCGATGGGGCTGAAAGCGGAGAAGTAGGTGCGGGTAAGCCGCTCATGGTGGTAAAGGTGCTCTGAGGTACTGAGAATCTCAACATCCGACTCCCCCACTGCTCCGACCACGAACTGGGTAACGGTGGAAGGCCATTTGCCGTTCCAGGTCTGGTCAGGATTTTGGCTGGTTCGCAGATGTTGAACCCATTGGAGTGGCCGCACCAATTCTTCGCCAAATTGTTTCATGGGAGCCAAGAGGTGAAGACGTTTATCATTGGGTGCTTCCAGATTGATGGAGAGTCGGTCAGCCAATTGCGCCGCCCGTTCTACCTGGGCTTGTTCGGCTCCGGGCATAATCTTTAAGTGAATATAGCCACGAAACCCATATTTGTGGCGCAGGAGTTCTATTGTTTGGATGAGACGATCTTGGGTCTTGCTCCCTCCCCCGATGATGCCGGAACTCAGGAATAGTCCACGAATAAGGCCCGCACGGGCCATATCCATGGTAACTTTGGCCATTTCTTCTGGTTTGACAGTTGTGCGGCGGTAGCTGTTGCGTCCTGCACGAAAAGGGCAGTAGTTGCAGTTACGCTCACAGGCGGTTGTGAGCATTGTTTTGAGGATGGGGACGGTACGTCCGCCCGCGGCCGCATGGAAAATCCCTAACTCTTTTTGTGGTTGACGCTCTCTGGGCACTACCTGGCCACATGGAGCAACCGTGGGCATGGTTTGCACTTCCTCAGCCGGTTCCAGGTGCATATTGAGGGCTATATCCTGCAATTTGAGCACAGTATCCATGGATCAATTATAGAACATAAGTTCAGTCATCACAATAGGAGATATACTTACCCCGGTCATAAAGTGACTGTTTGTTTGCGGCCATAGCCTGGGTAGTTGGGTTAAAGACCCACCGGGGCGGGCCAGGGGTGGCCTCGGATATACCCGACGTGGTGACATGGCAACATGGCGGGAAAATGTCAGATTATGCCCTTTGGCAGTATAGTTGCGGGGATGGCGGCACGATGGGGGACACACGGTGGCACAGTCGAGAGACCGAGCCACCCAGGTCATTTTTGGACAGTTACTAACTTAGGTCGTTCTGAAACTCAGGGCAATTCCATCTGATCCATGGTGGGATTGGTATACGCCCATTTGCAAGAACAGCCAGCCAGATTACACGCTACATCCACTGTACATCGCTCAGCCAGTACCCGATAGCTGGTCTGATCAAGAAAATCGTTTTCGGTGTAAACACGGAGTTCTTGCAGTTCTGCCTCTTGTTGAATGAGTTCACAAAATTTACTTTTAACCGTTACCCATTGTGTTGCTGACATAAACTAACTCCTTTGCCTATAAGACCAGGTGCGAAGCGCTGACTTTCCCAGCGTCATCCAACCTTTCTACAAGTGCCCAGCTTTCCATTCCTGTTGGTCAAGCCTATTTATATGGTTTCCTGGGGAAGATGAAGCATGAAGACGAATACCTGAACCATTGGCAACAATGGCAATAGATACAATAAAACAATTTAGTCAGTCATTATAGTGATAAAGGGCATCTCTCCTTAATGCTGAACGTCATGGAGACAAAACAAGGGAATTCTGCGCTATAATCGGCTCGATTTGTCCAGATGATTGCATACTCATCAGTCAAAAGGAGACACAATTCATGTTCCGACTTAACATTCTTGGTCTTATCATTACTGCTGTGAGTTTTGGCTTGGGGTATGTCATTGGCCTCATCGCCGGGCAAGGGGATGACAAAACGGTAATGACCGTTGTCGCTGGTATTTTGATGTTACTGATAGATATCACTTTGCGCTATCGCACACAAAAAACGGCTAGATTTTGGGGACGCTGGTTAGCTCCCCAAAATGGGGGCTGGCTGGCGTTTCCCCTCTGGGTTATGGGATTTTTGTTTGTAATCTATGGATTTGTTGAAGTTTAACAGTGAGGGATCTGCCTTATGCCTATTTTCCGCCTGGAAATCACACCCCGCGCCGAACATGAGATGGGCCGCGGCCGCGCCCTCGTCCATTCCGCCCACCAACTCGGCCTCACCGGCCTCACCACCTGCCACCCCACCCGCCTCATCTTCCTGCAAGGCAACCTTACCCAGGACGATGTGCAGAGGTTGGCCCAGGAACTCATCGCCGATCCCGTCACGGAAGAATTTACGATTTACGATTTACGATTTACGATTGAGAATTCACCATTCACCATTCACCATTCACCATTCGCCATTGAAACCACCCTCCTCCCCGGCGTCACCGACCCACCGGCCGAAAATTTGGTACGAGCGGCCCATTTGTTGGGCATTGTTGAGCTGGAGCAGGCGGCCACCGGGGAACGATTTGTGTTAGAGGGGGATTTGGCCGCGGCCGCACGCCACCAACTGGCTAACGAACTATTCGCCAACCCGGTCATACAACGTACCAGTATCAACCAACCCATCACCCCACCCTTCTTCGCCGCCCAAGAAGGTGACAACACCGTGGAAATTGTGCCCTTGGGCAAACAAGACGACGACCACCTGCTAATCATCAGCAAAGAGCGGCGTCTGGCTTTGGATTTGGCCGAAATGCAGGCCATCCAACGCTACTTCCAGGACGAAGGGCGCGACCCCACCGACACCGAGTTGGAGATGCTGGCCCAAACCTGGAGCGAACATTGTGTCCACAAAACGTTCCGCGCCACGATTGATTACCTGGGGCCACAACCCGGCCAACTCACTCCCCCCACCCCACAGCGCATCAACGGCCTGCTGAAAAGCCTCATCCGCCAGGCCACCGAGACGATCAACAAACCGTGGGTGCGCTCCGCCTTCGTGGACAATGCGGGCATCATTGCTTTCGATGAGCAGTTCGATCTGGCGTTCAAGGTGGAAACCCACAACCACCCGTCAGCTCTGGAGCCATTTGGCGGGGCCAACACCGGCGTGGGCGGCGTCGTGCGCGACGTGCTGGGTGTCTCGGCCCGCCCCATCGCCAACACCGACATCCTCTGCTTCGGCCCGCCCGATTTGCCCCACGACCGCCTGCCGGAAGGGGTGCTACACCCGCGCCGCATCGCCGATGGGGTGATTCACGGCATCGAAGATTACGGCAACAAAATGGGCATTCCCACCGTCAACGGCAGTATCGCCTACCACGAGGGATACACCGCCAATCCGCTCGTTTACTGCGGCTGTCTGGGCCTCTTGCCCCGTGATTCCAACCCGACGCAGGTGCAGGTGGGGGATTTGATTGTGGCCCTCGGCGGCCGCACCGGGCGTGATGGTCTGCGTGGGGCGACGTTTTCTAGCATGGAAATGGACGTGACCACGAGTGAAATTGCAGGTACAGCGGTACAAATCGGCAACCCGATCATGGAAAAACAGGTGCAAGAGGTGATCCTGCGGGCGCGGGACGAACGGCTCTACAACGCCATCACCGATTGCGGCGCAGGGGGTTTTTCCTCGGCGGTGGGGGAGATGGGCAAGGAGACGGGGGCACAGGTGCAATTGCAGGCCATCACCCTGAAGTACCCCGGTTTGCGCCCCTGGGAGATGTGGCTGAGTGAAGCGCAGGAACGGATGGTGCTGGCGGTTCCGGCGGAGAAGTGGCCCCGTTTGCAGGAGCTATGTGCCGGGCAGGATGTGGAAGCGATTCAACTGGGGACGTTTGATGGTAGCGGCCGCGTTACCATCCATTACGGTGATAAACTGGTCGGCGACCTGGACGCCCATTTTTTGCATGAGGGTATCCCGCAACGCCACCTCAAAGCCGAATGGCAACCTGTGCCCCAATACCGCTCGGCCCTGAACTGGTTTGCCCCGCCCAATTACACGGAGATGTTGACCCGTCTGCTGGCCCACCACAACGTGCGGAGCAAAGAGGACACCATCCGCAAGTATGACCACGAGATACAGGGGGGCGCGGCCGCGAAACCCCTCGTCGGCACACGCAATCACGGCCCCGGCGACGCCACCGTGCTCGTCCCCCAAAATTCACAATTCACCATTCACCATTCACCATTCACCATGAAAGCCGTCACCCTCGCCAACGGTCTCTGCCCCACCTACGGCGAAATTGACCCTTACGCCATGGCCTGGGCGGCGGTGGATGAGGCGGTGCGAAATGCCGTGGCGGTAGGCACTGACCCGGATCAGATCGCCATTTTGGACAACTTCTGCTGGGGCAATCCCAATTTACCCGACCGGTTGGGGGCGTTGGTGCGCTGTACGCAGGGGTGTTACGACGCGGCGTTGGCCTATCAGGCCCCGTTCATCTCCGGCAAGGACAGCCTCAACAACGAATACACCGGCGCGGACGGGCAAAAACACGCCATTCCCGGCACACTGCTCATCTCCGCCCTGGGCATCGTGCCCGATGTGAACCGCACAGTCACAATGGATTTGAAGGCGGCGGGCAATCTGCTCTATGTCTTGGGAGAAACGAAACCGGAGTTGGGTGGAACCCTCTTTGCTCAACAACATGGATTAGATGGCGGCATCGTGCCGCAACCGGTTCCTGATGCACCAACGTATTATCGCGCTCTGCATCAGGCCATCCGCGCCGGGCTGGTGCAATCGGCCCATGACTGCTCAGAAGGGGGGCTGGCGGTGGCCCTGGCGGAGATGAGTCTGGCGGGGGAGTTGGGGATACACGTGGATCTGGCCCAGGCCCCACAACAAGACAGCCTCAGCCCGGACGAATTGTTGTTTGGGGAATCGCAGGGGCGGTTGGTGCTGGAAGTGAAGGTTGGGGACGCGGCCGCGTTTGAGGCGATGCTACGTGGTGAGACAGAAGAAACCCGGTTTTTGCTGAAAAACCGGGTTTCTGGTGTGCCTTGCGGCCGCGTTGGTCACGTCACCCCCTCTTCATTCACCATCCAACTCCACACCCAACCCCTCATCCAAACTACCCCGGCAGAGTTGGAGCAGGCGTGGCGGGGGCATTTGGCAGTGAGTAGTGAACAGGCAACGGTCTTTAGTCTCCAATCTTCAATTCACCATTCACCATCCACCATTCACCATTCACCATTCCCCAATCTCTCAATCTCCCAATCTCCCCGCATCCTCATCCTCCACGCCAACGGCACCAACCGGGACCACGACGCCGCGCTGGCCTGTGAATTAGCCGGGGGGAAACCGGAAATTGTACATATCAACCAGCTTTTGGCCGGGGAGCGGCATTTCAGCGATTATCACATGCTCATCGTGCCGGGGGGGTTCTCTTACGGCGATGATCTGGGGGCAGGTGTCCTCTGGGCAATGGATTTGCGCCACCGCTTCGGCGAACGGATTCAACGGTTTGTAGCCAGCGGCCGCCCCGTGTTAGGCATCTGCAATGGGTTTCAGACGTTGGTGAAGGCGGGGTTGTTGCCGGGAGTGGGGAGTGGGGAGTGGGGAGTTAGCAGTGAGCAGTTAGCAGTGAGTAGTGACCAGTCTCTAGTTATCAGTGACCAGTCTCCAGTTCACAATTCACAATCCACAATTCACAATTCACAATTCTCCCATCTCCCCATCCCCCCCCGCGCCGTTACCCTCACCTACAACGCTTCCGCCCATTTCGAGTGCCGCTGGGTGTATTTGCAGGCGGATACGGCCAGTCCGTGTTTGTTTACGCAGGGGTTAGAGGAGATGGTGTACTGCCCGGTGGCGCATGGGGAAGGCCGGGTGGCGGTGAATGATGCGGGGTTCGCGGCCGCGATCCAATCCCAACACCTTATCCCCCTCACCTACACCAACCCGGACGGCTCCCCGGCTGAATATCCCGCCAACCCCAACGGCTCACTCCTCAACATCGCCGCCCTATGTAATCCCACAGGCAACGTCATGGGTCTCATGCCCCACCCCGAAAACCACATTTTCCCCTGGCAACACCCCCGCTGGCGCAGAGGTGAAGGGGGGATGTTGGGGCTGAGGCTGTTTGAGAGTGGGGTAAGGGCGGTGAAAGGTTAGGGGTATATTGGTATATTGGTATATTGGTATATTGGTGTATTGGTGTATTGGTATATTGGTGTATTAATACACCAATATACCAATACACCTACACCCCACCCCATTCCCCTACCGGCTAAACACCCACACCTTCTCCCCATTCATGGCCGCCAGGATATGTTGGGGGAACTCCACATGGCTGATGGGTTTGCTGATAAAACCAGCAAACCCTTTGGCTTTGGCTTTGGGAATTTCCGACTCAGGGTCCAGCGAACTAACCGCCACCACGGGAATATGTTCCAGTTTGGGGTGCTTTTTTATCTGGTCAAAAATGTCATAGCCACTGACACCATGGCGCAACATAATATCCATAACAATCAGGTCAATGGGTAAATTGCGTACCAAAAGCTCTATTGTATCCATACTCCAGGCGTCTTGAATAACCGTCACCCCATGTTGTCGTAGGGTGGTGGCAAATACCGCCAGGTTAATAACATTATCTTCAACAACAACAATTCGTTTTCCTGTCAGGGTTTCCATAACTTCAAACCTCATTATCTATAGGATGAGAACAAGAGAGACGGCTTCTCCAGACTTGTCCACTCGGGTTCTAACGCGACACGCCGCCCTCTCATTTACAGGGCAAAATCACATAAAAAGCGGATCCTTCACCCACTTCACTCTCCAACCAGATACGACCATGATGAGCTTCGACCAGACTCTTCGTAATAGGCAGACCTAAGCCCGTTCCTTCAGCGTGTTTGATACCTTCACTGGCCTGAACAAAGGGTTCAAAAATCGTCTCATGCGCCTCTAAAGGAATTCCTGGACCAGTATCCGTGATGGCGAATAAAACCTTATCATCCTGATTTTTGGCACTCAAAGTAACAGTTCCTCTGTCAGTAAACTTGATGGCATTGGACAGCAAATTGAGCAGAATCTGACGGATGCGGCGGCGGTCACCAGAAATCAGGGGTAAATTCTCATCAATATCTTGCACCAGTTGTACAGGCTTTTCCTGAAACAGGTTTTGGGTCATGCTGATAACTTTATGAATTTCCTGCTGAATGTTGATGTCATCTTCAACAAATAAGGTAAGCCGATCCGCCTGGATTTTGCTGATGTCTAAAATATCGTTGATCAGGTGCAATAGATGGTGAGCACTGGCTAACGAATGGTCCAACATCCCTTTTTGGTCGGGGGTGACAGGGCCAGCCATTTCCATAGCGATCATCTCATTGAAGTTCAAGATGGCGTTGAGCGGTGTGCGCAGTTCGTGGCTCATGCTGGCGAGGAAGCGGGTTTTGATTTGATCGGCTTTGCGTAGCTCCGCGGCCGCGTACACTTGCACCGCATACAACTGAGCATTCTTCACGGCTATGGCAATCTGCTCCGCCAGGGTAGAGAGGATAGCCACATCTGCTTCCTGAAAACGGTTTATCTGCCGGGACTGTAAGCCCAACACCCCAATCAATTCATCCCCTACCACCATCGGAAAAACCGCTTCCGACTGGGTTTCTAATAAGTGCGGGTTGCGGAAATAAGCAGTAGATTGGCTCACACTATTAATTATCACATGATGCCGTTCACGGGCGGCTTTGGCTACCAGGCTGGGGGTCGCATCCAGATAAAAGGCTTGCCCCTCGGCCTTCATCTGGCGGCCCGCCTCTCCCGTACCAGTCGCCATTACCAGTTGTTGGCTCTCTGGGTGAAACAGATAAACCGAAACAAAGTACAAATCAAACCCATTCTTGGTATGCTCCACCAGATCTGGCAACAACTGCTCCAAATCCAACACCGTGGTAATCTGACGAGCAACATCAGCGGCTACTTTTAGATCACGGGTACGCGCAATAACCCGTTGCTCCAACTCCGCTTCTGAGCGTTGTAGAGCCTGATTAGCCGCTTGCAACTCAGCTTGACGCTCCCGTTCCAGCCGCACCCGATGACTCATAAAAACCAGGATGAGGGGAGTTGTCACGCCATAAACTGTGGTTGTCGTAAAATTAGAAAAGGTAGAACTAAAGGGGTACAACTGCGCCATGACAAGATGCCCCATAAAACCTAAGACAAACAGTAAAACCGTGCCCCACTCGGGGAGAAGCATGGCACTCAGGATCAAAACCATGATGGTAAACCAGAGCCAACTGGGATCCTGCGTCATCACCGGCATCAGATAGGTAAGGGTAAAGTTGAATCCCACAAAAAGGAAGGAGCTAAGTTGGTAATAACCGCCACGGTTCAACGCATAAAATACCAGGGTGATAAGCTGAGCCACCCACAAGGCGCTGACTGTTTCGGAGACAACCCCCTCGTCGCGGGCAATGAGGGCAATAGAAGCCGGGAAGCTGGAGAGAAGTAAACCAGACATCAAACCAGCTAACAGGCGTGACTGACGTCTTTGTTGAATGTCGGTGATAGAGGGATGAGGCCTAACCAGGAACTGCCACAGGCGGGTGAGGGGATTTTGTAGTTTCATAGGTATCAAGAGAAGCGGATTGCGGCCGCAGAACAGACAGAGCAATTATTCTTGGCCCTTTGTGTAAGCGTCCAGACCCTAACCTGGACAAGCCAGAACCAAAAAAGAAGGGCACAGAGATACACAGAGTTTTAAGAAAAGCCTGGATTTTCTCCGTGAATCTCCGTTGAATAGTTACATTTCTGGTAAACGTTCAGTCATATAAATCCATCCGCCAGACCCGCCCGGACGTAAAACGACCGGGCCATGGTTACAAAGGCCGCTGGCCTGGGATATTAGCCCGCAGGGTCTGGTATGTTTAGCCCAGCGGTTTGACCGCCGGGCGGGATAACTAAACGCTTACCATTTCCGGTCAAATTGTAAAACAACGCCCCTCTGGGAGTAACTGGCAATTCAGAGAGGTAAACCCCCTAACCCCCTGTCTGTTTAGACAGGGAGACACCGGTACTATACACTTCAAGACAATGATTTGCGGGAGGGACAGGCTTTGTGCCCGCTCATTAAACAGCTATTGTTGATCAAATGATTAATCGGGTAATGAGTTGATTCGCCTATCCCCCGGCGATTTCCGACGGGAAGGGGAAAACACCAGGCGTGCGGGTTATCGAGCGCGGCCGCGTTCGATAACTCGCACAGGAAAAAGTTCCCCGCCCCTTTGTTCATTAAATTTTTAATCGGGTAACGCATTCATTGACCCCATCCCCCCTGCCGATTCCCTCGGGAAGGGGGGAATTCCAATGGGGCATTTTTCAGGGCATTCGCCCCGAAAAATGCCCCTTAGAAAAGTTCCCCGCCCCTGGGGGCGGGGTTAGGGGTGGGGGAAACCCTATTACCTGACTGTTTTTTTAACAACAAAAGTTGTTTTACTCTCGCAACAATTTTTTGTCGCTGTTGGCGCGTAGTGCCTAAACCAGATTATTTTTCGCGGCAAAAATCAAGGCCTCAGAGCGGGTCTGAACACCTAATTTGCTCAAAATATTGGTCGTATGAAACTTGACCGTGGATTGACTAATAAACAGTTTTTGCGCTATCTGAGCCACTGTCAACCCTTCAGCCATCAGCACCAACACCTCCAATTCCCTATCGGTAAGGTGAAAACGTTGGAGCGTATCTGTTGGGGGGGGATTTATGAGGCGGGAAGCAACTTCGGGGGAAAAAACAGCCTGCCCCTGGTAGGTCGTGCGAATGGTATAAACCAGGTCTTGGGAAAGTGCGCCTTTGATTAGATACCCCACGGCTCCATTACGGAGCATAGAGTAGACACTTTCGTGATCTTGATAACTGGAAAGAACCAACACCTTAATCTGAGGAAACCGTTCATGAATAAGTCGGGTAGCTTCGATACCATTCATCACGGGCATCAGCACATCCATCAACACCACATCAGGTGCCAGTTCCTGACACAGGTTAAGGGCATCGTTGCCATTAGCGCCCTGCCCCACCAGATTAATATCAGGCACAGTTCTGAGGATAGCGGCCACAATTTCATGTAGTTGCCGGTGATCATCAATTAAAACCACGCGGATGGGTTTGGTAGGGGTCGTCATTGGCGGTTACGTGTTCTTATGTTGGGTTACCTCTGGTCAAAAGTTCGATTGAATCAGGTATAGGTATGGTGCAACCAATCAGCAGAGCCATACATCTATGTTGTGACCCATTTTTTGGGTATACGCAAGCGTGCTACTATAGTTTTTGGCTCTTGGGGATTTTGTGGGGTTCATCCGGGCTTCGACAAGCTCAGCCCACGGCTACCCTGCATTATTGAGAAGACACAACGACTCGTTTTTAAAGAAAATATTTTGGTTGTGGGGTTGGCCTTGTGCCTGCCTCTGCCCCAATCATTTTCTAAAGAGTTCCCCATGAGCTTACGGCGCACCAAGAGGGATGAAAATTTGTAGGACGATTTTGTAAATCGTCCCCTGGGCGATTTACAAAATCGCCCTACATTTTCGTAGGAGGTTCTTTGGGGCTTCGTGGGGTACGGGCAACCCTTGTAGTTACCCACACGGAGCAGGCACAAGGCCACCCCTACATCTGCTATCAACCCCCTGAATTCCCCAAGAACCTCTAAAGATCTATATTTTAGCACAGATGGATGGGCTGTCTGTGTAACTACCGTGAAGCCAGCCCGGCAAAATATAGCCATTGCATCAGGAAAATATTTTCCCGGCATGGTGCAAAAGTCGGTACATGGTGTTTAACAATAGATATTATCGGCAATAGCATTTGGAAACCTTCCGAAGGTTTGTACCTTTGAGCAGTTAGTTGACATAAACCTTCGGAAGATTGTTACCGATAAACTCTAATATGTAAGGCGATTTGGTAAACGCCTACGTAGCTGAGGAGCACATCTGTTTATGGAAAAATACAACTTAAAAGCAATTATCTTTGATTTTGATGGTACGATTTTGGATACAGAGATGCCGGAGTTTCTTTCCTGGCAGGAGTTATATCAAGAATTCGCTCTGGAATTACCGTTCGATCTTTGGGTCAATTCAATTGGAACCATCAACGGGTTCGATCCATTGGCTCATCTAGAAAAACAGGTGGGAACAGTGGCACCAGTGCGAGTACGCCGGGTGGAACAACGACACCTGGAGTTGATTCAGGCGCAACCGGTACAACCTGGGGTGCAAACATGGCTCGCGGCCGCAAAAGCCCATCCCCTTTCCCTGGCCATCGCCTCTAGTTCCCAACACGCCTGGGTCAAAGATAACCTCAGTCGGCTGGGGCTACTCTCTCACTTTCCCATTATTGTAGGCCGGGATGATGCCGGACATCAGCCCAAACCCAACCCGGCAGTCTACCAAACGGCCCTGGCCCGTCTGGGGATTCAACCAAATGAGGCTATTGCCATTGAGGATTCCCGGAATGGGGTCGCGGCCGCAAAAGCCGCCGGACTGTACACATTATACGTACCCAATGACCTGACAAAACATAACAAGGATGCGGCCGCGGATCACACAATATCTTCTTTAGCCGAATTCACTTTGCTAGATCTCTTCATACAACTGGGTACTGTGGCATGATGTAACGATAGACCGCAAGATAATGATTTTGGGTAGGGGCTGGCCTTGTGCCAGCCCATCCAGTACCGTGCGCTCACGAAATTTCAAAGACCCTCTTTTCTTAAAAGCACGTCTCTATACAGGGGGTGACTGGCGTTGCCTGAGCTTGTTGAAAACAACCAGTTTAGTGAGCATTTAAAAATAACTTGGGTGACACGGTCAGGAGATCGGCCACAGCAAATGGGGAAATTATTCCTGGACAATTACTTAGGGTTCACTTGGAATTAAGTTGGGTGGCGCGGTCAGGAGACCGGCCACAGCAAACTCCAAAGTTGTTTACGAGCGAACCCTTAGTCGTTGCAGTCCTTTTTCCATAGACCTAAAAATTTACGATAAAAAAAAAGACCTACCCTCTCGGGTAGGTCTTTTTTTGTGATAAAAAGTTGATTCTTAACCAGCCAGGGTATTACGAATTTGGCTGAAGACGATACCAATCTGGGGGCCGAGCAAAGCCAGAATAGCGATGACGACGATGGAGACCAACACGAGCACCAGAGCGTACTCAACCAAACCTTGACCTTGTTCTTTGCGTAAGTATAACATGATTATTTTTCCTTGTTGGATAGATGAAAAACAGTAAATCGTTGATATGCTCACTATTTTAGCGAGTAACTTGATAAACACAATAGTATTCTAGTCCCTTTAACAGTATTCTGATCTCCTCGCCTTTACAAATGATATTTTTATCATAGGACTTACGGGGTTACTCGAGCCAGTCGCAGGCGGTTGGGTTCGACAAACTTAACCAACATCCCCCCACTTTATTGATACTCATCACAGTCACAAAGTGACATTTGGTTTGTGGCAACTGCTGGGGTAAGCCTGGGCGGAAGACCAACGGTGCGGTTTGGCGGGCGTCCGCCTGCCAAACCGCACCAGAAATAGTTCCCCGCTCTGGGGGTGGGGGCCGCCTCGGATAGACGGATCAGGAGACCGAGCACAAGTACATGGCCCCATTCCCACCATGATGATTAAGCGTGTGGCGACGATTGAATGACCTAAACCGCCACCCTCTGGGAAAATGTCAGATTATGCCCTTTGGCAGTAGAGAAAAGGTAAGGGAAGGTAAAAAAAAAGACCTGCCCTCTCGGGCAGGTCTTTTTTTGTGATAAAAAGTTGATTCTTAACCAGCCAGGGTGTTACGAATTTGGCTGAAGACGATACCAATCTGGGGGCCGAGCAAAGCCAGAATAGCGATGACGACGATGGAGACCAACACGAGCACCAGAGCGTACTCAACCAAACCTTGACCTTGTTCTTTGCGTAAGTATAACATGATTATTTTTCCTTGTTGGATATATGAGAAACAGCAAATTGCTGATATGTTCACTATTGTAGCGGACAATTTCACACAAACAATAGTATTATGGTACTTTTTTGGTCATTGTTAGCCTGGAAGTTTGTGTAGGTGGCTTCTTTATCCCAAATTTAGCATTATTTATTTACATAAATGATGTCCCCAAAGAAACTGGAATAAGTTTGGTATACTTACCCCGGTCATACAATGACATTTTATTTGCGACAACAGATTGAGTAAGCTCAGGACTTACGGGGTTGCTCGAGCCGGTCTCCTGACGGTGCTCGGTGTGGCTCGGTGGGGACACTGGCCACAGCGCGTAGGTTCTAACTGAAATTTAGAGCGAGAGGAGAGAGCAAGAGGAAATTACTCTGGAAAACCCTCTAGCTCTGGCTCTGAACTCTAAACTCAAGTTCTAAGCTCAGACTGAAAACTCATCCCCCTGCGATCCGAGAAGGTTAATATGCTAACCCACGACGAACTATTACAAGCGATTCCCACAGCCCTTAGTGGTGTGGATGTGCCCGGATTGGGCGAGAAAATGGAAGGCAAGGTACGGGATATTTACCGGCAGGGGGATCAATACATCCTCATCACGACGGATCGTATCTCCGCTTTTGACCGGGTGTTAGGGCTGATCCCGTACAAAGGGCAGGTGCTCAACCAGTTGAGTGCCTGGTGGTTTGAACAAACCAAAGACATTCTGGCGAACCATGTGCTTGGTGTACCTGATCCAAACGTGACAATCGCGGCCGCGGCCGCGCCCCTGCCCGTAGAAATCGTCGTTCGGGGTTACATCACTGGGGTGACTAAAACATCTCTCTGGTATCTCTACAACCAGGGCGACCGCCAACCCTACGGCATTTCCCTGCCCGATGGTCTGCACAAAAACGACTCCCTCCCCTACCCTATCATCACCCCCACCACAAAAGCCGAAAAAGGGGGGCACGATGAACGGCTGACGGAAGCGGAAATTTTAGAGCGTGGTCTGATGAGTGAAGAATTGTGGGCACAGGTACACGCGGCCGCAATCGCCCTTTTTCTCCGTGGTCAACACATCGCCCGGCAGGCTGGCCTCATCCTGGTAGACACCAAATACGAAATGGGCCTCATCAACGGCCAACTCACCCTCATTGACGAAATTCACACCCCCGATTCCAGCCGTTACTGGATCGCCAACACCTATCAGCCTGGTGGGGAGGAGCCAGAAAACTTCGACAAGGAGTTTTTGCGTAAGTGGTACGCCGCTCAGGGCTACCGGGGCGACGGGACACCGCCCACTATGCCCCACGAGTTCATTGCCCAGGTTGCGGCCCGGTATATTTCAGCCTATGAGCGGCTGACCGGCACGAAATTTACACCTGGAGAACAGCCCGCGGCCGCACGTATTCGTCAGGCGTTAAGCCATAGTAGGCAATAAATCATTCACCACTCACTATTGAGTCTACTGCAAAAAGCCCGGTTTCTGACTCATTTAACCGTCGCTTCCAGAGAAAAAGAAACCGGGCTTTTAACTGTTTTGACCTTTTTTCAGTGGACTCACCATTCACCATTCACCATTCACCATTCCCTTATGACCTCCTCTTCGCCTCTCTTCCTATGTGGTATGGCCCGAAGCGGCACAACGTACCTGCTCACGCTCCTCAACGCGGCCGCGCCCATTCACCTCACCTATGAATCCCGAATGCTCAAAGAAGGGCTGGCCCTCTACGAAGCTCTACCCACTCAAACCACCCTGCCCCGTTTCAACCGCTTCCTGGACGAATTGGTAACAGCCGAAGCTGAAAATATCCGCAATATGGCCCTTATCGCCACTCTACGCCGCCACCAATCAGAACTATACGAATTGTGGTGCGGCCGCGTGCCTTATGCCACCTGGATCCACCACGTTTACACCCTCGCCTATCCCCAAAAACCCCTTTGGGGCGACAAACTCATCCGGGCCGAGTACATGAACTGGCTTAACCCCGTTTGGCCAGAAGCTCGTCTCATTCTGCTTTACCGCGATCCACGGGCCGTGGCCGCTTCCCAAAAAATCATGTGGCAAACTACGCCCGAACTGGTAGCAGGTTATTGGCATACCCACCTGACCCTTAGCCAGCAACTAACCACCAGCCTGGGCAACCGGGTTCTGCCTGTTGTCTATGAAACATTAGTTCAGGAGCCACTCCCCACCCTGCAAACCATTCTTCACTTCATTCAGCCGGGTCTGGAACAGGCCGCGGCCGCGATTCTGGCGGCTCATCCCCCGCAACCGGCATCCCTGCACAAATGGCGGCACAGTCTCACCCCCGACGAAATCCGCCAGATAGAGGGGTATTGTTTCACCGCCATGAACCAACTCGGCTATACCCCCGAAATAGCCACTGCACCCCACTCTCTCACCCGAACTACCTATTTTTGGCATCTGTGGCGAGCCTTCAAAGGGGTTTTGTGGCGGCCGCGTCTCATCATCCGCAAACGCCTCTGGTCACGCCTGCGCCTCATGCTCCGTATGGGCCAAGGTGAAGATCAGCGTAAGATGTAGGGTTTGCTCGAGATTAAGTTAGGTGGCGCGGTCAGGAGACCATACCACCCAACTTATTTTTAGACGCTCATTAAGCACCGTTTGCCTGCCGACTTTTGAACCCCGCCGCCATTTCTTTTAGCCCCATAACTTTTCCTGTACCTCTACCGACTATAGCTTCTAAGAAGTAACGTAAAGGAATGAAAACTTAGGACTTAGGTGCTGTGGTCGGTGTTCCCACCAAAGCCCAGCGAGTACAGTCAGGAGACCAGCTTGAGCAATCCTGTAAATCCTAAACTTTAACTAACCAGCAACATTCTATGCACACTCAACGCGCTCACCCCCTTTTCTCTGGCTTTGGTTGTGGTACATCCATCTTATTTGTTGTGTTTCTCGTCGTCATCCTCTTTTTGCGGGGTGGTATCCCTTTTAACCCCGGGCCACTGACAGAAGCGCGGCCGCGACAAACCCCACTCGCCGATTTCCCTTCCCACGCGGCCTTTGAACAAGAATGTACCTTGTGCCATGCCGCCTGGCAGGGCATCACTGCCGACCGGTGCGAACAATGTCACACCGTCATCTCCGAACAGCGACAAACCGGCAACGGCTTACACGGCCATCTGGTAGACGCCCAGCGCTGTCAGACTTGCCACACCGATCATGCCGGGCGCGACGCCAAAATTACCCGCATGTCTCTCAATCTGTTTGATCATGATCGCCTCACCAAATTCAGCCTGATGACTCACCAGACAGATTTTGATGGGAGCGAAATGACCTGCGATGATTGTCATAAGGGAGCCGTTTACACTATCGAAGCCGTAGATTGCCAGACTTGCCACACCCAGGCCGATACCCCGTTCATGGTGGAACACGTAGACCTTTTCGGCCCCACTTGCCTGGAATGCCACCAGGGGCAGGCCGAAACACGCGACTTTGATCACAACCTGATTTTTGTCTTGGATGGGGCACATGAAGCAACCACCTGCAAAAGTTGCCATGTCAACCAACAATTTGAGACAACCCCCCGCACTTGTGCCAATTGCCATGAAGAACCGGCCATCCATGCCGGGCAATTTGGCTTACAATGCGAACTTTGCCACAGCACCACCGCCTGGGCACCAGCGCAACTCCTGGCTCACTCCTTCCCCCTGGATCATGGCGAAGAAGGAGAAATTCCCTGTGAGACCTGCCACAACCAAAATTATGTTACCTACACCTGCACCAATTGCCACGCCCATCCCGCCGAGGAAATGCGCGAAGTGCATGTCGAAGAAGGTATCACCGATTATGCAGATTGTGTCGAATGCCACCCCACAGGCCAGGAAGATGAAGCCGAAGGGCGGGAAGGAGATAACGATGATGATTAACCTGTCAGTGACCGCACCCAAACAGTGGGCCATACAGAAGGTGGATGGATATGGGCGTATTCTGGTAATGGGGATCATGGCGCTGGGGCTAACCGCGGCCGCATCCATCCTTTCTACCCCCATCTTCATCACCGTCACCGGGGTACTCCTGGTATCCCTGGCCTTTTTCATCAGCCAGAAAGTTGCCATCCCGCCCACCCCCCTGGCCGAAATAACCGCCCCGGTAACTCTAGAAGACTGTTTTGACTGCCCTACCTGTGAAATGGAGTGCCTGCCCGGAGCCTCATCTTGCCCCGGTTGCGGCCGCGAACTGTCACCCCTCCCCCCTCAAATAACCAGTATGTCTACCCCTGCCTCTTTCAGGCAAGCACATACCTCCTATTACCACATAACCGCCGTCATTATTATGCTCATCCTCACCCTGCTTTTGGGCTGGCAATAAAACCGCCCCCAATTATGCTTCGGGATGAGATTCTGGCGTGGGTTCCATAATTCTTACTCTGGCCGTTACTTTTTTATGCTACCTACGACTTAACTCTATAGATTTTCAGAAAATGATTGGTAATACGGACCAGCTTTGTGTCTACCCTTTTACCCACAGATAACCGTAACACCTAATAACCACAAGGGTCGCCCGTACCACCACATCTATAACAATTACATCAAGCAATCTAATTCCTGGAAAGTTATCATGCGCCGTTTACTGGTTCTTCTCACATTAGGTATCATCGCTTTTGTTGTCCTCACCGGCAGTATCATCTTTTTGGCCGAAACCCACCCCTTTGTTCCCGGTGATACCCAGTACCCCTGGCAACAATGGGCTGAACAAATCCACGTGCGCTTTATCGGTGATTCCACCCGGCGAGCCGACCGCCTGCTTGATCTGGTGCAACGGCGCATAGAGGATCTTCTTGCAGTGGAAGATGAAGTACACCAGCTCGCGGCCGCGACCGCCATCTACACCGCCTTAGAACAGGCCCTCCGGGCGATCCCCCATGCTGACCCAGCCGATCAAGTACGACTCAGCGGCCGCTTACAGGAACTTCTCCTCAACGCCCAAACGGCATTGGCTAATCTCCCCCTAAACCTACGCCAACACCCAGAAATCGCCGCCCTCAGCCAACAGATAACCCTCCTGTTAGCCGGTGACACGGCCACCATCGCCCAGATTACCGGCAACAATGGGGCATCCGCCATTGGCCCTGTGGGCATCCCCTTCCTCAACCAAGACATAGACCACAACTTCTACCCCCTCACAGGCGGCCACGAACTCGTTGAGTGCCAATCCTGTCATAGCAACAACCAATACGAAAATACCCCCACCGAATGTGAAAGTTGCCACGAAGCACCACCACCCGAACATTTTCCCGGTGACTGCACCGAATGTCACAACACCACCAGTTGGGAACCCTACCAGTTCAACCACATTGGCGTTACTGAATGCACCTCTTGCCACATAGAAGATAAACCCATAGATCACTTCGAAGGTGAATGTGTCGCCTGCCACACCAACACCAATGACTGGCTCAGTGCAACCTTCAACCATCAAGGCGTAAGTCAATGTACATCCTGTCACCTGGAAGATAAACCCGTAGACCATTACGAGGGTGAATGCGCTTCCTGTCACCTCAACACTGACGACTGGGCCATTGTCACCTTCAACCATACCGGCTTCGCTGACTGCCAATCCTGCCACGCCCCCGACAAACCGATCAACCATTTCGCCGGTCAATGTTCCGCCTGCCATAACACGGTAGACTGGGCACAAGCCACCTTTAACCACAACGGCTTCACGGATTGCCAATCCTGCCACCTCAACAACAAACCAGCCAACCATTTTGCCGGACAATGCTCTACTTGCCACAACACCACTAACTGGGCCGATGTCACCTTTAACCACAGCGGCCTCACCGACTGCCAATCCTGCCATGCCCGTCCTGCCAACCATTACCAGGGGCAATGTTCCACCTGCCACAACACCACCAACTGGGCCGATGCCACCTTTAATCACAGCGGCCTCACCGACTGCCAATCCTGCCATGCCCGCCCCGCCAACCATTACCAGGGGCAATGTTCCACCTGCCACAACACCACCAACTGGGCCGATGCCACCTTTAACCACAGCGGCCTCACCGACTGCCAATCCTGCCATGCCCGCCCCGCCAACCATTACCAGGGGCAATGTTCCACCTGCCATACCACCAACAATTGGGATGCCACCTTTAACCACAGCGGCCTCACCGACTGCCAATCCTGCCATGCCCGTCCCGCCAACCATTACCAGGGACAATGTTCCACCTGCCATACCACCAACAATTGGGATGCCACCTTTAACCACAGCGGCCTCACCGACTGCCAATCGTGCCATGCCCGTCCCGCCA
>JAGNBF010000035.1:0-9234 GCA_018004935.1 Chloroflexota bacterium | reverse complement strand
ATTGGGATGCCACCTTTAACCACAGCGGCCTCACCGACTGCCAATCGTGCCATGCCCGTCCCGCCAACCATTACCAGGGACAATGTTCCACCTGCCATACCACCAACAATTGGGATGCCACCTTTAATCACAGCGGCCTCACCGATTGCCAATCGTGCCATGCCCGTCCCGCCAACCATTACCAGGGACAATGTTCCACCTGCCATACCACCAACAATTGGGATGCAAACTTCAGCCATGACGGCCTCACCGACTGCCAATCTTGCCATACCCCACCAGGAGGGCATTTTTCTGGGCAATGTTCCAATTGCCACACCACCAATAACTGGGATGCTAATTTCAGCCATGATGGCCTCACCGATTGTCAATCTTGCCATACCCCACCAGGAGGGCATTTTTCTGGGCAATGTTCCAATTGCCACACCACCAATAATTGGGATGCTAATTTCAGCCACGATGGCCTGACCCAATGTAACTCCTGCCATTCGGCACCGAATGATGATGAACATCCCAACCCGGTTCCCCAATGTTCCCAATGTCATGACACAAACGATTGGGACGATTAACATGGGTGTTCACCTATAGATGATACTTGGTAATCGTGCGGAAATAAGATAGGTGGCTCGGTCAGGAGACCGGCCACAGCAAATTGCTAAGTTAAAAACGAACGATTACTTGGTGATCGTCCAAAAATCAGGGGTCTTTGGGAATTCAGGGGGTTGGAACCAGATATACGGGCTGGCCTTATGCCTGCCCAGTGTGGGGCAACCACAAGGGTTGCCCGTACCCCACGAAATCCTGAAGACCCAAAATTAGTTCCACCCAGACCTGACAGGTTCCGAATGTCTGTCAGGTCGTAACGACTAAGGATTGACGATTAAATAACTTGAACATTTGCTGTGGCCGGTCTCCTGACCGTGCCGCTCCCAGCGAACAAGTTATTTAGTTCTCATTCCAAAGGCTCTCAAGGGCTGAGCTTGTCGAAGCCTCGTGTTGCCTTCGATAAGCTCCGGCAACGGCTTCGTAGTTACGTCAGGTTTAAAAAAGAGTGGCGTTTAACGCTATATCCGATGGGGCGACAAAGAGAGGGCGAGAGGACGAAAAAACCTCAGACTATGCCCGTTGTCAGTATGTGTTTGACTTTACGGTGGCTCGTTGCCTGAACAGGCCACCCAGGTTAATTACCGGAGTTTCCAGGTGTTATGAGCGATAACTTTGAACTAAAACTAAGTTTCCTGGTCGTTGGTTTTCTCGTGGTCGTGTATGTCGTTTACGAAATCGCTACCATTCCTGATGGGGGGCATCCGTTTGGGCATGGCCTGGGGGTGTTAGGGGCGCTTCTTATGGTAATGACCGAGGTTTTGTATAGTCTGCGCAAACGGCGGGGCTGGTTTAGCTTTTGGCCGGTGCGCCATTGGCTGTCTTTTCACATTTTCACCGGCATTGTAGGCCCAGCAATGGTATTCATGCACACGGCGTTTGAGTTTCGTGGCCTGGCCGGTTTCACCTTTTTGCTGATGGCGTTGGTGGTATTGAGCGGATTTCTGGGACGGTACATTTATACGGCTGTTCCCCGCACTCTAGCGGGTGTAGAATTAGATCGGCGCACGTTAGAAAATGAGTTGTGGCAGGCGCGGCAGGCGCTTATGGCCTGGTCGGCGGATAAGTCGGGGCGGGTGCAGGCGTTGGTGGCTCAAGAAGCGGCCGCGGCCCTTCCCACTACGGATCTCTCTACCCTGGAGCTATTGGGCCATCGCTGGCAAGAATGGCAAGAGCAACGGCGCATTCGCCATGCAGTTCACCAATTGAACCGGGAAGAGCAGGCACGTATGGCCGATGTGGAAAAGCAGTTACGTCGCCAACAACGCCTCATCCGCCAGATTCGTTCTTTGCAAACAGTGCGCCGCCTCATGGGGTTCTGGCATACCGCCCACATCCCCCTGGGGCTGACCTTGTTTACGGCAATGGTGATTCATATTGTGGCCACAATTTACTTTGGGGCACTGTCCTGATGTGGGCTTATGTGGACGAAGTTTAAGATGCTTTTTTCCGCTGAGGCGGAACAGAAAAAATCATTTTTGCCACCGGTGACCGGGGGGCCATTTCAGGTTACGGCTGAGGCAATTCGATGTGTACAATGTGGGATTTGTGGTTACAACTGCCCGGTAGGAATTGAAGTACGAGAATATGCTCGTCGCGGCCGCAATGTCACCGATCCCCGTTGTATCTCCTGTGGTGCCTGCATCGAAAAATGCCCACGGGGTACGCTCCGCTGGGGGCCAGCTATCCTCATCGGCGAAGACCTGCGCCTGCAAACTGATCCCAACGCTTTGCCTGTGGTGATCAAACCAGAAACAACGTTTTAATAACCACCGACTCACGGCGAAGGGGCAACCGCTAACCTTAAGTAACCGTCTAAGAATAACTTCCCTTTTTGCTGTGGCCGGTCTCCTGACCGCGCCACCCAACTTATTTTTAGACGCTCACTTAGTTTCCCCTTTGTCCTCAAGGAAGCAACTATGTGGAAACGAATAATAACTGCCCTGATTGGTTTGCCTATACTTCTATTTGTCGCCCTTCAACTCGTGCCGTATGGCCGTGACCACACAAACCCGGCCGTCGTTGCCGAGCCTGATTGGGATACTCCCCAAACTCGTGAACTGTTTATGACCGCCTGCGGTGACTGCCACAGCAATGAAACCGTCTGGCCCTGGTATAGTAACATCGCGCCCGTCTCCTGGCTGGTACAACATGATGTCGAAGAAGGGCGTGCCGAACTGAATATCTCACGCTGGGGCCAGGGAGAAAATGAGGCTCACGAAGCCGCCGAAACGGTGCAGGAAGGCGAAATGCCCCCACCTGTTTTTCTGGTGACACACCCTGAAGCCAGTCTTTCCGACGCCGACAAACAAATCCTCATCCGTGGCCTCATCGCCACATTTGGTGGTGAACGCGAACATGAAGACGAAGATGAAGACGAAGATGAGAATGAGAATGATGAATGAACATGGTTAGTAATCGTTCGTTTTTAATTTAGCAATTTGCTGTGGCCGGTCTCCTGACCGCACCACCTGGCTTATTTCCAATTGTCAACTGTTTTTCAGGGCGATTGCATATTCACCAGAATGTAGGGCGATTTGGCAAATCGCCCGGACGATTTACCAAATCGTCCTACAAATTTTCATCCCTCTTGGTGCGCCGTAGGCCTATGGGGAACTCCTACGAAAATAATCACTGATTAAAAAACACGGATGGGAAGGAACACGGATAGGAATGAAAAATGGTGGCGTTATTTTCATTCCTCTTGGTGCGCCGTAGGCCCATGGGGAACTCCTATGAACAAACATTATCTCATTATTGGCAATGGAGCCGCTGGTGTTAGTGCGGCCGAGGTGATACGACAACGGGACGCGGCCGCAACCATTACCATCCTCACCGATGAACCACACCTCATGTACTCCCGCCCCGGCATTGCCTACGTTTTACTGGGCCAGGTTCCCCCCGAACAAATCATCTCCCGGCGACGTGCCTTCTATGCCGAACATCGTTTTGATCTCCGCTTTGGTCGGGCGACCAGACTAGACACCACCCAACAACAGGTCACATTAACCGATGGGGCCGTACTGGGTTACGATGTACTGTTACTGGCTATAGGCGCGGCCGCGACCCCCGCCACCTTTACCAATGGTCAACTAGAAGGCATCGTCACCTTCGACAAACTTGACGACACCCGCCACATCCTCACCCTGTCCCGCAAAGCCAGAGCCGCCGTCATTGTGGGGGGGGGCATCACCGCGATGGAACTGGCCGAAGGCATTGTACGCCAGGGGGTCAAAACCCATTTTTTGCAACGAGGTGGCCGCCTCTGGCCTCGCCTCCTCAACCAAGACGAATCAGACATCATCGAACACCAGATCAAACATGAAGGAATTCACCTGCATTACAACGAAGAAATCGTCGAGGCAGTCGGCAAAAAAGGCCGGGTAGTAGGGGTAAAACTCAAAAGCGGTCGGGAACTACCTTGCGACATCATCGGCGTCGCCATTGGGGTTAAACCTAATCTGGAACTGATAAAAGGAACACCCATCCAGACCAAACAGGGCATCCTGGTTAATCAGCACATGCAAAGCAATATTCCCACTCTTTTTGCCGCCGGTGATGTGGCTCAAGTATATGACCGGTGGACCCAGGGGCATCAGTTAGACATCCTCTGGCCTAGCGCCATTGCCGAAGGACGAGCCGCCGGGTACAACATGGTAGATGTAGCCCATAATCGTCCCCTCAGTTACCCCTACCAAAAAGGCTCCCCCTTCAATGCCGCTTTGTTGTTTGGCATTCACATGACGGTCATCGGCCAGATCAGCGACAATCAGGATAAGGATGCCATGCTCGAAGCGATGCACCTGTCACGCGGAGCCAGTTTTGTCTGGACAGCCCCGTTTGGGGCCACCGTTTATTCCGCCTGGGACAAAAATGGGCCTAATTCAATGCGGGTGGCGTTGGATCGCGGCCGCATCATCGGTGCCCTCATCCTCGGCAATCAAGACCTGGCCGAACCCCTGCGCTACCTCATCGAACACGAAGTAAATGTAACTGCTTATCAGGAAGCCATTCTCAACAGCGGCCGCGATCTACCCCACCTGCTCACACGCCTCTGGCACGAAACCGCCACCCCACGCTAAAACCCACCCTGCCGTTCCCGGCAGAGTCCGTGTGTTTTGCGTTCCCACAAATTCCCTGGAGTTTCTATGCGTTCCAACCACCTCAACCCCCTCATCGGCCTCATCATGGGCAGTACATCCGATTGGGAGACAATGAAACTGGCGGCCGATTTGTTAGAGGAGTTTGGTGTGCCCTACGAGGCCAAAGTAGTCTCGGCACACCGCACCCCAGCCTGGTTGGCAGAATATGCCACCACCGCCGAGGCACGGGGCTTGCAGGTGATCATCGCCGGAGCAGGGGGAGCGGCCCATCTGCCCGGCATGGTCGCGGCCCAGACCGTTTTGCCGGTGTTAGGTGTGCCCGTGCAAAGCCGCACGCTCAACGGCCTGGATTCGCTTCTCTCCATTGTGCAGATGCCCGCCGGGATTCCCGTGGGTACATTAGCCATCGGCCCGGCGGGGGCCAAAAACGCGGCTCTGCTGGCGGTCGCCATCCTCGCCAACCACCAGCCCGACCTGCGCCAAAAACTCCACCAATTCCGTCTTACCCAAACGGAAAAAGTCCTCAACGATACCCTCCCCCCAGAATAAATACAGCAATTCTCAATTTAACCAATGGTTAAAACCGTTGGACCCCAAAAGCACGCTCGAAAAATAGCCCAAGCTGTAGAACAGCCTTCCAGGTTGTTCACCCTCTCGTGAAAACAAAAACCGGTAAACGCCAGGAGCAAACCAAAGGGAGAATTGCTGGAATAAATAAGAGGCGTTTGACACCAGCCATACAGCCATGTGCCAAACGCCTCTTACACTAGCCCTCGCGGACTTCACGTACCGTCGGCGCCTTCTTAGGAATGGAAATTAAATAACCTGCTCACTTAAAGTACACGGTCAGGAGACCGGCTACAGCAGTTTCGTAGGTTATTTAATCCATGATCCTATAGAAAAAGGGGCGGATTTTAGGGTGCGTCTTCACGTATTTCCACGTCTACAGCAATTGTGCCAGCCTTCTCAAATTCCAGAGTTACGGGCACTGTTTGCCCAACGGCAAACCCTTCGCCGACACCTAAACACATAACATGGAGACCACCGACCTTAAGTTCAACAGTTTCACCAGCCGGGACAGGAACTTTACCACCTTCAACAGGGCGCATTGCCATTGTGCCATCTTCCGCCATGTATGATTCGTGTAATTCGACCGTCCCACATAGCTCAGCCGTAGCACTGACGAGGGCATCATCTTCGTCTCCCTCGTTTACTAATTGCATATAAAATGCACCATTCTCCGCATTCATCGGGGAAACCCGACCCCAGGCACTCGCCACCGAAACGGTTCCCCCGGAACCACAGGCTACCAGCAGAAATAGCATGACAGCTACCACAACAAAAGTCCAACGTTTCATGGTTTTTCTCCTTAAAAAGAGTTTGTTTTGTTATTTGTGTTTATGTCCAGCAGTAATCTGAACTAGGTCAGGTACGGTTCTAGACAAGAGTGTATTTTCTCAATGTTTTGTAAACAATGGGCGCATAACGCGAACCAGAGTCAGGCTTGACCGTCGCGAAGGTTGTTCACCCATGCGAGATTACACAATGATCTGGATGACGTATCGAGGGGGAGGCAGGGGTAACCGCCGGGTGATTTCTTCAGGGGTTAACAGGAGAAAACAATGGGTTGTTATAAAAGCCACCGCAGGAATAAGCAGGGCAAAAAGGGGTAGGAGAATTGATAATCCAGTGGAGAGAGCCGGAATGGTTGTCAGTTGGTAAATGAGGGAATCGTCACAGGGGCTGGTGATAACCTGCTGGGTAGCCTCTGGTGAACTACAGGGCCAGTACTGGGCAGGAAAGAACACCAGGGCTATAAGAATAGTAAAAATGAACAGTGCCCTCAACATAAAAATCATTCTACCATGCTACAAGTTTGCGGCAAAGCTGGTTATACTCCTACGAAGATGTAGGGCGATTTGGCAAAGGGTGTGTTTCATTCGGCACGCGGCCGCTCTTTCGTACCCGCCAGACCGGCAAAGGAAATTATCACCATGAATAAGCGTGATTTGTTATTGACTCTATTGTCCCAGAAGGAGACCCCATCTATTCCGGCGGGATTCTTTCTCCACTTCGATCCACAATACCATCGTGGACAAGCCGCTATAGACAAACATCTGGAATTTTTCCGCTACACCGGAATGGATTTTGTCAAAATCCAATATGAACAACCGGTAGCCGACTGGATGCCCATCCAAAATCCCGCCGACTGGACCAAAATGCCCCATTATGATGAAGCCTTTTTTGCTGAACCCCTGAAGGTCGTTGAGGGACTCGTCAAGGCCGCCAAAGCCGAAGCGTTGGTGCTGGTAACATTGTACTCTCCCTTCATGTGGGCCAGGCGGGTGGCGGGTGATGCCCGTCTCACTCAGCATATCCTGGAATCTCCCTCTCAGGTAGAACAAGGCATGGAACGGATTACCGAGAGTGTGCGGACTTTTATGCGGGCGTGTGTAAGACTGGGAGTAGATGGTTTTTACGCCTCAACACAAGGGGGAGAAGCGCACCGCTTCACCGATGTGCACCTGTTTGAGCAGTTTGTTAAACCGTATGATCTTTCCATTATGCAAGAGATTGATCAGACCTGCCTGTTTAATATTTTGCATGTCTGCGATTATCAGGGCAGTTATGATGACCTGACTCGTTTTCTGGATTACCCAGGCCATGTTGTGAACAGCCCCTTGCAAGCAGGGGATCAACATTTATCGCCCCAAGAGGTAGCGACACTGTTCAACCGACCCTATATGGGGGGTATGGAGCGGTTGGGGGTTATTGCCACAGGGAGCGAGGCTGAGGTAAAACTCGCGGCCGCGCACGTCCTCGCTTCTGCCCCCCCCCGGTTCATCCTGGCGGCCGATTGCACTGTACCATCTGCCACGCCCTGGGCCAACCTGCGCACAGCCATCACCGCCGCTCATGAATTCAATGGCTGATCACCCCGGGGGCAGAGTCATCCGGAGCGATTCGTCGGCGATCTCGCCGTCCGCAAACGGGATCGTAAGTCATCGTTCCGCAATAACGTGGGTGGCACGGTTAGAAGACCGGCCACTGCAAACCGCTAAGTTAAAAACGAATGATTACTAAGAAGTTATGATTCTTCCTGGCTCAACCATCGGCATTCTCGGCAGTGGGCAGTTGGGTCGGATGCTGGCACTGGCGGCCCGGCAGATGGGCTACCGGGTGCATGTTTTCTCACCGGAAAAGGATTCACCCGCCGGGCAAATTGCCGATGTGGAGTTCGCGGCCGCGTACACCGACATCCCCACCCTCACCCAATTCGCCCAGGGGGTAGATGTTATCACCTATGAGTTTGAGAACGTACCCGCCGAGACAGCCCACGCGGCCGCGGCACTCACCCCCCTCTACCCCGGCCCCCACGTCCTCCACATCGCCCAAAACCGCCTGCGCGAAAAACAATTCTGCCACGATCACGGCCTGCCCGTCACCCCCTTTGCCCCCATCAACACCCTGGAAGACATCGCGGCCGCGCTCCCCCACCTCGGCCTGCCCGCCATCCTCAAAACCACCACCTCCGGCTACGACGGCAAGGGGCAGGTGCTTCTGCGCTCGTTGGCTGACGCGAGGGAGTTGGTGGGCAGTGAACAGTCTCCAATCTCCAGTCTCTCAGTCTCTCAGTCTCTCAATCTCCCCCTCTCCCACTCTCCCACTCCCCCACCCACCCCCTTCATCCTCGAAGCCTTCATCCCCTTCACCCACGAAATTTCCGTCGTGGCGGCCCGCGGCCGCGATGGGGCCTTTGCCCATTTTGGCGCCATCGAGAACGAACACCGCCACCACATTCTCGACATCTCCATTGCCCCGGCCCGCCTGGCCCCAGCCGTAGCCGCCGAAGCCGTAACCTTAACCCAACGCCTCATGGAAGCGTTAGACGTGATAGGTGTGCTCTGTGTGGAGTTTTTTGTCACCCAAGAGGGGCAACTGCTGATCAACGAAATGGCCCCGCGGCCGCACAACTCCGGCCATCTCACCCTGGACGCCTGCACCACCAGCCAGTTCGAGCAACAACTCCGGGCCATCTGTGGCCTGCCCCTGGGTGACACCACCTACCACCACCCGGCGGCCATGATCAACCTGCTTGGTGACTTATGGGCCAACAATGAACCAAATTGGTCATCCGCATTAGCCTTGCCTGGGGTAAAATTGCATCTTTACGGCAAACACGAACCCCGCCGCGGCCGCAAAATGGGTCACATCACGGCACTGGCTGAAACAGGGAACGCGGCCGCAATGTTAGTGAGAGAAGCGAGGAAGAGATTAGAGACTGGAGACTAGAGACTGACAAATTTTGTAACTATTCAGGTGGCACTTTTGCCAGAGAGACCCTAAAGGTTTTGATTAACATGAGGCCAGAATCACCAGAGGTCAAAACCTTTAGGGTCTGAATAGTTACCTAAATTTTGTACCAATAGGGGTACAAGTCATAAAAAGATGACGATGACAGCTTTCCCTGCAAAAATGTAAGTGCGAACAAAACAGTTGCATAAGGAGAACTGTCATCATGAATAATTGT
>JAGNBF010000127.1 GCA_018004935.1 Chloroflexota bacterium | reverse complement strand
GGGGTTCTAGGAAAGAGGACAAGATTAGGCCAATCTACAAGAAATCCCGCGGCCTTGAGCGGTGATGAAAATTGAAAACCGAACTGGTTCATACTGTAACAACAAGATGATCCAGTTCGGTTTTTTTATTTATTCTTATCTATACAGGTGGGGTACGGCTCTGCCTGAGCTTGGCGCAGGCGGATCCGGGCTTCCACACGCTCAGCCCTTGAGGGCGTGTATTGTTATGTTTATTTTCCATGAGGCAACACCATGAGTGAATATCGCACCGAAAAAGATTCCCTGGGACCGGTGATGGTCCCCTCTGGGGCATATTGGGGGGCACAAACCCAACGGGCCATCCTCAATTTTCCCATTAGTGGTTTGAAACCATATCCGGCGTTTATCTGGTCTATGGCGATGATCAAACGCGCGGCCGCGGAAGTCAATCACGACCTCCACCTTTTCAAAGAGAAAAAAGTGGGCGAACGGTCAGTTAGTGGCACCGAGATGGCCCAGGCCATTATGGATGCCGCTGATGAAGTGATCAGCGGCCAGTGGAACCACCAATTTGTGGTAGACCCCATTCAGGCTGGGGCGGGCACCAGCCACAATATGAACAGTAATGAAGTCATTGCTAACCTGGCCAACCTGGCTCTCGGTTATGCCCTGGATGCTTCCGGCAAACCCGTCAGCCCCAATGATCATGTAAATATGGCCCAATCTACCAATGACACCATTCCCACCGCCATTCGTCTGGGCTGTTTATGGCGGTTGGATGAACTGGGTGAAACGTTAGACCGACTGGCGGCCTCGTTTCGGGTAAAGGCCCAGGAATTTGATGATGTGGTCAAGAGCGGCCGCACCCATTTGCAAGATGCTGTGCCGGTACGCCTGGGTCAGGAGTTTGGGGCGTATGCCCGCAGTGTCGAACGTAACCGTGAGAAAATTTTCCAATCGGCTGAAGGGTTGCGCCGGTTGGGTATTGGCGGTACGGCTACCGGGTCCGGCCTGAATGCCCATCCTGAATATCATGCCCGCATGGTCGTGACGCTTAGCCGGTTGACTGGCCTGCGTCTTAGCGAAGGGGATGATCTGTTTGAGGCGATGCAAAGTATGGGGGATGCCGTTCATTTTAGTGGGGCATTACGCACACTGGCCCAAGACCTTATCCGTATTGCCAACGACTTCCGCCTGTTGGCTTCTGGCCCCAGCACCGGCCTTGATGAATTACGCCTACCTCCGGTACAACCCGGCTCCTCTATTATGCCGGGCAAGGTTAATCCGGTTCTGGCAGAGATGCTCAATATGGCTATGTATCAGGTATTAGGTAATGACCTGACCGTGATGATGGCCGGACAGGCCGGACAATTGGAATTGAATGTGATGATGCCGATCATTGCCTACAACCTGTTCCAGAGTATGGACGTGATTATCAATGCCGCAAACGCCTTTAATGACAAATGTTTGCTTGGGGTGCAGGCGAACCGGGAGAAAGCGACTGGTTGGCTGGCGAAAAATGCCATTTTGGTGACGGCCCTAAACCCGGTTATCGGTTATTTGAAAGGGGCAGAAGTGGCGAAAGAGGCTATGGCGACAAACCGCACGGTGCGGGAAGTGGTGGTGGAAAAAGGGTATCTGGCCGTGGAAGATGCGGATCGTCTGTTGGATGTGCGTAAACTCACAGAAGGCGGCATTCAAGAATAATAGCTTGGTAAGCGTCCCAAAATAAATTGGGTGGCACGGTCAGGAGACAGGAGACCGGCCACAGCGCGTAAGTCCTAAGCTGAGGCACACTTAAGCGTCTCTGGTCAAATCGCAGAGGATGCGGAGAATATACCGGCTGGTTGGGGGCTAACCCTGGCCATGGCCGGTCGTTGGAAATTCCGACGCCGCATTCTCTGCGGTTTTTTATGAGGTGATGTAGATGAAGAAAACAATGATTTTGCTATTCTTTATGGCTTTGCTTTTGGTAGCTTGTGGCGGTAACACGGATCCAGAAGCCAATGTGGCCAGCCTACCCACGGCTACAACTGTGGCGGTGGCTTCGCCCACAGCGGCGGTAGTGGCAACGTTGCCCCCGCCTGCGGTTTCTACTGATGGGGGGAGTGAAGGTGGTGGTGATAACGCGGCCGCGCCCGAAGCCGTTCCCACTGTGGAAGTTCCCCTTTCCCCCTGGCCTGCCGATGCCTTTGGGTACGGTATCCAGGTTCACGGCGTTGCCGGGCAAGGCGACATCCGCTCCATTGTTGATGCAGTGGATAATCAACTCGGACTGGGTTGGGTGAAAGTCCAACTCCTTTGGTCAACAGTGCATCCCGGCCCTGAGGATGATCAATGGTTTTTTTATGATGGGATTATTGATGACACATATGCTGAGGGCTTACAACTGATGATCAGTGTGGTGGGTGCTCCTGCCTGGACACGTGCCGCCGGTAATGAAAATGGCCCCCCTGATGATTACAACCAATATTATGCCTTTCTCAATGAATTACTGGATCGTCATCCGGGCAAAATTCAGGCCATCGAAATCTGGAACGAACAAAACCTGGATCGGGAATGGTCTGGGGGGTTGAATCCAGCCGGGTATGTGCAATTTCTGGCCGGGGCGTATCAGACGATTAAGGCGAAAGATGCCAATATTATTGTCATTAGTGGTGCCCTTTCCCCCACGGGAGTACATGACCCTAACCGGCAAACGGTGATGAATGATCTGATTTACCTGGATGAGATGTTGGCGGCTGGTTTGTTGAATTATGCGGATTGTGTGGGGACGCATCACAATGGGTATAACATGCTCCCCAGTACCCCCTGGGATCAAACCGGGAGTGATCCCAATGCGGCGACAGCTACTTTCCGTGGCCCATTTGATAATCAACACCAGAGTTGGAGCTTCTTTACCACGTTGGATCTGTATGCCCAGAAAGTGCAGGCGATTGATGCCAATAAAAAGTTATGCCTGACTGAGTTTGGTTATGCCAGTAGTGAGAATATGGGTGGACGGCCAGAAGGGTTTGAGTATTTTGATGACAATACGGAAGCGGAACAAGCCCAGTACATTGTCCAGGCCTACCAACAGATGGCTGCTTCGGGAGATGTGTGGCTGGCTTTCTTGTTTAACTTCGATTTTGGTAACAAAGCGGCCGCGGCAACGGATGACACGGTTGGTTACAGCATCATTCGGCCCGATGGTGTTCCCCGGCCCGCTTTTTCGGCCATTTCTGAGATGCCCAAACCATAAATCAGGTATTCGACTCTGGCGAATTTGTATACGACCTCTGGACGGAGCACAGCCTTCCCAGGCTGTGCGTTCTCTGGTGAAAACGAAAAACGCCAATGTTGAGTCAGGTAATAATTGTTCACCAGAAGTCAGGCTTTTAACGTCAAAAAAGCCTGACTTTTATGGACACCCGGCAAAGAAATGATTTTGTTGCGACGATTGTTTTGGGGATTCTGGGTAGTTATGTTGTTGGTGGCTTGTCGGGGGGAAGGGAATCAATTGCCTCCGACACCGGGTACGCCTACCCTGAATCCCTATTCCACTTTTCCCGCGGCCACCATGACGTTTAATGGGACAACTGCGGCCGCGTCCCCTGTGCTCCCTTCGCCCGTTTTCCCCTCACCGGCCTATGGCGTGCACCTGGCCCAGTGGTGGAACCTGGAAGCCCTGGATGAAAATCTATTACAGACACAGGCTATGGGTTTTGGCTGGGTGAAACAAAAATTTGCCTGGCGTGATATTGAACCGGCGGTAAAGGGGCATTATGACTGGTATCGCGCCGATGAGATTGTTCGGCGGATTAATGAGGCCGGGTTGAATTTGTTGGTGCGTCTTGATGTACAGCCGGTGTGGACAATTGCCTCTTTGCCGGAGCATTTGTGGGCGGGAAATCAGCCCCCGGTGAATTATCAGGATTTTGGGGATTTTTGTTATGCTCTGGCGGCCCGGTATCGCGGCCGCGTTCAAGCCTACCAGGTATGGAATGAGCCAAATCTCAGTCGTGAGTGGGGTAATCTGGCTCCCAGCCCGGTTGAGTATACGGAACTATTGCGGGTCTGTTATCTGGGCATCAAAACGGCTGACCCTCAGGCCATTGTCATTTCGGCAGGGCTGGCCCCCACGGGCACACAACCCCCCCTAGCTATGCCTGATACGGAATTTTTGCAAGGGATGTATGATGCGGGCGCGGCCGCGTATTTTGATGTGTTAGGGTTGAATGCGCCCGGCTACAAAGCGCCGCCGGAGACCGATCCCGCCGTCGCCACCAACCCGGATGCCGGATTTGGGGGGCACCGTTGGAATGTGTTTCGCCATGTGGAAGATATGCGGGCCATCATGGTTGCCAATGGAGACGAAGCCAAGCAGGTGGCAATTTTGGAAATGGGTTGGATGCGGGAGCAAAGCTATTTTCCTGATTACCAATGGCATGGCGTGAGTGAAGCGCAACAGGCTGAATATTTAGTTGGGGCCTACCGTTATGCTCAGGAGCATTGGCAACCGTGGATTGGCCTCATGGTGACGATTTATATGGCCGATATGAACTGGCGGCCTGAGGTTAATGAGCAATATTGGTGGGCTTTTGTTTTGCCTGATGGTACGTTCACGGCGGCTTATCAGGCGTTGCAAGCGATGGAGAAAGGAGAGGCGGGGATTAAGGAGTAGGGCAATCGCATTACTGGTTTTCCCTCATCCCAAACCCCGCCTCCAGGGGAGATAACTTTCTCCGGCACGGTTTACTGTTCTACCCCTGCCTGTGCCCATTGCATGGTATAGAGATGATAGTAGCGGCCGCGTTGGGCCAGTAGCTCTGTGTGTGTGCCCATTTCCACAATGCGGCCGCGATCCAACACCACAATTTTATCCGCACTCACAATCGTACTGAGCCGGTGGGCAATGACAAAACTTGTCCGCCCGGACATCAACTCATCAAGCGCCTGCTGAATCTGTTTCTCGGTGGTGGTGTCTACACTGCTGGTGGCCTCATCCAGGATGAGTACTCGGGGGTTAGCCAGCAGGGCACGAGCAAAGGAAAGGATTTGCCGCTGGCCCACGCTGAGGTTGACTCCATTTTCGCCGACATCGGTCTGATAACCATCGGCCATTTTTTGGATGAAAGCATGCGCCCCAACAGCGGTTGCGGCCGCGACCACTTCCTCATCCGTCGCCTCAAGCCGCCCATAACGGATGTTATCGGCTACTGAGCCAGAGAAGAGGAAGGTATCCTGTAGGACAATGCCCAACTGAGAACGCAGGCTGGTACTTGTTACCTGGCGCAAATCATAACCATCAATCGTAATGGCCCCTTCTGTCACTTCATAAAAACGGGCCAATAGCCGGATGATGGTACTCTTCCCGGCCCCTGTTTCCCCTACCAGAGCTATCCGCTCGCCTGGTTTGGCCACCAGATTGATGCCATGAAGTACCGGTTCTCCATTTTTGTAACTAAAACCGACATCGCTTAACTCAACACGCCCGGTAATGGGTGGCAGGGTTTGGGCATCCGGGGCATCCTGTAGATCGGGTTCGGTGTCGAGCAGACGGAAAAGCCGTTCGCTGGCGGCCATTGTGGATTGGAAAGTATTGTAGCGGCGGGCCATTTCTTGAATCGGCTCAAAGAATCGTTGTACATAGAGGATAAAGGCTAATAAACCCCCGGCGGTGAGGGTATCACCTGATACCAGCCGCCCCCCTACACCTACAACGATTGCCATCGCCACATAGCCCAAAAAGTCAATGAGGGGGAAGAAGATAGCTGACACCCAGGTTGCGTCTACGTTTGCATCAAAATAGGAGTGATTGAGATCGTCAAATCGCTGGGCATTACGGTCTTCGCGGGTAAAACTTTTGGTCACGCGGATGCCGGTAATGGATTCGTTGAGGTAGCCGTTGATGACGGAGATGCGGCGACGAGTGGCCCGGTAAGCGTCGCGTACCCGGATGCGCCATTGGTTGGTGATGAAGACCATGATGGGCAGAACCAGGAAAACGATGAGGGCCAGTTTCCAGTTGAGCAGGAGTAAGGAAATAATGATGCCGACCAGGGTGAAGAGGGAACGAAAGACGCCGGTAATAGACCAGGTAATGAATTCCTGGAGCACTTCAACATCGCTGATCAGGCGGCTCATCAGACGACCTACGCTGTAGTTGTTGAAGAAGTTCAGGGAGAGGCTTTGCAGGTGGCGGAAGAGGCCACTGCGGATGTCGGCGACGACGCGGGTGGCAACGTAGGCCATGACGCTGATGCGGCCGCGATTGGTGAGCCATTCCAGTAATGCGGCCGCGACAAACCATAAAATCCACAGCCGTAACTGAGTGGTATTTTGGGCGCGGATGCCCTGGTCAATTGCCTGCCCAATCAGCCACGGCGAGGCTACACTCAACAGCGCGGCAATAGTCATCAGAAAAATAGCCAGATAAAGCTGGCTTTTATATGACCCCAAATAACCCAACAAGCGGCGCACTAAGCGGCTATCATACGCCCGCCCCAGGATGTCGTCTTCCCGTTCATCCGGTAGCAGGTCTTTAATGCGTTCTTCCCGTTTTTGACGGGTTTCTTCCAGGTTGCGGTTACGATTTAAAGCGACCATCTCTACTCCCTGATGAAATTTGCCTGCAAAGCCACAAACTCTTCCTGATCACGCAGTTGCAGGTCATAAATCTGTTTGTATAGACCAGCCTGATGGAGCAGTTCCTCATGGGTGCCTCGTTGGACAATGCGGCCGCGATCCAACACTAAAATGCAGTCGGCTTGTTTTAAGGTGAGTAAGCGCTGGGCAATGATAAATGTGGTGCGCCTCTGCATCAACTCCTGCAAGGCCTGTTGGATGAGATGCTCTGTTTCTGTATCCACACTGCTGGTGGAATCGTCCAAAATAAGGATGCGTGGGTCATAAAGCAGGGCACGAGCGATGGCGATGCGTTGTTTCTGACCGCCGCTCAAGGTGACACCCCGCTCCCCCACGATGGTCTCATACCCTTTGGGAAAGCTGGTGATGAATTCATGGGCGCGGGCGGCGGTCGCGGCCGCGATAATCTCGTCTATCGTCGCTTCCATACGGCCATAAGCGATATTCTCGGCAATGGTGGAGCTGAACAAGAATGGGTCCTGCAAAACGATGCCGATGTGTTGGCGCAGGGAAGCCACCTGCACCTGGCGAATATCATGACCATCTACCAAAATGCGGCCGCCAGATGGGTTATAAAAACGAGGAATGAGACTGGTGATCGTAGATTTGCCCGATCCTGTGGGGCCGATGAGGGCAAAGGTGGCTCCGGGGGGGGCATGGAAGGTGATGTCGCTCAGGGTGTTACGCCCTTCCTGATACGCAAAAGCCACATGTTCAAACTGCACATCCCCCTCAATGTGGGCGAGCGGCTGGGCGCCGGGTATATCTGTCTCTTCATTGGGCTGATCCATGATGTAAAAAATACGCGAGCCAGACGCGCCAGAGGTGGCGGCCATGTTGACCAGAAAACCGAGCCGCTGTACCGGGCCATTGAGCATCAACACGTAGGTGATCATGGCAAAGAGTGAACCCACGGTGATTTGCTCATTTATCGCCTGGGGGCCACCAAACCAGAGGAGCAAGAAAATGCTGACGGAGAGCAAAAAGGTGAAAAACGGCCAGTTGTTGGCCCATGTCTGGATGACATCATACCGCCGGGCGAACCAATCTTCGTTTTGCTGGTCAAATTTTTCCAGTTCATGTGGCTCACGAGCGAATGCTTTCACTACCCGGATGCCCGTCAGGCTTTCCTGCATCGTTGTGGAAAGCACCCCCATCTGTTCCTGAATGCTTTTGAATTTACCCCGCACCAGATTGCCAAAACGAATGGTTGCCCAGAGTAAAACGGGCATGGGTGTCAGGGCCAACAGTGCCAGACGCCAATCTTCCAGGAGCATGGAGATAATCACCCCAATGAGCAAAATAGCGGTGGAGAGTAGATCCATCAGCCCCACGCCGATGAACCGTTCTGATTCGGCGATGTCACCGATGGCCCGACTCATCAGGTCGCCGGTGTGTGAACGATCATGGAAGGAGAAGGGGAGGCTTTGCACTTTGGCGTAAAAATCGTTGCGGATGTCCAGGGCAAAGCGGTGGGAGAGCCATTCGCCAAAGTAGCGTAGGCCAAATTCGGTGAACCCCCGAACAATGGCGAGGAGTAGGATGGCGAGTGCGGCCGCGAGCAATGCCCCCATCGTCCCATTGGTTAAACCGGTATCAATGGCCTGTTTGATTACCTGGGGCACAACTAAATTCAGGCCAATCGAAACAATGACGGAACTATAGGCGATGATGACCTGACGACGGTACGGTCTCAAATAAGAAACCAGCCGGGTATAAACTTCCATCCGCTTCATTTCTTGTTCGGATGAGGAACCGGTATTGAAGGTTTGGTGGGCACCATGTGATCTCACAACAATCTCCTTGCCCTTGTGACGGGGGATGCCAATGAACCAGAGTGGCCTGGGTAACTGTCCGGGGACAGGGCAAACGTCGGGGGGGTGGATTAGATGAATATCTAATCCACTAAGTTTACTCAGTTTGAGGTTATGCGGCTACTGGTACAAGGCTCGTATTTAGGACGATTGCCTACTCGGGTTTTCTCCCACCTCTAACCCCGCCCCCAGGGTGGGCAACCTTTTAGGGGTTGTTTTTTGTGGGTGTTCGCCCGTGAAAAACAGCCCCCATTAATATTTTTCCCCTTTCCAGGGGGAATCGTTAGGGGAGGAAAGGGGGAAAATACCAGAAGTGCCGGTTTTGGAGCGCGGCCGCCCTCCAAAACCGGCACCGGAGAAAGTTCCCCGCCCTTGGTGACGGGGTTAGGGGTGGGGGAAACTCTGTTACCTGACAAACGACAACGGGGGCGGAGTGGCACGGTCAGGAGACTGGCCCTAACAAACGGGACGTTATTTTTAGACGTGTACTACGCAGTCAAAACACACCGTATATTGTCAATCGTTACTGTCGTTTGTAGAGGATGTACGGGCCAAATTGGGCTTCTTGCTGGTAGGTTGGTTCTAGCTGGGCGGGGGTATACAGTTCAATCCAGGTAGCGAAGTTGCCGATGAGGACATATTCTGCATCTACATGCTCCTGGAAGTTGTATTGCTCAGCAACGAGGGGGCCGTTCATAAATTTTTGTTGCACAGACAGGTTAAGTGTACCCGACGGGGGGTAGTGGAACTTTTGGTCGGCCAGGAAACCGATTTCCGGCTCCCAGGTTTCGATGATGGCGGTGAGGGGCACATTTTCGCTGAGATAGGCGGCCATATCCGCGGCCGCGTTCTCTTGCGTCAGGGCAATATTTTTCAGATTTTGGGCCAGCGGTAGAACAATCATGCCCACCAGCCACAGAGCCAATGTCACCCGCAGTGCCAGTTGCGGCAGATTCCCCTCTTCCTTTCCTTGCACCATCGCCCACAATTTTTGCCCATATTCCCCCAGGCGGAAATTCTCTGTCACATCCAGGAAAAAGCGGCTCACAAACAGGCTACTGATGGCTAACCCGGCAAAGGCGTATCGTATCCAGCCAATTGAAACCACATACCAGCCCAGATTAGCGATAACTAGAATATAGAGGATGCCCCATTGTTGTCCCTGTTTGTTGCGGGGTAGCACCAGGAAGAAGCTGTACACCAGAACTGGGAGTAGGAACCCCAGGAACAGATTAAAGCTGGTTAGTTGCCGGAATGCTTCTGCCATGATGCCGGGATCAAAGACGAAGGCGGCCCCGCCCGCGGCCGCGCCCAACAAACGTAAATTTTCGCTGGCGGTTCCTGGGGCCAGAAACACGATGAGGATTACCTGCCACACGGCATAACTGGCGGCGGTGAGAATACCGGGAATGAGGAAATGAAGATGCCCTTTTTGCCGGTAATAAAACCAGTTACTAATCCAGGCCAGTCCTAACGTCGGGGCTAACACCAGCAAATATTGTTGTTTGGTGATGGTCGCCAGACCAAAGAGCAGACCTACCCCGGCCAGTCGGCCATAACTGGCATTGTCCCAGGCAGAAAACCAGAGCCAGAAGGCCAAAGCGATGAAGAGGAAGCCGGGAATCTCGCCCAGTACCTGCCGCCCGTATTCCAAAGTTCCGATGGTGCGAGAGGTGACAAACAACGCGGCCGCGAACAAAGCCAACGTGCGCCCGCCCAACGTGTTAGCCAGTTTGTAAAAGGCAAAAACAGTTGCCAGTAGATAAAGCCCCATGACGATGCGGGCCTGTACCAGCCCAATCCCGGCGATTTTGAACATCAGGGCGATAGGTAAAAGCACCGTTGGCCCCACACCCAGCGTCGGGCCAAAATAACGCAACCCTTCACTACTGATGTCCGCATAGACACCATGTTGCAACAATGTTTTGGGCACATGCAGGTGGGAGCCTTCATCGAACCAGGTGGCTGGATAGTTGCGTAAATTGAAGAAGGCAAAAAAGAGGAGCGCGGCCGCCAGGATGCCCCACCCCATTTGTTTAACGGAAATCTGCCCTCTGGGTTTGTCTGTTGTTGCTACTTTTGTCGCCATATCTACTCCCACAGGGCCACCCCAAGGGTTTCCCTTACCTGCAATATGTTTTTTGGCATGGTTCCGGTCTGTTTTACAAATTGGTAGGTTGAATAATGAGTCTTTGGGAATTCAGGGAGTTGACAGCATCTGTACGGGCTGGTCTTGTGCCTGCCCTGTGTGGGGCAACCACAAGGGTTGCCCGTACCCCACGAAACCCCAAAGAACTTATTTTCTTCCTCTTAACTGAAATGAAACACACCCTTTGGCAAATCGCCCTACCAACGGTTAAGCCCAGTTGGCCGACTTTTGCCCCACGCCGTTTTTCTTAATGTCTATACCCATAAGCCGGTCACGCCAAGATTGAACCAACCTCATCACTGTTGACTGTTGACGGTTGGCTGTTTACTGCTTATGGCCGCCTGCTTAGGCGCGACTGATCGCGGCCGCAACCAGCGCCATACCCTACGGGCCAGACTATAACGGGTACGAATCTCTACCACCCGCCAGGCCGCCTCTAATTTGATCGGGATAGACATCTTGCTTTGACCAATTCGCCGATCCTCAAAATAAATAGGAATCTCTTGAATTCGTAGCCCTAGCCGTTCGGAGGCGTAACACATTTCCACCTGAAACACATAGCCATTAGAGCGAATGGTATCCAGGTCAATCTGTTCTAACGCGCTACTGCGCCAACATTTAAAACCGGCCGTGCTATCCTTCGTTTTTAACCCTAGAATGAGCCGTGTCCAAATGGCGTTCGCCCACCAACTGAGGAACCACCGCCCCCACTCCCACCGCTCATCCAACTTGCCCCCGCTGATGTAGCGTGATCCCACAACCACATCACAAAGGGGAATCCGTTGCAAAAATTCAGAAATGTAGTGGGGTGAGTGGGAAAAATCCGCGTCCATCTGAATGATGAACTCGGCCCCATCGGTCAGGGCATGACGGAAACCGGCCACATAAGCTGTGCCCAGACCCCCTTTACCCATCCGATGAATGACCTGGAACCGACCTGCGTATTGCTGAACTAGAGCATCGGCAATATCACCAGTGTGGTCAGGTGAGGCATCATCTACAATTAAAATGTTGAGGTCAGGAATTTCCAGGGCAAAAATTGCTTCGGTTATTGCTTGTAAGTTATCCGCTTCGTTGTAGGTTGGGATAACAACAGTTATTTTAGCCATCCAAATATCACCTGTATACCGGAAGACGTTTTTGTACGCGGATTTTGTGCCTTCTCGTAACTGCTAAGCCTGTTGCCTGAGTTTGTCGAAGGCAAAACGGCTTCGACAAACTCAGCCCTCGAGAGGCTTAGTAGTTACGTCTTCTCCGTAATGCAGGGTAGCCATGGGTTAAGCTTGTTGCAACCCACAACCTTCGACAAGCTCAGGCCTCGTTATCCCCGAAATTTTGAGAAGAAACCGGATTTTCTTATCCGTGTACCCCATTCCGGTGCTTTACGCCAGCGCGGCCGCAACCGGGGCTTCCGTTCTGGTCGTAACGGGTGATATTACCTGATGTGTCTTCAAAATCAACTCTGCCGTGCGTTGGGCATAAACCGTCACCGATTCGCCATTGGTCAGTTCCGGGTAAATCTGGGCGGTAGTAGAAAGGAACAGATTCCGCACCGGTGTCTGGAACGGGGGAATTTTGCTCATGTCGTTCAGCCCGTGCAACGGTTCCACAAAAGCTGTCCGGTTCATCACAAAATAACGAATAGATCGGGGATCAAAATCGGGGAACATCCGTTGCAGATTCTTCAACCAGATTTCCTTCAACTCAGCATCACTCTTTTGTTGCCATTCACTGCCAGGGGCGGTGTATTTGGGCAGATAAACCAGATGATGCCCACCGACATATTGTGGATCAATATAGGATGTGGTTTCGATGACGCCGGTAAACGGGATGGAATCATCGGTGATGTTGATTGTCCAGTAGCCGGTGAGCGGTTTGTCTAACACCAGAATGGGGCAAATGACGCCCAAATATTTTTGCTGGTTGAGGAATTGATGATATTCCTGTGGGGCGTTGGGGATGAGTTTGGTGAAGATGCCGGTGGGGGTGGTATTAACGACGACATCATAAGCACGGAGTTCGCCATTGACACGGAGACCCCGGGCTTCTCCGTTTTCGATGATGATTTCTTGCACGGGGGTATGGTAATGGATGTGGGACGCGGCCGCGGTAATCTTCTGCGCCATCGCTTCCAACAACGTGCGATACCCCCCAATGAGATGACCGGCTCCTTCTTTCTGGCTGGCCCCTTCACGGGTAGATTTGATCCGTACCAGCCGTGACCAAATCCAGGTGGCCGGTACATTGTTGAAGCCGCCATCGAACTTGGCTTTGAGCATAGGCCGCCAGATGTTGTGAAATGTATTGCGGCCGCCCCAACGGTTCAACCATTTCTCCACACTAATGCTCTCCAGTTTATGCCAATCCCGCACTAACTGTGCCGCTATCACCGTCAGCCCCAACCGAAACCGATCAATCCAACCCAACGGCGGAAAACGGAGAAACTCGATAATATTATTCATAGAAAAGATACGGTTATTGTAATAAAACCCCATCTTTGTTTCTTTGAACCGCATTTGCTCGTCAATGCCCAACGCTTTGGTCAAATCACCGAGATGGTGATCACTGGGCAAAATCGTGTGGTAGTAACGATCCACCTCTGTCCCATCTTCTAACGTCAGAGGGCCAGCCAACCCGCCAATATCTCCCGACGACTCAAAAATTTCAACTTCAACCCCTTTTTGGGTCAAATAATAGCCGAGGCTGATGCCCATAATGCCTGCCCCAACAATGCCTACTTTCATAATATACTCTCCCGAAATTTAGCCGGAGTAAGAATTTACTTCTCTCTTCTCCCTACCCCATAATCTCTTCAATCAGACGGGCGATCTTTTCTCCCGCTTTGCCATCCCCGAAAATGGGGGGCTGTTCCGCTGGTGGCGTAAAGGTTTGCCAGGCGGTCATGACCGTTTCCAGATCCAAAGGCATGAGCTGATTCCAACCAGACTTTACTGTTTCTGTCCATTCGGTTTCATCACGCAGGGTCAGACATGGTTTGCTGAGGAAATACGCTTCCCGTTGTACCCCGCCGGAGTCAGTGGCGATGAGGCGGGCATTGTCTTCTAACACGATCATGTCAAAGTAGCTGACCGGGTCAATGACGCGCACATGATTGGCGAAAGCCGCCCCCAAATGGGTAAGGGCTTTGCGGGTGCGGGGATGGGCCGGGAAGATGACTGGTTCTGGGGCGTTGTTAAGAATGTTGACGATCTGGCTGAGGCGGGCCGGATCATCGGTATTGGCGGCACGGTGAACAGTAACGAGGGCGTAGCGGCCGCGTTCCAGTTCTAGAGTTTCCACCATGTTGGAATTGCGGTAAGCAATCGGCCGGTTAAACAGCATGGCATCATACATCACGTCTCCTACCCAATGGACACACTCCCTGATGCCTTCCTGCGCCAGATTATGGATAGCCGCCTGACTGACACAAAAATGCATATTGGAGATGGAGTCAGCCACAACCCGGTTGATCTCTTCTGGCATCCGGCGATCAAAACTACGTTCCCCGGCCTCAATGTGGGCCAGAGGAATGTGTAATTTGCTGGCGGCAATGGCCCCTGCCAGCGTTGAATTGGTGTCGCCGCGAATAATCACCAGATCAGGCTGTTCTTTGAGGAGCACCTCTTCTAGACGGGCCAAAATCTGCCCGGTTTGTTGGCCGTGTTGGCCGGAGCCTACTTCCAGGTTGTAGTCGGGGGCCGGAATTTCTAGCTCGTCAAAAAAGGCCTGAGACATTTTGTAATCATAATGCTGGCCGGTGTGGACAAGTATTTCCTGGTGCCGCGGCCGCAACGCCCGGCTGACAGGTGAGCCTTGAATAAACTCGGGGCGTGCGCCGACAATGGAGAGAATTTTCATGGGAAAGTCCTTTGGGATGAATGAGGGATATGAGGATGAGGCGTTGGGCGTAGAAATGTAGTCAGCCCTTTTTACGCCAACTTGCCCTGGCGCACCGGACGGGTTTTCGCTTCTTTGCGGGCGAAGATGTTTAGTTTGTTGAATAGGAGCGCACCCTGAAATTGTAAATGGGCCTTGATGGTACGAGCGATTCTTGCTTTAGAAACGCCAAAGTTACGCCGATAGAGAACGGTAGGGTATTCAGCCACCCGATAACCGGCCTGCATAGCTTTGACCATAAATTCAGTTCCTGCCAGATAACCATCGGCATGAAATGGGATATTGTCAATGACTTCGTGCCGATAAGCCCGAAAGAGGGCGGTATAACAATAGATGTCCCATTTAACAATGAGGCGGTAAATAAAGGATGAACCTTTGCTAAGAATGAGCCGATAGGCTGGGACCCCATCCACGCCCCCCTGAGGATGATAGGGGGACGCGGTGACGATGTCTATGTCTGGGGTCATATACGCCAACATGGCGGGGATTTCGGTAAACTTATAGGTGCCGTCGCTATCGGTGGTAACAATGATGTCGCCGGTCGCGGCCGCGAAGCCCGTCCGAATCGCCGCCCCTAGTCCCAGGTTACGGGGATGTTTCTCAAAACGAATCGTTACATTGTTTTCTTTAAGCGCCGCAAACGTTTCATTCATTAAAACCCAGGTGTTATCCGCACTGCCATCATCCACAAATACGATTTCAATGGTGCGTGTTTGTGCCAGGTCGCGCACAACGGGCATCAATTTATTTTGCAACTGAGTAATGTTATCTTCTTCATTAAAGCAAGGAATGATGATTGATAAGTCCATTGAGTTAGACTCCTTCGAGCTGAAAATCGGTGAAAGCCAAGAGTGGTCTCACTGTGTTGTAATCTCATGGTCATCATAGATACCAGGACTTAAGAAAAGGCTTACATAGGGTAATTGCCTACTCCGATTTTCCCCCACCCCCAACCCCGCCCCCAGGGGCGGGGAGTTTTCTCATACGGGCAAAATGGGGTGCATAGCCCCCATTTTGCCCGTAAATCGGATTCCCCCTTCCCACTGGGGGTTGCCGTGTCGCCGTGTTGCTTTATCGCCGCGTTGGGTATATCTGAGGCCACCCCACCCCCAACCCCGCCCCCAGGGGCGGGGAGTTTTCTCATACGGGCAAAATGGGGTGCATAGCCCCCATTTTGCCCGTAAATCGGATTCCCCCTTCCCACTGGGGGGTTGCCGTGTCGCCGTGTTGCTTTATCGCCGCGTTGGGTATATCTGAGGCCACCCCACCCCCAACCCCGCCCCCAGGGGCGGGGAACTTTTCTAAGGGGCATTTTTCGGGGCATTCGCCCCGAAAAATGCCCCATGGGAATTCCCCCTTTCCCTCGGGAATCGCAGGGGGGATGGGGTCAATGAATGCGTTACCCGATTAAAATTTAATGAACAAAAACCGCCGGGCTATCAATACCAAGCCCTACGGGCTAAGACCCCAGGCCAACGGCCTTCGTAAATATAGCCCGGCCCGTTTTACGGCCGGGCGGCCTCTGCCTTTGTTGAGGCCCAGACCAAATTGAGAATTGCTGTTGAGGCCAGGCGGAAATTGACGTTTGACCCGTCGCGTTATAAACTCACCTCCATTGTCAGGCATTTTATAGCATTTACGATTGACGATTTTAGATTTACGATTGGGAACACTCTGGATAACGTCTCGTAAAACCCAAAATCTTTATCTTGAAAGCTAGAGCAAATGCCCGAAGAACAATTAAAAAAAGGTAAACGTTCACTTCGCGAATTCTGAAAGAACCCAAAGTTCTAACGTCAATCCGCCGGTAAATATTCAGATCCTCGTTCCACCCGCTGTGTGGCATCTGTTAATCCAATGCCTGATATTGAGTAGTGAGGTGGGGTATGTACACCTTCTACCGGGTAACGAGAGACGCTTGCATTGAGGATGGTAAGCATGAGCAAAAAAACTGGACTGGGGCGTGGCTTGAGTGCCTTAATCCCGGAAAGTGATCCGGAAGCTATTAACGGCTTACGGACTGTTCCGGTGGGCAATATCAGTCCCAATCCCCATCAGCCCCGTACCCAAATGGATAGAACCCAACTGGAAGAGTTGGCCGATTCGATTCGGGAACATGGTCTTATTCAGCCGCTAATTGTTCATGATGCCGGTGATGGACAGTATACCCTCATTGCCGGGGAACGGCGGTGGCGGGCGGCGCAGTTGGCGGGTCTGACTGAACTGTTGGTGGTGGTGAAGGAAGCTTCACCCCAGGCCATGTTGGAAATGGCGATTATTGAAAATGTGCAACGGGCTGACCTGAACCCGTTGGAAGAGGCGTTGGCTTACCGGCAGTTGATGGATGAATTTGGCCTGACGCAGGAAGCAGTGGCTAAAAAGGTGGGCAAAGCACGTTCAACAATTGGTAACACGGTACGCCTGCTGGATTTGGCTCCGGAAGTGCAACAGGCGGTGAATGGGGGAGAACTGAGCGAAGGTCATGCCCGTTCTTTGTTACCTTTATCAACGCAGGCGATGCAGGTGGAGATGATGGGCACGGTGATTAAACTGGGACTGAATGTACGCCAGACTGAAGAGCTGGTGCGGAAACGGCTCGCGGCCGCGAAGCCTCGCCCTAAACCCAGCAAACGCCAGCCTCCTGAACTCCACGCCTTACAAGAACGGTTCCGCCAGACCCTCAGTACAAAAGTAGATGTCCAGAAAAACCCTAAGGGCCAGGGCAAAATCGTCATCCATTTTTATTCGGATGAGGAGTTGCAGGCCATTTTTGAGACGATTGTCCGCGATGAGGTGTGAGGGAATGATGCACAATAAACAACTGATTCAAGAAAAAGTGAAACAAGCTATCGGCATTCTGCGCGAACTGGATCTAGATGTCTGGTTGACCTTTGTGCGGGAAACGATGCTGACCCCTGATCCGGCCCTGGATCTCATTGTGGGGCAAGGCATGACGTGGCAATCGGCTTTCATCATTACCCGGGATGGGCGAGCGATTGCCCTTATTGGGCATTACGATGCGGAAAACATTCGTCAGTTAGGGGTGTATACCGAGGTGATTGGTTATCATCAGGGTATTGCCGAACTGTTGCGTGAGACGTTAGTGAAGCTTAACCCACACCAGATAGCGCTTAACTATTCGGAACGAGATGTGGCCGCTGATGGTTTATCGGTGGGATTGTACCGACTGTTGGAGAAATATCTGGCGGGCACAGGGCTGGCCGAACGGTTTGTTTCGGCGGAAGGGGTGATGCAGAGATTACGCGGCCGCAAAAGCCCCACCGAAGTTGCCCGCATTCGCCAGGCCGTGGCTACCACCGAAACTCTCTTCGATGCCATTGAGCAATATGCCCAACCCGGCATGACCCAACGGCAAATAGCCGATTTTGTGCAGGCGAAAATAGATGCCTTACAACTAGGTTACGCCTGGGAAAAAGAGTTTAACCCCATCGTCACCTGTGGGCCGCATTCTCCGGTGGGACATGCCGCCCCCGGCCACGTCATACTAGAAAAAGGACATACCCTACATGTAGACCTGGGCGTCAAACAAAACGATTACTGTGCCGACCTGCAACGTATGTGGTATGTACTGAATGATGGTGAGACAACGGCTCCGCCAGAAGTGGAACATGCCTTTGCCGTCGTTTATGGAGCGATCAAAGCCGGAGAAGCCCGGCTTAAACCGGGAATTTTGGGCTGGCAGGTTGATCAGGAAGCTCGTGACTACATCACCGACAACGGCTATCCAGAGTACATGCACGCTTTTGGGCACCTGTTGGGGCGAGCGGCTCATGATGGGGCCACCGTCTTGGGGCCGCAGTGGGAGCGGTACACCGGTATGTGTGACCTGGCCGTGGAAGCAGGGAATGTTTTTACCCTGGAACCGCATGTGGTGATTCCTAACCGAGGCATTATGAGTCTGGAAGAAGATGTCCTTGTGACCGAATGGGGGGTGGAATACCTCAGCACCCCGCAAACATCGCTCCGTTATATCAAATAATGGTATCTTCTCAATAAAGCGTGGTTGGTTGAGCCTGTTGCAACCAACGGCCTGCGATTAGCTCAGGCAACACGAGGCTTCGACAAGCTCAGCCCTCGAGAGCCTTAGTAGTTACCTAAATTTTGTACCAATAGGGGTACAAGTCATAAAAAGATGACGATGACAGCTTTCCCTGCAAAAATGTAAGTGCGAACAAAACAGTTGCATAAGGAGAACTGTCATCATGAATAATT
>JAGNBF010000034.1:19999-65920 GCA_018004935.1 Chloroflexota bacterium | reverse complement strand
GCTCCGGCCCCCACCACGGGAACAAAAGCTACCCCCCCGGAGCGTCCCCATCGGCCTGGGGCCAGCGCCAATCGGCAAGTTACTCCCCCGGCCAAACCAACGAATGTTGACGAAGCCCCCGCCCCTCAACCCATTTTTGTGGGGCAGGCCCCAGCCCAAAACTGGAAGCTACCCATCCTGGCCGAGATGTTGGAGATAGGCACGGATCAAAATGTCAACAACGACCACATTCGTGAACAAATTGTCACTATCGAAAAAACATTGGAAAGTTTTGGTGCGCCCGTCCGTCATGTCGAGACCAATGCGGGACCAACCGTCATTCAGTACGGCGTTGAACCCCTTTTCGTAGAACAACGCAGTGGCAAACGAACCAAAGTCAAAGTCGGTAAAATTGCCAGCCTGGCCGATGACCTCTCCCTGGCTCTCTCGGCCAAAAGCATCCGCGTCCAGGCCCCCGTTCCCGGCAAAGGGTATGTAGGCATCGAAGTACCTAACACCGCCAAAGCCATTGTCTCCCTACGCGACGTAATGGAATCTGCCTCGTTCACTAAAATCAAATCCCCCCTGGCGATTGGCCTGGGGCAGGATGTCGCGGGACAAGCCGTTTCGGCGGATCTGACCAAAATGCCGCACCTGCTCATCGCTGGGGCTACCGGTTCTGGTAAATCTGTGTGTGTTAATGGCATTATCGCCTGCCTGCTCCTGCAAAATACCCCCGACGACCTGAAGTTGGTGATGGTAGACCCCAAACGGGTGGAACTAACCGGGTATAACGGTATACCCCATCTGGCGGCTCCGGTGGTGGTAGATTTGGAACGGGTGGTTGGGACATTGCAATGGGCCTTGCGCGAGATGGATAAACGATACAAGGCGTTTTCGGCCACGGGCGTGCGCAATATTCAGGAGTTCAATAAAAAGTTATTGAAGGAAAAGGGGGAAAAACTCCCCTATATTGTCATCATCATTGATGAATTGGCAGACTTGATGATGCTGGCTCCCGAAGAGACGGAACGAGGTATTACCCGGCTGGCCCAAATGGCCCGGGCGACCGGCATCCACATGATTCTGGCCACGCAACGCCCATCGGTGGATGTGGTTACGGGGTTGATCAAGGCCAACTTCCCGGCCCGCATTGCTTTTGCTGTTGCTTCTAGCATAGACAGCCGGGTGATTCTGGATAGCGTAGGGGCGGAACGATTGTTGGGACAGGGGGATATGCTCTTTCAAAGCCCGGACGCGGCCGCGCCACTCCGTCTCCAGGGTTGTTATGTGGGTGATGCCGAACTGGACAAACTCATTGCCTACTGGCAACGCGCCCGCCGCACCAACTTGATTACGCCGGAGACTCATGCGGTGACGGTAGGCAGTGAACAGTCAACAGTCAACAGTAAACAGTCACCCGTGAGCAGTGACCAGTCATCAATCGCCGCGTCGCCCCCTCGCTCCCTCGCCGCGTCGCCACGTCCCCCTGTCGCTCCTTCACCTACACCTGTTCCACCACCGGTTATCAACACAGATCCCAAAGCTGTTCCCCCAGCGGCCACCTTTTCCACCAATCGGCCAGTGGATCCTGAACCTCGGTGGCTCCCGGCGAAACCATCTGGTCAGCCGCCAGCTAGTCAGCCGCCAGCCGGTCAGCCGGTCAGCCGGTCAGCCGGTCAGCCGTCAGCCGTCAGCCGGTCAGCCGGTCAGGCAGTCAGCCGTCAGCCGGTCAGCCGTCAGGCAGAGGTCAAACCGGCTCAGTCTTCGGCCCTCACACCTCAGTCCGCTCCTGCTCATCCCCAGGCAAACCAGCCATTGTGGGAAGAGTTAATCGCCCAGGAAGCGGCCGCGAAAGTTGAAGACGACTTGTTGCCAGAGGCAATTGCGATGGTGCGGGAGTTAAAAAAGGCATCTACCAGCCTGTTACAGCGCCGGTTTCGCATTGGTTATACCCGCGCCGCCCGGCTCATTGACCTGATGGAAGAGCAGGGTATCATCGGCCCGCCAACGGGAACGAGCAAGGCCCGTGAAATAGTGGGCAACGGCTCTGAAGAGGGATCCGCCTCCTCTACATCATCCCCCCGTACCAAAATGGGCAGTGATGCCCTGGATGATGATTTGGAGATAGAATTTGATGCTGACGAATGAAGTGGTGACCGTTTTCATTTAGGGGAGCTATTGTGTAACTACTGGAGTTTAGAACGAGAGGAGAGAGCGAGAGGAAATTACTCTGGAAAACCCTCTAGCTCTGAACTCTAAACTCAAGGTAACTATAAAACATAAATATACGCTGTCACCGTTTGTCTAGTCCTAAGTGAGCGTCCAAAAATAACCTGGGTGGCACGGTCAGGAGACCGGCCACAGCAAAACGGGAAGTTATTCTTAGACGGTTACTAAGAACATTGCACTATGTCAGATACCAAACATGAAAATTACGAAATACTTAATTTGATTGGTTATGGTCTGGCGAAATTCAACATGGATTTTGTCAAAGCCTTTGGTTTCTCAACAAAATCAGCTTTTTTTCAGCACTTCGTCCAAAAAAACATAGCGGCAACTACCGGTGTCGTTAAAAATCGGCAGGATTTGTTTGATCCTTTTTTTGACAATGGGCGAAAGGGTTGGTGGCAAAAAGGCACTACATATCTGCATCGAAAAACTTTCATAGATTCTCTATTTGGTACACTTCATGCGACTGAGTTTGCTGATGTCGTAAAACTATATATTAGGAGCAAATTTGAAGTTACCGATGAACTGTTGACCATTGGTAGTCCGGTACTTAAAAGTAAGTTCAAACAATTACAAATTACAGGCTTGGAGGCAGAACTGTATTTTATACATAATTACCAGGAAATTGATCTTTTCAAAGAAGGCTTATTAGAAGATGCCCGTTTGTTTGGTGATGGTTATGATTTTCAAATACAGATACCATCACGTTATATCCTGGCTGAGGTTAAAGGGCTTCGTTCTGTTTATGGCAGTATTAGACTCACAAAAAACGAATTTCTAAAAGCCCAAGAATATCAACAAGATTATAGTTTAGTGGTTGTCAATAATTTGAATGATGTGCCTAAAATGACTGTTATATTTGATCCCATCTCTCAACTCACTCTGAAAGAACAGGTTGTCACACATCAGCAGATTACATACCATTCAGAATCCATGAACTGGTAAGTTGTGAAAATAAGATTCAAACCAGAGTGGAATGTTTACTATGAACCAAGAAATTCAAATTATCGCAGAACGTCTTTCAGTAGATATCGAAGTTGCCTTGAAGGTAGCTGAAGATGCCTATCAAGGCCAATCTGTACAAATCGAATTCTATAACTGGTTATCACAACAGTTTCTGCCTTCCTTTGTAGTAATAGATGCAGATGGTTACACCACTGCATCTGCCTATGCACTAAAAACATTACGCCAAATAGGCCTTTCAAAAACAGGTTTGCAAAAGAACCCATGGCGGTTATGGCGAAACCTGGTTTTTCAATATCTAGGTAAATACGCTTTTACCCTGTTCTTGAAGCAACAATGGGGTATCGAGGCAGAACTAGTAGTTCAACAAACTTATTCCGTCGAATAGCTGTGGCCGGTCTCCTGACCGTGCCACCACCTTCCAACCGACAAATCTTGTCTGTCGCACTACTAGGCCATCAAGCAGGTCAATTAGAAACCTTCTTACCCACTGATATTCATCGTATTCGTGAAGCGAAGAGCCATTACCGCACCCCTCGCCTTAATCTCAGTGTCAAAACGAGTAAATGGAATGGTATTTGGCTAGATATTCCTGGTGATCAGTTCAATCATGCCGATATTCATATCTTCGTTAAGGTTGGGGCAGGGCGTGACCATTTGTTTGCTTTCTTCAAAGAAATTAGTGTCTTCAAAGACAAAGTGCTTCGACGTGGCGAAACGGTAGGAGCCTTGACACCGGAAGAGGCAGACGAGATATACGCTGATTTGCCATCCTTTACCCCCATTCCGGCTTACATTTGTGGCTTTGTTCGCCGCAATATGGATTATCAACCGCTCGCTTATCAAGGCAAACGCGGTAAGAAGCATTACACTGTTTACGGTTGGAATGGCCCCATCAATCCAGGTGACTTGGAGCGTATCAAGTTAAAAGAAAATGTCGCTGGCGATGTTCAGTTTGAGGGTATTGGTCAGTTCTCTCACAACAAAGGTTACTTATTCAATACCGGCAGTCTACTATGGCGTACTGAAGATTGGCAGGCTATCATCAATCAACTTTAGTCAGAGTTGTTCACCCCGCTTTGCTGAACAATAACCAATACACCAATACACTAATAACCTATGGCTCATCTTACCGGGCAAGAACGCGCCCATTACGTCCAAACGATGTTTGCCCGCATTGCCGGGCGTTACGACCGCATGAACCGGCTGATGACCTTCGGCCAGGATTTGCGCTGGCGGCGCTATGTCATCCAGCAAGCCAATATCCCCCCGAATGGCCGTTTGCTCGACATTGCCACCGGCACGGGGGACATTGCCTACGAGGGGATGCAACAGGTTCCCGGTTTGCAGGCGGTGGGGGGTGATTTCACCCTGGAAATGATGCAGGCGGGCAAGCTCTATCCGGAACGGCAACCCATCCAGTGGGTCGGGGCTGATACGTTGTCTCTGCCGTTTCCCAGCCACTACTTTGACGCCGTGACCTCTGGTTTTCTCATGCGGAATGTGATTGATGTGGATAAGGCGTTGCGGGAACAGATGCGGGTGCTGAAGCCCCGCGGCCGCGTCGTCATCCTCGAATCTAGCCCCCCCAAGCGCAACCTGCTCCGACCCTTCATCCTGTTCCATCTCAACTATGTGATCCCCACCCTGGGCCGCCTCATCACCGGCGAATCCGAGGCTTACCGTTATCTGCCCGACAGTACCCAACAATTCCGTACCCCCCAGGCCCTTGCCGAAGCTATGCGCCAGGCCGGTTTCCTCAATGTCCGGTTTAAGCTATTTATGTTTGGCACAATTGCCATTCATGTGGGCGAAAAGTAGGGCAAGCACCTAAACGCTTTTTCCGTTCCTTACCCCGTCCCCAGGGGCAGGGAACCTTGTATGAGCAGTTTTCCCCAGCCAATGGGAATCGTCAGGGGGGGTAGGGCGATTGCATACTCGGATTTCCCCCACCCCTAACCCCGCCCCCAGGGGCGGGGAACTTTTTAGGAGCCGTTTTTCGCGGGCATTCGCCCGCGAAAAACGGCTCGAATTGTTTTTTTCTCCCTTCTTGCCGGGAATCGTTAGGGAAGTGGGTTCATTGGGGTGAGTATGCAATCGCCCTGGGGGGTTGGGTTCATTGTAGGGTGTGGCCAATCGCCTGAGCGAGAAGCCTGGTCTCTTTCTCCAGATCGCCATTAACGAGGTATCCAGCTACCGGACAGTTTTCAAAACTGAGGAGTGAGCATCCTCAGATGCGAATGGGTTGACCACAAGCGGCATTTGAGGATGTCTTACGCCTCAAACCAGAGTGTCCGGTAACGAGACGAGGTATTATGAAAAAATGGTTGGTTTTCTTGTTACTCTTGTTGCTAATTGCTTGTCGGGGTGATGAAGATGGAGTGCCCACGGTTGTGCCCACAGCGGCAACGCTCCCGGGCGCGGCCGCGAGTCGCCCCACCCCCACCGCTATCCCCCTCACCAACACGGCCCCACCCCCGGCAACCGCTTCAGTAGCCGACGAGCCAACGGCGATTGCTTCCCCAGTGATTACGGAAGCCCCAACCGATCAGCCCACGGCCACAACCGTCCCGTTTAATGGCAAAAATGAAGATGGCACATTCTTCCGCGGCCGCGCCGATGCCCCCGTCACCTTCATTGATTACTCAGACTTCCTCTGAACGGCTTGCCGCGCCTACGTGTTAGGCGCAGAACCGCAAATCATTGAGAATTACGTCAATAATGGGCAAGTTAAGATTATCTTCTGGCATGTGTTGGATCATGGTAACGCGAGTTTGAATAGCCACGCGGCCGCAGATTGCATCGGCCAGCAAAGTGTAGACGCCTACTGGGCCATTCACGACCAATTTTTTGCTCACCAGGATGAATTGTGGAATGCGGATAGGGAGTATTTCATTGCGGCCGCGACCGCTGTGGGGGTAGATAAGGCCATCTTTGGCGACTGTTACGACAACGGAATAGGACAGGCCAACGTCACCCGCCTCGACGCCATCCGCCGTGACCAGGGCATCCTCACCCGACCTAGCTTCGCTATTAACGACATCATGTTATTTGGTGCTCAACGTTATGAGGTGTACGCCGAAGCCATTGAATCTGCTCAAGGGGGAGAGTAGAGGTTGGAATTGTACGTTGAACGGTGTTTCAAGTTAGATCGTATTTGTTTTTGTGTGTTTGCGGTAGGGGCTGTTGGAGGGGCGAATCGGGTTGGGGCCGCCACAGGCGGTATAGTTCCAGGGCACGTTGGCACAACCACGGCTCATCAAGCGGGGGGATGAGGTTGAGGTGTGCCATCTCCGCCAACGAGGCCCAGCGCACCTGGCTGTCTTGCATATCATCACCGGGAACCACATTCCCCCCCTCATAGGCCATCAGGTAGGTAATGCTGATGACATGGGTAATCTGGGGATCGTAGGTGAAGGTAGACACATGGACAACCCCCAGCGGCCGCACCCGAATGTCTGCCCCCGCTTCTTCACCCACTTCCCGCAGGGCCGCCGCCAAAATCGTCTCCCCCGCATCCACCGCCCCGTTCACCGGTTCCCACCAGCCGGGCCGTTTGGGGTTATTGAGCAGGAGCAGTTCTTCTTGGGCGTTGATGATGAGAACAACGACAGCGGCCGGGTAAGTGGCAAAGACGCGGCCGCTAATGGCAGTGATAGTTGGTTGGGTCGGCAGGTTCATGGGGCGAGATTATAACATGGGTAACAGAGCTTTTAGTATTTACCTCGCAAGGCTACGTTTTTCGTTATAATAGCGACCAATAGACAAGAGTCGTTATAACGAAGGATAGTCAATCATGGTATACGATATCATTCTCAGTCAGGATAACAGTCAATTTGTGGCGCGTGTTCGCCAATGGCCTGATGTTGTGGCGACAGGTAAAACCCGGGATGACGTACTGAGGCAGGTTAAAAAGCGTTTGCAAGAATATTTAACCCATCGTGTTGAGGTCGTTCAAATAGAGATTGATCTGCCTGACAAAAACAAAAATCCCTGGTTAGAACAATTTGGTCGTTTCCAAGAGGATCCGACATTTGATGATCTTATAGCTGAAATTGCCGCATATCGGCACTCATTGGATAGTCAGACATGAACTATATTTTAGATACTGACCATCTTTCGTTACTGCAACGTGGGCATGAACCATTACGTCAGGCTTTACAGAAACTTTCGTCTGAAAATATTGCTATCACAATCATCAGTATTGAAGAACTATTACGAGGTCGTCTGGCTCAGGTTCACAAAGCTTCAGATCATGCTGCACGCATCAAAGCTTACTTTTGGCTTTGGGAAACGGTAGATTTTCTTCGCCACTTTACGATCTTGAAATACACAGAACAAGCTGATAACCAGTTTGAAGCTTTGCGACAACAAAAAGTGCGGATTGGGACACAGGATTTACGAATTGCCAGCATTGCCTTAAGCTATCAGGCAGTGCTGGTAACTCGTAATGAAAAGGATTTTGCCCTGGTTCCTAACCTGCTTGTAGAAGATTGGTCAGTTAATTTTATGGCTTAATAATCAGCGGCAGATATTGTTGATAGACCGTGACAATGATCGCTACCTGGGTGGTGGCAATGAGCTGGCCCAGGCTGTTGCTGGCGGTGACGGTGGCGGTGTAAACACCCGGGTTGGCATACACATGGCTCACGGTGGCCCCGGTTGCTGTTTGCCCATCCCCAAAGGCCCAGGTATACACCACGTTGGAGCCAGCGGTGACGGTGGCGGTGAAGGTGGTGGTTTGGCCGAAGGGAGTAGGGCTGTCGTTCGCGGCCGCGACTCCCTCTATCGCCAAATCATCCACATTCAGCCAGATACTAACCTGTTCACCCACAACGCCGAAAATATCTAGATCACCATCCCCATCCAGATCACCCAGATCGGCAAGACCAACCATTTCATTTGTCTGATAACCCACCGTAAATTGAGCGGAGCCATCATTAAGCCAAACTGTATCGGTGATGATGTAACTATCTTCGCTCCAACTAAACGCATCAATATCACCATCTCCATCCAGATCGCCCAAATCGGGATCATAGGCACTCCCAGGGGTCAACAAATCTCCTGGGGTAAAATACCCTGTGCCATCGTTCAGCCATACTTGAGTGGGTGAAGCATCGAAAGTTGTTATCATGGCATCCAGGTCGTCGTCGTTGTCCAAATCGGCCAGTTCTACCGAGTAAGCCGCAGGGATAACGCTCCAATCTTGTGTGGTAGCAATAAACTGGCCTTCAGTACCCCCTTGCAGACCACCCTGGTTGAGCCACACGCGGGAAGTGTCCGCAAAGACAATAAAGACATCCAGATCACCGTCGTTATCCAGATCACCCAATGAGACATCCAGACCACCATCATCTCCTAGAAGTTGTCCGCTGTGAGTGAAGTGACCTTGCCCGTCGTTTAACCAGAGTTCGTTGCGCCCATCCAGAAATGTTCCATCTACTTCGCGCTGATTATTGGCAACAATAGCATCCAGATCGTGATCGCCATCTACGTCCCCGAAATCTACGCTATAACTTCCCTGATACCCCAAATATTGCTCACTTCGGGTAAAAAAGCCCTGGCCGTCATTCAGCCATAGTTCATTGTGATTGTTCCATCTATAACCTCCATCACCATAAGGCCAATCTTCAGGAGCCCAGTTAGGAATAAAGGCGTCCAGATCGCCATCGTTATCCACATCGCCTAACGTGACATCATGAGGGTACAGACCGCCCAGGGTTTGGCCGCTGTTGCTGTAGGTTCCCGGTGTTCCCCCTTGTTGACCTCCATTGTTCAACCAGACTTCGGCCCCTATACCGGGATAACAACTACATGGGTTGCTCCAATCCAGGTCGGAAACGATAAACGCATCTAGATCACCATCGCCATCTAGATCGCCGAGGGAGACGTTCATAGCTGAGGTGGTGGTATACATGTAAGTAGGCGTGAAGATGCCCGTACCAATGAGTGAGGGGACGCCTACATCAGCGCGGAATTGTTGCTGATAAGGCTGGAGTGGGGTGGTTCCCCCGGCTGTGGTGAGGTTTTGATCCAGATAAACGGCGATGGTTTCGCCTGGTTTGAAGGGGGTGACGGGTTGCCAGATCAGTTCATCGTTATTGACGGTGAAGGTTCCCTCGTAACGCCCGGTCTGTTCGCCGTGAACGATGAGGGTCTGGCTGGTGACAGTAGCAGGCAAAATATCCCGGCTGAAGGTGATGGCGAGGGGTGAGGTTTGGGGGATGGGGAAGGCGTTGTGGGCGGGGATGATGGTGTTGACATGAAGGGCATGAGCATAAGCCTGGTTGTTTTGGGGCAGAGGGTCGTGGTTCGCGGCAGCGATCTCTGCCACATTCCCCGGTATCTCACCCGCAAATGTTCCCCGCACCCGAATCACGCCACCACTCCCGGCGGGCAACGGGGCCACCTGCCAGGCCAGATTCACTCCGCCAACCTGTGTGATGACTGCCCCGCTGCTGTTGACGGTAACATTGCTCAACGCCGGATTCAGTGTATCGGTAATCATCGCCCCTAACACAAGATCAGGGCCGTTGTTGATGTAGGTGAGGGTGTAGGTAACGGTTTGCCCGTTTACCTGCGCCGCTTGCTGCATGGCTAAATCAGCCTGTGGTTTGTTCAACCACACCTGATTCGGCGCTTCAAAAATAGCCTGCCCGTTAACCCAATCCCATTCCATGGCCATCGCCACAAACGCGTCTAATGTGCTATCCCCATTCAGATCCCCCAAAGCGATATTTGGGCTAATCCCCTGGCCTAATGACTGATATGAATCGGTGAACAGGCCATTTCCGTCATTAAACCAAACACCATTATCTTCATTGTCGGTCCACTCTTCATAGAAAGGCTGGCTGAGGTAAGCATCCAGGTCGTCATCGCCATCCAGATCGCCCAATACTACATCATACACAAGACCCATCCCCATGTCTTGACCGCTGTTACTAAATATGCCACTGCCGTTGTTTAGCCAGACTTGCGAAGCACACGTAGCGCAGTTAGATGGAGCTAAAAGGGCATCCTGATCTCCATCCCCATCTAAATCACCCACCGCCACGGATACTATATTGGCATTGCCAAAGGGTTGGCCGCTGTTCACAAACTGACCTAAGGTACCCCCTTGATTGCCGCCCATGTTCCACCAGATACTGTGGGCTGTTACCAAATCCAAATCACCATCGTTGTCAACGTCGGCCAAGATTGGATCCCAGAGAGTCCCAAGTATTTGACTGCTATTGATAAATGTACCATCACCCTGATTTAACCAGAGAGGTGTGTTATCAAAACCAGGAATAAACGCATCTATGTCATTATCCCCATCCACATCCCCTACGGTTAGTCCGGAATAATCGTGCAAATTGGGGTCGAGTAACTGCCCCCTGTCTGTAAATTGCCCTGAGCCGTCATTCAACCACACCTGCGCCCCCCCCTGAGGCCCTGGCGAGAGAAGTTTGTAGTTGACAACCATTGCATCCAAATCTAAATCACCATCAAAGTCAGCCAGGGCGACAGGGCCGGTAAACTCATTGCCAAGTGCTTGACCGTTGCTAACGAAGCGGCCGCGACCATCGTTCAGCCAGACTTCATTGGGTTGAGGTTGACCGTTGTCAGCGTACAAACCGTTGCCTACGAAGGCATCCAGGTCGCCATCCCCGTCCAGGTCGCCCAAAGCGACGCCCCAACTATCACCGTTGCCCAGGCGTTGGCCGCTGTCGTAAAAGTAGCCACTGCCCGCGCCCACTCGTTGGGGGGTGGATGAAGGGGAGAGAGGGTGAGACGCGGCCGCGTTCCCCCACCGTAAGACACCTATCAATAAAACAAATACTCCGATCAGGCTAAACAACAAAACCACTAAGCGATGATTCATGGCTTAAACTCCTTCTATACTGTTCGCGGTCAGTTGTTGCGCTTTTGTGCTGTGGCCGGTCTCCTGACCGAGCCACCAGTCTGTGATCGCGCGGAGTATATCTGACCATCAGTAACATCAACTATCCAAAAATCAGTCAGAATTGTTATGTTTCACGCTCTAAACAACATTGTTTTACAAACAACAACGGGTGGCATTTTAATCTCGATTCAATTTAGAGCCAATGGGGAAAGCGCAACAAGTCAGAAAACCACAACGATTCACCCTCATCCTGGTGGATAGAGGTGATAGGTTGTCTACCAACAGAAAAGCCTGGTACATGACCAGGCTTGGCAAAGGTTTTTTAGGTCTTTGGGATTTCGCGGGGTGTAGGGGCTGGCCTTGTGCCTGCCCAGTCGAGGGCAACCACAAGGGTTGCCCCTACATAGGGTGTCAACCCCCTAAATCCCCAAAGAGCCGGTTTTTTTAGGTGCAGTAGGTACTGAATTACTGAATCAAATCTCTTTCATTGAAGTAATTGTCCGTTGCCAGGCGGCGTCTTTTTCCCCCGGGGTGAAGGCCAGATAGTAACCGATGCGATCCAGACGGTCGCCGTATTTTTGTTTGATCAGGTGGGGAATGTCGGCCCACGTGCCGCGTAAAGCGAACTCAGCCAGGATGTCATCGCTGATGAGGGATGGCATTTCTTGCCAGCGGCCGCGAGCCGCCAACCGCCGCAACTCCTGCGCCACATTCTGCCAGCCATGCAACTCGGTGATAATGGCATAAGCCGGGGTGCTCATGTAGAAGGAAATCTGTTGCCGGGCGTAGGCGTCGTACTGGGCCACTTGTTCATCATCGGTGGGGATGGCGAAGATGGCGGTGTTGAGGGTGATGGCGGAACGGTCGCGGCCGCTGATCTTCAGCCCTTCTTCTACCGCCGGAATCACCAGTTCGTCCAGATATTTGCGCGTGTGCAGGGCGTGGATGTGCAGGCCGTCACAAATTTCCCCCGCCAGGCGGCACATCAGTTTGTTCACACCGGATACATAAATGGGGATGTGGGGATAATCGTGCGGGCCGGGATCGAAAAATGGGGTCATCAAATCGTGGCGGAAAAATTCGCCCTGAAATTTGAGGGGGACGCCGTATTGCCAGCAATCCCAAAACGCCCGCATCGCCAGGATGGTCTCGCGCATCTTCTGGGCTGGTTTCTCCCAGGTCATGCCAAAACGCCGCTCGATGTGGCCGCGCACCTGTGTACCAAGACCGATGACGACGCGGCCGCGAGACAATTTCGCCAGCCCCCAGCCTGTATAGGCCAGCACCGCTGGGCTACGGGGGAAGGCCACAGCAATGGCCGTACCCAGCGTCATCTTCCGGCTATGCTCCGCCGCCAACGTCAGCCCCAAAAACGGGTCGTTGGTCGTCTCCGCCAGCCAAAAGCCATCAAAGCCGATCTCTTCTGCCGCCTGCACATAACGCGGCAATTCGGCCAGATCAAAGTTGAGGAGGGTTACGTCGAATTTCATAAGAATCGGTTGTCAGTTATCAGTTACCAGTTACCAGTTATCAGTAACTCTATTATCCACTGGTCACTTATCACTGGTTACTGGTCACTTAGGGTTCGTAAAAATATAACTACCCCGTTCAGACCTGACAGGTTTTCCGAAAACCTGTCAGGTCTTGAGGGAACTTAATCTTTTATGGACCCTTATCACTGCTTACTCCCACTGCCGCTGGTCGTAAACGCCCGGCTCTTTGGGATCAATCGTACCCGGCGTGAGGTACTCCACCCGGTCGGCTTTGACACGGCAAGCGGCCTGGAAAGTTCCCAGGATGCGCTGGGTCAACTCGTCTGAGCCTTGTCCCCCCTGAACCTCGACACGTAGGGTGACATCGTCGCGTAAATCGGGCCGGGTGATGATGACCTGGGTGGCAAGAATGCCGGGGATGGCCGCGGCCGCGAACCGTACCTGATTCGGATGCACAAACATGCCGCGCACCTTCACCGCATCTCCCCGTCGCCCCACCAAAATAATCCCCCGCTCGTCCTGGTGACTCTCGCCCGGTTTCGGGTCTACATTTACCCCCATATCCCCCGTCCCAAACCGGATGAGCGGGTAAATGCGGCTGAAATTAGTCACCACGATTTCCCCCACTTCACCCGGACCAACGTCTTGCCCTGTTTCCGGGTCCACCACCTGAATAATCGGCTCAGGCATCAACTGCAATTCCATGGCCGCCGTTTTACCCAAAGCCAGAATGCCACATTCGGCGGTGGCATAAGCATTCACCACCGTCAGGCCATAACTTTCCAGTCTGGCCCGTAAACTGGGGGGCAACGGCTCGGCCGAGACGGTCGCCTTGCGTATCTTAAAATCACGCTGGAAATCCAGCCCCATCTCTTCGGCTTTCTGGATCAGGCTCATCAAAAAGCTGGGTGTCCCGATATAGCCGGTAGCCCCCAAATCCTGAGCCATTTTAAGCTGAAGATCACTGCTTCCTGTTCCCGCCGGTAAAACCGTACAGCCTAGCTTGACCAGGGCCGTGTCAAACAGATAGCCCGCCGGAACCAGGTGATAGGAGAGGCTCATGAGGACAATATCACCAGGGACAAAACCACATTGGCGCATGATCGCGGCCGCGTTATCCCATTCCGGGTCATCAGGGTTAGGGGCAGGCTCATACAGCGGGCCAGGCGAAAGGAACACATGGGCGATTTCGTTCAGTGGTGCCGCCAGCATCCCCCCAAACGGCGGATTGGCCTGTTGCAAGGCTAATGCGGCATCTTTTGTCAGGATCGGAATTTGGGCCAGATCGGCTACACTTTGAATATTTTCTGGCTTCAGACCTAACGCCAACAACCGTTTGTTAAAAGCTGGGGAACGGGTGTAGGCATGAGCGACAATATTTTTTACAGTTTCGTCTAGGGTTGAATGTGTCATTGTTTTTCTACTTCCCCTGGCGTCAATCATCCGGTGAGTTACTGTTTACTGTTGACTGCTCACTGTTCACTAGCTTAACCCAGCCACCGCTTGCGCCGTTTGTAATGTTTGACATCGCGGTAGCTCTTGCGTTCACCTAGTTGGGTGAGGCCCAGGTAAAATTCTTTAATGTCAGCGTTTTCGGTTAATTGCGCGGCCGCGCCGTCTAGTACCACCCGCCCAGTTTCCATGACGTAGGCGTATGCGGCCGCACGCAAAGCCACATTCGCATTCTGTTCCACCACCAGAATAGAAACCCCTGATTCTTCATTGTACCGCTTGATCATCCCAAAAATATCACGCACCAGGAGCGGGGCCAACCCCAACGACGGCTCATCTAGCAAGAGCAAGCGTGGCTCCGCCATGAGCGCCCGACCAATCGCCACCATTTGCTGTTCCCCACCGGAAAGATAACCGGCGGTACGATGGCGTAATTTCACCAGTTGCGGGAAATAATGGTATACCTGCTCCAACAGTCGAGACACATTCGCCCGATTGTGCAACAAAGCCCCGGTACGCAGGTTTTCCTCCGTCGTCAGATGAACAAATAGGCGCCGACCTTCCAATACCTGCACAATTCCCCGGCGTGAGATTTCTTCAGCCGGTAACTTATCCAATCGCTCCCCGGCAAACTCGATACTACCGCGCGTTACTGCCCCATTTTCGCGGCGTAACAAGCCCGAAATAGCTTTCAGGGTGGTACTTTTACCTGCCCCATTTGCCCCCAGCAGGGAAACAATTTGCCCTTTCTCCACCTGCAAAGAAACCCCGCGTAAAACCAGGATAACATCGCTATAAACGACTTCAATGTTGTTTAGTTTGAGCATAACCGGTGTAACCTCCCGAAAGGTCCGCCCATCCGGAAAGTTGATCATGACAAGAGGTACGCTTGTTTTAAGTAGCGTAAAAAACTAGTACAGCTTTACGAAAGTACGACGTATTTTTTATGACAACTGTCTGTATCGGTTTATCATCAGACCCCACCTGACCCCGTCCCAGGGGTAGGGAACTTTTCTGGGCGTGGTTTTCCGGGACCTTCACCCTAGAAAACCACGCCGCTAAGTTCCCCCCTGCCCACCGTGAAGGGGGCAGGGGGGATGGGGCTTCCGACTAAACCAGCTAAGAGCTTGTGTAAGGCAGTATTAGTTACCGCTGAAATTCTCGGTGGGGCGCAGATCAGGTGTGGCAGTCCAATCCTGAAGCATCACAAATTGGCCTCCCTGCACCTGGCGAACCTGAGCCTGATGGGGAGAGCGATTGTCACCAGAGAAGTCCACCTTCATAACACCATCCAACACATCAATTTCACCCAGAGAAATCAGCGCTTCATAAACAGCCTGACCATTCAAGGCATCAAAACCCACGGTGTCAATGGCTTTTTCAATAGCCATCACTGCCAGGTCAACACCGGCGGCCGTAAGCAGATAACCTACCCCTCGTTCGGCCTGGGTGCGGCTATTTTCCTGGAACACACTTTCCACATATTGCACCCCAGTATTATCGGTATCGTTCCAGTACAGGTAGGGGAAGGCACAGGTCAGGCCTTCAACCAGGGCCGGATCGGTGACGAAGGCATAGGTTGCCAGGTCACAGGCCCAGTTATTAGCCCCAAAGAGGAAACTTTCACGCAGGCCCAAACTACCCATGCCATTTAGAATAGCGGCCGGGCCAAAGGCCAGGGAGTTGGTGTAAATGACATTCGCGCCAGCGGCCTGGGCATTGAGAATGGCGGTGGTGGCATCGGCCTGGGGTGAGGGTTCGATGGTTTCAGAAAGGACGATTTCTACGCCCAGACTTTCAGCATAAGCCAGAGCTTCGGGAGTATAAGCACCCTGGCCGTAGGCGGTAGGCCAACTGATGTAGGCCAATTTAATGTCGTCACCAGCCCCGGCAGGTTTCACGGTGTCCCAGTTGGCAGTAATGTAATCGAGGAACAAGGCGAATTGGTCGGGATAGATGGGGGCATACCCGAAGGTGTAACCCGATTCGGGGCCATAGAAGGCTACCGCGCTCAGACCGGCGGCCAGATTGGGGATCTGATCTTCGGCGAAGCGGCTGGCCAGGGCCTCACCATCACCAGAGCCGTAGGTGAACATAACCAGAACATTCTCGTCTTCGCTGGTGAAACGGTCGTAAGCGGCAACCGCATTGTCAACGTTGCTTTGTGTGTCCTGGAATTCGAGGACGATCTCAGCTCCACGGACACCCCCAGCGGCATTGATGGCGGCGACAGCATCATTGAAGCCATTGATCAAGGGAGCGGTAATACCGGCCAGGGGGCCAGAGAGGTCTCCAAAGTGGTAGAAGGTGATAGTTTCGCCTTCAAGGTTGTCAGTCCGCATTTCTGGTTCTGGGGTGGCGGCCACTTCAGTGGCGACCGCTTCGACCGTGGGGGCGGCTTCTTCGATAGCGGCGGCGGCTTCGGTCGCGGCCGCGTTTACTTCATCGGCATTGGCAGTGGCGGCGGCGACAACTTCGGTTGCGGCCGCGTCTACTTCAGGCGCAACTTCGGTTAAGGCTTCATTTACCTCAGGCGCTATCTCTGTAGCGGCCGATTCCACCGTTTCCTGCACATTTTCCACTGGCGTACTACAAGCGGCCAGGATAAACACCAACAACAAAGTCAGCAATAGCACAGCACTATTTTTCTTCATCTCAGGTCTCCTTCTCCAAGCTAGAAATTTGTCTGATCAAACAGATAAAACGAATTAATGATCTTCTCTACCTGACATCACCTCCTCTGAATATAAGACGCGGCCATGGGGCGAGTGGGCGATGGGGCGAAAAAACGTCGCGCCGTCGTGTCGCTCCTTCGGATTTTCATCACCTCTGGTGAACCCCGTTCATGCGGTCTCCTACGAAAATAGCCACTGATGGTGGAAACACGGATAGGAAAGAACACGGATGGGGATGAAAAATGGTGGCGTTATTTTCATTCCTCTTGGTGTGCGTTCCGTCCATGGGAAACTCCTACGAAAATGTAGGGCGATTTGGCAAATCGCCCAGTGGACGATTTAAAAAATCGTCCTACAAATTTTCATTCCACCTGGTGAGCACCTCGCTCATGGGGAACTCCTACGAAAATGTAGGGCGATTTGGCAAATCGCCCGGACGATTTACCAAATCGTCCTACAGATTTTCATCCCTATTGGTGTGCCAAAGGCACATGGGGAACTCCTGCGAAATTGTCCTACAGATTTTCATACCTCTTGGTGTGCCGTAGGCCCATGGGGAACCCCTCAGAAGAGGGCAACCACAAGGGTTGCCCCTATAGCCAAAATCTTTTTCTTTAGGACTTACATGTTGTGGCCGGTGTTCCCACTGAGCTACTACAAACACAGTCAGGATAGCGGCTCGAGCATCCCCGTAAATTCTGCCAAGCCAGAACCAAAAAGAAGGGCACAGAGATACACAGAGTTTTAAGAAAAGCCTGAATTTTCTCTGTAAATCTCTGTGTCTTCTGTACAAGAAGTTGACTCGTAAGGTGCTGTCTTAAAAGCAATAAATTGGCCTCAAAAAAGCACTCAATCACGAATAACTAATTGCAACTATACAGCCTTGCGGGAGAAACCGGGTTTTTGCTGAGGCTAACTCATGCCCTACAAAAGAAAAATCCGGTTTCTGACGTGTATAGTTACAACTAATTGAGCAATCACTTTATCGGGCAAATGGTCGGAGCCGCCAGGCCGCTTTGATCAACGTCCAACGATACGCCAATCCCCGTGGCTCAAAGATGAGAAAAATTGACAGGGCCAGACCAAAAATCAACGGGTACATGGCCGCACCCACACCACCAGCATTGTTGGGAAACCAACCAATAACCACGGGCGTAATAACCGTAGCAAACTCTTCCAATAGCAGGATAAATGTTGCTCCTAGAATAGGGCCAATGCTGGTACCCAGGCCACCCACAATCAACATTCCCAAAAAAAGAATAGAATCATTAAGGTTCTGCGTTTCTGAATTCAGGTGACGTAAGTTGTGGGCCAATAAAGCTCCGGCAATGCCCGCATAGACAGCGGCCAGGAAAAAAGCCCGCAATTTGTAACCAAATAGATTAATTCCCAACAGTTCCGCGGCCAGATCATTATCACGCACGGAGATAAAGGCCCGTCCCAACCGACTGCGGGCAATATTGTGTGCCACAATGGTGGTGATGATCACCACAGTCAGGGTGATGTAGATGAACTGGGAAGAGGTGGAGAAAACATATTCACATTTACCAATGGTGGGATTATAGAGTGTGCCTAGAAAACATTGTTGGGCAATCACGGGTAAACGCAACACTGGTACCGGCACATTCAGCCCTTGAGTGCCATTAAGAACATCTTTAAAGGCGTTACGCAAAAACCAGGGGATGATAAATTGGGCACTTAAGGTAGCCATCACCAGATAAAAACCCTTTACACGCAAGGACGGTAACCCAAATAACAGCCCAATGAGTCCAGCGCCCAGGGCCGCTACTGGCAAAGCCAGGAAAAAACTCCAGCCCGCATTGGCTACCAGCAAGGTAGAAATATAGCCCCCTACTGTCATAAAAGCGGCCTGCCCTAACGAAATTTGTCCTGTGTAGCCGGTTAAAATATTTAACCCCTGCACGGCAATAACAGCAATGCCGATCCGATTGATGAGCGACAGAATCGAAGCCGAGGCATACCAGGGAGAGAGATAGAGGGCCACCAGGAAACCAATGAGGAGAATATATTGCCAGCGCTGGCGCACCACGCTCATATCTTGCTGATAGGTGCGGTCAAAATCTCCGGCGGGACGTAGAACAGCCATAAAACCTCTTGATTTACGATTTACGATTTACGATTGATGATTGTTGTGCGAATCGTCAATCGTAAATAATCAGATTCTTTCGATGCGTTTTTGCCCAAAGAGGCCATCGGGGCGGATAACCAGGACAACGAGTAGGATGAGGTAGGGAATGATGGGTGCGGATGTACGGATGATGGCACCACTTTCACCGCCCAAGAAAAATTGGTCGTTGGGTAGAGCCACCAACCCCTGCGCCAGACCAACAATTAAACCGCCAATAATAGCCCCGGGAATAGATTCCAGCCCTCCTAGCAAGACGGCAGGGAAGGCGCTGAGCACAACGATGGGTAGGCTAGAGTCCAGACCGCTGGCCGTCGCGATAAGGATGCCACCCAGAGTAGCGATAACACCGGCAATGCCCCAGGATGTGGCAAAAACGCGGTTAATGCGAATACCCACAGCCTGGGCGGTTTCATGGTTTTCGGCGGTGGCCCGCATAGCCAGACCGGCATTGGTATATTGGAAGAATAACCAGAGAAGAAATACGGCGATCATGGCCACGACAAAGGACCAGACGAGGTTTTGTTTGAGGATGAGGATGGTACAGTTGGCGGCTTGCGCGGCCGCGTCGTCACCAAAAGCAAAACGGCACACAGCGTCCGCGGCCGCGTTTGGGTTACGAATCGGCAAACCAATCCGGTATGGGGCCGCCACATTAAAAATAACCGGAAAATTACGTTGTACCGTACCAAAAAGCAAAACCACAAGAGCCTGTAACACTTGTGCTAGAGCCAGAGTCATCAAAATAATAGACAGGAGTGGCTGACCTGTTAGCGGCCGCAGGGCCAACCGTTCAATCACCATCCCTAACAAAACCGAAGTCAACAACGCCGCCACAATCGCCAGGGGTAACGGCAAACCCAGCCCCCCCTCTTCCGCCGCAAACCACCATGTCGTCATCGTCCCAAACAGCAACATCTGCCCCTGGGAAAAATTAAAAATCTCCGACGACTTAAAAATCAGCACCAGACCCAGCGCAATCAACGCAATCGGTCCGCCATTCAGAATACCCGTAATCGCAAATTGAGGAAGTAATTGCCAGTTCATATGACCATATTAATGGTGAATGGTGAATTGGGAATGAAACCATTCACCATTCACCATTCACCATTCACCATTCATAATTTCGCTAAGGTATCGCAATCCGTAAGGACGTCTCTACAAACCCTTCCGATCCATCTTGATACTTCACCTGGGCACGCACCTGAATTTGTTCCGCGCCGTTATACATTGCTTCAATAATCTCTCCATACCGCTCTACCAAAAAACCACGCCGCAACTTACGGGTACGCGTCATCTCCGCTTCATCCGCATCAAACTCTTTGTGCATCAACACAAACCGTTGCACCTGTCCTGAAGGGGGTAAACTCCCATTCACTTCCTGTACCGCCTTACGGATAAGTTCATACACCTCTTGTTTTTGCGACAGATCGACAAACGTGGTGTAACCAAGTCGGTTCTTCTCCGCCCAGTTCCCCACATTGCCAAAGTCAATAATAACCAGAGCCGTGACATAATTGCGCGTCTCCCCCCCAATCGCCATCGCATCCCGAATATAAGGATTAAACTTCAATCGGCCTTCAATAAACTGCGGCGAAAAATTCTCCCCGTTCGCCAATTTAATCATGTCCTTGACTCGATCCAGGTAAATCAAATGCCCATCTGGGTCAATGTAACCGGCATCTCCCGTTTTAAACCAGCGCTGACCATTGGCTTCGACCACAATATCTTTGGCCGTCGCTTCTGGGTTCTTATAATACCCGGCCATTACCGTGGGACCACTCACCTGAATTTCCCCTTCATTACTAATGCGTAATTCCACCCCGGGAGCCGCTTTGCCCACACTGGCAAACTTAATTTCCCCCTCCCGGTGCAGTGTTGCTCCTCCTGATACTTCTGTAGAGCCATAAATCTGTTTTAAATTAATACCTAACGCATGGAAAAAACGCATAGCATCCGGGCTGAGAGATGACCCGGCGGTATAAGCCGAACGTAAACGAGCCAGCCCCAACTGATCGCGCAATGGCCCAAACACCGTGAGATTTCCCAGGTTATAGGCCAACTTCAGGCCTAAAGGAATGGGTTCATTGGCCAATTTTTTGTCGGCGTAGCGATAGCCAATGGGTAGGAACGTCTCATACAATTTGCGGTTCAACCAGGTAGCATCGTGCATTCGTACCTGTACTGTCGCAACCAGGTTGTCCCACAGCCGGGAGTTATAAAAGAGGTTTTCTGGAGCGATTTCGCGGATATTTTCGCGTACTGTTTCCGGTTCTTCAGGAAAATTCATCACCATACCCGTCAGGGCATGGGGCACAAAACCGAAAATGGGTTCAGCAATCCAGCCCATGGGCATAAAACTGAGATGATTATCCGTATCAAAGCGGGGATCAATATCCATATAGGCCTGACCGGAATGCATGATATTGGTGTGGGAAAGCATCACGGCTTTGGGCAAACCGGTTGTGCCAGAGGTGTAGCATAACATGGCTACATCATCTCCCTGACCCAAAGCGATTTCTTGTTCAAACCGCTCTGGCTCCCGGCTGGCCAGTTCCCGCCCTAACGCCTGCACTTCCTCAAACGGCATCAACCAGGGATCGTCGTAATTCCATAATCCCTTATCTTCCCAGTAGATCACTTTTTTAATATTGGGAATTTTGTCGCGGATTTCGAGAAACTTGTCGCACTGTTCTTGATCTTTGGCCAGGGCTAAAACAGAGTCGCTGTGGCTGATGACATAGGCCATTTCTTGGGCTGTTGAGTCGGTATAAAGACCGACATTTACCGCCCCAGCGGCGTGAATAGCCAGGAAGGCCCACAAATATTGCCGGTCATTGTCACCTACGCTGACAACGTGTTGACCTCGTTTCAGGCCTAGAGCAATTGTTCCCAGGCAAAATTGTTTAACCTGCTCGTAAGACTCTTGCCAGGTAAACTCTTTCCACACGCCAAATTCTTTCTGGCGCAAAGCGGTTTTGCGATTACCGTATTGTTGGGCACGTTGTAAGAAGGATTGGGGGAGGGTTTGTGGTTTGCTCATAAGAAAGTGGTGAGGAGTAAGAAAGGGGGAAAGTGGTCTCCCTTTACTCTCTACGTCTAAACCTGACCCAAATAGGCACGAATGACGTGTTCATTATTTTTGATTTCGTTGGGGAAACCATCACCAATCTTGCGACCAAAGTCGAGAACGACGACACGATCTGAGATGTCCATTACCAGCCCCATATCATGTTCAATGAGGACAATAGTTATATCTCGTCGTTCATGAATATCCAGAATGAAGCGAGCCATATCTTCTTTTTCTTCCACATTCATACCGGCCATAGGTTCATCAAGTAGAAGAAGTTTGGGTTCCATGGCCAGGGCGCGGCCTAATTCCACGCGTTTACGCAGGCCATAGGGTAAGGCACCAACAATGGCTTTGCGGATGTGGGCGATTTCCAAAAAATCAATGATTTCTTCAACGACAGCCCGGTGTTTTACTTCTTCTCGTTGGGCCGGTCCCCAGTAAAGCATACTGGCGAGGGCGTTTTGTTTCATGTGGACATGGCGAGCGGCCATGAGGTTATCGAGGGTGCTGAGGCCGGTGTAGAGGGCGATATTCTGGAAGGTGCGGGCAATTCCTAATTCGGCGACTCGGTGGGTAGGCACTTTGGTAAGGTCCTGGTCGCGGTAGAGGATTTGTCCTTTTTGGGGACGGTAGAAACCACTAATGCAGTTGAGCATAGAGGTTTTACCGGCACCATTTGGCCCAATGATGGCGCGAATTTCACCTTCACAGACATCAAAAGAGACTTCCATCAGGGCGGTATTGCCACCAAAGCTGAGGGTAACTTTTTCGACCTGGAGCAAGGAGGGTTTTTTGACGTTGTTGTTGGTCATGCCGGTTACAGGTGGTGTGTTTAGGTTGTCTGGTTTGATTCACCGGAGTCTTAAGAGAAAACCGGGGAATAGGAGTAGAGCAATTCTTTTTCAGCTCTCGCATAGAACGCTAAACTTGGGTTAGATTTAACAAATTGAACGACAAGGGTCGTTACGATAAGCCAATGAGATGAACGACAAACTGTGGTTTAGAGGATCAAGGTAAACCAAGGTGGTAAGGGATCCCCTAAACAAAAAGATGAACTGGTACGACAATAATAAATCCAGAGCTATAGATGTAAATTACCATAGGCAATGGTTGTAAGCAAATTTTTGTGGCGGGGAATTTGTCAGGGTAAGAAAAAACCCCTCAGCAGGGGATACCGGCTGAGGGGTTTAGGTTAAAGGGGTTTGTTTAAAGGAAAGATTAATCAGCCTGTTGCCGACGACGGATGAGCCAACCAAGGCCGGGGATGGCTAAAGCGGTGAGCACAATCGCGGCCGCGACGCCATTCTGCGCCCCACTAAATTCCGTCAAGGATACATCTGTGGGTACAAATACCAACGTCGGTTCCACATCTGTGGTAGCGTTGGCATTGGCGGCACTGGTCGTTACCGTGTTGGTGATGATATTGGTGGCCCCACTATTAGGCGCCAACAATTGCACCGTAACGGTTGCGGCCGCGCCAGAGGCCAGAGAAGGCATATCACACGTCACCACCCCACTGGCTTCATTACAGGTCCAACCCGCACCGCTGGCATTTTGGTAAGTTGTCCCAACCGGTAACGTATCGGTCAGGGCTACAGTCGTGGCATCCACCGCCCCACTGTTGTTGACCTGAACCGTATAGGTTAGTGGCTGGCCTGCTCCTACCGGATCCGGGGAATCTGTCTGGCTCACACTCAAAGCCGTACCCGTAACGATATTAAAGTTAACGATTTGGGCTATTTCCGTGGGTGTCAGACATTGCAGAGAAGAGCCAAGCAAATTAGCCAGCGCATCAGATTGGGTGGCGGTATCGGCCCGTGATGGCTGACCAGTAGCAAAGTTCATGATAATCGCCGTTTCGCCGGGGTTCAGGTCAAAATCATAGGTCCAACTGGGATTATCAGATCCATCAACAAAATTGATGGCTGAGAGAGGAACTGGTGCACCCGGTCCTTGAAATACATGACCTAAACGAACGTCCGAGGAAGTGGTTCCAGAGAAGTTTTGGAAGCTTGTGATCCAGTTATCGGTTGCTTCACCTGTTGAATTCCCATCACTACTCGTCACAATCAGGGTGGAAGCGTCTGAACCCAGGTTGTTGCTTGTAGAGAGGATCACATTTTCGATACCCGCACCTGTGTTGGTAATCACGTTGATCCAACGAATGAATTCATCATCATCAGGTACAAATACCTTGCGCGAAACGCTGAGGTTACCAATGGTTTGGGGATTGTAAACAATCTGCCGCTCAATATTACTGATTGGCCCGATGCATTCCAGAGAAACGAGACCATTATTGTTGTACGAGACGCCGTTGACGATCAAACCATTGTAACCATCAAACGCATCACTCAAAGAGGTCGCAACCGTACCCCCGCCCTGTGTCGTAGCGGCCACAGGCTGGGCAAAAGTCGCTTCACTGGCGGCGGCACTGGCAGAAGACGAGGTTGTAAAGGTGATATTGGTATTAACAAAGAATTCCAGTCCCCCGGCATCAATCAGGGAAATCTCACCGGTGTGGGGGGTGAAACCATCTCCTTGTACATCTCCGGCTCCCAGGGTATAGGATCCATCACCCTTTTTGGTCGGGTCTTGACCCTGGCGACGGCCGCTGGGGGCAGTACCATTGTTGGCTAAACCAGTGAACCCGTCACCTTGAACATCATTCACGGAAAGGGCAACCCCATCAGAGAAGTCAAAATCAGCATCTGTCTGACCGGCAACGATGGTGGGTACATTGGCTTGGGGAGGGGTCGCTTGCACAATGGCAGGCATGGCAATAGGCAGAGCCAGAGCCATGGCCAGCGCACCGGTAGCCAGGAGTCGTTTGAGGGGGGCAACAGGACGGGACGCACGAGAGCGACGGCTATTGCTTTTGTACCATTCAAATGTTACGGTCTCGAAATCACCCTGGGGTAGGAGTTGGAACTGGCTTTGAGCACCCATTTGCCATTGGGCGGTGCGGTTGGCCCACCGATCTTGCCAGGCAGATTGTTCATCTACCAGGAGAAGGGATGGGGTAGCGACCTGGCGCAGGGTACGATAAGAGGGGAAGGCCTGGCCATTCCAGGAAACAATGGCAGAGAGACGATTTTGGTTCGCGGCCGCGTACAGAGCCACACCCGTTTGTTCTCCCGTGCCAAAATAACTCACCGGCAACCCCTTGCTTTCTGGCTGATCCTGAAGCCAACGGGTAGCCGCCAACAAACGCTCCGTCAGGTTCTTGACATTGGCTCCAGGTGTCCCTAGATAAACGGTCATTGTGGCTACATTCATCCGGTGGAAGGTAGCTCGCACCTGATCCAGTTTTTGATCAGCATCAAGGCTAGTTTGAGTAAGAATCATCCAGCCAATTGTGGGCGTGGGCATCGTTAATTCGAGGGGAAGAGAAGTTTTCCCCAGGTGAATTGTTGTTTGCCGCATTGCCATGGTCATGTTGGTTGGTAAGACAGTTTGTTTAATCATAAAAAATCGCTCCTGTTGATCTAAAATAACCAAAATTAGGATAAAAATGTATACCAGTTCATCTCATAGGCTCTCCTTGTACGGGTTTAGTGTACCTGCAAGGAAACAGGTGGCCCCACCGTTACCATATTTTGAATGTCGTCTGTGTTGAGGGCAATGGCCTTAGGCCGACGTACACCCGGCAAAACAATCACATCATAGATTTCACCGGTTACACCTTCAAGGGCGAACCAGTGGCAAACCTCTCCGGTGCGCAAATCTACAACAAAAAAGCCACGAACTGCATCTATATGGCGTCGGTCTAATTCTTCTTGCAGAGGAACACCCTCAAAAAAATCGCCGTGTCGGGGTTTAGAAGAACCGACAATGGCGTAATCACCATGAAAAGTCAGCCCTCGCAAAAAACCTGGGGCAAAGGTCAGGGGTTCAAAGCGGCCGCGTTCCATATCCACACGCCCAAACTCCCCCGTACCAGAATTGGTTAGCCACAGTTCATCCCGATAATACCGGGGCGAATGGGGCATCGTTAACCCCGTGACCACCGTTTCATTGGTGGTTACATCTGTCACCACCCCTCCGCCCACCCGAAACTCACGCCAGCCTTCGGCGGTGTTTGTCTGGCTAAAGCTAGTCATGTAACGCGGCTTATCATCCCGCAAGGCCAGCCCATTTAGATGACACCGATCTTCCGGGGCTAATTCGGTAATAAAAGGGGGTTTCCAGCGGGGATGGAAACTCTTTTGTGGACTCACAGATGAGAGGCAGGCAAAGCGGGTATTGACAAAATAAATCTCGCCCGCCGTTGTAATCGCCAGATCGTGGATATTGAGATGGCCGGTGGTATGTGCCATTTGGGGAATGTAAAGGCGGTCATAACCATCCTCTTCCATTGCTCCCTCTGGCAGGGCGTTTTCCAGACGCCAAATCTGATACCGCGTAACCATGTACAGGGTTTGGCTATTAAGGGCTACCAACCCCATGCAACGGTCATAATTTTGAGACATGACGCTCAATTCGCCTCGTGGTCCCCGGCCAATGAGAAAAAGCCGGTGGCCGAGGGTGTTCGTCAGGGCCACACTCACATTTTGTTCGGCTAACCAGGTGGCAAAACCAGGCGAACTACTCACCTGGTAGTTGGTTAGATTAAGAAATTGGAAGGATGCGCCATTGTGAGACATAGGTTCAAAGTTGCCAGTATTGTTGCCTCGGGTTTCAGCCAGAGAGAATAGGTCGTGATACTATGGGTTTTATGGGGTCAGGGGATCATACCAGATGGTGCGCTGAATTTCGTCGCTGAGCAAACCAAGGGCCATCGGTTGGCGCACACCAGGCAAGGCCACAACATCATACAATTCACGCAGGTCGGTTTCGATGAAGAGCCAATGGGCAATGCGGCCGCTAACCAGATCAATGATAAACAGTCCCAGGCGGGGTTTAGTGTTTCGTTGCGCTAATTCATCATCCAGAACCAACCCCGAGTACAAATCGCCGCGTCGGGGTTTAGATGAACCCACAACGGCGTAGTTTCCGACCAAACAGAGGCCACGTAAAAATCCGGGGGCAAAAGCAATTGGGTCGAAACAGCCACGTTCCAGATCTACCCGCCCTAACTGCCCGGTACCGGAATTGGTTACCCAAAGGGTATTTTTGTACCAGCGTGGCGAATGGGGCATGGAAAAACCATCGGCGACAATTTCATTGCGGTTCACATCAACAATAACCCCACCATTGCGCCGGTGCTGACGCCAGCTATCAAACTCGTTGGTCTGGCTGACGCTGGTAACATAGATGGGACGACCGTCCCGGAGGGCCACGCCATTCAAATGACAACGGTCGCCAGGGCGAGGGCCATCCAGGTAGGGTGGATGCCATAAGGGAATGAAGTTGTATTGATCACTCACGGTGGCTAAACAGCCAAAACGGGTGTTGACGAAGATGACGCGCCCGCTGTCATCTACGGCCACATCATGGGTGCCCACGCTCCCGGTGGTATAGACTTGACGAGGGATATATTGTCGGTCGTATTGGCTTTCCCACAACTGTTCAGAGGGGAGAGCATTTTCTAGACGCCATATCTGGTAACGGGTGCTGAGGTAGAGGCTATCGCCTGCGGCCGCGACGCCCATACAGCGTTGGAAGGTGCGTTCAAACAGGGATAGTTGCCCGTCTGGTTTCAAGCCAATTAAAAACAGCTTGAGAGGCGGCACAGTAAAGGCCAGACTAACATTTTGCTCGGCCAGCCAGGTGGCAAAGTGGCGAGAAACGGTGATTTCAAATTTCGTTTCTTCCGCCGATTCGGTGTCGGTGCTGGGTAGATCGTTTATTGCCATAAGGAACTGCCGTAATTGGTAATGTAAGCGTCGGGCATTATAGCATACCGGTTCCTGAGTTGGGAATGAGAAATGGGTTTTCTATCCCCCGATAGGCGTTTAAATTTGGTTAATTTTGTGAAAATAAATCCAGAACCACACGGAAAAATCACAAATCCGCTTCAAGCTATAATGAGTGGGACAATCTCAAATCGGGTTACATCTACTAACCCCAAATCTGAGATGCGTAACTCGGGAATGACGACAAGGGCCAGCAGGCTTAGTTGCATGAAGGCGTTGTTCAAAGTACAGCCACAATCACGAAAGCTTTGCATCATCGCGGCCGCGTGCTCAGCAACTACCTCTGCCCGTTCCTCAGACATCAGGCCAGCAATAGGGAGTGACACCAACGCCAACTCCTGCCCTGCCCGGTAAATGACCACCCCACCCCCTACCTGCCCCAACCGGTTAGCCGCCAACGCCATATCTTCCCGGCTCGTGCCAACCACAACCATGTGGTGGCTATCATGGGCAACCGTACTGGCAATGGCGCAGGGTACATTAAAGCCAAAACCAGAGACAAACCCATTCACAACCTGCCCCGTACCTTGATGTCGTTCCACCAGCGCCAGATGAGCCACATCCTGGCGCAAGTCTATCTGAATGCGACCAGACGCCACGGGTAGGGCACGGGTTAAGGCACGGGTAGGGGCCTGATTTTCAATGACGCCAATCACCCGCACCATCACCGGTTCCCGGCGCTCGGATGGAACGATGAAATCTTCGGCGGTGAGGGTTTTGCCCAGGTGAACGCTGTTTTTAGCCTGGGCCGGATAGTGAGCCGGGGGTAAATTTACCATCAGGCGGCCACTTTCTGCTACTACCTGCCCGTTTGCCAGTACTAATTCAATCGGCAGGGTGATCAAATCACTGGTTAAAATGATGTCGGCATAACGACCAGGGGTGATACTGCCAATGTTTTTGTCCTGACGGAAGTGGGTGGCCGTGTTGAGCGTCGCCATCTGAATGGCAGTCATGGGGTTAAGGCCCTGAGCAATGGCATGGCGTACTACTCGATTCATATGCCCTTCTTGCACCAATGTCCCGGAATGGCTGTCATCGGTACAAAGAATGAAATTGCGGCTGTCTAGCCCCATTTCGGTGATGGCTTTGACTTGCGAAGCCACATCGTACCAGGCAGAACCCAGCCGGAGCATGGCCTTCATACCCTGGCGCACACGGGCAATACCATCTTCTCGGCGTGTCCCTTCGTGATCATCTTCGGGGCCACCGGCTACATAGCCGTGGAAGGGCAAACCCAGGTCAGGGGAGGCGTAGTGACCGCCAATGGTTTTGCCCGCTTTCATGGTGGCGGCCATTTCGGCGTGCATTTTGGCATCATTCAGGTAGACGCCGGGAAAGTTCATCATTTCTCCCAGGCCAATGATGTTGGGCCAGGTCATGGCTTCGGTGACTTCGGCGGGGCCGAGGATGGCACCAGGGGTTTCCAGGCCGGGGGCACTCGGGACGCAACTGGGCATTTGGACGAAAACGTTGATAGGCAGGGCCAGGCTTTCGTCGTGCATAAGGCGCACACCGGGCAGACCCAGCACGTTGGCGATTTCGTGGGGGTCTATAAACATGCTGGTGGTGCCATGGGGCATGACGGCGCGGGCAAATTCGGTGACGGTGATCATGCCGCTTTCTACGTGCATATGGGCATCACAGAGGCCGGGAACCAGGTAGCGGCCGCGTGCCTCAATTACCTGTGTGTTTTCTCCGATAGTATGAATAGCCGAGGGGCCAACGTAAGCAATGCGGCCGCGGGTCACCGCTACATCTGTATGCGGGATGATCTCGCCGCTATGGACGTTTACCCATTGTCCATCTTTAATAACCAGTTCAGCGGGCTGGCGACCCATCGCCACTGCTACTAACTCTTGAGCTACTTCGTGCCAGGGATGTCGTGTGTTCATGTTTGTAACTCCTGCGAAAATGTAGGGCGATTTTGTAAATCGCCCGGTGGACGATTTACAAAATCGTCCTACAGATTTTTATCCCTCTTGGTGCGCCGTAGGCCTATGGGAAACTTGCCTGCTATTATGACATTCTCTCCTCTTCATAATCAAGCCTCTTCTACTCCCCCTTTGCGTTACTTTACAGGTAAAATGGGTAAATGACTGGCCTGAGCGAAGACACCATCAGCGGCTCCGTGGAGCGTATCACCTATTACAACGAAGAAAATGGCTATACTGTCCTGCGTCTGCGCCCTGATAACAAAGGGATGTTGCCCTTCCGGTATGCTCAGGACGAATTGATCACCGTGATCGGCAACCTGCCAGAACTCAGCCCCGGCGAATGGCTTAAACTAAATGGCAAATGGAGCACGCACCCCAAACATGGGCGCCAGTTCCTGGCCGAATTTTGTGAACAGTCTCTACCGGCTACCATCGAAGGTATCAAACGGTATCTTGGCTCCGGTCTGATTCGTGGCGTGGGCAAGGTCATGGCTGAGCGTATTGTCAATCATTTTGGCAATGACACCCTGGATGTGATCGAAGGGCAACCGGAACGGCTACAAAATGTCATCGGCATTGGCAAGATGCGGGCCGATAGCATTCTCAAATCGTGGGATGAGCAGAAGGCGATCAAGAATGTGATGCTCTTTTTGCAATCGCACGGTATCTCCACCAGTCTGGCGATCAAAATTTATAAGCAATATAAAGACGATTCGTTACAAATTGTGCAGACGAAGCCGTATCAATTGGTGCAGGATATTCACGGCATCGGTTTCAAGACGGCGGATAAAATCGCTCAGGCGTTGGGGCTGGCCCATGATGACCCGGCACGAATCGAGGCGGGGATCGCTTACACGCTCAACCGGATGGCCGAGGAAGGGCACGTCTACATGCCCCAGGCAGAACTGGAACCGGAGGCGGCGGAAATTCTGACCCTGCCGACGGAAAACATCACCCAGGTGATCAATCATTTGGAAAGTGAGGCGTTGATCAAGCGGGAAAAGATTGTTTATAACATCCCGGAGACGGAGAACGCGGCCGCGACCGTCAAAGAAGAACAGGCTGTCTACCTGACCCCCATGTATTACTCCGAGGTGGGGGTAACGAACCGGGTACAACGGCTGATCGCCCATCGGACGAGCCGGTTGGCCGGGTTGCGGCAACAACTGAATAAGGGGGGCGACCTGTTTGCCTCGTTGAAGCAGACGGCGGGTCTGGAGCTGGCCCCGCAACAGCAACAGGCGGTGCGGGTGGCGGTGCTGAACAAGGTGGCGATTTTGACGGGTGGGCCGGGCACGGGGAAAACGACGACGTTGCGGACGTTATTGGATTTGTTGGATCGCGGCCGCAACAGCTACGCCCTCGCCTCACCCACGGGCCGGGCCGCCAAGCGACTCAGCGAAGCTACGGGGCGCGAGGCCAAGACGCTCCATCGCCTGCTGGAGTTTAAGCCGGGCGAAGGGTTTGTGCGCAATGAGGAAAATCCGCTGGATGTGGATATGGTGGTGGTGGATGAAACCTCGATGTTGGATTTGGTGCTGGCGAATAGTCTGCTTAAAGCCATCGGTCTGGACACCCATTTGTTGTTGGTGGGGGATATTGATCAGTTGCCCTCGGTGGGGGCGGGGGATGTTCTGCGCGATTTGATTGCCTCGGGGGTGGCGGCGGTGGTGCGGCTGGAGACGATTTTCCGGCAGGCGGAGACGAGCTTGATTGTGCGTAATGCCCATCGCATTAACGAGGGGGAGTACCCGCAGACACGCCCGGATGCTGAGGATTTTTTTATTTTTGTGAAAGATGAGCCTGAGGACGCGGCCGCGCTCCTGGTTGATGTCGTCAAAAGCCGCATTCCGCTCAAGTTTGGCCTGCATCCATTGGATGATGTGCAGGTGCTCAGCCCCATGTACAACGGGGCGATGGGGGTGTCTAACCTGAACCTGCTCTTGCAAGAGGCCCTGAACCCGCCGGGGAAGAAGTTGGAGAAGAAGGTAGGCGGCCGCGTCTTTCGGGTGGGGGATAAGGTGATGCAGACGACCAATAATTACGATAAAAGTGTCTACAACGGCGACATTGGCCGGATCACCGCCATAGATTTGATCCAGCAGACGATCACGGTGAGCATTGATGGCGCGCCGGTGGTGTATGACTTTTTAGAGGCGGATGATCTGGTTCATGCGTTTTCGATCTCGGTCCATAAAAGTCAGGGCTCGGAATACCCTTGTGTGGTTATCCCCATGACGACGCAACATTACATGATGCTCCAGCGCAACCTGCTTTACACGGCGGTGACGCGGGCGAAGAAGTTGGTGATTCTCGTAGGGACGCGCCGGGCCATTCAGATTGCGGTGAAGAATAATAAGGTATCGGAGCGGTATACGGCGTTGGACTGGCGGTTGAAGAAGTAGGGGATACAATTTGGCCTGATCAGGCGGTGCATGATGAACTGGCAGGAAGCACGACCATTGTTTCAATCGGGTAAGCGTTTTTATTATGATGAAACGGTTATTTCCCGTGCCACATTAGCCGATTTGGATAAGAACGCGATTCAGAACTTTTTTGCCGAAACGCAAGGGGCATCGTGGGAATCGGTGGGGTTGACGTATGAGCGGGTGCTGGTCAATCTAAAAATTGCCCAGAATGGCGGCGGTGTCTTGCAACCGACGCTGGCGGGTACGTTGTTTTTCGCCCAACGCCCCCAGTTTTTTGTCCCTTATGCCTATTTGAGTGCGTTACGTATTCCCGGCACAAGCCTGGCTAATGATCCGGCGGATCAAAAGAAAATAGAGGGGCCGATTCCCGACATTCTGGAAGACAGTTTGCGGTTCCTATACATTCATTTGCCTGTGCCCCATCGTATACAAGGGCTGGAACCGGAAGTCAGACCGGAGTTCCCGGCGGTGGCTCTGCGGGAACTATTGATTAACGCCTTTGCCCATCGGGATTACACCATTCAGGGACCAATCCGGGTGTTGATTTTTGATGATCGGCTGGAGATTCGTTCACCGGGGCGGTTGCCGAACTCGGTAACGGTGGAATCACTGCGTTATGGGGTGCATGTGTTACGCAACCCGGTGCTTTATAACTTTTTCTTACGGATGGGGTATGTGACGGATGCGGGGAGTGGGGTTTTGCGGACGATGGCGCGGGTGCGGGAAGCCACCGGCCATGAGCCGACCTGGGAGATTGAGGGGAATGAGGTCGTGGTGAGGTTGGTGCGGCCGCGAGAGGTTTAAGGAGCGTCGCGGCCGCATCCCCGAACTCCTCACCCTCGCCAAACAAGAACACCCCCACATCTCCTGGCCTGACACCATCCAATAGACTGGCAATTTTCCCCCATCCCGTAAGAAATCCCCCAAAACGCCATAATATCAATTATCAAGACATTTCTCAGACTCCCAAAAAGACAGATGATCCCTTATAGGAGTTCCATAAACGAGTCAAAATTGCCATACCCCAAGAAGAATGGGTCGCCTTCGGCATGACAGCCCAAAATAGCCTCTACCCCGAACCCCCCCTTAACAAAAAATCCCCTTCTCTAGATCCGGAGAAGGGGATGAACACAACAGTCTCATAGTCCCTCAGTCTTCTCTTCAAAGGAATTCCCCATGATCGGGTGCTCACCAAATGGAATGAAAATTTGTAAGGCGATTTGGTAAATCGCCCTACATTTTCGTAGGAGTTCCCCATGAACACGTCGCGCACCAAGATGGACGAAAATAACGCCACCATTTTCATCCCCATCCGTGTTCATTCCTATCCGTGTTTCCATTATCAGTGGCTATTTTTGCAGGAGTTCCCCATGGGCCTTTGGCACACCAAGAGGGATGAAAATCTGTAGGACGATTTGGTAAATCGTCCACTGGGCGATTTACCAAATCGCCCTACATTTTCGTAGGAGACTGAGCGATTACGGACGCAACACAATATTCAACTGGCGGCAATAATAATCCACCCACCAATTCGACCAGCCCCACAGCGTCGAATCGCGAACGATTTTTTTGACCTCTTCCCTCTGCATCTTGGCTTCACTATACAACACACTACTACTGTTGCGACAGATCGCCAGCGTACGCACGGCAAAAAGCAGGGGAAACATACACGCCAACCGGATAGAATGTTGCCAGGGGGGCAGTGACTTCAGGTAAGTAATAGCAACTTCCAGGTGGCGTTCGGCTTTTTTGATGAGCATATCCACCACCACAAGCGCTTCCTGCTCATGAGCTGGATCAAATAACGCCTCACGGGATAAATTAACAGTGGCACAAAAACTTTCCGGCACAAAAATCCAGCCTCGTTCATAATCATCACGCAAGCCACGGATAACATTGACCGTTTGCAGAGCCAGGCCAAACTCCCGCGCCAGAGGAATGAGCGTATCCAAATGCTGGCGAATGGTGTAGGAATACCAGGCAAACAGCTCCGTCACCAGATAACCCACTCGGCCAGCGACCTCGTGCATGTAGTCATCCATGTCTGCTTCATTATTGACCAGAGGGCCACGCGCCACCCAACGGGCCATGCCAATAGTAGAATCACGCACATGTTTGAGGATAGGGCGGCGCATTCCTTCGGGCAGAGTGGCTAACTCCGTCAAGAGATAATCGGCCCGCCGGGCCACAGTAGAATCAGCCGTTTCTTTGGGGGGATAAGTCATCTCGCTCATTAAGTCAGCGATAGGGATCTCTTCACCCAGCACTTTGTCCCACAGGTAGAGCAGGCGCACTTTTTGCTGAGGCGGCATTTCCACGTTGTCTTCCAGGTAATCAGAGACGCGTAAGAGCAAATAGGCTATGGTAAGGGCGTGACTCAATTCCTTGGGCAAACGCTCAATACCGATAGCAAAAGTTCGGCTGGAAATACGTAACATTTCCTTTAAATCCATAACAGGTCTCCTCTAAGAATATGGCACAGGTAGGATTAAACGCGGATGGCTGGGGGGGAGTTCAGGGGTTGACAACCGATGTAAAGGTGTACCCTTGTGATCGCCCTTGCTGAGCAGGCTCAAGGTTAACCCCTACCCCACGAAATCCCCCATACGCACACGGATGAAAAGCAACCCCAGAAGTGCCAATACCCGGTCTGGCACTTTCATTTTTGTGGGTGAACGCTGTATTTGTGTGTAGGGCGAGTTGGTTATTTTAAACCAGTGGTAACTACTAAGCCGTTGCCTCAGCTTGTTGAAGGCAACACGAGACTTCGGCAAGCTCAACCCTCGAGAGCTTTAGTAGCTACAACCAGAGAATTGTAACGAGAACACCGTACCATTGCTATAGACCTCAAGATAATGATTTGGGACAGGGACTGGCCTTATGCCTTCCCAGAAGAGGGTAAGGGTTGCCTCTACAACCTAAATCTTTTTCTTAAAAGCTATATCAACATTATAACAGGTGTGGGGGTAGAATCATCCAGTACGCAGGGGGGAAACAATCTATTCTTAAGAACCAATATACCAATCTAAAATTTGATTACCCCAAATGAGCATGATAATGCCTCCCAAAGCCAGGTATTGACCATAGGGTAGGTAGGTGCGGGTGGTAAAACGGCGGGAGGCCAAAAGAAGTAAGCTAATGATCCCTCCCAAAACAATACCAATAATAAGAGCAAAGATAATGCGGTGAATGCCTAACATTGCGCCCATGGTCATGGCCAGGGTGACATCACCAAAGCCTAAGGCTCCGGAACCAAAAAGGAATGTCCCCAACAGGTACAACAGATAAAAACAGATAAAACCAAAGACAGCCCCAATTAAAGCAAAATCAAGTCGGTTGTCGGGGTTGATGAAGGTGGTAAGAAGTGCTAGAAGCGTTACGGGAAAGGTAACGACATGCAAAATGAGCCGATGTTCCAGGTCTATAACGATGATGAGGTTGAGGACGGCAATGAAGAAGGCGGTTACTCCCAGGGTAACGGGATGGGTGATAATGGCAGGGAGTAGGGCAAAAAGAAGTGCGGTGCTGATTTCGACAGCCGGGCCGCGCCAGGGGGTGGGTTGGTGGCAGGTGGGACATTGTCCCCGGTGAAGAGGCCAACGGGTGAGTGTCAACCAGCCGGTGAGTGGATAGGGTGTATGACAATGGATGCACCGCGGCCGCGAAATCCCCTTTCTCTCCGGTAAATCATCCGCCAAAATATTAATCACTCCCCCAACAAAAACACCAATAAGGGCCAAAAGAAAATTGTACATACACCTAACCCTGCGAATAAAAAGAAAGGCTGAAAGCGCCAACACCCTTTCAGCCTTAACTCTTGCCACATATTGTGCGAAGTGATCCGTTTTACCAACCGGGGGGAGCCTGTGCTTCAGCCAAAATTGCTACCTGAGCCGATTGTCCCTGAACTGTTACAACCGGGCGGCTTAAGGCAGGCCCAGAGGGGATCAACTGGCTGGTCGTGGTAGTGGCTGTTCTACTGCCGCCACCCAAACCCACAATCAAACCCAAGATCATGCTCAAGGCAATGATAATACTGAGAACCAGTAAGATAGTCTCTGAGGTTGTCCTCGTCTTTTTCTTTGCTTTTTGTTTCGCCATACGACATCCTTTTGTGTGAAAATCGCCCGTGAGTATACCACAGATAAACCGCCCTCTGACAAATTCTCTCACAAAGGCCACAATTCTCATTTTGAACGATAAACGTTCCGTTCATCCGCCCGGCGGTCAAACCGCCAGACTCTAAATACCAACCCCTACGGACTAAAACAGCCGACCAACGGTTTTCGTAACCATAACCCGGCCCGTTCTGGTAAATATGTGATCGCCATGCTTACCAGAATGAACTCTCCGCCCTACCAATTCTCGGCAGGAAGGGAAAAAAACAATTTGAGCCGTTTTTCGCGGGCATTCGCCCGCGAAAAACGGTTCTTAAAAAGTTCCCCGCCCCTGGGAGCGGGGTTAGGGGTGGGGGAAATCCGAATATGGGATCGCCCGACTTACCGTCTTGATGTTTTCGGCAGAGGCAAACAGTTACGGCTATAATTGTTGGCATGGCTATTTTATCTTTTTCCAATCTCAGCCAGGCATATGGGGCTGTAGATATTTTTTCCGGTATTGCTGGCAGTGTGGCGAACGATGGCAAAGTCGGGCTGGTAGGTCCTAATGGGGTCGGTAAAACCACCCTGTTACGCGTGCTGGCTGGCTTAGACACTCCCCACACCGGCCACATTCACCTGGCACGTGACCGGCGGCTGGGATATTTATCTCAAGAAGCGGCCGCGACTTTTGCCCGCCCTGATCACACCGTTTATGAAGAAGCCCTGATTGTCTTTACCCCCTTACTCACCATGGAAGCCACCCTGCGCCAGATGGAACAGGCTATGGAAAGCGACATCTCTGAGGAGATGTTTAATCGTTATAGCCAACTTCAGGCAGAGTTTGAACATGCCGGGGGCTACGAATACCCTGTCCGGATCAAACAAGTGTTAGAAGGGTTGGGTTTTAACCCGGGCAACTGGAATTTGCCCTTGAACCAACTTAGTGGTGGGCAAAAAACACGCGTACGATTGGCCCACCTTTTACTAGAAAAACCAGACCTGCTCATTCTGGACGAACCTACCAATCATCTGGATGTAGAAGCAATTGAATGGCTAGAAAGCACCCTGAATAGCTGGGATGGGGCCATTCTCATTGTCAGCCATGACCGCTACTTTTTAGATCGGGTAGTTAATACCATCTGGGAGATGAGTCCGGGGGGGTTAGAGGTATACCGGGGTAATTACACCGCTTATCTGGACCAGCGGCAGGAGCGTTGGGAACGACGCGAAGAAGAGTTCCACACAGTAAAAGATCGGCTGGAAAAAGAGTTAGACTTCATCAAACGCAACATCGCAGGCCAGCGCACCCAAATGGCCAAAGGGAAACTCAGCCGCATCAGCCGGGAACTGATGGCCATGGAACAGGGGGGTCTGGATGCACTCCAGGGTAAAACATGGTCACAGGTAACATCTGAGTTAGACATTTCCCGCTTTGATCTGAGTGTGGAAGAGGCCGAAGCACGGATCAAAAGTCTACGCAACCCGGTGATTCGTCCGCCCGATTTACGACTGAATCTGGTAACCCGGCAACGGAGTGGCAAAATTGTTTTGCGAACTCGTGACCTGGAGATTGGCTACCCCGGCAACCCCCTCTTCACGACAGATGACCTGGAGTTGCACCGGCTGGAGTGCGCCGCTTTGATTGGACAGAATGGCACGGGCAAAACTACCTTTCTCAAAACCATTCGTGGGCAATTAGTGCCGTTACGGGGTGAAGTGGAACTGGGTGCCAGCCTGGATCTTGGCTATTTCGCTCAGGCCCATGAAGGGTTACACCCCAACAACACCATTTTGGATGAATTGCTGGATTTTGAGAACTTACCTATCAGTCAGGCGCGGAATTATCTGGCGCAATTTCTCTTTCGCGGGGAAGATGTGTACAAAGTGGTGAGCAGTTTAAGTGGTGGGGAACGCGGCCGCTTATCTCTGGCTCTTCTGGCGCGACAAAAAGCAAACTTCCTGCTTCTGGACGAACCCACCAACCATTTAGACATCATGTCCCAGGAAATTCTGCAATCCGTGTTGGAGCATTTTGATGGTACGATCCTGATGGTGACACATGATCGTTATCTCGTAAACCGGCTGGCAACCCAAATTTGGGAGCTGAAGGGAAATCGGATTTACCTGTTTAAAGGAACGTATCAGGAATATCTGGCGGCACGCGATGCTCAGCAAGAACAGGCCAAATGGGTAAAAACGGTGAAAGCGGCCGCGACCGAATCCCCAACGGCCATTAATGGCACTACGCTCAGCAAAAACGAACAACGCAAACGTGCTCAGACGATTCATAGTCTGGAAAAGCGTATTCACGAAGCCGAAGAGCGGGTGACTACCCTCATAACCCAATTACAGGCGGCTACCACAGACTCTGCTTTTGACAAGATACAAAATCTAAGCATAGAATATGAACAGACACAGATCAGTCTGGAAATGTTGGTGGCCGAGTGGGAAAAAGCGCATCATTAAATCTACGGAACTGGCTGGCCCTAATCAACAAAACGCCATCAGTCTATAAACCACTCAATCGGACTCTGGCAGGCTAACGGGCAAATGATTTAGAACTGGTATCTATACTCGGTCATAAAGTGACATTTTGTTGGCGGCAACTGCTGGGGTAAGCCTGGGCTGAAGACCCATCCCTCTTCCCTTTTGTCGTTTAAAAAATTAATCAGGTAATGGAATCCCCCCCACCCCTAACCCCGCCCCCAGGGGCGGGGAACTTTTCTAAGGGGCATTTTTCGGGACGAATGCCCCGAAAAATGCCCCATTGGAATTCCCCCCTTCCCGAGGAAATCGGCAGGGGGGATGGGGTCAATGAATGCGTTACCCGATTAAAAATTTAATGAACAACTGGGAAGGGGAGAAACCCCCGGTGCGGTTTGGGGGTGGGGGTGGCCTGGGATAAACACCATGTGGCGATAAAGCGACAGGACGACCGGGCGAAAAATGTCAGATTATGCCTGTTGGCAATATATACAGGTGGGACATGGCTCTGCCTGAGTTTATCGAAGGCGGAGCCGGGCTTCGACAAGCTCAAACCCATGGCTATTCTGCATTATTGAGAAGACACGGTTCATATTATTAGAGGAGCATAACTGTGAGCAAACAGTGGCCGAGAAAGACGATTATCGGGCTGACGGGTAACATCGCTACAGGTAAGTCGGCCATTATGAAACTGGCTGAAGAAGCTGGGGCGCTGATGATTGATGCCGATGCCGTGGTGCATAGCATCATGGATTACGATACCAGTATGCAGGCGGCCATTGCCGTGGCTTTTGGCCCGCAGGTACGTCTCCCAGATGGTCGCATCAACCGGGCGGCTCTGGGGGAATTGGTGTTCAAGGACTCCGGTGCCTTGAAAGACCTGGAACAGATGATTCATCCGGTGGTGCGGAAAGAGGTAATGGCCCGGATCGATCAGAGTGACAAACAGGTGACGGTAATTGAAGCGATTAAACTCCTGGAAGGCGATTTGAGAACGTTTTGTGATCAAATTTGGGTAACACGGTGCCCGACCCAGCGGCAGGTGGAACGATTGGTGATTTGCCGGGGAATGGAACTCGCGGCCGCAAAACAGCGCGTAGAAATGCAATCTTCTCAAGAAGCAAAAATTGCCCTGGCTGATGTCGTATTTGATACCCATGGCACAATGGAGAATACTCGCAAACAGTTTCTCCTGGCCTGGCGTCGGCTTTTTGGGGCCGACCCTGTGATGAAGGCCAAAATGGCAGACGGGTTGGTTACTCTCGCCTCCTCTACTGGAACCACCCCCCTATCTGAATCAGCCGCCCCCGTAACTCCAACCCCAGTAGCCCCGCCCAGTCATCAACCCCAACCCCCTCGCCCCCCCGAAAAGCCAGTCGCCAGGTTGGTAGAAAAGCCAGTCGCCAAACCAGTCGAGAAAGCTCCAGAAAAACAGACCGACAAACCCGCTTCTCTCACGCGGCCGCAACCCATTGCCACCATTCCCCCCACTATTCCGACAACCAGTGGAACAGAAGAAATCACCGTGCGTCGGGCACGCCCCTCTGATGTGCCCGCAATTCTGTTACACTTAAACAAAGCCACCAACGGACAGGTGAGAATGTCCCGGTCAGAGCTTCTCATGGCGTTGGGTGAACGCAGTTACTTCATTGCCCAGAGTGGCACGACGATTTATATCGTTGTGGGCTGGCACATCGAAAACCTGATTGCCCGCATCGATCAACTATACATGTACCCGCCTGAATCCGTTGCCTTTGCTTTTGATCCTGTGCTCAAAGACATTGAAAAATCGGCTATTCAGCATTTTTGCGAAATTATGATCGCCTTTTTACCTAACGATCAGGTAGATCGGTTAGGGGGGTATCTGGCCTTCAACGAGTTCCAGATTCTCAATGCAGAGAATCTACCTCGAGTATGGAAGCAAGCCTTGCAGGAGTCACAACCGCCTGATACCCTGGCGATGATCAAGATTTTGCGTGAAGACCGTATTACTTCACCTATCTAACGGTTCATTCGCAATTAGGGAACGAGAATTAAATAACAAAGCCCCGTGTTGCCTGTGACAAGCTCAGGCAACAGGCTTGGTAATCGTTCGGAAATAAGATAGGTGGTGCGGTCAGGAGACCGGCCACAGCAAACCGCTAAGTGAAAAACGAACGATTACTTGGTAGTTACCCCTGGTGAGTCTATTTACGAATGACCTCTAAGGAGTTGATATGGAAAAAATAAAAACCTGGATTAATATGCACCCTCGCCTGTTTGCCTGGATCATTTTGGCTATTGGCATGGACATCATCCTGCTTTTTTCGGCGCGGGATGTGGGCCTGGAAGCGCAACAATGGTTCTGGCTGTTGGTGATTACGACGCTGGTGGCGGGAGCCTGTATCTGGATTATTAGTTGGGGGGATGAGGATGAGGCGGAAGATGATAACGCGGCCGCGAATGACCAATCATGACGCTTTTTACCGCCCCTCCCACCAATTCTGATGATACCCTTTCCCTGGTGGCAGTTAAACTGCGTGATGAGTTAGCTGACCTGTTCGTCTGCCAATTTTTCCAGGTGAATAACCCCTATCCGGGAGCCATTCGCTATAAGGGGCAATTTCGTTGTAACCTGGCGGACTGTTTTGATGAAATTCGCGGCCGCATGGAAAAACATGGTTTTACCCCCTTCATCCGTACCGAAGAAGACCAACTTTACCTCACCGCCATCCCTGTCGTCTTTAAAGATTCCGCTAACATGTGGTGGCTAAATCTACTCCTCTTCATTGCCACCATTTTCACCACCCTGTTGGTCGGTATGGAACCCGGCTGGAATGGGTCTACCATCCCCACACTCGCCCAACTGCTAACCGGTTGGCCCTTCGCCTTAAGCCTCTTGCTTATCCTGGGTGCCCATGAAATGGGGCATTACTTCGCCGCCCGTTACCACAAAGTTTCAGTTACCCTACCCTTCTTCATTCCTATGCCCTTCTCCATCATTGGTACCATGGGGGCATTCATTCGCCTTAAAGCACCCATCAAAAACAAGCGTGCCCTGCTAGACATTGGTGCGGCCGGACCATTAACCGGGTTGGTCTTTGCCATCCCTATTTTGTTATACGGCCTGGCCACCTCCGAGATAACACCTTTACCGGTGGATACACCCTACATACTCGAAGGAAACTCCATTCTCTACATCCTGGCCAAACTGCTCGTTTTCGGACAAATGTTTCCCACTCGCGAGGGGCTAGATGTAACCTTGAATGGAATCGCCTGGGCTGGATGGGTGGGTCTGCTGGTTACCGGGTTAAACCTGCTACCCGTAGGGCAACTCGATGGGGGACATATCGCTTATGCGTTGTTTGGCAAACAGGCGCGAACCTTTTATTGGCCCATCCTCATCACACTTGTCATTTTGATGTTCCTGAGTGAAGGCACTACCTGGGGGGTGTGGGTGCTACTGCTGTTCTTCCTGGGCCGTGTTCACGCCGAACCTCTAGACGATGTAACACCCCTTGATCCCCGGCGACGAACGATAGCCCTTTTCTCTCTACTCATGTTTTTTCTAGTCTTTGTCGCTATCCCTTTTACCTTCAAGAATGTTTCTTAACAACGGGTAAAGATCAAGGATTAAGTGGTTTGGGCAGTGGGCGACTAATACAGATCTATACAACCCCATAAAAAAAAGTCCCGGCAATTGCCGGGACTTTTTTTTTGTCAATGAAACGTATCTTCTCAATATTTCGGGGCAAACGAGGCCGGAACTTGTCATAGGCCGTTGGTTTCGATAGGCTCAACCAACTTCACCGCGCTTTATTGAGAAGAAACAATGAAACTGTTTAAGCTTGTTTCTTCAGGACAGGGAGACCATTCCGGCTTTCGGCAACTGTATAGCCATCGGGTACGCCATCCAAAGCGCCAGCCTTTTCTTCTTTGGCGAAGAAATAGATGGTCTGCTTGCGGCCGTTCTTCAGCGTGGTTTCCCGGCTGTGCAGAACATATTTATTGCCTTTGGAGTTGGTATAAGTATATGCCATTTCTCTTACCTTCCTTACCTTAAAAGATGTGGGATTTCTCTCTGGTAAAACTGCATCTACCAGTGTATTGGCTCCCATCTTAAAACATCTCTCCAGAGAATGCAAGAGGGGAAATTATTTTTACCAGAGAAAGTTCACCTGCTATTCATCTTCTACCACTGGAGAGGAGAACCCAAGCACAACGATTGTATACTCCCCAAAAGGAACCTATCCTGCACCTTCTTTCCCGTGCCCGCGAGGGTGCAAGGTGATTTTGGGCATAGTTCAGGTCTGTTTTACAAAATGTTAAGTAATCGTTCGGAAATAAGATGGGTGGCGCGGTCAGGAGACCGGCCACAGCAAACCGCTAAGTTAGAAACGAACGATTCCTAAGCACCGTTTGCCGACTTTTGAACCATGCCGATTTTAGTTTTTGGGGGTTTCGTGGAGTACGGGCAACCCTTGTGGTTGCCCCACACGGGGTAGGCACAAGGCCAGCCCGTACATCTGCTGTCAACCCCCTAAATTCCTAAAGAACCCCGATTTTTTAATATTTGGGTAGTGAGGGGTCTACTTCATCGGCCCAGCGGTTGATGCCGCCAACAAGGTTGACCATTTTGCTAAAACCGTGTTGCTGGAGCAGACGAATCACATCAGCACTGCGAGCACCGGTGCGGCATTGCACCACCATTTCCCGGGCGGTGTCGAGTTCGCCCATGCGCTCCAGCACGCGCCCTTTGGGTATGAGGTAGGCACCTAATGGTGCCAGATTGGAGATGTCCCACTCGTGAGGTTCGCGTACATCCAGGATAAACAGGTTGTCGCCTTGATCCAGACGGGCTTTGAGTTCCAGAGGGGTAATTTCCGGCACAGCCGTTTTGGCCTGATCGTCGTTGACATGGGTAGTGAAGTCGCTCCGGTCGTGGGCGGGCATGCCGCAGAACTGCTCGTAATCAATGAGTTCGTGGATGGTGGGGTTTTGGCCGCAGATGGGGCAGTTGGGGTTTTTGCGCAGACGCACCTCGTCGAAGCTCATGTGGAGTGCGTCGTAAAGGAGTAAGCGGCCGCTGAGAGATGTGCCGATGCCGAGCATAATTTTGATGGCTTCGGTGGCCTGAATTGCGCCAATGGTTCCGGGCAGGACACCCAAAACGCCCCCTTCGGCGCAACTGGGGACCAGTCCGGGCGGTGGTGGTTCCGGGTAGAGGCAACGGTAGCAGGGGCTACCTTCGTAGTTGAAAACGGAGGCCTGCCCCTCAAAGCGGAAGATACTGCCGTAGACGTTGGGTTTGCCCAGGAGTACGCAGGCGTCGTTGGTGAGGTAGCGGGTGGGGAAGTTATCTGTGCCGTCTATGATGACATCGTAAGGGGCCAGAATTTCCAGGGCATTGGCAGAGGTGAGTGGCAGTTCATAGAGGTCTAGTTGGACGTGGGGGTTGATGTCGCGGATGCGGTCGGCCGCGCTGTGGAGTTTGGGGCGGCCCACGTCTTTGGTGCCGTGGATGATTTGCCGTTGCAGGTTGGTGTAATCTACCACGTCGTAATCTACTAAACCGATGCGCCCCACGCCCGCGGCCGCGAGGTACATCGCCAGGGGTGAACCCAAACCACCCGCACCAATGAGCAAGACGCTAGAGGCTTTTAGTTTTTTCTGCCCGGCCATGCCCACTTCCGGCATGATGAGGTGGCGGCTATAACGCTTCACTTCTTCATGAGAAAGCTCGATGGCAGAGGGGTCTATTTGTTCACGTAAACTCATAAGATTGTCTCCAACTGACAGGATAGTTTGTGGCTATCGGTCAGACCGTTGTTGATCTGTTTAGCGTGTCCCCCCGGCAATCGAAGGAATGATCAAGAGCGTGTCCGTATCTTTGAGCGGGGTTTCGGCCCCTTGCAGGTAACGGACATCTTCCTGGTTCAGGTAAATATTGACAAAACTGCGTAATTGTGGGCCATCAAACAGATGTTGACGCAGATCAGGGTGTTGATCGGTCAGGTCGTTCAGGGCCATACCAACGGTGCTTCCGGTTACGGCGATAGCACTCTGACCCCCCGCATAGGGGCGAAGCGGAGTAGGAATACGAATTTGGGCCATTGAAAAAACTCTCCTTGAGATTTTTGATTTACGATTTACGGCATGGTTCAGGTCAGCTTTACAAATTTGTAGGGCGATTTGGTAAATCGTCTCGTGGGCGATTCACCAAATCGCCCTACAAACTGTTAAGCACCGTTTGCCGACTTTTGAACCACGCCCGATTTACGATTGCGGTCCATCCAGGTCAGAAATTGGGTGAGGCCGAAAAACGTAGCGAGACGACCCATTCCCTCACTCTAACCCTCTCCCTGGGGAGAGGATTAGAGTGAGGGTCAGCCATTGCCTATTCTCGTTCTACGCTCTGCATGGGAATGAGTTCTGATACCTAAACAATCTCTACCCCTTCTTCCACAAAATCTGCCCGGTCGGCGGTGAGTTGCCAGGAACGGCTCTCACGTGGCTGGCCGTCGCGGATTTCGGTGATGAGATAGGAGTAACCAGGCCAGGATGCCCAGGCCAGGTCACGGGGTGAAGCAATGGGTGGGTGATTGGGGTGGCTGTGAAAGACGCCAATCAGTTCCAGGTCTTGGGCCATTGCCGCCAGTTCAGCCTGGAGCATGTCCTGACTGCTGATCTGGAATCGTTCCGGCTTTTCGGCCTCGACGGGCCAACTATTTTGGGCCGGGTGCAGGGCAACTACGATGTTGTGCCCATTTTCGATATGCCCCAGAAGCAGACCACACCCCTCAAAAGGGAACGCGGCCGCGCCGTGGGCGTTGATGGTTTGTTGTAGAGGAGCAGGTAATTTAAGCATAGTGGTTATTGGTGTGTTGGTGTATTGGTTATTGGTGTATTGGTGTGATGGTGTGTCAATAACCAATAACGAATAACGGCATGGTTCAGGTCAGCTTTACAAATTTGTAGGACGATTTGGTAAATCGTCTCGTGGGCGATTTACCAAATCGCCCTACAAACTGTTAAGCACCGTTTGCCGACTTTTGAACCACGCCCGAATAATTATCCTCTCCAGAAACGATCACTCACATATTTGAACCCATTTTGTAGGACGATTTGGTAAATCGTCTCGTGGGCGATTTACCAAATCGCCCTACAAACTGTTAAGCACCGTTTGCCGACTTTTGAACCACGCCCGAATAATTATCCTCTCCAGAAACGATCACTCAC
>JAGNBF010000034.1:0-19899 GCA_018004935.1 Chloroflexota bacterium | reverse complement strand
ATATTTGAACCCATTGTCAGGTAGAATGGTGACAACGATGCCTTCGGCCAGGGTGTGGGCCAGGGTGAGGGCGGCGACGACCGCGGCCGCGGCCGAAATCCCCACAAACAGCCCCTCTTCTCGCGCCAACTGCCGGGCCATCTGGTAGGCATCCTCAGTACGGACAATCACATTCTCATCCGCCAGGTCATCATCATAAATACCCGGCTTAATGGCACTGGGCATATGTTTCAACCCTTCCAACCCATTAAATGGGCTATCCGGTTGCATTGAGACGGCACGAATAGCCGGGTTTAACTCTTTGAGGCGGCGCGTTGTACCCATAAATGTGCCACTGGTACCCAATCCGGCGACGAAATGGCTGACTTGTCCCCCAGTCTGTTGCCAGATTTCATTGCCAGTGGTGAAGTAATGGGCCTGCCAGTTGGCCGGGTTATTGTACTGGTTGGCGTAAAAGATGTTGGTGCGGTTCGCGGCCGCGATCTCTCGCGCCTGCATAATCGCCCCATCCGACCCCTCCAGCGGGTCAGTATAGATTAACTCGGCACCATATGCCTGCAAAATCGCTTTGCGCTCCGGGCTGGCGTTCTCCGGCAAAGCCAGTTGTATCCGGTAGCCACGAGCCGCGCCCAACATAGCATAAGCAATGCCCATATTGCCCGATGTCGAGTCTAGCAGGGTCATACCCGGTTTGAGTAAACCTTGCGCCTCAGCGGTGCGGATAATGTTGAGGGCCGGGCGGTCTTTAACGGAGCCACTGGGATTGAACCATTCTGCTTTGGCCAAGAGATGGACGGTGGGGGGGAGTGTCGCGGCCGCGGACAACCGACGCAAGGGTAATAATGGCGTGTTCCCCACCAACCCTTCCGGGGTCAGGGGTGCCGTACGACTCAATAATACGGGGGCTAAGGAGACAGGGGGAACTGTCGTTAATAACGGGGCTTCTACAGGTTGTTTCATGGTGCATCTCACTCTTAAAGCATGTCGGTCAACAGACAACAAAAAACGGTCGCGTATCGCTCATCTCGTTTAAACCGCGAGGAGAGCCGCCACCGTTTCGCCTTGTTGTCTGTTCTGCTTTCATCCCGGACAGTCCGGGGGAGCCGCCAGATTTATCTGGCAAAAGGCGAAGGGGCTTAGCTTCCTCGCCTCATACACATGCACCAATTCATCGTAACACCTATAACTTATGACTAGAGTGTGGAATAAGAGCCAGCGATAAATTAATTTACCCTGCCTCTTTCTCTCCTCTAGATTATTAATACTTATTGACGCTTATCAATGCGTAAAAGAATATAGCAATCTTCCCCAGGCAAGTCAAGCCGTTTCAGGGTAATCGTATATGCTATTTTCCCCCACCCCTAACCCCGCCCCCAGGGGCGGGGAATTGGATAAAGTGTCGTTTTTTGCGGGCGTATGCCCGCAAAAAACGACACCAATAGGTTCCCCCTTCCCGGTGGGAATTGTTAGGGGATGGGCGTTTCCGATGAGCGATATAACCAATTAACTGGGGAAAAGCCGTTTCAGGGTAATTGCATATGCTATTTTCCCCCACCCCTAACCCCGCCCCCAGGGGCGGGGAACTTTTTAGGAGCCGTTTTTCGCGGGCATTCGCCCGCGAAAAACGGCTCGAATTGTTTTTTTCTCCCTTCTTGCCGGGAATCGTTAGGGAAGTGGGTTCATTGGGGTGAGTATGCAATCGCCCTGAGTTCCCTTTGCGCGTACATCTCAGAACGATAAACTCAAGATATAATCAACTCGGTTCTTTCGTAAAGATTTTGGCGGGTAGCGCCACCCGCCAAAACCACCCGTTCGGGCGCAAAACTGGTTAACTCTCATTCTCTTAAGGTCTATAGATACCATGCGAACATTGGAACAGGCTTTGTTGGATCATGAACTCATTGTCTTGCGGGTCATTGGTGAATGGTGGGAACTTGACCTGACTGGGGCCGATAAGCCGAAATGTGCAAAAACACTGGCCAAAACGCTTACCAATTTAAGTATGCCTGAAGAGGTATCTTATTTATCGCCAGAGGAAGCGTCTTCTATCAATCGTCTTGTTCTTAACCGCGGCCGCTTGCCCGTCGCTACGTTTAGCCGGGAGTTTGGCGAAGTGCGGCAAATGGGGCCAGCCCGCCTGGAACGAGAAGAGCCGTGGTATGATCCCATCAGCCCGGCGGAGTCGTTGTGGTATCGGGGGTTTTTGTACCGTGCTTTCCAGGAAACGCCAGAAGGGTTGATAGAGTTTTATTACCTGCCCGATGAATTCCTGGAGCAATTTCCGCAACCCAAAAGCATCCCCACTCCCGCAACGCCTGAACTCAAAACACCAGGGGTAAAAGCCGCAACCACACACCCTACCCCTACTTCTGTCCCTATTCCCGCCCTTGCCCCCATTCCTACTCCTGTCCCACCCGCCAGTCTGAAAGCCGCGGCCGCGCCCAGCCAATTTACCCCCACCACCACAGATGCCGTTGATGACTTAACGGCCATTCTGGCGGCCGCGCAACGGGAAACCCTCAACCAGGAAATTTTGGAACAACTTTACCCTTACCTGCTTAATCCCCATCCCGATCGTTGTCACTTGCTCATCAATCTGGCCTGGGAGATGAACCTGTTGCGGCAGGCTGAAAACGGCGTACGCCCTACTCGCTCCGCCGTTGATTGGCTCAAACAGAGTCGGGCGGCCCAGTTACGTGCTCTGCTGGAAGCCTGGAGCAGTAGCGATTGGAACGATCTATGCCATACGCCCGGTCTGGTATGTGAAGGGAGTGGCTGGGAAAATGAACCCATCCTGGCGCGTACAGGTTTGTTAGAAGCCTTATCCCCCGATACACAGTGGTACACTTTTTCTGATTTACTGGCCTTTATCAAAGAGACCAACCCCGATTTTCAGCGCCCAGACGGCAATTATGATACCTGGTACATTCGTGACCGGGAGCAAGGTAGTTACATTACCGGTTTTGACAAGTGGGAGCAGGTAGAAGGGCGATTATTGCGTTTCCTGGTGCGTGGCCCCCTGCTCTGGTTAGGCGCTGTTGAAGCCACCGATCAACTCTTCCGTCTGACACCGGCAGGACAGTTGTGGCTCAAACATGAAAAACCCAATGACCATGAAGTGGCCGTGCCACCGGTTGTTCATGCTGATGCCACCATTTTGGTGCCCGTAAATGCTGAGCGGCAACATCGGTTTCAGATTGCCCGCGTGGCCGAACCATTACCGCAACAACCCGGCAAGCCATTCATTTACCGACTGACACCGGCTTCGTTAGAATTGGCACGCTCCCAGGGAATTGAGCCGGATCGGGTATTGCAGTTTTTGGAAAAAACCAGTGGCCGCCCGGTTCCGGCCAGTACCCGGCGAGCAGTTGAACGGTGGACAGAGAAGGGAACCGAAGCCCGACTGGAACAGGTGGTTGTGTTGCGGGTAAAAGAAGCAGATATTCTGGATAAATTACAGAACAATGCCAAGACGCGCCCCTTTTTGGGGGAGCGGCTCGGGGATTTGGCGGTGACGGTACGGGCTAATGAGTGGGAAGAGCTAAGGAACGCGGCCGCGCAGTTAGGCTTACTTCTGGATACAGTAAAGGTTTTTTAAGAGAGATGGCTTAAGTCTCCCCCCAGGGTTCCCTCTTCTCCCCGGAAGGGGGTTAGGGCAGATGGGCTTTGATGGAAGAAGCTACATCGGGGGAGATGCCCGCAACCTGGGTGAGTTCTTCTACGGTGGCCCGGCGAATGCCTTCCAGGTTTTCAAAATGGGTGAGCAGGGCTTTGCGTCGTTTAGGGCCGACGCCGGGAATCTCATCTAAGATGGAAGCGGTACCGACTTTGGCCCGCCGTTTGCGGTGGCCTTCGTTGGCGAAACGATGGGCTTCGTCGCGCAGGCGCTGTACCAGATATAGCCCCTGGGAACGGCGCGGCAGGTAGATGGATTGCGGCCGCGTGGGTACAAATAGCTCTTCATTTTGTTTGGCTAAGGCGGCTAGAGGAACTTCATCGGTCAGGCCAAAGTGAGTCAATACCTCTACTGCCATTGCCAGTTGCCCTTTCCCCCCATCCACAATGAGCAAATCGGGCAAAATAGCCCACGCTGACTCTTTTTGTTTGCCGATTTGGGTGGGATCGTGCAATTCGCCATCCTGGGCTTCCCGATACCGTTGGAAGCGGCGGGTGAGGGCTTCTTTCATCGCGCCGTAATCGTCATTGGTAACGCTCTGGATGTTGAAGCGACGGTAATCGCTTTTACGGGCAACCCCCTGAACAAAAACCACCATTGAGGCTACCGTCTGCTCTCCCTGAGTGTGGCTGATGTCGTAACATTCTAGCCGTGAGGGGGGACGGCTAAGGCCGAGGGCTTCTTGCAATTCGGTCATGGCTGTGACATGTTGGGATTGGTCGGCGGCCCACTGCTGGCGCAGGGTAGCCAGCGTGTCTTCGGCATTGCGGGCGGCCATTTCAACCAGGTCCTTCTTTTTGCCTCGTTGGGGAACCTGAATGGTGACTTTGCTGGTGCGTTTTTGCCGGAGCCATTGCTCAATGATTTGAGTTTCTTCCATCTCATGGGGCAACAGTAATTCTTGGGGGATATGGGCGGCTTCGTCGTAAAACTGGGTAACGAATTCCTGCAAAATGTCGTTGTCTGGTTCGTCTTCTGTGCCTTCAAGCAGGAAATACTCTCGGCCAATGAGTTTGCCTTGCCGGATGAAGAAGACCTGGACACAGGCATCACCATCTACACGGGCGAAGGCGATCACATCCTGGTCGGTGTCTGCATCCGCGATGACTTTCTGTTTCTCGACGATACGTTCTACGGCCTTGAGTTGGTCCCGGTGCTGGGCGGCTTTCTCAAAGTCGAGATTTTCCGCGGCCGCGACCATCTTCTTTTGTATATCTTTGACAATCTGATCTGACCGGCCATTCAGGAATTCCATCAACTGTTGAATCATGGCCCGATACTGAGCCTGATTCACTGCCCCGATACAAGGGCCATTGCATAGCTTGATGTCAAAGTACAGGCAGGCGCGTTCATCCTGACCCGTGATTATGCGGTCGCAGGTGAGATAGGGGAAAATTTTCCGCAACAGATCGAGCGATTGGTGCACGGCCCAGGCTGAGGTATAAGGGCCAAAGTAACGGGAGCCATCTTTTTCCATGCGTCGTGTTACGGTTACTTTGGGGAAGGGATCAGCCCAATGGACTTTGATATAAGGGTACCGTTTATCATCCTTAAGCCGGATGTTATAGCGGGGCTGGTGTTTTTTGATGAGATTCATCTCCAGTAGAAGCGCTTCTAGCTCCGAATCGGTGGTGATGATCTCAATATCGGTGATTTGTAGGCGGAGTTTGTGGGTTTTGTAGGAGTCTACATTGGCCTGGAAATAGGAACGGACACGGCTACGCAGGTTGACCGCTTTGCCTACGTAGATGATTTTGCCGTCCTTATCTTTGTGGAGATAAACACCAGGGCGGGTGGGCAGATTTTCCAATATCTCTTTGATGCGGGGAGATGGCTCGAAACTCATACGCAGAATTATATACTCACCATGGACTTAAAGTGATAATGGTTCTTTAGGGTTTCGTGGGAGGATCGGCCCGGCATACACCGAATGAATACCCTCTCAAGGTAGGGGGCCGATGAAAAGGGCGGTTTGGTAAAGCAAGGTGACCTGGCCGTTTTCTTGGTACTGGTCAAACAGTTCGTTTAAGCCATCCATGAGGGGGGTGTGGTGGGGGTGGCCGGGTAGGGGGGCATAAGAAGAGGAAAGCGTGCGGCCGCGTAGCCCTTCATTATCATGAACCATGGAATTATCAAACAAAACTTTTTCCCATTGGCCGGAGAAAAAACTGGTCAGCCCCTCTTCCAAACTCTCCTGGTGACGGAGGGCCAGGTATTGTACGGCCCACCGCTCCAATAAGGCATCATATGCCTGCATAAAGGGGGAATCTGGGTGGCGGGTATTCCAGATGAGGACAACGTGACCTTGCGGCCGCAAAATCCGGCGAAACTCATTCCGGGTGGGTTGGGGGTCAAACCAATGAAAGGCCTGCCCGGCCGTGACAAAATCAATTGTGTGATCGGGTAGGGTGGTCGCTTCGGCGGTTGCGGCCGCGCTGACAAAATGGGGATAACCGGCCAGGAACTGCTCCGCCGCCAACCGCATCGCTTCATTTGGCTCCACCCCATATACCCGGTTGCCATTGTCCAAAAATAACTTTGTCAGTAGCCCCGTGCCAGAACCGATGTCGGCAATGGTAGAGGCCGGGGTGAGGCCATAGTGAATTTCCAGGTAGCGTAGAATTGCTGGGGGATAACTGGGGCGATATTTGACATAATTATCAACCCGGTTACTAAACCGTCCGGTAGGGTCATGGTGAATACGGGGATTATTCATGGGTTTTTGTTTGTCCAGGTTAGGGTTAATGCACTCAATCTTGACATTTCCCGGCGGTTATGGCGCTTCTCTAACCGTAGCACAGGAAATACATTCTCCATTGATGGTTACCTGGTTATCTATCAGGGCGACAAGCAGGGACGAATCGGCGCTTAGTGTAAACTCATACGAATAGAGTTCGCCGAGAACCAATTCGACAAGGTAATCACCAGGGATTTTGGTGAAGGTGACTGGTGTTTGAGTTTCGTTTACATCTACTTCTCCTTCAAAAAGCACTTCCCGGTTTAGGTAAAGGGTCAGGGGTGCGCCAATGAGGGATGGGTCAAGTGTGATGGTGAAGGGAACGATTTGTTTCTGGACTTCGCGGCCGCGAATAGCAAAAAGAGCCTGGCGAACAAATTGCCACTGGGCCGTCCAGGCATCCGTTATAAGGTCCTCGGCTGTTTCTATCACCACATACGTCCGGCTCCCGGCCTGCAACGACACATAAGTACCGGCCTCATCTGCCGCCAGGGATCTCTGCCCGGTGGGAATTCGAGAAAAACTAGAGGTGCGAAAGGCCGCATAAACGGCATCCAGTTCCTCAGTTGTTAGTGTGAAGTTGATCCGGCTGACATAATGCTGATAGGTAAGCTGATAGTAACTGCCTAGAGGGGCAATCACCATCTCTTCATACAATTCAGCCTGGGGGATATTAGCGCGATAGGTGGCAGTGAAGGTTTGCGGCCGCGTCTCTGGTAAACTGCGGTAACGAGCCATAACATACAAGATGGCTACCACTACCGCAATACCAATGATTCCCCCGAATAACCAATGTTGACGACGTTTCATGGTGTGAGATCTTCCTCCGCCACAATATACAATGAAACCATCAATCGGTCAGCCACGGGTGAATTGAACGTTTCTAGTTCTCCGGTGGGATAAACAGACTGAAGGATAGACAATTCAGACTGACGTTCCGGCAAAATGACAAACACAGCCCCATTATCCGTCCCTACCATCTCTGTAAGCGTCGCGGCCGCGATGGGGTTGTTAATATCAGCCCCCTCCGCCTCCGGGAGGAGATAGGGAATAGTCGCAAACGTCCAATACATCCAGGGTGGCCCCAGAAAATAAAATCGGTGCTCATCCTGGAGATCTTCTAACCGAGGCACAATCTCCGTTGCCAGAAGGGCATGAGGCCCACCATAGAGCCGTTGCGGTGTATACACATTAAAGTAGGTGTTCAAACTCGTCAGGCCAAACATGAAAACCGCTATAACTAAGAGAACCTGTTTCCAACGATGCCCATAACTGGCTTCTCCTAACTGCACAATTTCCCACAAAGCCTGAGCAATGAAGAAGCAGGTGGGCACTGTCAAGGTAACGAGCCGCTGACTGGAAGGTGGGCTTTCAGTCAACATTCCCCCTAGAATCATACCCCCCCACCACCAGGCAACAATCGGGGCCATCCGTGTGTCAGCTTTTTTGCCGATCAGTCGGACTGTGGCATACCCCAAACCCAATAAGAATAACATGCCAAAGAAAGGGTCTAACAAAGGCTGTTGCAACCCATACCAGACCGTGCGATCCGGGTAGAAGTTGAAGGCCAGAAACGCTCGCTGAAATTGATCCCACAAAGCAGGCCAGACGGAGCCACTGATTTCAGCCTGTTGGGCCAGCCAGCCATTTTGGATGATCCCTACCATATTCAGGCGGGCGTTAAAATCGCCGGGGAAGTAGATGGCGTATTGTCCCATAGGGGCAAAGGTGATAAGGAAGGCGGTTAGCATGATAAACAGATTAACGTTATGCGTGCGCCAGAAGTGGCGTGGCTCACGCAAGAAGAGATAACCCAGAATCACCAATATCACAACGGGTGTGAGACGTGCCCCGGCATAAAAGTAAAACGCCAGTCCACACACCACACCGCTAAGGGCAAAACTCAGGCGGCTCTGCTTGTCCAGGCCCCGGTATAGGAGCCAGAGGGAAGCGGTAAGAAAGAACGGGTCAGCGATTTGATTGGAACCCAGGCGGGAGTAGTGGATGTGATAATGGTATAGGGCCACGAACGCGGCCGCGAACAACCCCCACGCCGTTCCCTTCAACTGTCGCCCCAACAAAAAGGCCAGTAACACCGTTCCTGTGCCAATCAACACCCAGGGCAAACGCAAAGCCACCACCGTAGCGCCCAACCAACGGATTGTCAGACTATTAAAAAAGAAACTCATCGTAGGCACGCCCAACCAGCCCGTCCCAAACGGATTTCGTAAGACCCGCTGAATCACATGCAGGGCTTCTAACCCCTGTGAGGCCTCATCTCCGGCCAGCGTGGCCGGAATCGTACCAATTTGCCACACGCGCAATAGCAACGCCCCCAGCGTCAACCCCAGCGCTACCAGAATAACCCCCCGGTTCTCCAGCCAAAGGTGCCGCCAGTTTGGCCAGACCAGCGGCTCCGGAGCTACCGCCAACAAAAACAATAACACAGAAGCCGCCCAGGCCAGGGTGGGCAAAGTATAATTTTCCTGGCTACTTTTTAAGGGAATCTGCCACAACGTGTAAAGAATAAACAACACCGATAACACCACTGCCCAATCACGGCCAGACTGGGCAGTATTATTGGCCCCGGTTGGGCGAGTTTGTAACCATTGGGTTAGCCGTGTTTCTAACCAACGCAACCAGCGATACTCTCCCTGACTGGCAACTAATGCACCAATTCCCACCGCAATAGCACCAATGGCTAACCAGGGTGGCTGACCATTGGCACGGGGCTGAGAAAAGAAAAACTGGGCGACTAATAAACATAAAACCAGAAGAATTAACCAAAAGGAGGTATTTTTATGAGGAGAAGGTGAAGGGTCTGGCATAGTGATGAACCGTTGAACTGAAAGGAATGTAGAAACCGGGCTTCTTTCGGAATTCGCGGGGTGTGGCTAAATGTAGGGGCTGGCCTTGTGCCTGTCCCATTGAGGGCAACCGCAAGGGTTGCCCCTACAGATGGTGCCAACCCCCTGAAATCTCGAAGACCCAAAACCGGGCTTGAACGTGGCCGGATCTCTCTCTGGGTAGAGCGGAAGCAGATGGCCCCATTCTCCAGAGAAGGCAAGGTGCGCCCAACCCCACTATACTGCCAAAGGGCATAATCTGACATTTTCCTGCCGTGCGCCGTGCCGCTTTATCCTCACGTTGGGAACATCCGAGACCACCCCCACCCCTAACCCCGCCCCCAGAGGTGGGGAACTTTTTTCGGCGCGGTTGGAGGGCAGACGCCCCCAACCGCGCCGGTGGGTTTCTCCCCTTCCCCCTGGGACGGGGGATGGGTCTTCAGCCCAAACCTACCCAATCTGTTGCCGCCAACAAAATGTCACTTTATAACCGTGGTAAGTATAAAACGAAATCACCCCAATTATATCAAGAAAATTTGAACGCCCTATCGAATGGCGTAAAATACAAATCAGTCTACTGTTGTAATAGATAACGACTTAAGTCTCTTGCGGGTTGATCTTGTCGAAACCCGTTTTGCCTTCGATAAGCTCAGGCAACAGGCTTAGCAGTTACTGTAATAGACAGAAGATTATTTACTACCCATTTTTTGTATGACGGAGGAAGAAGATGACTAAGAAAATGCGCTTGTTATTGCTCCTTAGCCTCATTGCCCTTTTGCTGGTAGCCTGCGGTGGCTCTGGCAATTCTGGTAATGAGATGAACAACACGGAAAACAATACAGGCAACACGACCGAAAATAGTGCCGACGCCATGAATGAAGGCGACAACGCGGCCCCAACTGAAGAACCTGCCGCTGAAGAACCTGCCGCCGAAGAACCTGCCGCCGAAGGCGATTGCAGTAGCGAAGAATTCTTCTGCGTGGGTCTGGTTACAGACGTAGGCGAAATTGATGACAAATCGTTCAATCAATCCGCCTGGGAAGGTGTACAACGAGCCGAAGCCGAATTGGGTGCTCAGGTTGATTTCATTGAAACCCAGGACGCCAAAGACTATGCCACCAACATTGGTCTGTTTGCTGATAATGGGTACGATGTCATCGTTACCGTAGGGTTTGCTCTGGGTACGGCAACTTTGGAAGCGGCCGCGAAATATCCAGACATCAACTTCATCGGTGTTGACCAGTTCCAGGGCGAAGCCGTTGCCAACGTCGCCGGTCTAATCTTCCCTGAAGATCAGGCAGGTTTCATGGCAGGGGCTTTGGCCGCCATGCTCAGTGAATCCGGCACGATTGCCGCCGTGCTCGGTACAGATCTGGTTCCCCCGGTCGTTGCCTTCAAAGAAGGATATGAAGCCGGTGCGCTGTATATCAATGCTGACATCAACCTGGTTTCCACTTTCCACCCCGGTGGCCTTGATGTGGCCTTCACCGACCCCGAATGGGGTGCCAGCACAGCCGCCCAGGCCATTGACACCAATGGCGCGGACGTCGTCTTTGGTGCAGGTGGTAAGACCGGTAACGGTGCGCTCATTGAAGTCGCCAGCCGCGAAGGCGTTTACTGCATCGGCGTGGACTCTGACCAATGGGAAACTGTCCCAGAAGCCCACTCCTGCCTGGTTTCTAGTGCTATGAAACTCATCACCCCCGGCGTCTTCGACCTGATTGCTAACTCTCAGAGTGGTAGCTTCCCCAGTGGCAATTTTATCGGTGAGGTAGGTTTGGCCCCCTTCCATGATTTTGATGCCCAGATTTCTCAGGAAATCAAAGATCGTCTGGCCGAAATCAATGCCGGTTTGTTAGATGGATCTATCCTTACCGGTTATGGTAGCTGATAAAGCACGTGTATAGTTAACTGGTTGGTTTCACAAATCAACCAGTAAAAAGAGCGATTGGCGTGTTCCGTCAATCGCTCTTTTTATGTAATACTAAATAATCGTTCGTTTTTAACTTAGCGGTTTGCTGTGGCCGGTCGGCAATTCTCAATTTAGCCAACGGTTAAAACCGTTGGACTCCAGGAGCACGCTCGAAAAATGGCCCAACCCGTAGAACAGCCTTTTTGTCGTTTAAAAAATTAATCAGGTAATGGAATCTCCCCCACCCCTAACCCCGCCCCCGGGGGCGGGGAACTTTTCTAAGGGCATTTTTCGGGGCGAATGCCCCGAAAAATGCCCCATTGGAATTCCCCCCTTCCCGTGGGAATCGGCAGGGGGATGGGGTCAATGAATGCGTTACCCGATTAAAAATTTAATGAACAATCAAGCTGTTCGCCCTACACGTCCTCAAGGGCTGAACTTGCCGAAGCCCGGCTCTGCCTGTATGGAGAGTGCACAGCCTGGAAAGGCTGTGCTACACCCAGTTGACGGCCGGGCGGCCTCGGCACTTTTAGACGTTCAGGCCAAATTGAGAATTGCTGGTGGCCGGTGGTTGAGGTTACAACCCCGGTAGCAGATCAAATATAATTCCCCAAATACCTATCAAAACCAATAAGGCTCCGGAGATGCGATTAAGCAAGGTGTAGTTCTGGGTCAGCCAACGAGTAAAGCGGCGTTGCAGGGGCGCGGCCGCGAACGGTAACAGCACCAGCGGCCAACCAAATCCCAGCCCAAAGGCAAAAAAGTAGCCCAAACTGCTGGTCAATCCCCCAAAACTGCCCGCTCCCAGCAAAAAAGCACTTACTACCAATGGCCCGGCACAAGGAAGTGTCATCGGTCCCAGAAGCAGGCCATAGACATAGGCTCCGGCATAGGGGTTACTCAATACCGGAGCCTGTGAGGCACTCAACCGGGCAAAGGGGTTGCGCCCCGTCAGCATCAGCAGACCCAACAAAATCACCACACCATAAATAAAGGGCAACAGTATCGGCAAAATCACGCCGAAGGATTGTTGGAACAGGTATAACACCAGCCCCACCAACGTCATCAGCGTCAGGATACCTGCCAGGACCAGGATGCCCAGCCAGGGCATCGCTTTTTTGGCCTTTTCGTTTTGTGTCTGACCGGCCAGAAAGGCCATCAGACCAGGATACAGGGGCAAAATGCAGACATTGGTGAGAATGGCGCTGTTGCCGAGAAGGAAGGCTTCGAGGAGGTGACTCATTGTTTAGTGACCAGTTAGCAGTGAACAGTGAACAGTTCACTGTTCACTGTTCACTATCCTACCCTTGCGCGTTTTTAATCTGGCTCACGATGGTTTCAACTTCTTCAATGCCTGTGATCAGGTCGGTGGTGGAGCCATCGGGGCGGATGATGAAGTGGGGGGTGGATGGGGGGTTCGTAATGGTCTGCCCGTAGAGGGCGACCAGTTCTTGCAACAGTTCGGGGGTGGCGACGGCAAACACCCAGTCAAAACCGGTGCTTTCGGTGTACGCTTGCAAATCATCGTTGGAGACATTGGTTTCGACGCTGAGGGCGACAAAGACGACATCTTCACTGAATTGGGCGCGGGCGGAGCTGACGTTGGTGAGTTGGCGGCGGCAGTTGGTACACCAGGTAGCCATGGGTTCAACAAAAATGGTTTTTCCGGCGAAGTCGGCCAGGGTGAAGGTTTCCCCGGTGCGGACATTGGTGAGGGTGATGTTTTGCCACGCGGCCGCGTCGCTCATCATTTCATCCCCCATCGCCTCATCCGACATGGCCTCTTCATCCATCATATCGTCGTGCATGGCCTCATTGTCCATCGCTTCATCCGCCATCGTTTCCTCGTGCATGGCTTCGTCGGCCATCGCTTCATCATTCATCGCCTCGTTTTCCATGGTTGTGTCATTCGTCATGGCGTCATTTGCCGAGATGGCGGTATCTTCGGTCATCGGTTCAGCGGTGTTGTTGGAACCACCACAGGCCACCAGAAGCAAGGCCAGCAGTAGGAACAGGGTAAAGGGTGATTTTTTCATGGGGTAAGCTCCTTTGTTGTGTAAAATTTCTGCGCCGCTGGTATAGAGGTCGCGGCCGCAATATAACCTTATCCCCCACTCGTTACACCCCGCTTGAGCATCCGTTACAACTTTCTTACCAAACAATTACAGGGCCAGCCCAGCAATTCTCAATTTGGCCTGAACGTCTAAAAATGGTGCGGCCGCCCGGCGGTCAACTGAGCGTGCACAGCCTTTCCAGGCTGTGCGCTCTCTATGCAGGCGGAATCCGGGCTTCGGCAAAGCTCAGATCTCGAGGATGTGTAGGGCGAACAGCCTGAAAGGCTGTTCTACGGCTTGGGCCATTTTTCGAGCGTGCTTGTGGCGGGCAACGGTTTTTGCGTTTTTCCGCAATAATACAGGCCTGAAATGGCTACCATGAAAGACCCATCCCCCTGCGAAAATAGCCATGGATGGGGATGAAAATGGTGGCGTCATTTTCATTCATCTTGGTGCGCCGTAGGCCCATAGGGAACTCTACAGATTTGAAACACACCCAGGTTCAATTCCGGTTTTGCTCCCCTGTGCCTCGCGGTTAGAATTAACAGTATGAGTCTGGTGGATAAGTTACGAGCGGCTTTGGCCCCCACGCGGCCGCAAACTCCCCCCCCTGCCCTTGCTCCCTTACGCTGGCGGGTTCTCGCCATTATTCACAATCCTACCATTCGGGCTGAACGCGGCCGCAAACTCAGCCATATCCTCAACTGGCAAGATCCAGATGACCTGATCCGCCAGTTTAATGAGGATGTCCGTCATGCCAGTTATGGCTATGTTAATTTTGAGGTTGTTGAACGCATTGAGGTAGATGGCCTGCCGGTCAAAGAAGACGGCTTTCAATATGATGGCGATACCTTTTTATTACGCTGGCGCACCCGCACCGGTTTTCATCAACCTGACCGGGTGAATTACCAGCGTATTCTCAGCGACTTTAACCTTATCCCGCGTATTAATCTGGATCAAATTGATGAGGTATGGCTCTTTGCCCCGCCGTATGCTGGTTATTATGAATCATTGATGGTAGGGCCAGGGGCGTTTTGGTGTAACGCGCCACCGCTGACGGTTCGCGGCCGCGTGACCAAACGGTTCGTTATTATGGGGTTCAACTATGAACGGGGCGTAGGCGAGATGTTAGAAAATCTGGGCCACCGCACCGAGTCTATCCTCAAACAGGTCTTCCGGGGCAAACGGGGAGAGGCGGATCTCTGGTCCCGCTTTACCCGCTACGACAAAACCCATCCCGGCCAGGCAGAATGTGGCAATGTTCATTTTGCCCCCAATAGTGAACGGGATTACGATTGGGGCAACCCTCGTTCGGTGTTAAGCAAATGTGATGACTGGTACAACTTCCCCAATTTTCAGGGGGTAACAAAACGGGTCAACGGCGCAGAATGGGGCAATGGGGATATCCGGCAACACCATTTGTGGTGGTTACGCCATTTGCCGCACAGCCGCGGCCGCGGAGGTGGCATCAGCCATAATTGGTGGGAGTATGTCATTGACCCCAACCAGGTGAGTGAGTGAAATGTAAGCGCTCAGCTCCCTGAGAAAATAAACCTTCCGAAAGTTTCTGTCTAAGGAATGAGAATGAAATTACCTGCTTGCTGAAAGTGGTGCGGTCAGGAGACCGGCCACAGTCACGCCTATCAATTTGAACATTCTCCCTTTACACCCAGACAGGTGAAAATATGAGTCAATTTGCACTATTTGCCGTCAGCCAAAGCGGCTTACAACGTTTAGCCGTCCCGGCCCAGGCCACAACCTTTGAAGAGCTATATCCAGAGTTGGATTTAGGGGTATATTCCGCCCTACGCACCTTTGAGCACAACCGCTTTCTCGATCTGGACGCCCATCTGGCCCGCACTTACCAATCCCTGCGCCTGCTACGGTGGGATTATGCCCTGGATGAAGCCGCATTCCGTCAGGCCCTCCATGATGCCTGTAGCCAATTCCCCCATGCGGATGCACGCATCCGTTATGATATTCTGGCCGCCCCCGCCCTCTCTTTGGGCACAGAAAGTCGTGTCTTGATTGCTCTACAACCCTTTACTCCCCCTACCCCTGAGATGTACGCACAAGGCATAACCCTGGGGTTTGCGCCATCCTTGCACCGGGAAGACCCCCTTATTAAACGAGCCGATTTCCCCCTAAAACGTCGTTCTCATCCTATCGGGGGCGTCGTGTATGAAAATCTGCTCACCAATGAAGCCGGTCAGGTGCTTGAGGGAACCAGTAGCAATTTTTATGCTCTGCGGGATGGCGTTTTGTACACGGCCGGGGACGGGGTGCTGGAAGGCATTACGCGCCAGATTATTTTGCGTCTGTTACCCGGCTTAGGTATTCGTCATGAATTAACACCCATCCACATCAGCGACATTCCTTCCCTGGATGAAGCGGGGATTAGCAGTGCCTCACGTGCCCTGTTGCCGGTGGTGAAAATTGGGGAAGAAACCATTGGTACGGGTCAGCCTGGCCCCCTGTGTCAGCGCATTCTGGCGGCTTACAATGTGTATGTGACCACACATACCAAAACAGCCGTAGAGTTCTGATGTCTGTGCCCAACAAGTAACATCCATCGTTACCCTACTTTTATCCTTTCCGCCAGACTTTCATCCTTTAGCCTTTTTGCCTATGACAACCTTACGCGATTTTTTCTTGCTTGATCCAACTGTTACCTTTCTCAATCATGGTTCCTTTGGGGCTACCCCGCGCCCGGTTTTTGCGGTGTACCAGGAATGGCAAAGCCGCCTGGAATGGCAACCGGTGCAATTTTTAGGCACAGATATTGGGGAATATTTAGCGGCCGCACGCCAATCCATCGGCACCTACATCAATGCCTGTGCTGAGGACGTGGTTTTTGTGCCCAATGCCACCTTTGGCGTCAACATCGTTGCCCGTTCCTTACAATTGGAGCCAGACGACGAAGTGCTGACCACGGATCATGAGTATGGAGCCTGTGATAATGCCTGGCTGTTTCTCAGTGGCAAACGGGGGTTTCGTTACATTCGCCAGCCCATTGCCTTACCGGCAACAACCCCAGAAGCATTAATGGAGCAGTTATGGCAAGGGGTAACACCTCATACCAAAGTCATTTTCCTCAGCCATATTACTTCACCCACAGCTTTAATTTTCCCGGTAGCCGAAATTTGTGCACGGGCACGGGCGGAGGGGATTTTGACGATAGTAGATGGGGCACATGCGCCGGGGCAGTTACCATTGGACATGCAGGCGATGGGGGTAGATTTTTATACGGGGAATTTCCACAAATGGCTCTGTTCACCGAAGGGATCGGCTTTTTTGTATGCCCGGCGGGAGCAACAACATCTGGTGGAGCCATTGGTAGTGGGGTGGGGTTGGGGTGAACCACGAGCTTTTACCTACGGCTCAGATTTTTTGGATTACAACCAGTGGCTGGGGACGAATGATATGGCGGCGTATCTGGCTGTGCCTGCGGCGATTGAGTTCCAGGCTGAGCATGATTGGGATACCGTGCGGGACACCTGCCAGGCTCTTGTTACCCAGGCCATCCATCGCATTGGCGATCTCACCGGCTTACCTCCCGCTTACCCCGATGACCAGGGGTTCTACCGCCAACTCGCCATTGCCCCCCTGCCCCCTATCGCCGACCTGCCTGCTTTCAAAAAACAGCTCTACACCGAGCACCGGGTAGAAATTCCCTGTATCAACTGGCAGGGTAAACAATTTATTCGCGTCTCTATCCAGGGTTACAACACCCAGGCAGACGTAGACAAGTTATTAGACTCGTTGCGACTGATGTTTTAATAGGGTGACACCGATTTGTAAGCGTTCAGTTAAGTTACTTCAACGGATTAAGAATTTGCGTTTAGAGTGAGAGCGAGAGCGAGAGCTAGAGGGTTTTCCAGAGTAATTCCCTCTCGCTCTATCCTCCAGTTTTAAATCTGCTGAAGTAATCCAAAACGGCCTAAAATCGTCTCTGAACTGAACGGTTACTACCGATTTTCAATAAGGAATGAGTTCGCTGAAAAAAGAAGGTTTTTCACCGCTAAGACGCAAGGAAGGAAAAATAAAGATGATCAAAAAACATAAAAAGGATCCGAATAAACAATTTGAGACTGTGCTGAACACCTTTTTTAATCAGGCCAAGGCTCAGTTTGGCCCGGTGGTCAAGGGCCAATGGTTTTATACAAGTGACACCTGTCCCGGCTGTGGGTCGCCGGTTAATGCCTTGCAGTACAAAAACAAGGATGCCGTTTCCCTGAATGCCTTCATCTACCGGCCGCGTGGCATATTGATAGGGTATCTATTGTGCGGCCGCTGTGCTGGGCATATTTTCGAGGCCACCAAAAAGAATCCCCGCACAGAAACACCTCTTCACGCTATCATCGAACAAAACCTGACCACAGCCTATCTGCACTATATGGCGTCGTTGGATGCCTGATGGTTCTCAAGGGTTCTCCGCCACACACTCTCAAAGCGGCGCCGGGTTAGTACTAACCCGGCGCCGTTTTAATTGGGGTGGTTTGTTGGGTTATGTGGCGAGGAAGGTGGTTTGGTGGCCGGTGGCTTCGGTGGTTTGGGTGTCTGGGTTGTAGCGGAAAAGGGGTTGCAAAATGTAGCGGTCGTTTTCTACTCCGCGCAATTCCACAATTTGGGTAAGGACGCGTCGTCTGCGGCCGCGTTCCACCACCATTTCCTGATACGTCACCAACCGCACGGCCGAGGCAATCAATTGCCGGATTTGCCCCAGGCCTAACCCCATATTCGCCATCAGGCACATCGTTTCTAGCCGCACCAGGGCATCTTCTGCACTATCAGCATGAATCGTCATCATACCATTCACCCCTCGGCTCACCACTTCCAGGGCATGTAACGCTTCTGGTCCTGTCAATTCGCCGATGATCAACCAATCAGGACTCATGCGTGCGGCCGCGTCTAACAACTCTGTCATCACGATCCCTGCCGGGTTACCCGCTTCCAACGCCAGGCACCGGGGATGTTGTACGCGCATCTCGTAGGTGGCTTCTACCAGAATGATGCGCTGAGTGGCGGGGATACTCCCAGCCATCAGGTTGGCGATAGTGGTTTTGCCAGCATTTGTCCCCCCCGCAATGAGGATGTTGGTGCGGCCGCGAATCGCCTCCAAGAGTAAATCAAGCGTCGGTTGAGTGATGGATCCCCAGCTAACCAACATTTCCCAGGTCATGCTCGCCCCGGGATATTTGTGAATGACCAGATGCGGCCCGGCGACGGCTGTAGGCGGCAACACAATCATCATACGTGCCCCATCCGGCAGGCGCAGTTCGGCAATAGGGTGTTGGGGAGTGGTGGGGTGATGGCCCAGGGTTAAGAGAGCGTTGATGGTTTCCTGGAACGCGGCCGCGTCGGCAAACCTTACATCCGTATCCACCAGCTCCCCCTCCCGATGGATATACACCTTATCGGGTGCGTCTACCATAATAACCATTGCTGTCGTATCTTCATACAATCTGGCCAATGGGCCAAGTGCGGTTAATAATTCTGGCTGATTCATGGTGAACTCCTCTAAAAACAGAACACCGGTCAAAATATATTGTCAAAGGGCATAATCTGACATTTTTTCGCCCTGTCGCCGTCTCCCTTTATCGTCGTGTTGGGTTTATTTAAGGCCACCCCCACCCCTAACCCCGCCCCCAGGGGCGGGGAACTATTTTCGGCGCGGTTTGGCGAGCGTCCGCTCGCCAAACCGCGCCGGTAGGTTTTTCCCCCCTTATCTCTGGGAAAAAGGGGAAGGGGGATGGGTCTTCAGTCCAAACCTACCAATCTGTTGCCGCTAACAAAATGTCACTTTATGACCGTGGTAAGTATAAAATTGCCGTGTCATCGTGTTGCCCTTGAGCATAATGAAACTACCTCGATCTGTACCCCGCCATTTACACAGGTATCGGGTGTGAATGACCACAGGGATAATTAACGCTGAAGCCAGTTCTGTTGCATGGCCTGGGCTACAGCTTCGGTACGAGAGTGGGTAGCCGTTTTATTGAAAATGGATTTGAGATGGAACTGAATAGTGCGTTCACTCAGGCCCAGGCGGTAAGCGATTTCTTTGTTGGTTAATCCCTGGGCAGTCAGGTCGAGAACCTGATACTCACGAGTGGAAAAGGGATGAAGTGGGCGCGTGATCGCGGGGGTAAGTGTATCCGCCAGGTCATGAGCTTCGTTGCGGGCCTGCCGGGCTAATTCGCCCAGTGTGGCGACAGCCGCTCGTGCCGGATAATTATTGGCAGGCAGAGCACGTTCGTAGGCCCGTACCTGTGCCAGTAACAGGTCGAGGGTCTCAATCAGTCCGGTAAAGGAGACGTTGTGGGGCATCATTCTACCTACCGGACCCTCACCCTAACCCTCGCCCTGGTGAGAGGGTTAGGGTGAGGTCCCGCGATTCCCACGCCGAACGGGGAAATAAGTTGTGACACCGAATAGTTACGACCCTTTTTAAAACTTAGTGAACATCTAAAAATAACTTCCCGATTTAGACCTGACAGGTTTCCGAAAACCTGTCAGGTCTGTGCGGAACTTATTTTTGGACGATTACTTAGTGAGCATCTAAAAATAACGTGGGTGGCGCGGCCAGGAAACCGGCCACAGCAAAGGTTTGTCTCGGTTAGGAGTTTACAAGTAAACCCCTACTGCAAAACCAGGGTTCCCCAACCGGTGGGCCG
>JAGNBF010000215.1 GCA_018004935.1 Chloroflexota bacterium | reverse complement strand
CGCTAAACCGCGCCGGTAGATTTCTCCCCCTTCCCTCTGGGATCGAAGGGGGATGGGTCTTCAGTCCAAACCTACCAATCTGTTGCCGCTAACAAAATGTCACTTTATGACCGTGGTAAGTATATACTCGGTAATTGGAGTATATCCGTGAATGGTAATGGGGGTTTGGGCGGGTGGGGGAGCGCTCAAGAGGTTATGAGGATGAGGATGAGGGCGGCGCAGGCGACGAGGAACCAGGAGAAGGTAATGGAGGCGGCGATGAGTTGGGCGGCGAAGATGCGGGGGAGGAGGGTTTCCCAACGGCCTTGTTGGTTAATGAGGTGGCGGGCTTCCGCGGCCGCACGGAAGGCCAGTACACAAAATAGCGGCGCACCAATGCCTGTGCCGCATAACAAGGCATAACGCAGGGCTTCCTGGCTTCGCTTTAGGATACGTTCTTCAACTTCAGAGGTGGGGTAGAGGTTAGGCATTTGGTTTGGCAAGATACACCATTGAGGGAAGGACAAAATCGAGTTCAGCTTCATTCCCGCTTATAGGCATGATAATATTGAGAATGTAGAACTCTGGCAACAAGGAGGCGTGGGATGAATGATTTAATAACCATGGGGAAGGCGGCCAAGGTGGCTGGCCGTCAGTTAGCTACCCTACCAACGACGCGCAAAAATGAAGCCCTGGAAGCGATTGCGGCCGCGTTGGAAAGCCAATCGGCCCGGATTTTAGCCGCTAATCAAGAGGATATTGAACGCGGCCGCGCAAATGGCCTTACCGAAGCCTTACTCGATAGACTTCTCCTGAACGAGAAACGGCTGGCTGGCCTGGTCGCCGATACCCGCCGCATCATTGGCCTACCCGACCCTGTGGGAGAAGAGTTTGAGTCCCGACTCATGCCCAATGGCCTGCGCCTGAGCAAACGGCGTATCCCCGTGGGTGTGTTGGCAGTCATTTACGAAGCCCGCCCCAACGTTACCATTGATATTGCTACCCTGTGTCTCAAAACAGGCAACGCCGCCATTTTGCGTGGTGGTAGCGAGACCCTTTGCAGTAATATCGTCCTGGTAGATGTCATTCAGCAGGCGTTGACCCAGGTAGGGTTGCCGGGGGCGGCGGTGCAGGCGATTACCGACCCAGATCGGGCGTTGGTGCGACAATTATTACGGTTGGATCAATATGTGGATATGCTCATTCCTCGGGGGGGCGCCAATTTGCACCGCTTGTGCCGTGAGGAGAGTAGTATCCCGGTGATTACGGGGGGCATGGGCATTTGTCATGTTTTTGTAGATGAGAGTGCCGACCAGGCCAGGGCGGTGGCGATCATTGAGAATGGCAAGGTGCAACGGCCCAGTGTTTGTAATGCCCTGGATACGCTCCTGGTGCATGAGAAAATAGCGGCGGAGTTTTTACCGCTCGCGGCCGCGCGGCTGGCTCAACATCATGTCGAACTCCGGGCCACTGAACCGGCTCTCTCTATCCTGCAAAACAGTCCGCACGGGGCCACCGTCCTACCCGCTGGCCCAGATGATTTCGATCAGGAGTGGCTGGCCCTCATCCTGGGGGTAAAGGTGGTCAGCGGCGTGGAAGAAGCCATTGATCACATCCACCAGCACAGCACCGAACATTCCGATGCCATTCTGACCAACGATTGGCACAACGCCACCCACTTTGTCAATGAAATTACCTCATCAGCCGTGTTTGTCAACGCCAGCACCCGCTTCAACGATGGCGGTCAATTTGGCCTGGGGGCAGAAGTGGCCGTCAGTACCCAAAAACTCCACGCCCGTGGCCCCATGGGTTTGACAGAACTGACCACCTATAAATGGATTTGTGTAGGGGATGGGCATATTCGCCCCTGAAAAAGATTAGGTGGTTCTTCGGGATTTCGCCCAAGAACCCATTGTAGGGCGATTTGGTAAAGGGTGTGTTTCATTTCAGTTGAGAGGAAGAAAATAATGAATCGGTGAATTCGTGAATTGTTGAATGATTAACCAGGGGAACGGCTACCAGGGCGATTGCCTACTCACCAGAATGAACCCATTCCCCTGACGATTCCCGAAATCGGGAGAGGGGAACCCACTCGGCGGGCAAAATCGGGGGTGTCACCCTCGATTTTGCCCGCCTTAAAAAACTCCCCGCCCCTTTGTCGTTTAAAAAATTAATCGGGTAATGGAATCCCCCCACCCCTAACCCCGCCCCTGGGGCGGGGAACTTTTCTAAGGGGCATTTTTCGGGGTATTCGCCCCGAAAAATGCCCCATTGGAATTCCCCCCTTCCCACGGGAATCGGCAGGGGGATGGGGTCAATGAATGCGTTACCCGATTAAAAATTTAATGAACAAGGGGGCGGGGTTGGGGGTGGGGGAACGCCACATAGGCAATCGCCCTAGAGCGTCTACCGCTTCATGAACAGTTCAACAGTTCAACAATTAGTTATTCAACTTATTTGAAACACACCCTTTACCAAATCGTCCTACAAATCTGTAAAGCTGACCTGAACCATGCCCAAACGGTTAATAGCCCCGATCTCGCTCTACGATATTGAGCAGGCGTTGGCCCCGCAGATAACGGCGCAGGTTGGTAACAAAGATATCAATGACACGATCATTGTAGGCTGGGGTCATGCCGCTGGTATGAGGACTGATGATGACATTTTCCATCGCCCACAGAGGGCTGTTAGGCGGCAAGGGTTCTGTTTCAAACACATCTAACCCAGCCCCGGCGATCCAACCTTTGTTCAGGGCTTTGATCAGCGCATTCTCATGGATGATGCTACCACGCCCGACATTCACCAGGAAGGCGGATGATTTCATGGCGCGGAACATATCTTCATCAAACAGGTGGTGGGTTTTGGCCGTAAGGGGGAGGGTGATAACGGCGTAATCACATTCACCGAGTAAAGAGCGGGTAGCTTCAGGGGGGTAAATACGATCTGGTAGTTCGGCCTGGGGGTCGCCGGTGCCGGGAACGGTATATTCTTCGTCGGTCAATTTTTTGGCATCTCGTTTGGTAACGAGGATTTTCAGGCCAAAGGGTTTGGCCAGGCGGGCGATTTCCCGGCCAATACTGCCATAACCGAGAATACCCAGGGTGCGGCCGCGAAGCTCATCAGGAGTAAACTTTTCTGCCCGTTTATCAGGCCACTCCCCACGTTTTTGATAATGCAACCAGCGGGGGACCCGGTGTGCCCAGGCCAATAATTGGGCCATAACATATTGGCCCATATTGACGGCATGAACACCGCTGGCATTGGTAAGCATGACCGAACTAGCCCAGATGGGGTGGTCACGTAAATGATCAATGCCTGCCCAATGTACCTGAATCCAACGCAATTGCGGCGCTTGCTCTGGGGACGGAACCCCACCAATGGCATACATCAAATCTGCCTGGGTGGTCCGGTTTGCTGGCCATTCTTGCCCAAATTGCATAGGATAAAATTCCACAGTGATGTCCGTACCGACTGCTTTGATCTGATCCAAAATTGGCTGTGGCCATGACGTTGTGAGAAGAATATGTGGCATAGACCTTTCCTGATTGCGACACAAAGGTAGTTGTTGCGTATTGTATAGCATAAGACTTACGTGCTGTGGCCGGTGTTCCCACTGAAGCCCAACGAGCACGGTCAGGAGACCGGCTCGAGCAACCCCGTAAGTCTTAAACAGTTAGAGAGCGCAAGAGCAAGAGCTACGGCGAATAAAATTTTCTCTTGACCTGGCCCGAAACACAAAATTCAACGATGTAATATTGTCGCTGAGGAGTTGATTATGCACAAACAAAGCTCTGTTGTGGGGGGAATAATCCTCATCTTATTTGGGGTATTTTTTCTCGCCCTACAGTTTTTACCTGAAGAAATCACCCATCTGCTGGATTTAAGTCACCAATGGCCGCTCATTATTGTGGGTATTGGCGGTGTTTTTATGGTGTTTGCCCTATTGGCACAGCCACCATTGGCTATTCCTGGTAGCATCGTGGGAGGGATTGGCCTGCTGTTATATTACCAGAACGTTACGGGCAATTGGGAGAGTTGGGCTTATGCCTGGACATTGATCCCCGGGTTTGTGGGGTTAGGCATTTTTCTCATGCATGCGCTACAACGGCAAATTGCCCAGGGACTCCGCGAAGGGGGCCGGATGATGTTAGTGAGCCTGGGGTTATTCTTATTCTTTAGCCTCATGTTTAGTGGTTTCCGTGGGATATTGTGGCCTGTTGGGATGATTGCTCTGGGAGCCTTGTTACTGTTACGCAATTTGTGGCGCGGCCGCGGTTAGCCCCAGCAATCAGTAAATAGAGCCTTCCCTGAAGCAGGAGAACCACACCCTGCAACCTTTCTCGGATCTATCCGTAATGTTGAGTAAATCTGTTGCTAATAATCACGCACTGCGTGGAGGTAAAAAAATGAAGAAAAGATTGATGCGTTCACAAGATAAGATGATTTTCGGCGTCTGTGCCGGTTTAGCTGAATACATGAATGTAGACCCCGTCGTCATTCGTTTATTGATGGTTCTCCTTACCCTGACAACTGGTTATGGCCTTTTGATTTATCTGTTATTGGCCATTCTTATGCCTACCGCTGATGAAACCCCTGTTGCCGCCAAAGCCAACCCGTTCGACGAAGAGGAAATCATCATCAACTAGCCATCATCACATAACCTGCCGCTCCCTTCCCCTGACTCTGGGGGGGTAAGCGGGTCGTGTGCCGTGGGACAGCGGCCGCAATCGTTGAGGTTGCGGCCGCTTTTTGTTTAATGCCATATCCGCTACGGTAAGCCAGCCCGCGTAGGGTTCACGCAAAATTAAGTTAGGTGGCACGGTCAGGAGACTGCCACAGCAAAAAGGGAAGTTGTTTTGGGTCTTTAGGATTTCAGGGGGTGGACACCATCTGTAGGGGCAACCCTTGTGGTTGCCCTCGGCGGGGCGGGCACAAGGCCAGCCCCTACCTCTAGCCGCACCCCACGAATTCCGAAAGAGCCGTTGTTTTTAGACGGTTTTTAGTAACTTGAGTTTAGAGTTCAGTTGGGACTGAACTTCATTGGACATTAACAAAAAAGAAATTGTTGAGAGAAGATTAGGGGTGTGAACACAAATCCTCTCCAACAATTTCGTGATACAGTGTACCAGG
>JAGNBF010000126.1 GCA_018004935.1 Chloroflexota bacterium | reverse complement strand
GACTGGCGCTATCACCCCGGTGAATACCTTGTCGGACACTCAGCCTGTGCAGTAAGCGAATGAACGTGCCGGGCGTTCCGCAGAACGGGACGCCCGGCATTATTTGATCAGATGTGCTCAGGCTTCAGCTTCTGCGGCTTCAACCAGGGCGGCCACCAACTCACGACAAAAAGCCGGAATATCAGCCACTATCCGTCCCCACACCAGGTGGCCTTCACGAAAAGCTGGCTCATCAACCCAAGTCGCGCCCGCATTTACCAAATCATCCTTAATCCCCAAAGAGCCGGTTGCCCGCCGACCACTCACAATCCCCGCCGAAATCGCGATCAGACCCCCATGACAAATGATCCCAATCAGCTTAGCGGCCGCATCCATTTCCTGGACAAGGTTTGTGACAACCGCATGTCGCCGGAGTTTGTCCGGTGCCCAACCGCCAGGCACGATTAGCGCAAATAAATCACGGCTGTGGAGCGACTCGATCTGGGCTGTGGGGGTGATTTCCAATCCGTTTTTGCCACGGAGTGATTTTAAATCCAGGGCGGCCGAAATTACCTCAGCCCCTTCCTCTTGCAAGCGCATGAGGGGAACATAATATTCTAAATCTTCAACGCCTTCGGCGAGAAGGATAACGATTTTTTTACCGGACAGACGCATTTAAAAACCCCTTTGCAAAGTACAAAACTCAATTTTGTACAGCTTTACCCTACTATTGGGTAGGATACGCTATTCACTCTCTACAGGAGGTGTAACCGGTCTCCTGGCCAAATCACCAGCGGTCACAGTCAGAGAATCGGCCGCGATCCCCATCATTAGTCTCATTCGTTGGAACTGTTTTGCCCTGTTCGCGGCCGCGATCCCCAGAAACCGCCGTGCTCAAGGTATGGAATATGGTTTGCTCTCCGTTATTTCTCTGCCTCACTCAAGATCAGGGTCGCCTGGGATTGCCAGCCCACATTCAGCCAACAAAAATCCTGCCACGTCTCACCAGACATAGGCATGGACATCACCAGCGAAGGCCCCCATCGGCGGTCTATCCCTTCCAGGTGTTTTTGCACCGGCCAGCGGTTAAAGGCATGTTTGTCCTCCAAGAAAAGCCGTTGACCCTGGGCCAATAACTGCTGTAATGCCCAGGCCGCTTCCATTTGCGTTTTCAACTGACGGCAGTAAAGAAGATTGATCAGACTGTTGAGTAAAGGGGAGGGCAGGGAAAGGTTTGAAAGTGAACCCAACAGCCACGCGGCCGCGCCCAGGGTATATTCACTTTGAGATTGTTCCAACAACTCGGTAACACGTTCCAGGATAGGGGGGATTGCGGCCGCGTGGCCCAAAGTAGCGAGTGTCATCAGCAAAGCCGTCTGGGATTCATGATCATCCGTCACCAGGCAATCACTCAACCCATTCAGAATCGCTGGAGTGGCGGCTTGTGACCCCAACGCCCGTATGGCCAGTTGAGCAGTCTGTAATGTTCTTTTATCCTGGGCGACAACCTCTTGCGCCAGGCGGTCTAACAACTGTGGCGTAAGCACCCTGGCCCGCAAAAAGTCTACCAACGTACCCAGCACCTGCCACAACTCCCACTCACTTTGATTCAATGGTTGTGATTCGTTTAAGACCTGCGCCCTTAAGAGTCCCCACTCCATCTCATGCTGAACCGTGGTTATCATTTCCAGATGGGACAATAGTTGATCCGGCTGAGTCAGGAGCGACATGGCCCAGGCCACCAGTTCACGCACAGCGGCGGAGCCATGTTGGTAATAAACCCGTAATGCCGCCGGAAGGTCGTCCACCCCCACCTCTCTTGTCTTCACCTTCAGCTTCCTCAGGATGAACGCCGTCAGTTCTATTCCCCGTTTGCGATAACGCCCTTTGTCACGCAAGGATAACAAACTGGCAGGCCAGGCAACTAACTCTTGCGTGGGTAAGATGGTGTTGATAGCCATGGCAATGCGGCTTTCATCACCCCCCGCTGTACTTTTGTGTTCAAGTTTGTACGCCAAAAACTCTAACAAGCGGCGATTACCAAAATTCTCTTCGTCCAGGGGCGTCCCTGCCAATACCAGCCCAGGTAAAACCCGACGGATAGGGGCTAAGGCCACACGCACCGGATTGGATTCGGGTTGCCACCAAAAGGCCAGAAGAATCGAAGCCAACTCCCCAATAGCCAGGGCGTTTTCTTCTGCCTGAGCCGGTGTCAATTCGCTGAGGCAGTAACCCGCCACAGACATCTGGTGGAAGAAGTAATCATCATACCAACCGTTCAAATTCGCCAGAAGATCCAGAATCGTGCCGGAAAATTCCGCCTGCCCGGCCAAGAGGGCGATCAGTTCGCGCCAGGCAGGCAACCAGGCTTTACCTTTCACCCATTGCCAGGCCGTATACCACGCCTGAGCGTTTTCCTGAGCCGCCAGCAACTGGCAAGCCAGAAACTCCTGAAGTCCGCGCTGGCGGAAGAGCCATTGATTGGGTTCTGCCTGGGATAACAAACCACAGTGCTGGAGCCGGGCTGACAAAACCGCCGGAGCAGTCTTAAAAAGCGGGTGAGGCGGGGTTAACTGCCCCAACCAGTGGCCGATAAATTCCTCCAAGTAGGATGATGTGAAACTATCATGGCCCTGCTGGCACAGTTGTTCGGCCAGGTACTGTAGGGGTTCGTGAAGTTCCGCCTGATCTCCGGATAGAAAATAATTGAGACAGGGTTGGTATAGATCGGCCCGGCGCAGGGGGAAGGTCGGGTTTTGTTTAACAACCTGGCAGATGATCGTCAAAAAAGCCGGGACACGAGCGAGGTTTTCCAGGGCCGGGATCAGGTCAAACAGGGCCAACAGTTGTGAGCCAATCGTAAACCCGGAAGAATCGGTGAAGATTTTGCGAATACCGGCTGTGACCTGGTTACGATCAAAGCCAACTAACTCTACTTCTGTGACACCGGGCAGGTGTGCTGTCTCGTAGGCCGAGGTACGGCAGGCCAAACGGAGACGCAGGTGGGGATATTGGGCGGCGAAGTTGGCGAATTGTTGGCGTAGAGCCGGAGCACATCGTTCCCAACTGTCCAGATAAAGGGTACATGAGGTGGTGGTCAATAGTTGGTGGAGAAAGGTCGCAAAAGTTTGACTGCGGCCGCGGGCCACGTGCATGATAACTGTTTCGGCCAATGAGGTCTGGTCTGGACGGAGATCGGCCAGGTCTACGAAGATGGGCCAGGTAATGTCTGGAGTTTGATGGGGGGAAGCACGCAGGGTCGCGGCCGCGTGTTGGGCGACCAACAGTGCATCCGCCCGTAAAAACCAACTTTTACCCAGGCCCCGTTCTCCCAGCACAACGAGGCGCGGAAACTCGGCGCTGGTTTGGTCATTCCAGGCCACCTGTCGGGGAAAAGGGGTGTAAGGAACCCGACAATGCAGGCGCAAATAGGCGGGGTCTACCAGGGCATCGGGTACACCACGAAACGGTTCATAGGTGTGAGGGGGCAACTCAACTCCCCTTTTGAGGGCGTCCTCACGCACAACCCGTTTGGCCTCTAACCAGTGGGCCAACGCCTCACGGTCAGTGACAAAACGCATCGGCTGGTACAGGTCGGCAAATGTGGCCGGATAAGCCGAGGGCACAGCGACCATCTGCACAGCCAGATCATTCAGATAAGCCAGTAATTCTTCTTTTTCCGGTACCGGGTCAGGTGTGAAATGGATCGACATGGTCTTTTGCTCCTCTAAAAAATACGGGTCTTGGGGATTTCGCGGGGTACGGGCAACCACAAGAGTTGCCCCGACAGATGGTGTCAACCCTCTGAAATCCCGAAGACCCCAAGTTATTTAATCGTCAATCCTTAATGTTTGCAGTAATTGGTGAACGAGTGTTGCCAGTGTCAGCCCGCGGCCGCGAAATCCTTCTCATCCCGTGCCACGCAGGCCAGCACACTCAGCGGGTACGCCACATAACGGATGTTGCCCACCTCGTACAGAATCGTGATGCTTTCCTCGGCAAATTGTTGGGCACTGGCATAATCCCCCTGGACATGGGCCCATGATGAACAGATGTTGCCAGACGCGCCAGTCGCGGGGTAATGTCAACTTCCGCCAACGCGCCACCGCTAACAAAACCAGCATCCCCATCATGAAACGTAGAGGGACTAATGTTGCGGGATGGAGATCTACCGGAGCCAGTTTGATAAACAAAAATGAAGTTCCCCAGGTGATGGAGAGCAAGAGAAAAGCCAGCCACACATTTCGTTGCGTCATAAATAGCGTCCCACAAGATAGGATAGAGCAAACAAAACCGGCTTACTCAAACAAGTGTGGGGAGTTTAGCACAAGGAGAAAAATCAGGTAATGGGGAGAGGATTCTTAACAGAAGGGCCTGGCATGAGGTGGGGAAGCCGGTCGTAGCTCAATCTACCACCCCAAGCCAGGCACGGCTATTGAGATTATTGCTCGCTCATCAGTTCTTGTTGCCAGAGGACGGCCACCACATAATCCAGACCCGCACGCAGATGGCGACGGTAGGTGCTGAAAGGGACATCAATCAGTTCGGCGGCCTCTTCCTGAGTGGGAGCGGGCTGGAAGATGAATGATGGTTTGCCCCGCGGCCGCGTCCCCTGCCTGTAATCTGTCCGTAAACACCGTGCCGCTCTGTTTCCACTCAAAAAACGGCCATACCATCGGGTTGTCCCGATGTAGATAGACATAATCAAACAAAACCACCTGTTGCGCCAGCCCTTCATACCGTTCCCATTGGCTCAGATAATATTGTCGGGCGCGAGTGTGGAGCGTCATATACCAATCAGCATTACGCCAACGCCAATCCACCGCCAACGCTTCCCGCGCCAGATCATGGGGAAACAGGCCAAACCGATCCATGTCCACAAAAGAGAGATTACGGAGCCAGGCGAACAGTTCATGGGCATCGGGCACATTGAGCAGAGCGGCCAACAACGGTTCGATTGTCAGACGCACCAGGGCACATGCCTCTAACGCCGATCGTTGGGCCGGGCCAGGCACTTTTTCTACAAAATGATCGAGCAGAGATTTGATCAGGTCAGGCGCAGTTTCCGGTTTGAACACCAGGGATGGGTTTTGGGCGAAGGCATCGGCGACCAGTGATAGAGCCAGGGAATAACCATGCGTAAACTCCAGCACGCGTTGATGCTGTTCCGCCGGAATGAGCCAACGGAATGGGTTCACCTGTTTACGGTGCAAGAGGGGAAGATTGTGCAGTTACGCCACTTTTGTGATACCGCCACCGTCGCGGCCGCGTTCCGCTAATCAGCGACGCCTCAGTTTCTTGACTGTAGCTAACCAGGTGGTGTACGGCGATGCCTGAGCTTGCCGCAGGCTAAGCCGGGCTTCGACAAGCTCAGCCCTCGAGAACACGTACAGTAACGCTTGACTCATGATCAACTTACAAGCTAACCGGCTTCAGACCTTGACATCGGTCAACTTTTGATTATACTCTGAAATCAACGCGTGTTGACAACACGATAAGCAATAAATCTATCCGGGACAAACCCATGAAACAGAAACCCCTGGTCAAGAAACCTTATTGGTTTAAAAACAATTCCTTGTGGGGGTTCCTGAGCCTGGTCTGGTTGATGAGTTGCGCTACCCCGCCTGCGGCCACAATTGCACCAACCGCCCCCGTCATGGCGACAGCTACCCCCATTTCTCCGCCCACGGCTGAGGCTTCGCCTACCCCCGCCATTCCCAACCCGAACTTTTCGACCCAACCACCATTTTTCTTCGGGGCGGATATGTCGTATGTCAACGAAATGGATGATTGTGGGGCAATTTACCACGTCAACGGCGAGGCGCAGGACGCGTTTACCCTGTTGGCCGGGCAAGGAGCCAATCTGGTGCGGGCGCGGCTGTGGCACAACCCTACCTGGACGACTTACAGCAACCTGGCGGATGTGGAAAGAACATTCCGGCGGGCACAGGAAGCGGGAATGAATACCCTGCTCACCATTCATTACTCCGACGATTGGGCAGACCCCGGACAACAGCGGATTCCTGCCGCCTGGGAGACAATCAATGATACCAGCGCATTAGCCCAGGCCGTTTACGATTACACCCGCGACGTAATGGTGGCGTTAGATGAAAAAGGCGTTCTGCCCGGTTTTGTGCAAGTGGGCAACGAAACGAACAGCGGTCTGCTGAAAACGGTGGTTGAACTAGATTGGCCGCGTGACGCCCAGTTGTTCAATGCCGGAATTCGGGCCATCCGCGATGTCACGGCGGAGTTGGGTTATGGTCCTAAAATCGTGTTGCATGTGGCCCAGCCGGAAAATACGGGCTGGTGGTTCCGTGAAGCCACCGCCAACGGCATCACCGATTTCGACGTGATCGGTATCTCTTATTATCCGCAGTGGAGCCGACTGAACCTTGCCCAAACCGGCGGGCAGATCAACGCCTTACGCCAGACCTATGGCAAAGAGGTGATGATCGTGGAGACCGCTTATCCCTGGACGTTAGACGCGGCCGCAGAGTCTGCCGACAACATCCTCAATCAAGGTTTGCGCCTCTATGGTATTTCCCCACAGGGCCAGCTCGATTTCCTGCGCGACCTGACCCAGACCATCATCAATAATGGTGGCTCAGGCATTGTCTACTGGGAACCGGCCTGGGTTTCAACTCCCTGTGAAACAAGGTGGGGACAAGGGTCACACTGGGAAAATGCGGCCTTTTTCGATTTTCAAAACAACAACGAACTCCTGCCCGCGGCCGCGTTCTTCCGCGCTCCGTACACCTATCCTACTCACAACCTGGCCGATCCGGTGGCGACTACCCATGGTTTACCGATCCTCTCCGACGCCACCGGGGACAATCTACAACAACTTCCCCATCTCGATCTCAAAGACCTCTACGTGACCGATGATGCTCATTATTTTTACCTGGCCCTGACACTCCAGGGGGACATCACCCACCAGCTTGAGGGTAACTACCTGATTTATCTGGACACGACCAACGACAGCCAGGGGGCCGATGTGGATGTACGCCAACGCCCCATCACCATAACCGCTGAGCATCGGCCAGAGTTCCGATTGGATATCGGTATGGTCGAGGAAAATGGCACCATCGGCACAGAATTTATCCTGCACCACTGGAACGGCACGGCCTGGGAAGAAGTGCCGTTTACTGGTGGGATCACCTTTACGGCTGGCACCCCTTCGACGCTGGCCTGGCAACTACCGAAAACGCTTTTCCCGGATGTAAAAACCTTGTGGTTAGGTGTAGTAAGTGTGGGTCGCGGCCGCAATAACACCGCCGGTGATTTGCTTGGCCCCGAACCTTCACCCCTGGATTGGGCCGACCCGGTGACGGTAAGTACCTTTGTTCGTTACGACGCGGCCGCGCCCTAAAACGTTTTGCCCCAACCAATTGGCCATCTCTTCATTTGCTCTGTTTCACACACGAGAGGGTGTTCTGTTGGTTGTTGCTTATTTCCCGATCAACGCAAGTTGACTCAGTTATGAGGAGGATTAGACGATGAACAGTAAAACCTGGAAACGTACCTATTTGTTAGCCTTGATCCTGTTATTGTTGACCCTGGTGGCCTGTGGGGGGACGAATAGCACCAACACGGAAGAGCCAGCCAACACCGAAGCCAACACGGCAGAAAACAATGACGCGGCCGCGAATGAGTCCGAAGCTGAAGTGGCCGAAGAACCCACGGCTGAATCCGTCGCCGAGCCGACAGACGAACCCACCGCTGAACCTGTTGCCGAGGAACCCACGGCCGAAGCTGAAGTCGTTGAAAGTGACAACGGACTGGTTCTGTGGGTGTATGATGATGGCCGTATCGGTGTCCTCACCGAACTGGGCCAGCAGTTCGAAGCCGAATACGGCATTCCTGTCACCATCGAAGCAGTTGACCTGGGCGAAATCAGAAACCAAATCTTGCTGGGTGCGGCTTCTGGCGAAGGGCCAGACATGGCGATTATTCCCCACGACAACCTGGGGCCAATGGTCGAAAACGGCGTTGTCGCTACGGTGGATTTAGGCGATAAGGCGGACAAATACCTATCCAACGCCATTGACGGCTTCACCTACAACGGTGAGCTGTATGGCCTGCCCCTGGCGGTTGAAAACATCGGCTTCTTCCGCAACACCGACCTGGTTCCCTCTGCTCCCACCACTTGGGACGAGGTATACGCTATCGGCAAAGAACTGGTAAACAGCGGGCAGGCAGATGCCGCCATTGGCCTGCCGGATTTGGGCTACAATATCTACCCGGTTTACACCTCGTTTGGTGGCTATATTTTTGGCCGCGATGCCGCCGGTAGCTTCACCGCCGAGGACATTGGCATTAACAACGAAGGCATGATCGCCGGGTTGACCTGGGTGCAAAGCCTGATTGACGATGGCTTGGTCTCGGACACAATTGACTGGGAAGCCGCGCATGTGCTCTTTGAGACCGGGCGTACCCCCTTTGTGATGACCGGCCCCTGGGCAATCAACCGCTTCCAGACCGCTGGCGTGCCCTATGCCATCTCCGCCTTCCCCGCCGCTGAAGCCGGTGGTGAACCCGGTTATCCGTTCCTGGGTGTTCAAGGCATTGTCTTCAACGCCAACTCGGACAATCTGTTGCTGGCGCAAACCTTTGCGCTAGAAGTAATTGCCACGCAGGAAGGGATGCAGGCGATTTTTGACGCCGAACCCCGACCCTCAGCCTGGGCCAGCATTTTTGAAGCGGCCAGCGACCCGGATACGGCCGGTTTCAATGCCGCTGGTGTCAACGCCCAACCCATGCCCTCTATCCCGGCGATGGGGTTTGTGTGGGATGCCTGGGCCAATGCGGGCACCCTGGTGGCTACGGGTGAATTAACCCCCACCGATGCCCTGAATGCGGCCGTGGAGCAAATCAAAGCACAGGTTGACGGCACTCAATAATTTTTCTTGAGCGTTAGACAAACCCTGACAGGTCTTGGAAGAGCTGTCAGGGTTGAAACACCACGACGCTCCACGTCGTGTTCCAGCATTCCACGCCCAGCGTGGAACGAGAAATTGTTACGGTTATTTTTGCCTGAGTGAACAACGCCATGAACTCAAACACGATCCGCCTGACGCCTGTGGCCTACGTTTTTAATCTCATCGTGATGGGTCTGATCGCGGCCGCGACCCTCTGGCTCATCACCCAACTCATCGGCGATGGCAACTACCCCCTGGCTGGCATGTTGGGCGCGATTGTCACCTTTTTGTGTCTGGTTTATCTGCGGCCGCGATTCACTCCCTGGCGTTGGTTAGCGGTGGGCATGGCTTTGGCCATGATGTTCACCCTTTACCCCATTTTCTACACCTTCTACATCGCCTTCACCAACATGGGCGACGGCCATTTGCTCGCCAAACAGCAGGTCATTGAACGACTGGAAGCGGAACGGTACTTGCCTGAGGGGGGAACTTCCTTTCGCTGGGCGGCCTATCGTTCGCCTGAAGGGGGGTACGCTCTATGGCTGATGGCCGAGGATGGCTCGACGTTCGTGGCAAAACCGGGAGAACCAATTGAGACGGCGGCCGCGGCCGATTTCACCCTGGACGACGAGGGGTTTCCAACCCAAATTGACGCCTATCAACGCCTGGCCAAACGAGACGTTGTCCCCCTCATCAACGACCTGGGGGCAATTGACTTTGGTGACGCCGAAACCACCGTGCGTATCCGTTCCTTGCAAGAAGCGGCGACCCTCGTCCCCCTTTACCAGTATCAACCTGATCAGGATGTCATCATCAATCAGGAAACGGGAGCCGTGTACACCCCCACCAACGGCACCTTCACCTCTCCCGATGGTGAAACGTTAAACCTGGGTTACATGGTCAACATTGGCCCCCGCAATTTTGTCCGTTTCCTCACCAACGAAGCCTTGCGCGACCCGATGGTCAGCATCCTTCTCTGGGACATTATCTTCGCCTTTCTCTCCGTTTTTCTGAGTTTTGCCGTGGGTTTGATCATTGCCCTGGTTTTTGAAGATTTGTGGGGCAAAAGCATCATCCGTGCCCTGCTCATTATCCCCTACCCCATTCCCGTCCTGGTATCGGTGCTCATCTGGCGGAGCATCCTCAACCCCGATATTGGCATCGTCAGCCTGGGGTTGGAAAACCTCTTCGGCACGGCCCCGGCCTGGTTTTTGGACCCCACCTGGGCCAGGATCGCCCTCATCTTTATCAATGTCTGGCTCTCTTACCCATATTTCTTTGTTATTACGGCCGGGGCTTTGCGAGCCATACCCCAGGAGATCAACCAGGCGGCTACGGTAGATGGGGCTTCGTCCTGGCAGGCGTTCACCCATATTACCTTGCCTCTCTTACTGCGTATTCTTAGCCCGCTGTTGATTGCGTCGTTTACCTTTAACTTCAATAACTTCAACCTCATCTACATTTTTAACTACGGCAATCCCCCTATGGCCAATACGATCATCCCTGTGGGCCACACCGACATTTTGATTTCTTTTGTGTACAAACTGGCCTTCGTCACCTCAGGCACAACGGATTATGGGCTTGCGGCCGCGATCTCCATCATTCTCTTTATCTTAGTCGGCGGCTTTACCCTGGTGCAAACCCGTTTCACCAGTGCCTTCCAGGAAGCATAAACCATGAGCATGCTTACCCATCCTTCCCGACAACCATCGCGCAAAACCCGCCGCTTTATCAATCAGGGACTCAAATATCTCCTGGCGACAGGTTTGGTGATTTTCGCCATTTTCCCCGCTTTCTGGGTCATCTCAGCGTCATTCAACCCGGCCAAATCGCTAATCGGCGGCAGTTTATGGCCCAAAGATGCCAGCCTGGGCAACTACAACGATTTGCTCCAACACGAGTTTTTCCCCTACACCACCTGGCTCGCCAACTCGTTCAAAATTGCCGTTATCTCCGTCACCATCATCATTTTCATCACCTGTCTGACCGGGTATGCCCTTTCCCGCTTTCGTTTCACCGGGCGTCGCCACCTGATGACCGCCATCCTGATCCTCAACGTTTTTCCGGCCATCCTGGCGATTGTGGCCCTTTTTGCCATGATGCAACAGATCGGAACCTACGTCTCAGTCATTGGCTTTAACACGCATGGGGGGTTGATCTTCGTCTATGTGGCCGGAGCCATGGGCATCAATGTGCTGATGATGAAAGCCTATATTGACGCTATTCCTATCGAGGTAGACGAGTCGGCTCTGGTGGATGGAGCTACCCATTGGCAACTGTTCTGGCGCATCATTTTTCCCATGATTCGCCCCATTGTCATCACCATTGCCGTGTTGTCCTTTTTCGCCATCTACGGCGATTTCATCATTGCCCGAGTCTTGCTCAAAAACACTGACAAACTCACCGTCATGGTTGGGCTGATGCTCTTCCAGACCAGCCGCTTCGATCAGGATTGGGGGATCATCACCGCCGGGGCTGTTATGGCCGCCTTGCCTGTTGTACTGATTTATCTACCTTTACAAAACTACGTCATCAGTGGCCTTACCTCCGGATCGGTCAAAGGATAGCCAACAAGAAAACGTTACACATAGAACACAGAGGGAAAAATACAGAGATTCACAGAGGAAACACGACTGTTTGTAACTATTCACCCTCATCGCCACCCCTTCTCCCGCCCAGGGAGAAGGGGTTGGTTCCCTCGCCCCAGTGGGGAGAGGGTTAGGGTGAGGGGCTATACGACTGTTTCTAAAAACTCCGTATATCTCTGTGCCGCCTCAGTGATTCTCTGTGTTCCTTCTGCTATTTATCATCGGTGCAAACGAGGAACTCAGTGAAGATTTTTCAACCATCCAGGCTCCTACATGGAGCTGATTACAATTACGAGCAATGGCTCGATTACCCCGATATTCTGGCCGAAGATTTCCGGCTGATGCGTGAAGCGCATTGTAATGTGATGAGTGTGGGTATTTTCGCCTGGTCACTGCTGGAACCGACCGAAGGGGAATATCAGTTTGCCTGGCTGGATCAACTCATGGATCGGCTGGCGGAGAACGAAATTCAGGCGATGCTGGCGACGCCCAGCGGGGGCAAACCGGTATGGATGGCGGCGGCTTACCCAGAGATTCGGTTGGTGAACGTCAACGGCCACCGGGAACCCCATCGTCTGCGCCACAACCATTGCCCCACTTCACCCATCTACCGGCAAAAAGTGAGGCAGATCAACACCCTGTTGGCGGAACGTTACCAGAACCATCCCGCTTTGCTCATGTGGCATGTGTCCAACGAGTACGGGGCGCACGATTGCCGGTGCGAGCTTTGCTTGACCGCCTTTCAGAAGTGGCTTCAGGCACGTTATGGCAGTTTGGATAAGCTCAATCACGCCTGGTGGACAACCTTTTGGAGCCATCGCTACACTGATTGGACACAAATCAGACCGGATGATCCGTCGGTTCAGGGTCTCATGTTGGCCTGGCGACGTTTTAACAGTGATCAGGTGGTAGATTTTTACCGGGCGGAGATTGAACCGCTACGCGCCATCACCCCGCACATCCCGATTACGACTAACTTCATGAAGCCCAATGTGGGGCTAGATTATTGGGAGTTTGCCCGGCAGGTAGATGTGGTTTCCTGGGACAGTTATCCCCGCTGGCACAGCCAGACAGATGAGCGTGCAATCGCCGTAATGGCCGCGTTTTACCATGATTTGCATCGTTCCTACAAGCGGCAACCGTTTCTGTTGATGGAATCCACCCCCAGCGTGACCAACTGGCAGGGGATTAGTCGCCCCAAGCGGCCGCGAATGCACCTTCTCTCATCCTTACAGGCCATTGCCCACGGCTCCAACAGTGTGCAATATTTTCAGTGGCGGCAAAGTCGCGGCGGTGAAGAAAAATTTCATGGGGCGGTCATTGGACATGTGGGGCAAGCCCAGACGCGCATCTTCCAGGAAGTCACTGAGGTAGGAGGCTATCTGGCCCAATTGAACAACCTGTGGGACACCTGCAATCAGGCCGAGGTTGCCCTTCTTTATGATTTGCAAAATGAATGGGCGTTGAATCTGGCGCAATTGCCACGCAACGAGGAAAAACAGTATCAGGAGCAGTGCCTGGCCCATTATGCCCCTCTCTGGCAACAAGGGATCACGGTTGATCTGGTGGCAAGCTCGACCACGGATTTTTCGCCTTACAAATTGATCATCGCCCCGATGCTTTACCTGTTGCGTGAAGGGGTGGCGGAGCGGTTGACCGAATTTGTGCAAGGTGGTGGAACATTGATCACCACTTACCTTTCGGGTATCGTGGACGAGAACGACCTGTGTTTTGTGGGAGAGTCCCCTTTACGCTCGTTGTTGGGTTTGTGGGTCGAAGAGACAGATGTTTTGTTTGCCCATGATAGGCAAGTGCTCAACTTTGTACCAGGTCATCATTGGGGGCTGGAAGGAAATTATCCGGTCACTCATTTTGCTGATGTGATTCACCTGGATTCAGCGCAACCACTGGCCTGTTATGGGCATGATTTTTATGCCGGACAGCCTGCCCTGACAGTGAATGAGGTGGGCCGCGGCCGCGCTTACTACCTCGCCGCCCGCACCGATTCCACCTTTCTGCAAGCCTTCTACACCTGCCTCAGCCAAGACTTGGGGCTGGCACGGGCCATCCCCACCCCTTTGCCAGAGGGAGTGACAGCGCAGGTGCGGGTACGCGGCCGCGAGCAATTCCTCTTTCTCCTCAACTTCAACGCCACCCCGCAACCGATCACCCTACCGTCCGCTCAATACCAGGATGCCCTCTCCGCCGAAACCGTCTGTGGCGTACTGACCCTAGACGGCTATGGCATGCGTGTGCTCCGTAACTCCACCTCGCCATGACCAGAAAATGGTCTAGCCCCGACAACTTTTCGGCCACCTATCAGGCTTATTTGGCTTGCACCCCCTCCTAAGACAGCCTAAAATGCCATGAAACTGCAAATTGTCGCCAAGTTAACTCTATGAGCGAAAACGATTCCGCCAAGCTAAACCCGATCAATGTCACCCAGGAAGATGTCGCCAGATTGGCCGGTGTCTCCCGGGGAATTGTTTCCTATGTCATCAATAACGGGCCACGCTCTGTCGCCCCTGAGACGCGGGAACGGGTACTTGAAGCCATCGCCGAACTGGGCTACCGGCCCAACAAACACGCGCAACAGCTCATGCGTGAACAGTGGGGATCGGTGGCGGAACGGGATTTCGGCCTGATTTTGCCCAATGTGACCCTCTTGCAAAGGCCCTATTACGGCACGATACTGGCCAGTATTTACCAGACCGTCCACGATTTCCACTATCGTATTCGCTTTATTCGTTTTTTTGATGAACTACAAAACCCGGCCTTGTTTAACGAATTGATTCATCGGGAAGAAATCTCGGGGTTGATTTTGATGTCGCTGGATCAGGTCATCGCCTCTGAAAGTGATCGCCAACTAGTGACCCAGATACGGGAACGGATTGACAATGTTGTTTGTTTGGAGTGGCAGTTAGATGGATTGCCCAGTGTGTCGTTTGACCGGACTGCGGCCGCGTACAAAGCCACTTCTCATCTCATTAAACTAGGTTATCAGGACATCCTCTACCTGGGAATGGGGGATGAACGGGTCAAGGGATTCCATCAGGCCCGCATCGAAAACGAGCTTCCCTACACCCTCAACTCGGTCTTCTTCGCCCATGACCTGGATAGCGGTTATCACGAGATGGGGCGCATTTTGGCCGAAAAATTGACTCCACGGGCTATCATGGCTGGTTCCGACGAGGTCGCTTTTGGCATCTTGCGTCAACTTCGGGAGCAAAACATAGCCGTACCCCATGACATAGCACTTGTCAGCATAGACAATGTCCCTATGGCCGCATTTGCCGCTCCATCCTTGACGACCATTGATGTCCCCAAAATTGACATGGGGCGGGTAGCGGTGGAAGTGTTGGTAAATAATGGCAAAGGTAAAGTCAACTCGTCCATTGTCAACCTCTTACCAGCCAAACTCATTGTACGTGAATCTTGTGGCGCACTCCCCTCTGTTCGATCCCTTGACTCAGTAAGCGTTCGGAAATAAGGTGGATGGCTCGGTCAGGAGACCGGCCACAGCAAATCGTTAAGTACAGCTTTGCCTAAATTTGTTCCAGGAATCAAAACCGGCTCAATCATCCACTTTGGAATCAGGGGCTGATGGGACGTATGGGCTGGTCGCGGCAGGTCTGGGCACGTGGAAAGTATCCGCCATCCCTCCGGCGGGGTATAGTTGCGGCCGCAGTCCGTAATCTTTTCTGTCCGACTTTTTTAGGCCATTATACGTTACCCGATTAAAAATTTAATGAACAAAAACCGTTAGGCGTCAGGAGTACGCTCGAAAAATGGTCCAAGCCGTAGAACAGCCTTTCAGGCTGTTCGCCCTACACATCTTTGAGGGCTGAGTTTGCCGAAGCCCGGATTCGCCTGTATAGCGAGCGCACAGCCTGGAAAGGCTGTGCTACGCTTAGTTGACCGCCGGGCAATACCAGGCCTCACGGGCTAAAACAGCAGGCCAACGGCCTTCGTAGCTATAGCCCGGCCCGTTTTACGGCCGGGCGGCCTCGGCACTTTTAGACGTTCAGGCCAAATTGAGAATTGCTGGCAACTTAACGACAGCGCTAAAAAGAAGGGTATAATGGGCATTTGGGGGTAATAGCGTTACAAATTCAGGACTATGGGAAACAACGAAACACTGAAAACTCAAATCAAACAAGCGACCATCAATTGGGTACAACAAGAATTTCGGTCTCAAGAGGTTATTCTTGGCCTGGTAGAACCCGATGAAGATGAACCTGAACGCTGGCTGGTGGACTTTGCCATCCCGACAATTCCCTACTGGCAGGTAGCGGAAGTATGGATAGAAGACGATCAAATTGTCAATATCACTGATTTAGGGGAAGGTGTCCCCCCGGAGGGGATGGACTGGCCCTGGAGCGCAAACTAAAATAAGGTTATGTAACCGTGATGGTTCTATACTTACCACGGTCATAAAGTGACATTTTGTTAGCCGCAACAGATTGGTAGGTTTGGACTGAAGACCCATCCCCCTTCCCCTTTCCAGAGGGAAGGGGGGAAACCCCACGGCGCGGTTTGGCGAGCGGACGCTCGCCAAACCGCGCCGAAAATAGCTCCCCGCCCCTGGGGGCGGGGTTAGGGGTGGGGATGGCCTTGGATAAATCCAACACGACGATAAAGTGAGACGGCGACAGGGGGAAAAAATGTCAGATTATGCCCTTTGACAGTATAGTTAAGCCCTAGATCGCCGGTTGATGCAGGGGTAACACAAAGGTAAACCGGCTCCCCTGGCCTAACCCACCACTTTCGGCCCAGATGCGGCCGCGATGCGCCTCCACCAGATGCCGCGCAATCGTCAGCCCAATCCCACTCCCCCCGCTGGCCCGTGCCCGTGACTTATCCACCCGATAAAAGCGGGTAAACAGGTGCGGCAGATGCTCCGCCGGAATGCCTGCGCCGTTATCCGTAACCGCCACCACCACTTCGTTCGGCTGGCGGGCGACCGAAACAGCCACCTCACCACCGGCCGGGGTGTGTTGCAAGGCGTTCCCCATCAGATTGAGCAACACCTGCGCCAGACGATCCCCATCCGCCTCAACCATGAGCAGGCCAGGGGGCAACTGGACAAGCAACATAACCCCTTTATCCTCAAACTGGCGGCGCAGGCGGTGACTGACCTCAGCCACCAACGTGCCCAGATTCACCGGTTGGCACTGTAACGGGTACGCCCCCGCCTCGACCCGGCTGAGTTCCTGCAAATCGGCCACCAGCCGTTGCAGACGGGCCGCTTCCTGGTGAATTTGTTGAAAGGTGGCCCCATCCGGCGGTAGAACCCCATCAATCAACCCTTCCATAGAACCTTTAATGACGGTCAGCGGGGTGCTGAGTTCATGGCTGACATCGCCAATAAGCTGGCGGCGCAATGTTTCTGATGCGGCTAATTGCCCGGCCATCTGGTTGAAGCTGTAGGCCAACTGCCCCATCTCATCCAGGTCGGCCAGAGGGCGGTCAGGCAAGGGGATGGTGCGATCATAGTTGCCCTGGGCAATGTCCTGGCTGGCGACCATCATCTGGCGCACGGGTTGGACGATGCGCCGGGCCATCCAGGCACTAAAACCCAGGGCGATGAGGCTGGCGGTAATCAGGGCGATGAAGGTGGCTTCGCTGACGGCGGTTCTAAAGTTGAGCACCAGATCATCGGCCAGATGGCCGCCATTCATCATGGGGTGTGTGCCGGGTTCCAGCAAAGCCATTTCCATCGCCGCCAGATGGCGTGCAAAGGCACGGGGCAGGGTGAACTCCATAGCGACCAGCAACGCGGCCGCGCCAATCAATACCACCATGAGGTAGGTGAAAAACAGTTTCCAGCCCAAACGCCGCCGTGTTTGTTTGATCATGGTGTCACCCGCTCGGCTTCAAAACGATACCCGACACCGCGCACGGTGACGATGGCATGGTGGGGGCCAAGTTTTTGGCGGATATGCCCCAGGTGGACATCTACCACCCGAATTTCGCCGAAGAAGGCCTGGCCCCACACCTTTTCTAACAGTTGTTCCCGACTCAGGACCATACCACGGTGGTCGGCCAATATTTTGAGCAAATCGTACTCGGTGGAAGTGAGTTCGATTTCTTGCCCATCAGCCCAGACCCGGCGCGCGGCCGCGTCAATCACCAGATGTTGAAATTGCATCACCTGGCTTTCCGGCTGGCTGTTATCACTGCGTAAGCGGCGCAGGGCGGCCTTCATCCGGGCCACCAGTTCACGCGGGCTAAACGGTTTGGTCAGATAATCGTCCGCCCCCACCGCCAGACCGATGAGCTTATCCATCTCTTCATTTTTGGCGGTTAGCAAAATCACATACACATTCGATTCCTGGCGCAGGTGGCGTAACAACTCCAGCCCATCCAGGCCCGGCAACATGATGTCCAGCACCACCAGATCGGGCTGGAAGGAGCGGAAGAGGAGCAAAGCCTGACGCCCGTCGGTGGCCGTTTTGACCTCGTACCCTTCCGGCTTCAGGTAGGCCGTGATCAGGTTCAGGATGCTTTGTTCGTCGTCAACAATCAGGATTTTGGGGGGCATGGGTGGTAATTGGTTATTGGTGTATTGGTGTATTGGTGTATTGGTGTATTGGGGTGTTGGATGTGGGTGTAGGGGTAATTATATCCGGCTCTTGGGGAATGGTTGATCTTCGCCCGGATGTAGCACAGCCTTTCCAGGCTGTGCGTTGTTCTCATTGACCAGGGAAAAGGAGCGCAGGGTATCAGGATTTGCAGATGGCGAAATCCGCCAATCCTGATAATCCGTGTTTCTAAACCGGGCTACGGGCTTAAGGTCAGAAGAAAAGCCAGGAGTTGTTCCAGTTCGGTGGGGGTGAGGTGCAGGGGTTCCAGTTCGTTGTGACCGGCGGGGGCGGTGGGGGCGGTGTTGTAATGAGCCAGTACCGCTTCCAACGTGGCGAACTGCCCGGCGTGCATGTAGGGGGGACGGTCGGCGACACCGCGCAGGCTGGGTGGTTTGAAGGCGCGTACCAGTTGCTCCCCTTCACTGAGCATAAAGCGGAGTTCGGCGCATTGCTCCGGGCTGGCGTCGCTGTACACGCTCAGGCAGTTGAACTCATCGGCTAACACCTGGGTGGCTCCGGTAGCGCGGCCGCGATCCTCCGGCAAACTAGCCACAGCCGGTACACCCGTGTTGTGAAAATCGTTGTCGGTGAGCAGGGGGCCGTTGTGGCAACGGGTGCAGTTGGCCGCCCCGATAAACAGGCGCAACCCGGCCACCTCGTCTGAGGTTAGCGTGGCCTGCATTGTGGTCGTATCTCCTTCCAGCAAAGCCTGCACATACGTATCGAATCGGGTGGGGGTGGGCATGAGGGTGCGCTCAAAGGCGGCAATGGCTTTGCCCATGTTGGCGTAGACCTGGGTGATGGCCGTCTGCGTCTCCGGGGATAATGTTTGCCAGGCGGCACGTGCGGCCGCGTCCTCAACCGGGCCAGCCGTCAGGGGGACATTCGTCAGATCAGGCAAGGGGCCAAAAATGGCTTCGTATTCATCCCGGTAATAGGTAGCGATGAGGTGAACGTATTGGGTGCGTGTGCCGCCATGTTCCACCGCACTCTCCAGGGGGCCGAGAGCCTGCGCCCATTGGCTGTCTTTGCGGCCATCC
>JAGNBF010000033.1:55675-67025 GCA_018004935.1 Chloroflexota bacterium | reverse complement strand
TAGACGCTCATTCGGGGTCACTGTATCGTTTGTTAAGGTGCTAACTGTCAGGTTCGCACATTTTATGCTACCTGTTTATCGGCTGTCAGTGACTCTTTTGACGCACTGCGGCTCTAAACTCAAGTTAGAAACTTACCCCTGATTCGGATGAACCAGAAATTCTCAATTTGGCCTGAATATCTAAAAATGCCGAAGCGCTTAAGAAAAAAATTTTGGGTCTTTGGGATTTCAGGGGGTTGACACCATCTGTAGGGGCAACCCTTGTGGTTGCCCTCGGCGGGGCAGGCACAAGGATTGCCCGTACCCTACGAAATCCTGAAGGACTAACATGAATTGGGAGACGTTATGTTACAACCGTCCGATTTTTTCGATTTAGCGGATCCGTTGGTAGCTGAATTATTTGCTGAGTGTCAATATGTCTGGGATATCTTGCCGCGCCTGGAGGAGCATGTGGCTCGCCTGGTGGGGCATGGGCGGACTTTGCGTGGGAAGGTGATGGAGGGAGCGTTTATTAGTTCGCGGCCGCTATTTATTGGCGAAGGGGCACGCATCGAGCCAGGAGCCTACATTGAAGGGCCAGCCTATATTGGCCCTGGGGCGCTGGTACGGCATGGGGCCTTTGTGCGTGAAAACGTCATCATGCTTCCCGGTAGCATCCTGGGCCACGCCAGCGAAGCCAAGAATGCCCTCTTTCTGCCCTATGCTCATGCGCCCCATTTTGCTTATGTGGGTGATAGTGTTTTAGGCCATCATGTCAACCTGGGAGCGGGTACCAAACTGAGTAACCTGACCATGATCAGCCAGAAGAATCCGGCGACGGGCAAACGGCCCACCTTAAAAATTATGGTCAATGGGGTTCTTTATGATACGGGATTGACCAAGTTTGGGGCCATTTTGGGGGATGGGGCACAGACGGGGTGTAATTCGGTATTGAATCCAGGATGTGTCGTAGGCAAACGGACTCTGGTGTATGCCAATATGGCTCTGCGTAAAGGCTATTATCCTCCTGACTCTATTATTAAACTTCGCCAGGAAATGGAGGTAACGCCCCGCCGCTGATCAATAATTTAAAACGTAACCGTTCAGTTCAGAGACGATTGTAGGCCGTTTTGGTTACTTCAACGGATTTAGAAAGGAACGGATTAAAGACGATCTGTAAGCATTCAGTTATCCCGTCCGGTGGTCAAACCACCGGGCTAAACATACGGAGCTTTGCGGGCTAAAACCCCAGGCCAGCGGCCTTTGTAAACATAGCCCGGTCATTTTACGTCTGGGCGGGTCTGGCGGATGAATTTATATGACTGAACGCTTACGACGATCTCTGGAAAAGCCGTTTATTTTTAATCCGTTGCTGTAACCCGACTGAACGCTAACTTTAGAACTTACGGGCTGTGGCCGGTGTCCTCAACGGGGTACGATGAGCACGGTCAGGAGACCGGCCATAGCAAAGAAGATACGCTACTGAGGAATAATAATGGTCTGGCCCACGCGGATGAGGTTCGCGTCGCCGATGGCGCGACCATTCGCGCCCAGAATAGCTTCTTGGGTAAGGCCATATTGGTCAGCGATGGCACTGAGAGTTTCCCCGGTAGCAACGGTATGGGTGAAGAAGCTGGCTAAAGTATCCTCGGCGGAGACGGAACCACTGCAAAGGTCGGCGGTGCGGGGATAATCGGTGCTGGTGGTTGTTGTGGTGGGTACAGGGGCATTTGTGGGGAGCGCCCAGGCAGTGACGGTATCAAAATGGATATGAATGTAGGGTTGATCCAGAGTGCCTGTATAAAAACCAATATGGCCGTCGGCATAGGTATCATCTACCAGTTGGGCCACCAATTCTCCATTAACGAATAAGGTAAATTCTGCACCATTGGCTGTTACGACGAGCCGATCGGTTTGCCCAGCTTCGCGGCCGCGTAAGGTCGTCACAGCCCCCTCTGCCAGCAATACAATACCCCCTGGCTCGCTCCTGAGCACCTGCCACATCTGTGTGAGTGGCGAGATGACCAGAGCATAATAACGATTGTCGGTAATGCGGAAAGCCAGTCCATAACGGAAATTACCGGTTTCTGTTTCTGTGGCGGCCACAAAGGTGTCAATCTGGGCGACATAGTTGGTTGAAGGCACAGCTTTATCTACAAATAGACAACTATCTGCCCCTCTAACCTGCATGTGGTAAAAGTCGGTGGGGTGGTAGCCGTAGAAGTAAGGGCCAATGGGTTGGCGTGCTTGCCACCAGCCGCTATTAATATCGGCAAATTCATCCTGGAGCAAAACGGTTGTATCCCTATCATCGGTGACGTGGTCGGTAGCACAGCGAATGCCAGCATTGGCAAACATGATGGTGCTGGTGGGATCACCCACGGCACGGAAGAGAAGATCATTTTGGAAATTGTTGGCCCCACCATGTAAAACACGTTGCCCCTCGGGTATGGGTGTGTGTGGGGTGTCTACCCATTCCCACACGTTCCCGGCCATGTCGTAAGCACCGGCAAAACTGCGATTGGCCAGCAAACTACCCACAACGTAGGTGTCACTGTTGGGGAGAAGAACCGCGGCCGCGTTGTCACCCCACGGGTAAGGCCAGCCCTGAGGGCCACGGGCGGCGGCTTCCCATTCCGCTTCGCTGGGGAGCCGTTTGTCTACCCAGGCGCAATAGGCGGCCGCATCATCCCAGGTGATACCTTGCACCGGATGAGCCGCACGCCCTTCCGGGTAGATGCCTTCCACCCAATCCGTGGGGGGAGTGGTGTCGGTAGCGGTCACAAAATCGGCGTACTGGCTGTTACTCACTTCGTAAGCATCTATCCAGAAGGTGGGTAGCTCTGCTACCTGCTCGGCTCCAATGGGGTAAGGGCCAGCGACGACACGTACCATGTTGGCCGGGTTAGCGGCCGGACCGGTGGGTATGGGGGATGGTTCGGCGGTAGGTTCGGGGGTGTGGTCATGTTCGGTGGTGGCGGTGGGGATGAGGGGAGCCGGGGAAGGCGTCGCGGCCGCGACCGGCTGTACCTCTCCTTCGGTCAATCGGCGCACCATTAATTCATCATAATGCACATGGGCCAATGATTCATCCAACGTCGCCACATAAAAACCAATATCTCCCTGTGTCAGACTGTCATCCCGAATGGTGGTTAAGGCAGTACCATTAACCGTGAACGCCAAAAACGAACCCACCGTTTCTACCAACAGGGTGTTTTCACCCAGGTCAGGGGTAATGGCCTCGCTGGCTCCTTCGGCCAGGGGGGTGAAGCCACCGGTATCGTGGCGGCTAATCTGCCAACGCCGGGCACGTGGGGAAACGGCAAACAGGTAATAATTTTCCCCTTCGCGCCGGGCCACCAGGCCATACCAAAAATCGCCCGAGGTGGTATCGGTATGATCCACAAACACCAGCACTTCTACGGCGATATCGTCATAAAACAAGCCGGGAGAAACCAGTTCCTCGGTCGCCGTGGCGCTTACTTCGACGTGATAATAATCGGGGGGATGGTAGCCCACAAAACCGGTAGCTTCTTCCACACTAGGCCAGCCACTTTGGGGATCGGTGAACCCTTCGCTAAGGAGTAGGGAGGGGTCGGGTAAGATTTCTACTTCCCGTACGAGAATGTGATCATAATGGATGTGCGCCAGGGTTTGGCTGAAGGTTTCCACATAAAAGCCCAATTCACCACGGCTATAATGAGTATCTCGTACCTGGGCAATGATTTCGTTGTTAAGTTGGAAGACAAAACGATCACCGCTGACATCTACGCGGAGGGTATCATTTTCGGTCAGGCCACGCATGGTGCCATTGGTTCCTGAGTCCAGAAGTTCCTGGCTGTCGCCATCCTGGCGGAACACCTGCCACTCGCCGCTGAGGGGGGATAGGGTGAAGGCGTAAAAGTTGTCACCCTGACGGCGGAAGGCAACGCCGTAGCGGAATTTGTCGTTGGGGGTATCGGTGTGATCAACCCGGACCTTTACTTCCAGGGTGTAATCGTTTTGGCTGGGGTTGCGGAAGACTGTGGTTACGGCATCGGGAACGAAGACCTCAATATGGTAATCATCGGGGGCATGGTAGCCGATAAGACCGTTCTCGGTGGTGTTGGTGGGCCAGCCACTTTCCAGGTTGGTGAAATCATCGGCAAAGAAGATGGTTTCGTCTGGAACGACGGTGACTTCATCGGGGTCAACGGCGCAACGGATGCCCGCGGCCGCGTACAGACTGGGGGTAGTGGGGTCGCCGGTAAGCCGGTAAGCCATGTCACGCATCAGCCCATATTGACCCCCGCGTAGCAGGGCCTGGCCGTCAGGTAATTCGGTGTAAGGCTCATCTACCCATTCCCACACATTCCCAGCCATATCATACACCCCAAAGGGGGAGCGGTTTTGGCTGATTGTGCCGACGGGGTAGGTGCTACTGCGGGGTAGGCTGACGGCATTGGCAGTATTGCCCCAGGGATAAAGAAATGAGTCGTGGCCCCGGGCGGCCACTTCCCATTCCGCTTCGGTAGGTAGCCGTTTGCCTTGCCAGTCACAATAATCTTCGGCCATTTCTAGAGAAATTCCCTGCACGGGGTAATCTTCCTGGCCTGTGGGGAAGCTGTTGCCCGACCAACTAGAGGGGGCATCATCTTCCGTATCAGCCAGAAATTCCGCATACTGGGCATTGGTAACTTCTCTTTTGTCTATCCAGTAGCTGTCCAGACTGATTTGCTGGCTGGGGGCGTAGGTATCACTGTTGCCTTCGGTGCCTACCGTGTAAGTACCGGCGGGGATTTGTGTCATACCGGCGGTCGTGGTGTTGGCGGCGCGATTATTGGTGAGACTGAAAACCAGACCAGCGATAAGGATGACACCCAGAAAAAGGAACGCGGCCGCACCCAGCAACAGCCACAACCCCCAGCGCCGCTTTTTGGGTGGTGCTACCTGATTCTGACCGGTTGACATTGAGCTACCGATGATGGTGGGGGCTGGCCCAGTTTGCGGCCGCAAGGCCCCCTGAGGGGTTGTGAACGGGGTCATGACCATCGTAGAGTCTGTCTTCAGGGCCGGTGACATTCCTGAAAGGGAGTGCATGGGCTGGCTGGTGCCGATGCTGACCGAACGTAAGGCCATGGCGAACTCAGCCGCTGAGTTAAACCGCTGGGTCGCATTCTTTTGCAACGCTTTTTCGATAATTTGCACCAGCGATAGGGGAACATTGTGGTTGATCTCGCGGATATCGGGGACGGGATCGTTGACATGCTGGAGGAGAACGGAAACAAAGGAATCGCCATCAAAGGGTCTGCGGCCGCTGACCATTTCATAGAGCATAACCCCCAGAGCATAAATATCCGTGCGGTGGTCAATCTGCGTGTTGCGGGCCTGCTCGGGAGACATATAAGCGGCCGTGCCGATGGTTGCCCCGGTGGCGGTGAAGTTTTGCCCACCCAAGAGCCGGGCAATACCAAAATCCATCAGTACAGGCTCCCCTTCTGGATTGAGCATGACATTGGACGGTTTAAGATCCCGGTGAATGAGGCCACGCTGATGGGCATAATCCACGGCCTCACAGATGGCGATCATCAGGTGGGTGGCTTCCCGTAGGGTCATGCGTTGCGCGGCATTGTTCAGGGCTTTGAGCCGCGCTTCCAGCGTGACCCCTTCGACATATTCCATGATCATGTAATAGGTGCCATTATCCTGGTTGAAGTCATGGACCTGATAAATGTGGGGGTGGCGCAACTGGGCGACTGCGGCCGCTTCCTGTTCAAACCGACCAAAAAAAGCAGGGTCTTGAGACAGGTGAGGATGGATAACTTTAATAGCAACAGTACGTTTGAGGTTGGGATCGCTGGCTTTGTAAACAGAAGACATCCCCCCCTGGCCTAACAGGCTTTCCAGCCGGTAACGCCCCCCGATAATGTCACCGGGGCTAAAGGATCGGTGAGAGCCAAAAGGTGAACTCATAATAGTTCCTTAGGGTTCGTTCGTAAATAAACTTTGAGAGGTCTTCGGGATTTCAGGGGGGTTAACACCATCTGTAGGGGCAACCCTTGTGGTCCCCTCGATGGGGCAGGCACAAGGCCAGCCCCTACATTGAGCCACACCCCGCGAATTCCGAAAAAACCACTTTGAGTTTGCTGTGGTCGGTCTTTTGACTGCGCCACCCAATTTAATCTTGAGCGAACCTTTAGCGATTTGCTGTGGCCGGTCTCCTGACCGCGCCACCTAACCTATTTTCAAACGAGTACGAAGGCTCTCGAGGGCTGAGCTTGTCGAAGCCTCGTATTGCCTTCGACAAGCTCAGGCAACGGCTTAGTCGTTACGAAGATACCTATAATAGCCCAATAAAGGAATCGGCTGACCAATTGGGTGGCAGGTCCAGAAAGCTGGCTGGACAGGAGTCTGATGTAATTGGTGAACGTGGATGGCAGTGGAGAGTAACTTACTTGTGATGTAACTATACAGCCTCGCTAGAGAAACCGGGTTATGCCCTACTAGAGAAAAACCCAGTGGCTCTTTGGAAATTCAGGGGGTTGACACCATATGTACGGGCTGGCCTTGTGCCTGCCCAGTGTGGGGCAACCACAAGGGTTGCCCGTACCCCATAAAATCCCGAAACCCAATCCAGTTTCTGACGTGTATAGTTACCTTATGATTTAGTATAGGGGAGATTAGTACCGGGAGCAAAGAAAAAAGGCGTCAATTTTTTGTATAGTGATTCGACTCTGGCAAATTTGTACGCGACCTCGGGACGTAATACGGCCTTACCAGGCTGTGCGTTCTCTGGTGAAAACGAAAAACGCCAATGTCGAGTAACTTCCCAGAATCACATTCTGGTTGTCAGGGGCGGGCAAATCCGTGACAATGTTGGTACGGTAATAAGGGGAAGGGGGAAAACTTTACGTCATGAGGAAATTAATGAAACAACGTTTTTTGTGGTTGGGTCTGGTGTTTTTGGGGCCAGTGTTGATGTTGGGCTGGTGGGGGAGGCAGGCCGCGGCTGATCCCTTTAGTGCGCCTTTACCCCTTTCCTCAGATGCTCTACCCCTGCCGGTAACGAATCGTTTCATCATTTACCTGAGCCAACAAATAACCTTTGACCTGGAAGCGTTACCGACAGCGAAGGTAGCCCGGCGGCAGGCGGTTGTGGCCCAATTACAGGCATTCGCGGCCGCAAGCCAGGCCACTCTCCGGCGTGAGTTGCAAAACGGGCAAACCCAGGGGCAGATCACCCGGTACCAACCCTTGTGGGTGGTCAATGCCATTATTGTAGAAGGCAACGCGGCCGCGATTGCCTCCTTCAGTACCCATCCTGATGTTGCCCGCATCATCCCCGACACAAGCCAACAATATCTTTTGGAACCGGCCACCTTAACCGGGGACGATCTGACCACAGCGCCTGGCTGGGGCACGGCGATGATCCGGGCGGCGCAAACCTGGTATGGGCTGGGTATAGATGGCACGGGGGTAGTCATTGCCATTATGGATAGTGGGGTAGATTGGCAACACCCGGCCCTGGTAGATCGTTATCGGGGGACACTCAGCGGCACCCATGAGGGGAATTGGTTTGATGTGGTGGACGGCAGTGCCACTCCGATTGACCCGTATGGGCATGGAACCCATGTCACAGGGATTGCCGTGGGTGCTGAAGGGATCGGTGTCGCTCCGGGCGCGACCTGGATCGCTGTGCGGATGCTCAATGCCACCGGTAATGGCTATGTCTCAGAGATCCATCAGGCATTCCAGTGGCTGTTAGCCCCTGGGGGCAACCCTGCCCTGGCCCCAGACCTGGTCAATGCGTCGTGGGGGGCAACGGACATGCTAGATACGGCGTTTCAGGGTGATATTCAGGCGTTGCACGCGGCCGCGATCTTGCCCATTTTTGCCGCCGGTAACAGTGGTCCCAATGGCACATCCCTTACGTCACCCGCCAGCCTGCCTGATGTGTTTGCCGTGGGGGCTACCGATTCGCGGGACGAGGTGACCTGGTTCTCCTCGCGGGGGCCATCCCCCTTAACCAACGAGATTAAACCAGATATAGTTGCGCCTGGGGGAGGAATTTATGCCACCTTGCCCGGTGGCCGTTATGGGTATTATAGTGGCACTTCCATGGCGACACCCCATGTGGTGGGCGCGGCCGCATTGCTCCTTTCTGCGAACCCCACACTAAGCCGCACCGAGTTGCGCCAGCTTTTGCGAGACACCGCCGTTCCTTTGTACTCCCCCTCACCCAATCATCTGGCAGGATATGGTCGGTTGGATGTGTATGCGGCCGCAACCTCTCTGGTAGCCCATGGGATACTGACCGGGCAACTTACCCCTGGAACCACCGGAGCGCCTTCTCTGGCGGGTGCGGTTATTACGATTACCACCCCCGGGGGCGAAGCTCTGCCTTTTTACCCTGATGAAACCGGCCAGTTCCGGGCCTGGCTAAAGGCGGGTACATACCAGATGACAGTTGCCCCCTTTGGCTATATGCCCCTGACGGTGACGAATGTGGTGGTGCAAAATGGCGTCATTACCACACGCAATCTGATTCCCACGGCATTACCCTTTGCCGTGGTGAGCGGGGTTGTGCGGGACCAACAGGGCCAGCCAATATCGGCAACGATTACCGCCGAGGGGACACCCATCCGGGCGTTGAGCGGGAGTGATGGGGTGTATGAGATGACGTTACCGGCGGGGAGTTATGAGTTGCTCGCGGCCGCGAATGGGTATCGTTTGCGTGCTTTCACCGTGTCCGTACCCACTAGCCAATTAGCCTCTTTTATTCTTAGTCCGGCCCCAACAATTTTGCTGGTGAATGATGGCACCTGGCATTATCAAAATTATTATGCTACCTATGCCCAAAGCCTGACCGATGCCGGTTACACCTTCACCTATCACCCCATTTACAATCCGTATGGAGATGTACCAACCCTGGCCCAACTTCAGGCCTATGACGTAGTGATCTGGGCTTCCCCCCGGCACTCGCCAGGAACAATTGCCGGGGGGGTGGTTTTATCGGCTTACCTGGATGAAGGGGGATATGCGCTGGTATTTGGCCCCAATGTGGGCGAAACCGATGGTGGAGGCATTCCCGATCCCTGGTGGAGTTTCCGGTTACGCGGTACCTGGCTAGGGCGACAGACACCCCCCTTTAATCTGACGGGTGTTGCGGGTACACCATTTGCCGGGTTGTCGTTTAATCTGAATGGGAGTGGCAGTGCGGCCGCGCACTCGGCCACGGATAGAGTACAACCCGCCCCTGGTTCCTTGACGGAGCCGATTTTAACCTATGGAGATGGAAGCGCGGCCGCGTTACAAGCCGGTTTATGTGATCCTCACCAGATTGTGTATCTCGGTTTCGGGTTAGAAGCTGTTGGTTCCAGCCTGGTGCGGCGTCAATTGGTTGAGCGTAGTTTCACCTGGTTCCAGACCCCCACCACCACGGTGGGAGGACAGTTCTTCCCTACCCAGATAGAGGCCCTGGCAATTCCTGGCACCACCCACCGTTACACCATTACCTTGCATAACCTCAGCGAGATATACACCGACACCTTTAGCCTTAGTTTGCCTGATGCCACCTGGACAGCCAGCTTGTTAACCCCCACCTTGACCCTTGGCCCCTGTCAGACCGGACAGACGGTAGTGGAATTAACAATGCCCACCGACGAGCCGCCCGATACCCGGCACACGATGGTTTTGCAGGCGCAATCGGTCAACACCCCTACCTATACCCGGCAGATGGCATTTCACCATAAAACACCAGGAGTGATTCTCCTGGTTGATGATGACCGCTTTTTTGATGTTGAGAGCAATTTTCAGGCGGCACTGACCGCCAATGGCCTGGTTTATGATGTGTGGGAAACCGGGGTGACTGGGGATGGGCTGGGTAGCCCACCGGCCGCTTTGTTACCTTATTACGATATGATCTTCTGGTTCACTGGCTATGATTGGTTTGAGCCAATTACCTCTGGCGAGGTGGTCGCCTTGACCCAATACCTGGCCCAAGGGGGGCGGCTGTTTTTGAGTAGCCAGGATTACCTTTATTTCCATTCTACAGATCCTCTGACGCGGGATTATCTGGGGGTGCGGGATTATTGGGGCGAAGCCGCCCCGACACTGGTGATGGCCGATGGGTTACTGCGGGCGGCCGGATTGAGTGAACCATTGCCGGTGGATGTGACCCCATACCAAAATTTTGGCGATGGCCTGATACCTCAGCCCGGTTTGCCGGTGGTTATGTGGCAGGATACCGGGCTACCGGGGGCGGTTATGAATGAGGGCGTGGCAGTTAATGGGGCTACCTGGCGAACAATGTTTTGGTCATTCCCCTGGGAAAAATTGCCTCTAGCGGCGCAAACCCCAGCCATGAATGGCATCATTGGCTGGTTGAGTGATTGGGGTGGTTCCACCTTTGAAGCCGACGAGTTATGGAGTGCCAGCGGGGGAAGTACGCACGCATTTACGATCACGGTGCGGAATGATGGGGAACTGGCGCGAACAGTGACGGCAGTTAACACTATTTCCAAGTTTCTGGAGATTGATTTGAGTTCAGTTACGGGAGGGGCGGTGTATGAGCCGCTGTTGGGACAGTTGGTGTGGCAGGGGGTTGTGGCACCTGGGGGCGAGAAGGTCATTCATTATGTCGCGGCCGCGGCCCCCCACACCGCCCCCGGCTCATTCCTATTCAATCAACTTACCCTGTATGATCATCAGCACGTGCAGGGCTGGAAGCAAATTCTCACTGTGCAGGTGGGGACGCCCGATTGGCGTCGCAGTGCGCTTACGGTATGGCCTGCCCAACCGGTACGTGGTCAGCCCATGACCTATACATTGGCGTTGCATAATCAGAGTGCTGTGACGGCCCCGGTGGTGAGTAGTACCCTTTTTCTGCCACTCCCGTTAACCCCCATCACCGCCACGTTGGGAAGTAGCAGTGGGGTGGTGACGATAACAGCGGGGGCGGTGAACTGGCAAGGGAGTGTGGCCCCGGGACAAACGGTGACGGTGTCTTTGGTATTGACGGCGACGGATGAGCTGGTATTGGCCTGGCTGGGCGCGGCCGCGATTATTGCCGATCAACAGTCGCAACCGTTTCTGATAACCCATCTTGTCCCCTTGATACCGCCCTATGCAGTTTATCTGCCGATGGGGTATAAGCCGTACAGCCCTCACCCTAACCCTCTCCCCCAGGAGAGGGAACGAACTCCCCTCTCCCGCTTGGGGAGAGGGGCCGGGGGTGAGGGTAAGCCGTACCGCCCTCACCCTAACCCTCTCCCCCAGGAGAGGGAACGAACTCCCCTCTCCCGTTTGGGGAGAGGGGCCGGGGGTGAGGGTAAGCCGTACCGCCCTCACCCTAACCCTCTCCCCCAGGAGAGGGAACGAACTCCCCTCTCCC
>JAGNBF010000033.1:0-55575 GCA_018004935.1 Chloroflexota bacterium | reverse complement strand
AGGAGAGGGAACGAACTCCCCTCTCCCGCTTGGGGAGAGGGGCCGGGGGTGAGGGTAAGCCGTACCGCCCTCACCCTAACCCTAGATGAGGAAAGGGGAGAATTTTATGACAAGCCGTTTATACGTTTGGGGTCTGTTAGGATTGTTATGGCTGATGGGGTTAAGCGGAGAGCACGCGGCCGCGGATCCCCCGCCCTTTATTCCTGTTCCTGATGGGTCCGTTCTCTTTTTGGAAAACCAGGGCCAATGGCCCGAAGCCGCCCGTTTTCAGGCCAGCACCCGTGATGGGGTGTTGTGGCTCAGTGATGACGCCCTCTGGCTCACCCAACAGGTTCCCGGGCAGGGGCAAAACAACATCCGTCTGAGTTTTGTGGGGCAGAACATACCTATCCGGTTGGAGCCATTTGCGCCCCAGGCCGCTGTGATCTCCTACTTCCAGGGCACCGATGCGAGCCAATGGGTAGGACGGGTTCCTGTCTGGGGTGGGGTGCGGGTACGGGCATTGTACCCAGGGGTAGATTTGCTCCTGGTGGGGCAAAAGGGGCAGGTGATTCCCCTGTTGGTGGGATCTGAAGCAGTGGGCCGAATAACCGTGCGGGTTGAAGGAGTAGATGAGGTGCGGGTACGCGGCCGCGAACTCCTCTTCGCCACCACCCCTCAGCCTTTCACCTGGCCCTTGCCTGCCAGCCTCACCCCCCTTACCCTGGACATCAAAACCACCCAAACAACAGTGACCCAAACCCTCACCCGCCCATTCTCGGCCCCCCCCCACACACCCCTGATCGGCTCTCCGCTTATCTTCGGCACCTATATCGGTGGGCAAGATACCTTGCCCGATTATATTAGCGCCACGGTTCTAGATGCGGCAGGCAATGTATACAGCACCGGCAATACCGAATCACCCCTTTTCCCCACCAGGCCGGGCTGGTCGCCAGAACATGGTATTGATGTCATCATGACCAAACTCAATGCCACCGGCACCGACCTGATCTATGCCATTCACATCAACCCATCCGCCTTTAATCAGCCAGATTATGGCTACGCCATCCTGGTAAATGATGCCGGAGAAGCCTACGTGGCCGGTGAGGCCAGTTCGTTTGATTTCCCGGTTACGCCGGATGCACTGGATACTGTTTTTGCCGGGGGCGACGCTTTTTTCCTAAAAGTGGCCGCCGATGGGGCCAGCCTGCTCTATAGCACCTTCCTGGGGGGGTCTGATCTGGATGGGGTACGGAGTATGGCTCAGGATAACGAGGGTAATTTTTATCTGACAGGCCAGACCTGGTCAGATGATTACCCCACCACTGCCGGAGCGTTTGATCGCGCCCATAATGGCTTACGTGATGTTTTTGTCACCAAATTGAACCCCAGTGGCACGGCTATCATTTACAGCACCTTTGTGGGGGGGGAAATTCAGGAGCAGGCGCAGGCCATTGTTGCCAGTAGTGAGGGGCAGGCGACGATTACTGGCTGGACCAATTCGACGCAATGGCCCACCACTGAGGGCGCAATGGATGAAACGTTTAATGGTGAATTTGATGCTTTTGTCACCCGGTTGAACCCTACAGGCACGGCTCTGGTGTATAGCACTTTTTTGGGGGGGAGTAATGAAGATCGGGCCAACCATCTGGTTTTGCACGGAGATGGACGGGTAACAGTGACAGGTTCGACCCTTTGTCCCTGCCCGATGCCTTTCCCCACGACACCAGGGGTGTATGATCCAACCCCTGATGGCAACTATGATGGCTTTGTGACCCAACTGACCCCGGCTGGGGATAGCCTGGTCTTTTCTACGTTTCTGGGGGGAAGTAATGAGGATCGGGGGTATGGTCTGGCACTGACGACTGAGGGCCATATAGGGGTGACAGGCCGGACGGATTCGGTGGATTTTCCGGTGACGGGAGATGCTTTTGATGACACGTTAGGGGGCATACGGGATGGGTTTGTGACAGTGCTGAACGCGGCCGCGACCACCCTTACTTATGGCACGTTTATCGGCGGTATCAACGAAGAGGAAGCCAATGTTCTGCAATGGGCCGAACCGGGGACGCTGGTATTGGCCGGGAGTACACGCTCTACCGATTTTCCTGTGACGGCCGGAGCTTATGACACCACACTCAATGGGGATTATGACCTGTTTATCCTCAAACTTCGCTACAGTGACCCCCCACTCAGGATTTTTTTACCTTTTCTGGAACAACCCTGAGGGGGAGATGGTTAAGAACTTGGTAATCGTTCGTATTTAACTGGGCGCTTTGCTGTAACCGGTCTCCCGACCGTGCATCCCATCTTATTTCCGAACGATTACTTACTGGAGTTTAGAGCGAGAGGAGAGGGGAGAGAGCGAGAGGAAATTACTCTGGAAAACCCTGTAGCTCTGGCTCTGAACTCTAAACTCAAGTTACTTAGGATTGGCGATTAAATAACTTGAACATTTGTTATTCCCCTCACTCCCGCCGCAAGCTCGGATTCCGTTGGACGATATCCTGCATGGTATCATCCAGGACAACAAACTGAGGGTTTTGGGGATCGATTTTGACGGTGACGCGCACACCGGGACGTAAGAAGTGGGCAAAGAATAGAGAGGCTTGCATGGTAGTTTCATAAGGGGGAGTGCCATTACCAGGCTGAATACGCACAGGTACTGCCAGGAAAATTTCTGGCCCCTGATATTGTTGGACACCCTTCATGGCCGCGGCCGCGAGTGGTTCCGCCTCTATTAATGGTTCAGCCATTGCCGCAAGACCATTTTGCCGAATAAACTGCACCCGGCGGGCCTGCCGGGCGGGTAAAATAGCCTGTACCACCACAAAAGGGAGTAACAATGCCAGACACCCCACAATGAGCAGGATTACTAACACACCAGACGGCCACCCTTGGGTAATAGTTATGGCCCATAAAGTGGCAAACAGCCCAAACAGAACCAACTCTAGCACTAATACCTGCATCCATTTTTGTCGCATCATTTTTCCTTTTAGGAACGAGAACTTATACTGTCAAAGGGCATAATCTGACATTTTTCGCCGTGTCGTCGTGTTACTTTTTCGTGTAGCCCACCCCGCGAATTCTGAAAGAACCCGTTTATTTTGTACGCATCCTCAGCGGTTATCCCCTTCGCCCTGAATTTGCCCTCGTTCCAGGCGGGAGAAGAGCTTCACCAGATTGGCCTCCGCCACTTCATCTAATGTCAGGTCTAGCTCCGTACAAATCTGGGTGAAGTACCACAATACATCCCCTAACTCCTGTTTGAGGGCTTCCCGGTCATCAACCCCGATAACCCCAGCCTTGTCACGGAAGATTTTTTTGATTTTTCCGGCTAGTTCCCCGGCTTCATTCAGTAAACCCAGTGTAGGGTAGACAATGGGATGATTCATGGGGACAAAGCCCCAGGTTTTGCGTGATTCTTGTTGGTAGGTGGAAAAACGGTCATTGATCATAGGATTGGCGAGTGGCGAGTGGCGAGTGGCAAATGGCGAGTGGCAAGTGACGAGTGACGAGTGGCGAGTGGCGAGTGGCGAGTGGCAAGTGGCGAGTGACGAGTGACGAGTGACGAGTGGCGAGTGGCGAGTGACGAGTGGCGAGTGGCGAGTGACGAGTGGCAATTATAGCGATGTTGTTATGGGGGGGCGATTGGATAAGCGGGGATGTCAGCAATTCTCAATTTGGCCTGAACGTCTAAAAATGGTGAGGTCGCCCGGCGGTCAGATGGGCGTAGCACAGCCTTTCCAGGCTGTGCGCTCTCTATACAGGCGGAGCCGCGCTTCGGCAACCTCAGCCCTAGAGGATGTGTATTGTTACTACCATTTTTGTTTTCACGAGAGGGCGAACAGCCTGAAAGGCTGTTCTACGGCTTGGGCCATTTTTCGAGCGTGCTTTTGGCAGGCAACGGTTTTAACCATTGGTTAAATTGAGAATTGCTGGCGGGGGGGGTAGGGGTGGGGGAACGCCGTCACTGGTATAGGCCAGGGCTAAGAAATCGGACTTTGGAACCTGATTTCGACGATCTCCCCAGCTATGGTTAGAATCAGGCTTTATGACGCGGAACCAGGCATTGGCATTGATGGTAATATGTTTGTTGGTCGCGGCCGCGATCCGGCTTCCTAACCTCAACACCGTTCCACCCCCTATTCATTACGATGAAGCCGCCAACGGGGTTATTTTGCAAGAGATCGCTTTTGCGGGCTACCGGCCCATCTTCATCCCCAGTTACACTGGCAAAGATGTTCTGTTTTTCTACCTGGCCGGGACGCTGACCCGCCTGGCGGGATCCTCCGTGTTTACCATGCGCTATACTGCGGCGCTGGTGGGTATGCTTACAATTGCCGCCACCTATTGGTCAGGCCGGGAACTGGTACGTAAACGGTCAGTGGCTTTGATTGCGGCCGCGCTTCTCACCGTCACCTTCTGGCACATCCTCTTTAGCCGTTTAGGATTCCGCGCTATCACCGAACCTTTACTTCAGGCCCTTACCATCGCGGCCCTCTGGCGCGGTTTTCGCCTGAATCAATGGCGTTGGCTGGCCTGGGGCGGCATCTTTTTAGGGCTGACTGCTTACACTTACCTCTCCGCTCGTCTCTTTCCCCTGCCGTTGGGGCTGGCATTGCTTGTGTTTTTCTTCAACCGGGAACAGCGCACCCGCCGGTGGGAGCAGATTGGTTTTGTCATTGCCCTGGCTTTTCTCATCCTTATCCCCCTCTTGCTCTATTTTCGCCAAAACCCGGATGCCTTTTGGGTGCGTATCACTCAGGTTGCCCCCACTACCGAACGCACGCTGACTGTGGGTCAAAGTTTGCTCAGATCATTGGGCATGTTATTTCTGGAAGGGGATCCTTACTGGCGTTACAACGATCCCGGACGGCCTGTTTTCAACTGGGTATGGGGTGGCTTTTTGTTGGCCGGGGTTTGGTTGACTGTGCACCAGATGATCCGTGTCCGCCATGACTGGCAACGGGCGGCCTGGCTTTTGCTCTTGGTGACACCGTTCATCATGTTATTGCCCACCGCTCTGGCCACGGGCGAAATCGTTCCCAGTAATATTCGTGCCATTGGGATCTTGCCCTTTGTCATGTTCTGGCCAGCGTTGGGGGTAGATTGGCTGGTATGGGATGTGTTGCACTCCCGCCGCCCGGCCTGGTTGAACCCGGCCCTTGTGGCGCTTGTTTTGTTGATCCTCATGATACAGGGTGGTCTGATGGCGGGGCGTTATTTCCGAGATTGGGCCACACGGACAGACCTGTTCTATGAATCGGATGGGGATATCGCGGCCGCGGCCGCGTGGCTCAACAGCTATAGCACTGAAGGCAAAAACCTGTACATGGCCGCTCTCCATTACCGTCATCCCACCGCCGCCTTCCTCAGCCAGAAATATAGCCAGATTCATTGGCTTCCCCAAAGCGAGGCCGCCGTGTGGGCGGAAACTGGTCCTTCATTATTTATTTACCCGCACAAAAGCCCCGCCCCCAACTGGTTAACACCCGTTCTGAGTCAGGCCCGCACCATTACGGGCACGCTTGGCCCGGATGGGGATCCATCCTTCATGGCCTACGAATGGGGAGCGCCCCCCATTTTACCCCCCTATGTGCCCCTGGAAGCCGACTTCGGCCATATCATCCGCTTGATCGGTTACACAGTTGCCCCGAGTGAAGTGGGGCACCCTTTGCATCTTAACCTTATCTGGCAAGTACTGAACCTGCCCCCCGCTGACTATTTGCCCTTTGTGCACCTGGAAGATGTCTGGGGTTATCGCTGGAGCCAGGTGGAAAGCTTTGCCTATCCCAGCGAACAATGGCAACCCGGTGACACCATCTGGCAACATGTTGTTTTACCTGTTGTTGCGGGTACACCTCCGGGCACATACCGCTTACAAATAGGGTTTTTTACCCCCGCGACGCAGGAACGAGTCGCTCATTTGGATGAGGTGGGCCGCTTTGCCGGGACCAGCGTTACGCTTGAGGGCATTGTCCTATCACCTGGGCTACAACCGGCGGTGATACCCCAACCGGAGCATGTGGTCAACGCGGCCGCGCTTCCGCACCTTAAACTCATCGGCTACGAACCCTTCCCCACCACCCTGGAAACCGGTGCACCCCTGACCCTCAGCCTCTGGTGGCAAGCCGATTTGCCCCTCTCCCCCCTCACCCTACGGTTTGAACTGTTCCGCCCGGATGGTTTTGGTCAGGCTCTACTTGACACCCAACCCGTACAAGGCACATACCCCTTTCAGGCATGGTCTACTCCCCTCTTTCTCAAAGACCATCATACCCTCTTTATTCCCCCCGACTTAGCCGCTGGAACCTACTACCTTAATCTAAGGGTGATGGGCACGGGGGATGAGCCACTTCTGTCGCAGGAGCTAGGGCTATTAACCATCAGCGCTACCGAAAGACTCTATGAATTGCCCCCGGTGACAACCTCTCTGGAAGCGGATTTTGATAAGGAGATGACATTGGTTGGCTATGAGTGGACTGTTACCGGCACAGAAGCCCACCTGACCCTCATATGGCAGGCCAATCAGATGCCTACCGCAGATTATGCTGTATTTGTGCATTTGCTTGATGCCAACGGGCTGTGTTGCATCTGGCAATCAGATCAATCTCCCCGGCAAGGAAGCTACCCCACCACCCGGTGGCTTCCCGGTGAAGTGATCATAGATGAATACATTATCCCTCTCCCCACTGACCCATCATCCAGCCCCCTCGCCCTTGAACTGGGACTTTACCTGCCCCAAACCGGCCAACGCCTGTTGGCTACCCTGCCCGACGGTACGGCAAGTGATGCGCTCCTGATTCAGCCAGACTCGCCATGAGTGGTGAGTGGGTGCTATTAATAGAACCGTTCAGTTTAGGCCTTATGCGCTGTGGCCGGTGTCCTCACCGCGCCCCGACGAGGTGTTTACACAATTCTCAATTTGGCCTGAGCCGCTAAGGAATGAGAACTAATAAAGGGGGAAACCTTTCACCGCATCCATCCGTAACCTGGCGGTAGCGCCCCTTCCCCGTGGGAAGGGAGAAACCCCGTTCGTGACATTATTCGCGGGTGTCTGCCCGCGAATAATGTCACGAGAAAAAGTTCCTCGCCCCCAGAGGCGGGGTCAGGGGTGGCGGATTAACGGAATGCTTACCCGTTAATTGCGGTCTGTTTTGGTTTTCTCTGGTTAATGTGGCCTATTCTGCTGGTCTAAGTGACCTACTATTGTTAAACTTTCCGGGAAAAGTTTGTTTTTCGTTGTGCTATTGCTTTGCGGCCGCGTCCCCGTTGTATTACCATACTATGAATGAAGTAGACCTGGAAAAAATAGAGGTAGCCCTCTTTTTACAAGCATTATATCAGCGGCATGGTTATGATTTTCGCCACTATGCCCAGGCAAGCGTGCGTCGGCGGGTACGCCGATTGGTGATGAAAAAAGGCTTCACACATATCAGCCAACTGATTCCTCACCTTCTCCATGATGAACAATTTGCCCGTGAAATCGTCCACGAATTTTCCATTACCGTAACAGAAATGTTTCGCGACCCACCTTTCTATCAAACGATACGGGAGAGAATCATTTCTTATTTGCAGACATTTCCTTTTATCAAGGTGTGGCATGCCGGGTGCGCCACGGGCGAAGAGGCGTATTCATTGGCGATTTTGCTTCAGGAAGAAGGGTTGTATGATCGGGCTACGATTTTTGCCACCGATTTTAACGATGAGGCATTGCAAAAAGCCCAGGAAGGCATTTATCCATTAAAGGAAATGCGGCAACATACCACAAATTATCAACGAGCTGGCGGCCGCAAATCTTTTGCCGATTATTACCATGCCCAATATGATCTGGCCCGTCTGGATCAAAACCTGAAGCGGAACATCACCTTTGCCAACCATAATCTCGTAACAGATGGTGTTTTTAGTGAGGTTCATCTTGTTCTTTGTCGTAATGTTCTGATCTACTTTGATCGAACACTGCAAAATCAGGTTTTGCAGTTACTGACAAATAGTTTACCTTTAGGCGGGTTTTTGTGTCTCGGATTAAAAGAGAGTCTTCATTTTTCAACGGTACATGAGCACTTTCGGGTAGTGGATGAAAAGACACGCATTTATCAAAAACAAACTGTCTGATGAAACGTCATGATCGAGCTATTGTGATGGGAGTTTCGGCCGGTGGCACAGATGCATTGCGCCAGATACTACCGGTTCTCCCTCCAGAATTCCCCTTTCCTATAATCGTCGTCCAACATCTCCACCCCCAACAAGACGATTATCTGGCCCAACATTATGATAGTTTGTGCGCCTTATCCATAAAAGAGGCCGAAGAAAAGGAAACAATTCAACCTGGTTTTGTTTATATTGCCCCAGCCAATTATCATCTGCTGATCGAGGATGACCGAACATTCTCTCTTTCCATCGATCCCCGAGTCAATTTTGCCCGCCCATCAGTAGATGTGTTATTTGAGAGCGCCGCAGATGTCTATAGAGCCTTACTGATTGGTGTTGTTTTAACTGGAGCAAACCAGGATGGGGCGGCCGGGTTACATATTATTCAGAAAAATGGGGGCCTGGTAGTGGTGCAAGATCCCGCGACGGCACAGGCTTCAGCTATGCCCCAAGCCGCTATTGTTGCCACGCAGAAACCCCATATCATCCCGCTAAATGGAATAGGCCCTTTTTTGGTCCAATTGAGCCGTTTATAAGGTCTGTCATGATCAAGCAGATTAAATCCTGGCTTACCCCCCCCGATTTTGCTGATGAAGACCAGAATCGTCTGGCCCAATACTTGCATACCATTTTGCTGACGAGTATGGCCCTTATCCTTGTTTATATTGTGGCCAATATGGTGACAAGGAACCAACCCTTCTCTACGCTCCAGATGACCACAATGGGGTTGGTTTTGTATTTGGCCGGTCTGTTGTACCTGTTACGGCTGGGTTATTTACGCCCTGCCAGTATGTTGGTGTTGATAGGGGGTTGGTTTACGTTTACCTACATGGCCTGGATTTCTGACGGTATTCGGGACATGGCGGTGATAACGTATGTGGTGATTATCTTGATGGCCAGTTTGTTGTTGGGCTGGCGTACCGCTTTGTTGGTAGCCCTTTTCTCTATCGCGGCCGCGTTCTTTTTTGCTTATGCTGAAAACACCGCCCTCATTACCCCTACTGAAGACAAAGCCATGGACATGGCACGCGACCTATCCCTCATCTTTATCCTGGTCGTTATTCTTAACCGCCTCCTGATTAACACCTTAAGCACTGCCCTGGAAAGAATTAAACAAAATAATCGTGAGTTACAAGCCCTCAGTAACGATCTGGAAAACCGGGTTGTTGAGCGAACCCGCGCCGTCGAATATGCCCGTCAGCAAGCCGAAGCCGCCCGCCGTGAGGCTGAAACGGCCCGCCAATTGATGGAAACGCAAATGTGGTTCACCAACGGGCAGAGTGAATTGAATACTCAGCTTCGGGGAGAACAAGATGTGCCCACGCTGGCGCAAAAAGTGATTCAGCAGTTGTGTCACTATTTGAATATGCCGTTGGGGGCTATTTTCATCCGTGAGGGGGTTGAGTATACCCTGGTGGGTAGTTTTGCTTATCCGTATTCGACCGAGCGCCGCCGTTTTCGGCTGGGTGAAGGGCTGGTGGGCGAAGTGGCGCTCAATCGTCGCGTTTTGTTGGTTTCAGCCGTGCCCGCCGGTTATATCAGTTTGCCGACCAGCATCGGCCCAATTTCACCGCAACAACTGTTTTTTCAACCTTTGATTTATGAAAATGAAGTTATTGGGGTGATCGAAATAGGGACGTTGGGACCCTGGCGGCCGCAACAGAGCGGTTTTTTGCATAGTGTGTCTGAGACGATTGCCATTGCCTTTCATACGGCACGGACCCGCGGCCGCATTGATGAACTTCTCATGGAAACACAACAACAGGCTGAGGAGTTACAGGCGCAAGAAGAAGAACTGCGGGCGGCCAATGAAGAATGGGAAATTCAGGCTGATAGTTTGCGGGCTTCAGTGACTGAATGGCAACAAAAAAAGGCGGAAATGGAAATGACCATTGCCGAATTGCGTAAACAGAACGGTATGCTCCTACGAGGATAAGTATGAACGAGCAAAGACAAACAGAAACGCGGCCGCGACTCCTCACCTGGCTCACCCCACCCACTTTTGCGGAGCCAGAACAGACACGAGTCGCCGCCTTGTTGCATTATATTCTCCTGACCATCCTGGCTGTTCTGATCGTTTTCAACATCCTTTACCTGTTCATGCTCTCCGCTCCAGAGAGCAATACCACCCTCTCCACCACCGCCTTGTTTATTCCCGGCACAATATTTATTGGTTGCCTTCTCTTGTTTATCTTCCTGCGGCGCGGTTACATTCGCTCTATCAGCCTGCTCATCATTGTCACTTTTTACCTGCTTTCGATTACGCTGACGGCCAGTTTTGGCTCCATTCGTGTGCCGGTATCCGTCGCCTTCATCGTCACCCTGATTCTCACCGCATTGATATTCCAGCGGCGCGGTATCCTCTACGTCACCGTTTTAAATGCTATTGCCTTGTTTTTTCTGTACCAATTAGAGGTATCTGGACGCCTACCCCCGGCTACCGCCCTGGCCATTCCCACAGCCATTGATCACTTTTTTTCAGCCGCGTTCACCAATTTATTTGTCGCCATACTCCTATTTCTAGCCAACCTCGGCATAGATTCCTTCATTCAGCGCCTCCAAACACAAACCATAGAACTCACCACTCGTAATGAGGAATTACATCATCTGCGTGAAAACCTGGAAGCCCAAATCGTGGAGCGTACGCAAAGCGCCGAATTGGCCCGCCAGGAAGCCGAAATGGCCCAAAAAGCCATGTCCGATCAAGTATGGCAGGTCACAGGACAGGCCGCTCTGGCTGAAGCAATGGGTGGCGAACAAGATATTCCCACACTGGCTCGCAATGTCATTCGGGAGTTGTGTCAATATTTGGAAGTCCAAGTAGGGGTGTTGTACTTGCGTGAAGGACAAACGCTTCAATTACAGGGAAGTTATGCCTACTCTCAGCGCAAACATCTGGCCAACCGATTTGTTATAGGAGAAGGGTTGGTCGGTCAAGCCGCTTTAGAAAAACAGCCCATCCTCTTAACTCATGTTCCCACCGATTATCTGACCATTATCTCCGGTTTGGGGGAAGCCCCCCCCCGCCACTTGTTAGCTGTCCCCTTTTTGTATGAGAATCAGACTATTGGGGTCATCGAAATGGGTAAATTGACGGAAATTTCCCCCCGTGACCTCAAGTTTTTGCAAAACGCGGGCGAAAATATGGCCATCGTTTTTAATACCGCCCTCTCCCGGGCACGTATTGACGAATTGTTGGCCGAAACCCGACAACAGGCTGAGGCGCTTCAGGCGCAGGAAGAAGAGCTTCGCTCTACCAATGAAGAGTTAGCCGCCCAGGCGGAAGCCCTGCGCCGCTCTGAAGCCCGGTTACGCAAGCAACAGGCAGATCTGGAAACCGCTAATGCCGACCTGGAAGAAACCAGCAACAATCTAAGAGAGAAACAACTCACCTTAGATTGGCAAAATCAGAAATTGCGTACCGCTCAGGCGGAATTGGAAAAGCGGGCTGAAGAATTGGCCCGTGCCAATAAGATCAAATCGGAATTTCTGGCGAACATGTCCCATGAGTTGCGTACCCCGCTGAACAGTTTGCTGATTTTGGCGCGTATTCTGGCTGACAATGAAGAGGGCAACCTGACGAATGAACAGGTGGAATCGGCGCAGATAATTTACAGCGGTGGGCAAGATTTGCTCAATCTCATTAATGAAATTCTTGACCTTTCTAAAATTGAAGCCGGACGGTTAGAGTTTCATATTACCTCGGTGCGGTTGACGGACATGATACAGACAATGCAGATGCAGTTTAACCATGTCGCGGCCGCGAAAAACCTCTCCTTTCGCACCCATGTGGCCCCCTCCCTGCCTCCCGTTATCCAAACCGACCAGCAACGTGTAGAACAAATTATCAAAAACCTCCTCTCTAACGCCTTCAAATTTACTGAATCTGGTACCGTTACCCTGTCTATCTTTCCTCCCTCAAACGATATCAACACCACCACAGGCAAACTATTGGCCGACCAAACCATTGCCTTTGCCGTCACCGACACCGGCATTGGTATGACCCCAGAGCAACAGGCCATCGTCTTTGAAGGCTTCCAACAGGCGGATGGCAGTACCAGCCGCAAATATGGCGGCACCGGCTTAGGACTTACCATTTCCCGCGAACTCGCCATTCGCCTGGGAGGCCACATTGGTCTGGAAAGTGAATCCGGTAAGGGCAGTAGCTTCACCCTGTATCTCCCCCGACAGGGACAGGTCGTTGAGCCACCCCCCTTACCCACGGCGCTACCGGTTGTGGAGCGGCCGCGGACTAAACAACCCACCGGGCCGCTCGTCATGCCCCCCTCACCTCCAGCCATGCAGTCTCTCCCCGATGATCGCCACCAACTGGATGCCGCCCACAAATGCCTGCTCATCATCGAAGATGATGATCGTTTTGCCAAAATCGTCTTTGACTATGCCCACAAACGGGGACTCCACTGCCTCATCGCCAATGATGGCGAAGCCGGAATACAACTCGTCAACAGCCACCATCCTCACGCCATCATTCTAGACCTGAAACTCCCCGGTATTAGTGGCTGGGAAGTCTTAGACCGGCTCAAAAGTAACCCCGACACCCGGCACATTCCGGTTCACATCATCTCCGTTAATGATGAAGACCAAAACGCCTACAAAATGGGCGCGATAGGGTTTATCTCTAAACCAGTTAGTCGAGAAGACCTGGAGCAAGTTTTTCAAAAGATTGAACGGTTCAATGACAAGGCCATTAAAACCCTTTTACTTATTGAAGATGACGAAAACCTGCGTCACAGTGTCAAAAAATTACTGAGTGGTGAAGATGTGCAGGTTCTTGAAGCCAGTACCGGTCAGAAAGCCCTGGAGATTTTACGAAATCAACCCTTAGACTGTATGATCCTGGATTTGACCCTGCCTGATATGAGTGGCTTTGAACTGCTCGACAAACTTAACGAAGATGATAACCTGCGCCGTTGCCCGGTAATTGTTTACACAGGCAAAGCCCTCACCGAAGAAGAAAATCTCTCCCTGATGCAATATGCGGACAGTGTCATTGTGAAAGGAGTTAAATCACCGGAGCGGCTCCTGGATGAGACAGCCCTCTTTTTGCACCGGGTTGTGGCTGAAATGCCCAGCGAAAAACAAAAAGCCATTAAACAGTTGCATGAACAAGACACCACCTTAGCCGGTAAACATATCCTGGCGGTAGATGATGATATGCGTAACGCCTTCGCCCTTTCCAAACTCCTGAGTGACAAAGGACTGAAGGTTTCCCTGGCCCGGAGCGGCCAACAGGCACTAGATGTACTCGGCACAACGTCTGATATTGATTTGGTGCTTATGGACATTATGATGCCGGGTATGGATGGTTATGAAGCCATCCGCCGTATCCGTTCTCACCCGCAGTGGCGCAATCTCCCTATTCTGGCCCTCACCGCTAAGGCAATGAAAGGGGATGCCGAGAAGTGTATTGCCGCCGGAGCGAATGATTATCTGGCCAAACCACTAGACGTAAGCCGACTATTTTCGGTGTTGCGGGTGTGGTTGTACCGGTCATTGTGATGGAAAGGGTTATTAAATGAATCAACCAAAACCGAAGGTCTTGATTGTTGATGATAGACCAGAAAATATTTTTGCGTTACAGAAATTACTTACGCGCCTGGACGTAGATATTATCGCGGCCGCGGCCGGTAATGACGCCCTTGGTCTTACCCTGGAGCATGAATTCAGTCTGGCCATTGTAGACGTACAAATGCCCGAAATGGATGGTTATGAACTGGTCAGCTTGCTCCGAGGCAACCCCAATACCGCTTCCTTACCCGTCATTTTTGTCAGTGCTATCTATTCCGATGAATACCATCACCGCAAAGGTTATGATGCCGGTGCTGTGGATTTCCTAAGCAAACCGTTTGTGCCCGAAATACTGTTGAGCAAAGTCAAAGTATTTCTGGAATTGTATAACCAGCGGCGCGAACTCCAGGGTCTTTACACACAAGTGGTACGCTTTAATGGCGAATTGGAAGAGAAAGTCCATGAACGTACCGCCGAACTGGAACGGGCTTACAAAACCCTGGAACAACTAGATCGTAGCAAATCGGACTTTATTACGGTTCTCGCTCATGAACTACGCACACCACTCTCCCTTGTCAAAGGGTATGCCGAAATGTTGCGCGATTACACTCACGATACCACAACGGGTTTGTATGATTTACAGGTGTCGGGCATTGTTAATGGGGCCAAACGGATGAATGATATTGTCAATACGATGGTAGATATGATTCGTATTGATACGCAAGTGCTGGAAGTCTTACCCGAACGCTCTTCAGTCGCTAAGATGTTTTCTACCCTGGAAACAGAATTCCGGGAAGCCTTAAAAGAACGGCGTCTACTGTTGGTGTTGCAAGATTTGGACGCCTTACCCGACATTCAGGTGGATCCCGATTTATTGCCGAAGGCGTTTTACCATTTATTGATCAACGCCATCAAATTTACCCCGGATGGGGGCACAATCACCATTTCCGGCTCCCTGATAGAGAATGAGGGTGTGGAAGCCATTGAACTGGTGATTCGCGATACAGGCATTGGTATTGATCTCGCTTATCAGGAACTGATTTTTACCAAGTTTTACCAGACAGGGCCGGTGGCGTTGCATTCTTCCGGGAAAACGAAGTTTAAGGGTGGGGGGCCAGGACTGGGGTTAGCAATTGTGAAGGGGATTGTGGCTGCCCACTGCGGCCGCATTTGGGTTGTCAGTTCTGGCCATGATGAGGCACTCTGTCCGGGATCCGCTTTTCATCTGGTTTTGCCACTTAAATACCAGGGGGAATGATACCCAAGGGAAGCCCAAAGGTGTGTTTTAAGGGGGCGAAGCTGTAGCGGTGCAGGGGGGACGGGCCGTGTTTTTGCAGTAGGGCGATATGTTGGGCGGTGCCATACCCTTTGTGTCGTTCAAACTGGTAGATGGGATAATGTTGGGCCTGAGCCATCATGTAAGCATCGCGGCTCACTTTGGCCAGGATGGACGCGGCCGCAATCGTCAGACTCAACTGATCCCCCCGAACAATCGTTTGTTGGGGCAAAACCACATTTTTTAGGGGCACATTGCCGTCAATCAACACAAAACCAGGGGGTGGGTTCAGAGCCAATATCGCCTGGCGCATCGCCTCTTTGGTAGCGGGGAGAATACCCATCTGATCAATCGCGGCCGCGTCCACCATCCCCACCCCATACGCCAACGCCGCTTCTTCAATGACGCTGACCAGGTTTTGCCGCCGTTTACTGGTCACCTGTTTGGAATCGTTCACCAGAGCCAGCCGGGTGAGCAAATTGGGGTCAGAGAGAGGGAGAATCACCGCGGCCGCGACTACCGGCCCCGCCAAGGCTCCCCGCCCAGCCTCATCCACCCCCGCAATCAACACCAGGCCACGCTGGGTTAGGACGATTTGTTCAAAAGTAAGCGTGGGAAGGCCCATGGGGAAGGGGGGAGTGGACAGTGAACAGTGGACAGTAAACAGTCTCTCAGTCTCTCAGTCTCTCAGTCTCCAGTCGTTCCGTTTCTGGCATGGTCGGCTCCCGGTAGGCGCCAGTCAGCAAATTCCAGCGAATGCGGAACGCTTCGACGATGTTACGGAGATAATCGAGTTTGGTGACGTGTGTGCCTTCGGCGTTGACCCAATCGGCGGGGACAACTTTGATGCTGTAACCGGCGCGGCGGGCCAGGGCCAGGGCCTCGTCGTCAATACTAAAGCCGTTCATCCGGGCCACACTGAAAACCTGTTCGGCGGCCGGAGCCACAAAGGCTTTGAAGCCACAGCGGGTGTCCCAAATGCCAGGTACAACCAAAATTTGGATGATCAGGTTGCCCGCATTGCCCAAAAACCGTTTGAAGGCCGATTGCGGCCGCGCCTGGCGTGCGCCTGGGGCATCTTTGTGATCGCGGGAGCAGATAACCACACCGGCTCCGGCCTGGAAATGCGGCCGCATCAAATCAAAATGCTTCATATCAGTGGAATTATCCGCATCCGTAAACAGGCGAATCTCCCCCCGCCCTGCCAGCATCCCCTGGCGTACTGTGTACCCCTTGCCCCGGTTTTCTTTCCGGTGAATCCAGCGTAAATGTTCTTTGTTGGCCGCAAACTGTTTGATCACAGCCAGCGTATTATCTTTGGAACCATCCAACACAATCAAAACTTCCCAGGTGAAATCCTGAGCTTGCAGATAGCGATAGACCGCCTCTAGCGTCTTACCGATGCGTTTTTCCTCATTGTAGGCGGGAATAATGACGGACAAATAGGGATTCATGTCGAAAACTCTCGTGTTGCGTGTTGCGTGTTTCGTTGAATACCTGCTACACAACACGTAACACGTACCACGAAACCGGTGGATATTACTATCCCTATTCCGTCTCGTCAACCGGAGTCAGGCGGGTTATCAGGGAATCGTCATCTAAGCGTCGGTGTTGTTGCACTTGTCGCCGTTTGCCCCAGAGGGTGGGCAATTTGAACAACCCGGCCAACTGCCCCCGCAGGCGGGCACGGGCGGCTTCCCCCCGCCAATGGCGCAACGCTTCCCGGGTGATGCGCCATTGCCCCCGCAGGATCATCCGCCAATGGCGACGGAGCAGACTGGATGGCATGTTTTTGGCAATGAGATAAAGGAAATTGCGGCCATCGTAGTAACTCCCGGTCACGCTTCCGCCGGTGGCTTTGAGTTTGTGGTAAACGATGGCCGTGGGCAGGTAGAGGACGCGCCATCCGGCCAGATTGATGCGCCAGCCCAGGTCTACATCTTCGCAGGAGAAGAAGTAGGCATCATCCAGGTAACCCACGTGCTCTAAAACCTCACGCCGGTACGCGGCCGCGCCGCCGCAGGCGCTAAACACCGTTTCCTCACGGTCGTACTGCCCCTCGTCCTTCTGCCAGACCCCCCGATTGCCCGGAGTGCCATCCAGCCGCACAAAATCGCCTGCCGTGTGGAAATGATCCCGCCGATCAAACAGCATCATCCGGCTGGCGATACTGCCCACTTCGGGATGGCGGGCAAACCCATCGAGAATGTTTGCCAGCCAGTGTGGGTCGGTTTCGGTGTCGTTGTTGAGGAGAATGAGGATGGGACTGGTCGCGGCCGCGAACCCTGCATTACACGCCCCGGTAAACCCAAAATTCCGCCCCAGTTCGATCAGCCGCACTTCGGGAAACTCGGCCCGCAGGTACGCCTGCGACCCATCCGTCGAGCCGTTGTCTACCAACAGCACCTCAAAATCGCTAACCGTCTGGCGGCGCAAGGAACCGAGGCAGGTTTCCAGATGCTGTTGGCCGTTGTAATGGGGGATGATGATAGAAGCGCGGGGCATTGAGACAGGGGTTATAGGTGAATTGGTTATGGGTGTCCGGTTGTAGAACCGCCTGGAAAGGCGGTTCTACTCCAGCAAAACCAATTTACGGGTTCAACTTCGCCTGGAGTTCGGCGATGAGTGCTTTCAGAGCTGTAGCTTCCTGTTCGGCGGCCTGGCGTGCGGCCGCTTCCGCTTCCGCCTTAGCCTCAGCTTCCTGCGCTTTAGCTTCGGCTTCCTGTACTTTAGCTTCGGCTTCCTGTACTTTGGCTTCGGCTTCCTGTACTTTGGCTTCGGCTTCCGTCGCTCGATCTTCAGTTTCCGCCAGATCGGTTAATAACCGGTCTTCTTCCGGGTCAAAGAAACGTAACTCGCCCCTAGAGTTGATAAACAGATCCAGGGCTAACACTCGGCTATATACCGCATACGTACCATAAGGATTGGGGCTACTAAAACCGCGAATCGGTTCATAGTGACCCTCTTCCAGGCGAAAACCTTGTAATTGCGGTTTAAGATAATCACCGGTAGGGTCAAAAAGAAAGTATTCACTCACTCCTAACTCAGCATAAAGCCGCTTCTTAAACCCCTGATCTTTATGGCGAGTCGTTTTTGAGGTCACTTCGAGGACAAACTCAGGCCCTTTGCCCTCTTCCCATAATTTATAGTTCGGGCGATCCTTCTTCTCGACACCCATAATCACCATGACATCCGGGGAGATCACGGCTTGAGGTCGGCCTTCTTCATAATAAAAAAGGATATTGCCGGTGACATATACATCGGGCTGATCTCGAAAATAAAGGGCTAACGCGGCAACCGTATAAACCAACACATCACGTTGAAAATCTGTTTCGGCCATGGGTTCGCCATCCGTCTCCGGGTATTCAATAATGTCTTCTAAAACAGGTGGAAAGATAGTTAAATCACTCATGATCGCCCTCTTCGTTTATACATTATCTATGATAACACGCCGGGCAACCCCTCACAACGGTTTATTTAGGTGCTGCCATACTCGGCTACGTAGTCGGCTACGGCTTCTTGCCAGGGGCGTAAGGTGATGCCGAGTGACGCGGCCGCAACATTTTTTAACGCCGCATAAGGGGGTGGGGTCGAGGCGCGGGGGTAATCACGGGTGAGGATGGGTACGTTGGGGATATGGCTCAACCCGGCACAGCGCAAAATCTCCTGAGCGAACTGCCAGCGGGAACAGACACCGCTGTTAGTCAGGTGGTAGGTTCCGTATTGATGCGTCTGCAAAAGCTGGTGCATCGCCGGGGCCAAATCTTTACTGTAGGTAGGATTGCCCACTTCGTCTACTACCACGCGCACCTGCCCCTGCTCCCGCGCCCGCTTGAGGATGGCATGGATGAAGTTGCGGCCGCCGGGAGCCACCAGCCAGGCAATCCGCACAATGTAATGGCGGGGCAAAATGGAACGCACATGGAACTCCGCGGCCGCTTTGCTCGCCCCATACGGGTTGATGGGATTGAGCGGCCGCCACTCCTCGTACCCATCGGGCCGATCCCCGGCAAACACCTCGTTGGTACTGATGTGCATCATCTCTGCGCCGATGGCCTGGCAGGCCAGAGCCACGTTTTGTGTCCCCAACGCATTAACGCGATACGCCAGGGCCGGGTCTTTGGCACAGCCGTCTACATTGGTGTAGGCGGCGCAATGGATAACCAGTTCGGGATGGGCGGTGGTGATGGCCTGGAACGCGGCCGCGCGTTCCACCACATCCACGTCCGGCAAATCCACCACCGTTACCTCATGCCCCGCCAATTCCGCCTGCAACGCCCGGCCCACCTGCCCCAAACCACCCGTGATAAGAATACGCATGTCGTTCTCCTAAAAAACGAACAAAAAAAGGAACACAGAGGCTCACAGAGATGGCACAGAGATTCGCAGAGTTTCAAGAATAGTCAGTTTTTTTCTCTGCGACCCTCTGCATTTTCCTCTCTGCGCTCTCTGTGTAACCAGTCGTGTAACCCGTTTGGCAACTTTTTTCGTTCTACGGCAGGTGATGATAACATAGCCCGGTGAAAATCAGTAAACAGTGAGCAGTGAACAGTCACCAGTCACCAGTGAGCAGAAAAAATCTGCGCTAATCCCCAAAATCTGCGGTTAACCTTTATGCGTATTGATATTTTGACCCTTTTCCCGGAGATGTTCTCCGCCTATCTGAACGAAAGCATCCTCAAACGAGCGCAGGACAGCGGCCGCGTGTCCATCCACCTGCACAACATCCGCGACTACACCACCGACAAACATCACATCACCGATCTGCCCCCCTTCGGCGGCGGCGGCGGCATGATTTTGAAAGCTGAGCCGATTTTCGCGGCCGCGGAAGCAGTCAGCAGTCAGCAGTCAGCAGTCAGCAGTGACCAGTTACCAGTGACCAGTGACCAGTCCCCCATTTACCATTCACCATTCACCATTCACCATTCACCATTCACTCCTGGCCAGTCCCTCAGCACTCAACACTCAGCACTCAGTCCTCAGTCCTCAGTCCTAAGTCCTATCATCCTTCTCACTCCCCAGGGCCGCACCTTCTCCCAAAAAATCGCCGCCGAACTGGCCCAACAAGAGCGCATCATGCTCATCTGCGGCCGCTACGAAGGTGTAGATGAACGGGTGCGCCAACATCTGGTGACGGATGAAATTTCCATTGGGGATTTTGTGCTGACCGGGGGCGAACTGGCGGCGATGGTCGTGGTGGATGCCGTGACCCGCTTACTGCCAGGGGTGTTGGGGGCTGAAGGCGCGGCCGCGAGCGACAGCCACGCCACCGGTTTGCTCGAAGGCCCCCACTACACCCGCCCCGAAACCTTCCGCAGTTGGGCCGTGCCTGATGTGCTCCGCTCTGGCCATCAAGGGCACATTGACCGCTGGCGGCGGCAACAAGCCCTGCGCCGCACCTGGCAACGCCGCCCCGATATGCTCCTTACCGCTCCGTTGACGGAAGCGGACAAACAATACCTGGCCCAACTTGCCCGTGAATACGTTGACAACGATGAGGACTGAGGCAAGTCCTGGCTATCTGGAGTGGGGTAGGGGGTAGATCAGCACAGGCATTACCTGCATGAGCCAGGTGTCCTGTCTGTAAATTTATTTGTGAAATACGTCACAAGCGTATATTTTGCGTAGGTTGCGCGTATGGTGGGCGTCATGTGGCTTTTGGGAGAAGGTGTAGAATAAGCACTAAGGGTAAATATCTTCTTCTTCTCCTCCTTTAGACGAGAGTCATGGTCTGGCTAACCTGACTCTCAAAAAAACCAGCGGCTCACACCTTGTGAGCCGCTTTTTTATTTGTCCCGTCACTACTAACTTGAGTTTAGAGTTCAGAGCCAGAGCTAGAGGGTTTTCCCGAGTAATTTCCTCTCGCTTTCAACTCCCGTACCAGGGGTTCACTCAAAATTAAGTTGGGTGGCGCGGTCAGGAGACCAGCCCCAGCAAAAAGGGAAGTTATACTGACAACGGGCATAATCTGCGGATTTTTCGCCCTGTCGCTTTTATCGCCGCGCCGAGCGGGTTAGTAGTTACTTGGTCCCCTGAATTTAAGGTTTCTACAGGCCACCAAAGAGCCGATCTGATAACTGTTTGGTTTTATCGTGCCCCTCTGCGGCCGCTACGGCGCAACTCTGTAGATGAAATATCCACCCGAAAATGATCCGCAGGAATATAGGCAAATAAATCCGCAAAAGCCAGAGGAACAGGTAAATGACTGGCATCCTGGAAACGGCCATCTGTATTGCGCCGCCCGGCAACGAGAAAACGGCACCCTTGTTGGCGAATGGTTTCCAGTGCCGTTGTCATTTCGGCCAGACTGTCATGGTAATAGCGCGGTTGCAGAATTCGTTCGGCTGTGTCATAACCCACGATAAAGGTAGCACCGGGGAAACAATACGCCTTTTCCAGAAAAGTGGGGGCGTTACTGGCGATAACAGGCCACCGTCCCGCAAACTGTCCGAGACGGTTCAAAACAGTTGTTGGCTCCAGAGGTGGTTTATCTACATTGAGGGCTGATAATTCAAAGGCGATGGGACGGTTGAGCATATTGCTGGCAACGCGAGCCAGGCCAAGATGACCATCATGTAAAGGGTGGAAGGATCCGGAAAGGATCAGTAGGGGGGTGCGGCCATTTTCCTCTACCTGACCCTCATCGGTGAGGGCGAAATATTGAATTTGATGTTGGTGTAGCTTCGCGGCCGCAATGCTCAAATCTCGCACTTCCACGTCCAGGTTATCCCCGGGCACAAACGGGACCTCCATTTGCTGTTCTAGCCCGAAGGCATGGGCCAGGGCGTTTAGCATCACCCGGCTCACCATATCTTCTTCCCCTGCCCGATCCCGCATCCCTTTGCATAAAGTAAGGTTGTAGGCGCGTACACACTCACTTTGCCAGGTGGCAATGTGCGCCCGATGTTGCCCACGTTTGGGACGATCCGTGATAATGGTGGCAGTGCAGGAGAGGCCAATAACCCGTTCCTCGGGCTGGCCTAACCAGCGGGCGCGGGTGAAGGCGCGACCAGCCATCAGGCGGGCCACCTCGGGGGAGACATATTGGTTGGGGGTTTGGCCCAGAAATTCATTAGACGCGGCCGCGTCGTAGGGAACCAGGGCTTCAATAAGGGTGCGGCTGGCACCCGCCACCCCCAACAGCCAGGACAGGGCTTGAGTACCTGCTCCGGCTGTAACCATAACCAGCCGTACTGGATAATCGTGAATCGTTTTAACAAAGGAGACAATGTGTTCTTCCATAATCACTAAATTCTACCATTCTGCGGCCGCTAACTAAATTCTGATACAAAACTTGTGTTCTGTTTATATACTGAGCCTATACTCATAGGCCATGACCAGTTTACCATGGGTGGGGCTTGTGTTCCTGAGAAACCTTTGCCATAATTTTATCGTAGGGCCGTAACTGCTTATCCTGCCTCCGGTTTCATCCTCTGTGTAATCGTCCCCCACCGGTGTGTCCTTCTTTTGGGGATACAAAATGGCATAATCAGGAGACCCGCCACCACGATTTTTGCACACGGTGGCCCCATCATAAGACAGATCAGAGTGATTCTCTGGTTATCCACAAACAAACGCGAACCCAAGCTGTGAGAGGGTCTTGTTCCAAAACATCAAAGCAGTTACGCTATAAGAGCGTAGGTCAGGAGCTATCGTGGGTGGTGGAGAGCTTTCGTTGTTGGTGGACAAACGCCGGTATACGATACGCAAGTCAGATGAACGACGAGAGCGGTTGTCGAGAGAAAACCGACTTTAAACAATGCATTCTAACCTTCAATCTCGCCTGTACGATACCTTAAATAATCGGGTCTTCAGGATTTCGTGGGGTAGGGGCAACCCTTGTGATTGTCCCACACGAGGCAGGCACAAGGCCTGCCCGGACATCTGGTGTCAACCCCCTGAATTCCCAAAGAACCAAATAATCTACGGAATGGGAGAAACCGCATGACTCAAGATATTAGTTCGTTACCCGCTTTGCCTGTGGTTCCTTTGCGTGGTGGCGTTGTATTCCCTGGTGTAACCACCACCATCTCTATTGGGCGGAAACGGAGCCACGCGGCCGCACAGGCGGCTGGCCAACATCGGGGTCAAATCCTCATTCTGGTGCAATATGATAGCCAACTTGAAGACCCCGTTGACAAAGATCTTATCCCGATAGGGATCCTGGCGACGGTACGGGATGTTATGCGTGCTCCCAATTCCGGTTTACAGATGTTGGTCGAACTGCACCGCCGTATCCGGTTTGAGGGCATCATCCAAAAAGAACCATATTTACGCGGCCGCTATAGCGAAATCCTCAACGCGACTGACACCATTAATCAGCCTCTCATGGCTGAGACCATCGCCTACGTCGAAAAATACGCTGAATCCTTAGGCGAAGTGAACAAACAGGTGTTAGAAACCATGCGTACCCGCCGCACCTCTGGTGAACTGGCCGATTACCTGTCCGGGTTGTTCAACATCCCCTTCGACAAAGAGGCCTCCCTTTTACAACAAACAGACGGCCTAAAACGTTTGGAAGCCATGCGTGAGCATATTTCCCAAGAACTGCTCATTGCCCAAATGCGCCAGAAAATTCAGCAAGACGCCCGCGAAAGTGCGGATAAAGCGCAAAAAGATTACATTCTCCGTGAACAGATGAAAGCCATCCGCAAAGAGCTGGGCGAAGACGAAGAAAACCCCATAGAGGAGATTCGTAACCGCATTGCCAAAGCCGAAATGCCCGAAGAGATAGAAAAACGTGCCCTTAAAGAGGTAAAACGGCTAGAACAGCAACCCGCCCAATCTGCTGAAGCTGGCGTTATCCGCACCTATCTGGAATGGCTGGTAGATTTGCCCTGGTCGGTGGGCACCGAAGACAATCTCGACATTCACCATGTGCGGGCAGTTCTAGACGAAGATCATTATGGCCTGAATGATGTTAAAGAACGCATTGTGGAATATGTGGCTGTGCGCAAACTGGCCGGAAGCAAAATGAAAGGAGCCATCATTAATCTGAGCGGGCCTCCTGGTGTGGGTAAAACCTCCATTGCCACTTCTGTAGCCCGAGCCATGGGGCGCAAAATGGTACGTATCAGTCTGGGAGGTGTGCGGGATGAAGCGGAAATTCGCGGCCATCGGCGTACCTATATTGGTGCCTTGCCCGGACGCATCATCCGCGCCTTGCGGGATGCGGGCACCCATAATCCCATCATCGTCCTGGACGAAATTGACAAATTAGGGGCCGATTGGCGCGGCGATCCCAGTTCCGCTTTGTTAGAAGTGCTCGATCCGGCACAAAATTTTAGTTTTGCTGACCATTACCTGGAAGTACCCTTCGATTTGAGCCGCATCATCTTCATCACCACATCCAATCAACTCAGTACCATTCCCGCCCCCCTCTTGGACCGGATGGAAACGATTATGATGCCAGGTTATATTGAAGATGAGAAGGTCGCCATTACTCAAGGGTATCTGGTTAAAAAGCAATTAGAAGCCCACGGCATCACCGAAGAAATTGATGTCACCATTGCCGAACCGACCATCCGCCAGATGATTCGTCATTACACCTATGAGGCGGGCGTGCGTCAGGCCGAACGTAATATCGGCACGATTGTGCGCAAATTGGCGGTAAAGGTGGCTGGGGGTGAAAGTGGCCCCTTTGTGGTGACAGATGTAGATCTGGAAGAGTTTTTGGGACCGCAGAAATTCAGCTACGGTGTCGTGGAAGATAAAGATGAGGTAGGGGTGGTTACCGGGTTGGCGGTCAATAATTTTGGTGGTGATACGCTGGTGATTGAAGTGAGTTTAAGTGAAGGCAACGGCAAAATCACCCTCACCGGTTCGTTAGGTGACATCATGCGGGAATCTATTCAGGCCGCCTTGACCTATGCCCGGGCCAATGCTCGTTATCTGGGGCTGGACCCGACTATTTTTGACAAGGTGAATGTGCATGTGCATGTGCCAGCCGGGGCGACACCCAAAGATGGCCCCAGTGCCGGTATCGGTATGGCGACGGCTATCATTTCCGCTTTTACGCGGCGGGCAGTACGCCGAGATGTGGCAATGACCGGGGAAGTGACGCTCCGAGGAAAGGTGTTGGCGATTGGGGGGTTAAAGCAGAAGACAATTGCCGCACACCGTGCGGGCATTAAGATGGTGTTGTTCCCGAAAGAGAATGCTAAAGATTTGCCTGAACTGCCCGAGCAAATCCGGTCGGAACTGACCTTGATCCCGGTTTCTCATCTGGATGAGGTCATGGAGATGGCGTTGTTACCAGCAACAGAGCCACCTTATACAATCGTTGCGCCAGCCTCGGCTGATACCCTGGCGATTCCGGCGGTGGTGACCAATGGTTCAGGGGATCAGGTGCCGATGCAGGCGTGAGGGTTTGTGTTTAGAGGGCAGAAAGGGTAGAGCTAAGTAATCGTCCAAAAATAACCTGGGTGGCGCGGTCAGGAGATCGGCCACAGCAAAAAGAGAAGTTATTCTAGACGGTTACTAAGCCTTTCGTAAATTGAGTCGGAAGACCCATCCCCCTAACGATTCCCGGGGGGAAGGGGACCCGGGTGGTGCGGTTTGGGGGCGGCCGCCCCAAACCGCGCCGAGAAAAGCTCCCCTGAACGGTTACGGTTTCCGCAAACCTTTATTCTTTGGTGGTTCTTTGGGAATTCAGGGGATTGACACCAGATATAGGGGCTGGCCTTATGCCTGCCCCGTGTGGGGCAACCACAAGGGTTGCCCGTACCCCACGAAACCCCAAAGAACCTCTTTGGTTATCCACCGATTTGACGCACACCCCAGAATCGCGAATGATAGGGCGATTGCATACTCACCAGAATGAACCCATCCCCCTACCCCCTTTCCCGAAATCGGGAAGGGGGAACCCACTCGGCGGGTAAAATCGGGGCGAAGCCCCGATTTTACCCGTCTTAAAAAACTCCCCGCCCCTGGGGGCGGGGTTGGGGGTGGGGGAAATCCGAATATGCAATCGCCCTGTCGCGAATGGCTTTACATTTGCTGGTTTTACCTATATGGTTAATGGATGTGGGTCTTCAGGCTTTCAGGGGATTGATGCTATCGGTAGGGAAAATCTTTGTTGCTCCCGACGGGGCAGGCACGATGCCTGCTCTACCCCGCGAATTCCGCCAGAGCCACAAATGTCGCTGTAATCCTCATTGGCATGGGCCGACAGGAGTTCTATGACAACTGAAACAAAGAACCTGCCTAAACCGAAGGTAAAACAACCCCTCAAACCGCCCCCCACCATCGTGCCAATGACCCATGAATCTAATGCCTATGCTATTGAGCGCTCTCCAGAAAGTACGGCGGGGCAGGAATTTTCACGCATTGTCATGAGGCAGGATAGCGAAATGGGGGCCTTGAATTTGCCCGAACATAAGACGGCACGGGGATTGCGCCAGACAGATGTTTTGCATAATCAACAAAGACATGGCAACGCTTCCACCCAACGGCTCATCACCCAACGACAACAGCTGGGCAAGGGCAACAGCGGGCATCTGCAACTGCACCCGGAAGGGGCAGATATGAGCATTGATCCCACCACTGTGGCCACCGAAGTGAGCCAACCCGCCCGACAAGAAACTCCAGCCACGCCCGCGGCTGTAGATACTCCCGCCACACCCACCACTGCCCCCCCTGTCCCGGCTTCACCCCAGGCCATGAGTATGAGTCAGGCGGAGAAAGTGTTGCAAGATAGTTTTGGCACGGTACATAAAATTGTACCGGGTAATATTGTCTTACTAGATGACCGGGCCGCCGTGTGGGCTAAATATGATGAAGTCTGCATCCGGTTGGGTTGTACTAATAATAAGGCGACGCCTCCCCGCCCCTGGCAAAATGGGGACGCTCAGGTTGTCTCGCCGGGGTTGGAGGGGTTTGCGGACAGTGGCATTGTGTATGTGAATAAACAGACACCGCTGATTACGGCTACGGCCCACGAAATGTTACACAACAACACCGCCGCCGGTTTCCGGGGGGCTGTGGGTGAGACGATCAATGAAGGCTCAACGGAATATTTAGCCATTAAAGCGTTGAATGCGGCGGGTGTAGCCACGCCTGGCAGTGCGACGGCTTATCCAGGTCAGGTCGCTATTGTCACGAAGCTGATTAAGCTTGTGGGTGAAGGCACGCTTACGGCGGCTTATTTTGGCGGTGCCGACACGCTCATTGATGCTTATGATACGCTCCAGGGTAGCAAGGCATTTTCCTTATTAAAACCGGCGGCTGAGGCACTTAATACCGCCGTTACTGATCTTTTGTTGACGCCACCATCGGTGGAACAAAAGATTGCGATTGTCAACAGTTTGTTGGATGGGTGGGTATCGGATACGGACCTGGATCATATTGAGATGGTGGTGAATAGTGCCAGTGGTGACAAAGCGGCCATTGCTACAGCCATCCAGCCACGGATCAAAGAGTTGTGGAGTATTGGTCAGCGGACGCGATTGCGAGTCATTCTGGGGACGGTATAACGATGAAAAATGAATTGGAGCAACTGGCGCGTGAAGCGGGGGAATTGGCCCAGCAGGTGATGAGTGGGGCGGGGGAGAAGGCCGGGCAACAGCAAGCGGCGCAGATTTTAGATGAACGTCTAACCGCGCTCCAGGCCCAGGCACAAGGGAATTCTGGTTCTTGGTTGAAATGGCAAGAGGCCCGCCGTTATCTGGATGTGGCTCAGGTGGTTTTGCGGCCGCATTCCGAAACCATTCCCCAACAGGCTCGACGACTCAGCCAGGAAGCCTTTGCCCTGGCCCAGAAGGTAGCCCTGGGCCAGACTGAGGCCACTATACTGGAGAAGGCGCGAGCCATTGATCAACAATTGCCCGCTTTGCAAGCGAGCCAGGAAGAACTGACAACGGCGGAGCGTTCGATGATCGAAACGGCGGTAACGGAAGCCCAGTTGGATATTTTGTATGTGTTAGCTGAAGGCAAGGCTCCCTCTAGCATCCGTCTGTTTCATTTTTTGCAGAATCGGGGAAACCTTACCGTCTCTTCCCAGGCAGTGCCGTGATTTAATAGACCAGTTCTCCCCCCACAAACGCGGCCGCAACGCCTGTCTGCGGCCGCGTGAAAAAATCTTCCTTTTCCGCCACCTCTACCATACGTCCGTCTAGCATCAAGCCTACCCGGTGAGCCAGTCGCCGGGCCTGGAAAATGTTGTGTGTCACCAGGACCACCGTCATGCCGGTTCGCACCTGTTCCTCACGCACAATCGTTTCGATCAGTCCCACGTTGTATGGATCGAGGTTGGCGGTGGGTTCATCCAGCAAAAGCACATCCGGTTCCAGCACCAGGGCACGGGCCAGAGCCACCCGTTGTGCTTCTCCGGCAGAAAGTTGGGCGGCAGATTGGTGGGCCACATGGACGAGGCCCAGCCGTTTAAGCCAGGATTGGAGTAGGGTGGGGGGGAGATCGCGGCCGCGAAGTTTCAACCCATAAACGATATTAGCCGACACAGGGCGATTCAGCAGGCCGGGTTTCTGAAAAACGGCCACAACCCGCCGCTTTTCGGCCAACGGCAGAGCCTCTGTTACCCGTTGCCCGGCAAACGACAGTGACCCGGCGCTTGGCGATTCCAGGAAATTCAGCAAACGCAACAGCGTACTTTTTCCCGCCCCACTCGGCCCTACCAGAGCAAAAATTTCCCCCCATCGAATCACCAATTCGGCCACATCCAACACCCGCCGCGAACCATAAGCGTGTTGCACTGCCTCCAGTTGGTACATCATCGCGGGGGGCGAGGAGACTGAGAGATTGAGAGACTGTTGACTGTTCACTGTTGACTCCACTGAAAAAAGGTCGAAACAGTTAAAAGCCCGGTTTCTTTCTCTTTGGGAGCGACGGTTAGATTAGTCAGAAACCGGGCTTTTTGCCGTAGACTCACTGTTGACTGTTCACTGTTGACTGTTCACTGCCTTTTCCCCTGCCAACGATAAAACAGCCAATTGGTAAGGAAAGCCAATATCAGTAAGACAATGCCCAGCGCCAGAGCCAGGGCGAAGTTGCCTTTGCGCGTTTCCAAGACAATGGCGGTGGTAAGGACGCGGGTTTGCCCCTCGATATTGCCCCCGACGAGCATGACGGCTCCCACTTCAGAGATGATACTGCCGAAGGCGGCGACGATGGCCGCCAAAACCCCTTGCCGGGCTTCGCCTAAAATCGTCCATACCAGTTGGCCCCGGGTGGCACCCAGTGATTGAACTTGCAGACGAATGGCCGGGTCAACACTTTGTACGGCGGTCAGGGTCAGCCCGATAACCAGGGGCAGGGCGATAATGGTTTGGGCGATGATCATAGCGTTGGGGGTGAAGAGCCAGCGAAGATCACCCAATGGCCCCTGGTTGGAGAGGAGAAGGTAGACGAAGAGGCCAACGACGACCGGGGGCAGGCCCATGCCGGTGTAGATGAGCGGTAGAAGACAACCGGCGAGGGGAACGCGGCCGCGTAGCCCCAACCACGCTCCCACCGGCACACCCAGGCACACAGCCAAAAACAACGCCCCACCCGTCACCCGCAACGTCAGCCCTAATACAGCCAACAATGCCGGGTCAAACCCGGTCAGTAACTGAATGGCTTCAGTGGTAGCGTGTAAGAGGGTATCCATCTGTTTTGGCAAACAGCAAACAACGGCTTTCACTGTTCACTGTTGAGTCTACTGCAAAAAGCCCGGTTTCTGACTCATGTAACCGCCGCTTCCAGAGAAAAAGAAACCGGGCTTTTAACTGTTTTGACCTTTTTTCAGTGGACTCACTGTTTACTGTTCACTTTTTACTGTCCACTGTTCACTGTTCACTCTTCCCCAGCGTCCGGGTAAAACAGCGATTGCCCGTACTGCTCAACCCCAAACTCACCGATAGCCGTTTGGGTTTCTTCTGAGGTGATCCAGGTAACAAAATCTTCGGCCAGGTCGTTATTGATCCCTTCTTTGTCCGGGTTGACGGGGATGACCCCATACGGATTTAGCAGGTTGGCATCCCCATTGTCGGCAATGGAATCGCCGCCGACCATAATCGCCAGGTCGGTCAGGTTGGCCTGAAGGGCCAGGAAGGTGGCCCGGTCGGTAAGGGTATAGGCCCCGGATTCATTGGCAAAGGTGAGGGTGTCGCCCATGCCCTGACCGAGGGAATTGTACCAGCCATTGTCAGCCGTGGGAGTAATCCCCGCTTTTTCCCACAAGGATAACTCTTTAGTGTGGGTTCCACTGTCATCACCCCGGGAGGCGAAGGGCGCAGACGCGGCCGCGATAGCCGCCATTGCTTCTGTCACCGATGCCATCCCACTCACCCCTGCCGGGTCCGCCGTCGGCCCCACCAGAACAAAATCGTTATACATTACATCTGCCCGGTACAGTCCATGCCCATCAGCCACAAACGCATCTTCCCGCGCCCGCGCATGAACCAGGATAATATCCGCATCCCCGGCTTCGCCCAATGTTATGGCCTGGCCTGTACCCACAGCCACTACATCCACACGAGCGTTATATTCCTCTTCAAACGCAGGGAGGATAGCCTCTAACAAGCCAGAATCAGCCGTACTCGTGGTGGTAGCAAGGCGTAATACTTCTGGTTCTTTGGCCCCACAAGCGACCAGTATGAGTAACAGAATGAGTAAGATTGACCAGCGAATGGTTTTCATAGGGTCTCCTTTTTTATGGGAAAAGTCGTTATGATATATTTTCATAACGGCGGAAAGTATAACGAAGGAGTGTGAAAGCGACAAAAATAAGAGAAGCCGTGCCGCCCGGGGTCCCCCATCCCCCTGGGAATCGCCAAGGGGATGGGGAAATGGGGCACACCAGAGCGACTTTTTTGCCACAGAAATTGGCGGAATGGGGCGGTGGGGGTAGGATATGGGATATGGGTGAGCAAGAAAGTATATTTGCGGTGATGGTGTGTGAGGAGTGCCGATTTCGTTTTCCGGTGTGGTTATCGCGGCCGCAACCCAGTCACTGTCCCCATTGCCGTCAACCCCACCTTCAGATCATTTCCCCTTATGCGGCTCATGCTGTGCCGCAAACACCTGTTGGAGGGGAACATTTGCCCTTTATTGCCTTGTTAGACAACATTCGTAGCATGCACAACGTGGGGAGTATGTTCCGCACGGCGGATGGTGCCGGGCTGAGTCATTTGCACTTGTGTGGCATTACCCCAACACCGGCCCATCCTAAACTGGCCAAAACGGCTTTGGGGGCAGAAACATGGGTGGCGTGGACGTATCATAAAAATGGGGTGGACGCGGCCGCGGTTCTTCAGGCGCAAGGGTATCAATTATGGGCCATCGAAGGGGGGAACCGTGCCCAGTCGCTGTATCAGAGCCAGCCGCCCCGGGAAGCACCCATTGCTCTGGTAGTGGGCAACGAACTGGCGGGAATTGATCCGGGCATTCTGGCCTTGTGCGATCAGGTGGTGGCCATTCCTATGCAGGGGAACAAACGCTCCCTTAATGTAGCCGTAGCTTTTGGTATTGCTGTTTACAGATTGTTGGCCCCAAACTCATAACCCTGGCGGTTGGTGTTCTCGTTCTTGTATTCACCAGAGGACAAACGGCCAGGAAAGGCCATTCCACTGCCAGAAGTAGACAGAAAAAGAGGTTACTTATGTCCAAATTCATTGCGATTGAAGGTGTCATTGGGGTGGGCAAAACGACACTGGCACGAATGCTCCAGGCGCATTTTGAAGCCTCTTTGCTTCTGGAAGTATTCGAGGAAAACCCATTTCTGGCCCGTTTTTATGCGGATCGGGAACGATACGCTTTTCAAACACAGCTATTCTTTCTCCTGAGCCGGTATCATCAACAACATCAGGCGGTTCCGGCGGGGTTAGAAAAAGGCAACCTCATCTCCGACTATACTTTTGCCAAAGATGAAATTTTTGCCTGGTTAAACCTGCGCGATGACGAATTGGCGATGTATGGCCGAGTGCATGCCGCACTGGGGGAGAAATTGCGCCGTCCGGATCTGATTGTTTATTTGCGGGCAGAACATGAGTTACTTATGCGGCGCATTACCTTGCGGGATCGGCCATATGAGCGGGACATGGATCCGGAGTATATACGTGAGGTTGCGGCCGCGTATGACGCCTGGCTGGCTAATGTGCAAGACACACCGGTATTGATTGTAGACGTGAATGAGTTGGATTTTCTGGCCCGCCCACTGGATTTGCAATACATTGTAGAAAAAGTGGAGAAAGCTTTAGCGCAAGAGACGGTAGAGAATGCGGCCGCGGTCAGCCAGCCCGTCGTACCCCACATCACCGGTTTTCTGGCCGCCTACCAACAATTCCATCGTCAGCTAGACAGCGCCAAGGGTTTCGACACCGATCCCTATTACAACTACCTGCTCCTGGTGGAGGAAATCGGTGAGTTAGCCACCATCATGGCGCGAAGCTGGCGCACGGCGAACAAAATGGGCGACAGCCCCCAAAAGGGAAAAGACATTCAAGATGAAGCCCTGGCACAACATCGCACCCAGTTTCGTAACGAACTGGCGGACGTACTGGCCTATGTGATCAAACTGGCCAACTACACCGGCATTGATTTGGAAGAGGCATACCTGGAAAAAATGCGTCATAACGTTCAGCGCACCTGGGAACTGTAAGCAATACACATAAAAGAGAAACAATTGGAGTCCCACAGTTTTAATCGTAGGCGAAACCCCGGCAACGTTCAAATTGAGAAGTGCAGGAACTTGGGCAGGGCGATTGCCTACTCACCCCAATGAACCCAACCCCCTAACAATTCCTGGCCAGGAGGGGAAAAAAACAATTTGAGCCGTTTTTCGCGGGCGAATGCCCGCGAAAAACGGCTCTTAAAAAATTCCCCGCCCCTGGGGGCGGGGTTAGGGGTGGGGGAAATCCGAGTATACAATCGCCCTAGGAATTTGGGGGTAAAATTTGACAGTGGGGAAGGTTTTTGCTATTATTCGACCTTGCTTACGGGCAAACAAATGTGGGGGTGTGGTGTAGTGGTTAACACGTCGGCCTGTCAAGCCGAAGATCGCGGGTTCGATCCCCGTCGCTCCCGTAGCAAAAAAGCTCTCGAATTACACGAGAGCTTTTTTGTTTTTAGTCATGTTGCCCAGAGAGGGTTCCATTTTAAGTCGCTCCCGCGATCTTACCGCACGATCTATCATCACCAATTCCGGCTGATGATAGTGGCCCATTCAGCCTTATTCCAAACCTCACAAACTTGATTTTCCACCTCCGTTTGTAAATGATATTTCTGCTTGTACGGGTTTTATCAGCTCCCTTCGTTTTCATTCCAGCTTGTCAAGTTGTTGTCGCAAAATCAGGATCTCCAGGTCTTTTTCTCGATCTAATAAACGACTGATTCAACTCATACTCGAGGAAACCCTGTTCGGACAGAAAATTTGTACCTTACAGCCTCATTCAGTTAGAAAAACCTATTGTTGAAATGTCTTCGTCATGTGACAAACATCGTCTGAGAGACAGCCATTTGTCACTTGAGCTTTGCCAACTTGTTCCCATGCTTGAGAGTTAGAGTAAAGCCATGATGAAACACAAACGAATTCTGATCCTGGGGGGTTATGGCAACACGGGACATTTACTGGCTCACTTGTTGTTGCAAGAGACCGATGCTCACATCGTGCTGGCTGGACGTAATTTGGTTAGAGCCAGGGAATTAGCTACGCAGTTGAACCGCCCGTTAGATGAACAGCGTGTAACAGGTGTTTTTGTTGACGCGGCCGCGCCAGCTACCCTGCATGACGCTTTTGCCAGCGTAGACATGGTGGTCGTGGCTGCTAGTACGACCAAATGGGTGGAGAATGTAGTCGCGGCCGCACTCGAAGCACAGATTGATTATCTGGATGTACAATATTCCACCCAGAAAACGACCTTGCTGCAATCTATGTCGCAACAAATAAAGTCGTCCGGCTGTTGCTTCGTCACTGACGGCGGTTTTCACCCCGGTCTGCCCGCCGCGCTTATCCGCTATGTGGCCCCTTGCTTCGATCATCTGGAAAGCGCAAACGTGGGTAGTGTTATCAAGATTGATTGGTCATCCCTCAACTTGAGCCAGGAAACGATGGAAGAGTTTGTGAGCGAATTTCTGGATTTCCAGATGCAGGTGTTTCGTGGCGGTTGTTGGCAACAGACCAATCTCCTGGGCATGTTCAAGCCGCTTACGATGGATTTTGGCCGGGAATTCGGGCGACAGTTCTGTGTGCCCATGTTTCTGGAAGAGATGCGGCCTGTTCCTGACCTATTTCCTGGCCTTCAAGAGACTGGTTTTTACGTGGGCAGTTTCAACTGGTTCACCGACTGGTTTGTTTCCCCGTTGGTCATGCTCGGGCTGAAACTGGCACCACAGCGAGGCTTGCGGCCGCTGGCCCGCCTCTTTCGCTGGAGCCTGAATCGTTTCTCTCGGCCACCCTATGGCACACAACTTAAGCTCGAAGCGCGGGGAACGAAGGATGAACACCCCCAAGCTATCAACATAACCTTGTCCCACTCTGATGGTTATGCTCTGACAGCCATTCCTGCCGCCGCAACCCTGCTCCAATTATTGGATGGCTCCATTCGTCAGCCAGGCCTGTATTGGCAGGCACACATCGTGGAACCGGACCGTCTACTGCGCGATATGGAACGAATGGGGGTTGATATACAAATAGAGCCAGGGGTAGGAACAAGATAAGTCGCGGCCGCGGTTGGCACTCAAGCTTTGTTTGTCATGGAGCCATAACCTATGGAATCTCATCGAAAGCAATGGAATCAACAGCAGGCCGAGTTTCGCCGTGTTCTGCTGAGTTTTGATCAGCCCGCCAAAGCTATCACCCTGTTTCTGGGTCAGCACGCCATGCTGCACTCGGCCAGGATCGCGCCACCCGAAACCTGGTCTTATGAAGATGCCCTGTTTAATGGTTTAACTGAGGCACAGATACGGCATATCTCTGGGCCTGAGGCTCATTCCATTGCCTGGTGTATCTGGCACATTGCCCGCATCGAAGATGTCACGATGACTATGTTGGTGGCTGGCAGTCCGCAAATGTTACATCAAGCGAACTGGCTGGAACGAATGAAGATAACAACATGCGATACAGGCAATGCCCAGGATAAGGCAGATATAGCCGCTCTGAGTGCCACGATTAATATCGAGGCGTTGCGAGATTATCGGTTAGCAGTGGGGTGTAGAACTCAGGAGATCGTGCTACAGCTTCCACCGGAGATGCTGAAGCAGAAGGTAGACCCCGTGCGCTTACAACAAGTAATGGCTGAAGGGGCTGTAGTCGCGGCCGCACACGATTTGATTGACTATTGGAGCAGACGCACCCTGGCGGAACTCTTGTTGATGCCTCCTACCCGACACAACTTTGTCCACCTGAATGAAGCATGGCAAATCAAACAAAAAGGAGGGCGACTGAAATGACCGTACAACTAACAACTGAACAAGTATGGCAAGCTATCGAGAAGGAACTATTTGCTGTCATTGGTATGGTGACAGCACAAAACGAAGCGCGAACCGTGGGGGTGATGTATGCGGTCCGCGGCCGCAGACTTTACATTGGCACAGGCAAAGATACCTGGAAGACCCGTCACATCACTGCCAATTCCCATGTCTCTGTCACTATTCCCATCGCCAAACGGATTCCATTGCTACCCTGGTTCAAGATACCGGCGGCGACTATCACTTTTTCCGGGACTGCCCGTGTTTTGGAAGCAGAAGAAACGCCGACCGAACTCTTGCAAGCCGTGTTTCGTGACCTGGCAAACAACGAGCAATTCTTGAGCGGTACTTGTCTGATCGAAGTGACACCAGAAAGAGAGTTCATCACTTATGGCATAGGTATCCCCTTGATGCAGATGCGCTACCCGGAAAAGGCACGCGGCCGCGTGCTAGTTGGTGTCACTCAAGGTAACAATGAAGCTCACCCACAACCAATGGCTCAGAATGTTTAGCAATCTTTTGTAAGCCACTGGTAGTGTCTTCAGTTTCTATCTATGGTTGACTGATGCAGCATTCCCAGAATGAATGGCCGCGAGGCGCGGCCGCGTTCGTTGAAGTCGGCCTGCTTTTCCTGCCTGGCATCCCCGCGTTTTTCTGGCTGTGGCCCAATGTGCGTGATACAGCCTGGAACACGCCCGTTCAGATGCTGGCCTATGTTTACATGCTAGCCGGGAGCCTGTGGATTGGGCGTCGCCGCTGGAGTTGGGGCGAGTTGGGCTTTAACTGGAAAGGGTTGGCCTTGAGCCTGGTTTGTGGCCTGGCCCTTTTTGGCGGCCGCACGCTGGTTATTCTGGCCGTGCAATGGCCTGGAACCCCTGATCCCCTTACGTTATCGCGGGTGGTTGAAGACATCCTCTATTATTTTGGCTTGGTCGCTCTCATAGAGGAGTTTATTTTTCGCGGGCTGATCTACCGTGCGTTGGATGAATGGCGGGGCGTCAGGTGGGCCATCTGGGGATCGACGGTCTGTTTTATCTTATTTCATATTGGCTGGCATAGCCCCTTGCAGTTATTAGGAGCCTTGATCATTGGCCTCATTTTCGTCGCCATTCGCTGGCGGGCGGGGAGCATTGTGGGCCTTATTCTGACGCACGGATTGATTGACATCGGTGCGGTATGGATGTTACCGGAACTGCGGCTGGAAGAACTGGGCCGACCGGAGATTATCCATCCTGGTTACTTGCTTCTGGGTTACAGCCTGATCGTAAGTGTTCCTCTGTATCTGTGGCAGATATATCCACGTGTTGAGCGGCCGAAGATAATCGCAAAAATTCTGAAATAGGTAGAAGCATTTACAAAAATTTCCGGCTCTTTGGGAATTCAGGGGGTTGACACTATATGTAGGGGCAACCCTTGTGGTTGCCCTCGTCTGGGCAGGCACAAGGCCAGCCCCTACAGTACCGATCACCCCGCGAAATCCCAATGACCCAAATTTCCAGGAAAGGTGAAGGCGATGGAACCAGCCGTTCCAGGTTAGTGATATCCCAGCCGATGAGGTGTGCCAGCCAATCTTTTACTGACCAAACGCCGAGAAAAACCTCATCTTGTTGGACTGGCGCAAGGGAAGCGGCCGCTTCCAGAATCTTACCTCGAGTTTCTGCCAGTCCGACAAGAAGAGTTTCTTTTCCGGCCTGGGTTTTAGTGCTCATTGTATCATTCATCATTAACTCGCTTCACTTTTGGCAATTGGCACAAAAATAACAGGTTCCTCCCCAATAATTCATTTTCTCAATGTTGCGGCCGCAGTTAGGGCAGGGATGGTCAACCGTGTTTTTGTCCATGAGACGCACATATTGCCCCGGCTGGCTATACAGATCCGTTTCGTCATAGCGGCCACCCTGCGCGATGACCTCGTGAACCGTGTTAAGAATGGCATCGTATAAGGCGATCCTCTGGTTTAGGGTGAGATCGGCCACATCATGTTTGGGATGAACGCGGCCGCGGAACATAATATCCTGAGCAATGGCGTTGCCCAGGCCGGGGATAAGCTGACATTTCTGTCCCCTCTCAGCACAATTTTATAGTCCGAAACCATAACTTCCCCTCAGCCCAAGAACCATTCACCACACTCCTGGCAGCAAACGATACCGCACCCGTCCGGCATATTTGCGGTAGCCATCCAATTCTTCCTGCAAGGTTTTATCTTCCCAGGCGGTGCGGATGATCAAAACAATCGTGAGAAACAGGGCGGGTACAAATGTCCACCATGAATCCAGAAGAATAGGTGTAGCCAGATAGGTCAGCAACGCTCCGGCGTAACCGGGATGCCGCACCCAGCGATAAGGGCCGCCCGATACAACGTGATGGCCGCGCTCGGTCTGGATGCGCACCATACCCGAAAAAAAGCGGTTTTCGATCAAGGCATATGAACCCAAAGCGTAACCGGCCAGGATGACGACCAACGCCAGAATTTTCAGCGGCAAGCTAAACGTGGGTGACCAGCCAAACAGTGCATCCAATCCGGCAACCAGTGGTATCAGGCCACCGCCTAATCCAACTAACGGAGCTAACCACTTATCCCAGGGCGCAGCATCTTCATGTTGCAACATCCGAGCGCGTTCTGCCAGCAAGTCAGGATGCCGTTGTGCTGCCAGCGCCCGGCTGATAGCAAAACCTAAGATGGCAATGATGGCGTACATCCAGGCTTCCCACCCATCCCAACGCCAGGAAATTAATAAGGGCAGAAATGGCACGACGACAACAAAAAATAATACCTGGATAACAACACGAGGCAAGAATATTTTTTGTGAATGGTTCATTTTTTCACCTCTTTTGCACCGGTACTGCCACAGGCATCCACCATCACCAAGAGGTCGCCTTTTCTCGTAAGCTCCAAAGATATGATTCGGGCAACCCGAACCGGAATAAATATGCGGTGGCTTAATGGGGCTTGCCCTGTAAAAACACTATGAAGTGTAGGAAGTTGAAATGACACCAAAGATTATTTCTTTCACTTAATGCCTTTTTGAAGCACAAATGCAACTCATGGACAGTTACTCAATCAGAGGTATCCTGTTCACAAAGCTCCTTTAGCCTGGCGAATTCCTTTTGTGATTGAGCCATAAGATTCTTCTTGAGTATGGGGCCAATTAAAATGCTCAACAGTTTCAGAAAAGCCTTAAAACGAATATCTGCTCGTTGAGTCAACCGAGTACCATTTGCAATTCCCTCAAGATAGTATGCCACGTCAACAACATTGAACTTGCCGCTGAGATGAAAAGCAATCAATTGGTTGGGGCGATAATCTGTAACGACACCGTACAACTCTGTCTCTTGCCCGTTTTCTGCGACAATCTCCCGAAAGGTCGTTCCAACCATGTCCGGAGTTTCGTGCAAGATTTCCGTTTTGGCGACGCTTGCCATCCAACTCATCGCTCGTTTCGGATTATTGAGCCAGTGAAAAACTTTTTCTGGCGTATTATGAATCTCTATTGCGTGCGAAATCTTCATCGAGACTTGTGTCCTCACTAATTAAGGGTAGAGGGTTGCGAAATTTCTTCACAACCCTCGAGCGAGGCTGCTTACGATACAGGGTCTTTGGGATTTCGTGGGGTGATTGCTACTGTAGGGTTTAGCCATGTGCCTGCCCAGACGAGGGCAACTACAAGGGTTGCCCCTACAAATAGTGTCAACCCCCTGAATTCCCTAAGCGTCATGGTACATTGAGAGAAGCAAGGATCGTCTCCCCCACTTGCTGGATCCTGCCGCTCAGGCTGTAACCAGTTTCGCAGTGGCTGGCGGCGGTGAAGATAAAGCCAAACTCTAGATCGTCCCGCGTGATGTTGGGTTGGCCCTCACCCTGGTGATACCAGATCGCCGTAACCTCGCCGGTGGGGCAGACCAGGAGCACACGCTGTGCCAACTGACCGGCTACATCTAGCGTCCCTTGCGTGATGAACTCACCTTGTCCCACGCCTGTGGGCCAGAGTAGCGTCTCTTCACCCGTGCGGCGGAAGGTCAGGCGGATGTTCTCTTTTCCCGTGACATCCTGAGGATGAAGATTGAGCAAATGACCCCCCAGGAGTGGGTCGTTCGCGGCGACCTCTTCCACGATCCAATCTTCAGGGAGCATGCGCGAGAATCCGTAGACAGCGTGAGTGTAGGTCCACCAACCTTGATAAAGGGAGGGGTCAATCGGGAGCGCAGTTGGAATTTCCGTTGGTGAGGGTGTGTTTCCGTTTTGACTGGCAGGGCCACACTCACCGCGGTAAAAAGCCCATTCATCACATTCAGTGCCATCGGGGAAGATACAGACGCCATATTGGCTACCGTCCGCGGCCGCACGAATCTCAGATACAAATCCCTGTTCGGCGCAGGCTGCGGCCGCGGGGTTAGGCATATCCGCTAACGGACTGTCCGCGGGAACAACCTCTCCTGCTTCATTGGGGGTGGATGTCGGTTGCGTTTGTGGTGCTGTGCAAGAGGCCAGTACGATCAAAATAATGGTGAAGGTCATGAGATCTGTTTCATATTAACACGCTACTCCGGTCCCGCCCGCCCATAAACGGAGCAGGCTACTTCAACAACACCGGTTGAAACCGATTTTCAGCCCGATTCACCGGGCGCTGTTTCCCAGCACGGTCGCCTCAGCCCCATGCGACTGCGGTCACTCCGTATTAGGGAAATATTTTTCTAACTTTCATTGCCGTTCAGCACTAGCCCGATCAAGTAGGCCTAATCGCCCATAAGAGCATATATATGCACTCTTTGGGACAAACGGGTAGTGACAAACGATATAAAAAAGCCGTGACAAACCTCATGTTTTTCAACCACAAAGATCACTAGGAGTGCCCTTGGTTCACTTTTACAATGTAAAAAGCGATTGGAAGGTGTCTCTACAGGTGTTATTCATGCCTGCGGTATGCCGCAATGATGGGAGCCTGATCGCTCATGAAGAACGAACGTGATTCTTTAAGCTATCTCATGGGCGGGATAGGTCGTTTTATTTTCTTGGGGATGGCCCTTTTAATGGGTTGCGGCCGCGCTAACTTACCCACTATCACGCCAACATGGCAGATAACGACCTCCAGTCTAAGTGTCACGCCCGCACCTCTTACAACAACACCAACAGTGCGCTATACCACCACTAAGGAGGTGCGTTTCGATCATATCTCTCTAGAACAGGGACTTTCCCCGAGCGTGATCCTGGATATGTTGCAGGACAGTCAGAGTTTTATGTGGTTTGCTACCCAGGATGGCCTCATTGAAGCGGAGAATGTGATCCAAGAATTGTTTGGTCGGCAGGGATTACTGGCTTGTGCCAAAACCAGAGTGGGACATACCGCTGTGCAGATCAAGGATGGCATTATCAACGACGTGCAGCAGTTCACGGGTGAAGTTCATTTACTCGATGATCTAGTGCTCCTGGTGGGTTCCCGTGAGCTGGGAAATGACACAATGTTATGCCCAGATGAAGCGGAGTGTGGATGATGGATGAACGTATGACCTGGAAAACAGTTCTCAACGGCGATCCTCTCCCCTGGCTATTGGAACCCGATTCGGAAAACCCAGGGGTGCGTTATTTTGCTTTAACGGAGTTGTTGGCGCGGCCGCATGATGCTCCCGATGTTATGGCCGCCAGAGGAGCCGCCATGACAGGTGGCCCCGTTCCTCTCATCCTATCGCACCAAAAGCCAGATGGCCGTTGGAGCGATGCAATTGGCCCTGGTTACTATCCCAAATATACGGGAACCCTCTGGTCCGTTATCTTCCTGGCGCAACTAGGGGCTGATGGTCGTGATCCACGTGTTCGAGCCGGTTGTAACTATGTCCTTGAACACGCCCGCTCGTCCTATGGGGGTTTGAGTGCTGATGGTAAACCCAGCGGTATGATCCATTGCCTGCAAGGCAACGCGGCCGCGGCCCTGCTTGATCTGGGCTGGTGGGGAGACGAACGGCTGGACGTGGCCCTGGACTGGCTGGCACGAAGTATTACCGGTGAGGGGATCGCGGCCGCGGAGCAACGGGATGCGCCGGTACGTTACTATCGCAGTGGTAATAGTGGGCCGGGGTTTATCTGTGGGGCCAACAACTACTTGCCCTGTGCCTGGGGGGCCGTCAAGGCCATGCTGGCTTTGAGCAAAGTGCCAGAACCAGAACGCACTCCGGTTATACAGGCAGCTATCACGCAAGGGATGGCGTTCCTCTTAGGTTGTGATCCAGCCGTTGCCAATTATCCGATGGGATTCGCCACAAAGCCCAGCCGCAGTTGGTTCCAGTTCGGTTATCCCCTCGGTTACGTCACCGACGTTCTGCAAAATCTGGAAGTATTAACGGCCCTGGGTTATGGTGATGATCCCCGTTTGCAACCGGCGATAGCTCTCCTATTAAGCAAACAAGATGCTCAGGGACGGTGGAAGCTGGAATACACCTATAACGGCAAAACCTGGGCTGATGTGGAACGGAAAGGGCAGCCTAGCAAATGGGTTACGTTGCGGGCTTTGCGTGTGCTGTGCAGGCTTCCATAAAGTATGATCATCCCAGAATCGTGCTGCCTTAATCTGCCAATCACTGAAAGAGAAATTTACCCCTGACCGAAATTTTGCGGGCTGAGGACCTAAACTATTTCCAGGTCGCTCCCCTTTCCGCCGTGCAGGCTGGTTTATTGGCTACCTTGATACAGGAAGGGTGGGTTGAATCTGTAACGCGCCATCGGCAGTGGCAACAAACACTCGATCAAAAGATGTTTCTTGATCAGGTTTTTGGACAGGAAGTGGTAGCCAATAGCGATTGAATCATGACTCATCATAAACGGATGCGGCCGCACAATCGGCGCGGTGGCTGCAAATTGTGCAAGTTCGGAAAGGTCGAAGGCTACCAGATGGGGCGCCGGAATGGGGAGAGGTTCCCTTATCATGGGCGACGTAGGACGGCAGATGAGGTGATTGCGGCCGCGCTGGCGCAATACGACTGAACGGTTGCGGGACAACTCAAGCTGCGAAGATAGCCCATCACAGAATCAGTATTAAAACCGGAATGCCGTCGAAATTAAAGTGGCAGGTCTTGAACCCTATTGACTCAGTACTCAAATCGCCACATAACAAACAGCCTGCAAAACCAATTTCACAAAGATATGATGGGGTTCTGAACACGGTGTCCAGACAAATATCTTCTGCCCGGAGCTTAGCCGGAACCCGTCGCTCCCGTTGCACCCGCTCTGGGCATAAGCAAAAAAGCTCTCGAGTAAGTTCGAGAGCTTTTTTGCTTTTTAATACCTATTCCTGCCCAATGTTCCATGCTGTTGCTCCCGCATAATTGACATCAAAAATATTTGTCCCTGCTTGTAGCGAAATGTGTTTATCGACTTGACATCATTGACGGATTGTTGATATATCTTCTGAGACCATGATCTGGGTTCATTTCGTTCTCTGATTCTACATTAGATTGAGAAGGGAAAGCGTCTCACCCATTGTGTCAATATAGAGTGAGACACTCCAAGCCTCGAATTTAGTGTAGAATGCGAGGCCCAAGAGGAAAAAACATGACACAAAAACAGTCCCAAAACGTGCGTAGCAACGGGTCAACCGTCACCCAACCACCGCACCCCGAAGTCGTCCCCCAAGCCCAACGGCGCATCTTCACCGCCAGGTACAAGCTCTGGGTTCTGGAAGAAGTGGACAAATGCCGCGACCAACCGGGTCAAATCGGTGCCCTGCTTCGACTGGTGCACTCAATACCAGGTCGTCGAACTTACCATACTTTTTCTCGATCTGATAGACGACCGATAGTGACCAGTTCCAACATTGTTGAAAAGGTGAGCGCAATGCCAAACCAGATCATGGAACCATAACCTCAATTGGGATGAAGTATGATTTTACCAAAGTATCATCAATGAAGAGGTTCAAACCTCATCTTCTCCAGAAAATAAGCGGAGATAAAGTTTTTGTAGGGTAGGGGCAAATAGGATAAGTGCGAAATGATCATTGACCATCTGGAAAATGCCAACTTGAAGTGTAACGTTACGTTTCGACAAGATGCAAACAAGCCGTATGAGGTTGAGATTGATAGAGACGGCCATAAGGAAAAAAATACCTTTGCGACCTATGAAGAGGCGGTACGTTGGTTGGCGCCCCTCATGGGAATGCCCCATTTGACCCCAAGTAACCACGATGAGGATATCAAGTCGAAACCAGAAGGGTTTGAGGATTTCTTAAAATATCTAAGAGATCGGGTATTGACTAATTTCACCATCCATCTCGCGGTCGGCGAAAAACTAATCATCAACATTCAAGGTAATGGCCGGCTACGATTTTTTGATCTCGCGAAAGGGGTTCAGACAGAAGAGAGAAAGGTCGAAAGGCTGGATGTTTGGGCAGTGTCACCTGATGGGCAGAAGGCGGTGTTCATTCGCGGCCACTTGATGGAGATTTGGGATTTGATAATCTTGGAACTGCAACAAACAATACCGCTCCCCTTTGAACCCAAACAGGCCTTCATCTGGTCCGATAACCAGACATTGGTACTCACCAATAATTTCCCATTCAATTTCCCCGATCACAACAACTTCCCGTTTATTCAATTCTACAATCTTTCATCAGGTCAATGCGTTGATGATATCAAAGAGTGGCCAGCGTCAAGAATAAATGCTTTGACCAATGTCACCTTCTCCCCCAAAACGATTGGGTGACGTTTGGCATACCCTATGAAGGACCTTATGGCGATCGCATCCGTTTATTCATTCTCCCCGTTTCCCCCAATGAATCTAGACAACCAAGCCAGCCACCTCCATCTCTGCACCAGAAAATAGAGAAGGCCTTGAAAAGACGTCTCTCCATATTGGGCTTCTTCTCAGGTAATAAGAGTAAGTACCTGATTAGATATGAAGGCTGTTATACGGATTGTTCTATCTTTACCCAGGATGGGCAATTCCTCTTTATTGGCATGCAAAACTCAGACCACCCCTACTACAATAAAGATCGTCCGGTAGGGTATTATATTCATGTTTGGAAACGCACCAGCGCAGGAAAATTTGCGGAAGATCGCTGGTTGGGAGGGCACAAAGCTTTGATAAAATGGCTGTTTTGGGCTCCCGATGCCCATCATCTCATGAGCGTAAGTGTTGACGGTAATATTCGCCTATGGGATATAAGGTCGATGAAAGAGCAGCACTCCTTTACGGTAAAATCAGGGTATATCACAAGCGCCATCTTTGATAAAAATGGTCAGTTTTTAGCCTTAGGGGATCAGAATGGTGTAATCATTGTCTGGAATGTACAGAAGGGCGAATTAGCATATACGCTAAAAGAGCACCGAAACCCGATTTGCTATCTTGACTTCACAAAATCAGGTGACAAACTCTACTCGGCTGCCGAAACGGGCACGATTCTCGAATGGTCACTGAACCCACTTTCAACTGAGCCAAGACGTATTTGTGAAGGCGATATTGTAAAACCTGACGAGCCCGAATCTTTGAAAAAATACAATAAATGATACAACCTTTCCGAATCCAAGTAGGTTTATTCATTTCAAGAGGACAAAACTAGGGCGTGTATGCAAAGCCTATTCTAATGCCCAACTGCTAGGCTAAGAAGCATGAGAAGAGGCAACTGACTGATAAACAGTAGCAACAACTACAATCGTTGTTGCCACTCGAAAAACTGAAAACTGGCCGTCCGAATTTGAGCCACCGCCAAATCATCAATTACGGCAACCCCGCCTTATCCACCCGGCTCAGCCAGGCCCGCTTTTTGGCATTCGCCTCGCGCAACCGCTTTAGCCGCCCGGCAAAGGCTAGCTCTTTGTTCTGGTGCATCGCCAGTTGGTGCAGTTTTACCAACAATTCCGTGGCTTCCGTATAGGATCGTCCTGTCCCCTGCTCCACTAACTGTTCGATAAACGTCCAGGTTGCTTCGGCTTTAGAGGCCAATGTTTCTAATTCGCGGATATGTTTTGCCTCTGCCGCGGCCGCAGATTTTTGTTGTGCATGCTGGTACTCCGCTTCAGCCAGCCGCTCCAATTCCGCAACGGTTCGTTTGCCCTGGCTCTCCGTTTCGGCCACCCGCCCAGACTGCAAAGCCCGTTGAAACAACAAGGACAAATTGGCTTCTTGACCCTGCGCCAACCGTAGCAACCATTCATCGCAGACTTCACGAGGCAAGGCGGCAATTGTTTGACGCAAGGCAGTGGGGGAGGGTGTTTGGGCGGTGGGGCTGGCTTTGGCCGCGGCCGCGACCAATGCTTCATCTACATGAAAAGCCTCCATAAACCGGCGCAAAGCAGGCGTCAGCTTCTGTAAACCAGGGGGAACGGGTGGCTCCACCTCATCCTCTTCCATCATCCCGGCGTGGAAGGCCGATAGCCAGGCCAGATATAGCACCCGATAATCCTGGCGCAAAATAGCCTCACGCAAACTGATCAGGCTATCCAGAAAACCCTCACCTTCAACCCAATCGTCGTATTCACCACCCTCGTCATTCCAAAGGATGTCCAGGATTACATATTCTCCTATCGTTTCACAGGTGATACTATCCTCAACACAGTACGGCTCTATCTGGCGCACATCTACCAGTTTCTGAGGAAAACGAAACATCAACTGGGTCGTACCCCAGTTGGCGATGTAAAACATGGCATCGTAATACTTTGCCAGCAACTGCTTCGCGTTCGTGGGCAAGTCGCTGTAATGGTAGACAAAAACAGCCTGTCGGGGATGGGGGTCTACCCGGCTGGACAAACGGCTCACGGCCCGTTGCTCTTCATCAGTTAATGGCCGGTCAATGGCCTGGAATTCGTAATATTGGTATTCAGACACAACACACCTCTATGCCCTGTGACATATCAATACAGAATTTCGTTCAGGTAATGATCGTCGTGCTCCGGTGTACAGGCTTCACATAGGATTACCTCTCTGCCACATCGATTGCAGCAATCAATGCATACATACCTGGCGATGGTTTTACGCCCTTCTTCCTTACACGTAGGACAATACCTGTAACGGGGTTTGTTCTGATCTGTAACGCGAGGATAGGTTGCTTCTGGTACCGCGGCCGCAACCGCTTCCACCTCCAGCACATGCTCAATCCAATCGCCAAAATCATACACATACTTCAACTTATCACCCGGCTTCAGGTTGAGGCTGGCAATTTTCACCGCGGCCGCGTCCCCCTCACCCAATGGGTTGATACTGCCCAGGTCTACTTCCCGTGTGCGCGAGGTGTTTCCACGCGGAATAATTTGCCAAAACCCACTCATGTGATCAAAAAAGTCATGATTAAATGCGCCCCGCAACTCACGGTCAAACTCCCACAACGTTTGCCCGCCCTGGATTTCGATTTGTCGCCACAGCGTTTTGTGGTGTTTGAGGCTCACCTTGAAGCGGTACACCTGTTGTGCTTCTTCTGTAGAGAGTTCGGTCTTGCCAGGGGATGAACGTTGCGGCCGCAATTCGGGAAGAATCCGCTCTACTAACCCAGGTGTTTCGCTGTAGTTGATGAGACTTCCATCCCAACGCATCCGTCCATCCTTTTCCAAAACAAGCAACCAGTGATCCGCCGGGACACTCATTTTTTCTTTCAAGCGGGCATAAACAGTTAAGATACCGATTCGCCCAAAAAGATATGGCTCAGTGTTGTTTTCCAACAGGTCAAAGAGCGTATCGGCCAGTAGTTGATTGCTGGTAGCTATGTCGGCACGATGGCGGCCGCGTTCCCGTGCCGATTCAACCTAAAGGCGGAATTTACTTGTTTTCCAATCCAGGATGGTCAGCAACACACTGTCATCCCGTTTCACCTTATGCTTCCGATACCACCAACTCAGATTGAGAGCCATCATCTGTCTCTTATACGGGCCGAAGAGCGATCTTGCCTCTTCCGTTCAGGTAATAATTTCTGTGGGGATGGTGTGATCCTCTTCATCTACCAATACCAACTGGATTTTCTCTGGAACGACATTATCAGGCAGGAGAAAGTTAAACGCCGGGAAAAGGTAAAACTGCCCCTTCTTTACTTCCTCGCGCGTTAAAGGCACACGTATACAGACCCCCGCCAAAGCCCGGTGAATCGGCAAAATCGTGGTTTCATCCACAAAGATAACGGTCTTGCCCTGTTCATAATTCCGAATGGCCCTATGCACTGTTGTTGATGCGGTTTTGCTTGTCGAATGCCACATCGCTAATACCTTTCTGTAAACGCCCCCAGAGAAATAGGCCCTTCAAGCTGGGTGGCGATTTGGTGAATGGCTTCATCTCGGCTGATTGGTTTTTCTGTTGTCATAGATCACTTAAGTTTAGAGTTCAGAGCTAGAGCTAGAGAGCTAGCAGAGTAACTTCTTCTTGCTCTCCCCTCTAGCTCTAAACTCCAGTAGAGCAACCTCACGGAAAATGGGACTGCGAGGTACGAACTGAGCCAGTTCCTAGAGTTACTTTCATTTTAGCAGCCCGTGAGCCGATTTTCGAACAATAATGTTATTCTGCGACCTATTGGAAGCAGCCCATAGCTACCTTCTTCAACAAAGAAATCGAGGCGTTGCTTGAGGAGTATGGCCTGACATGGAAACAGGTCAACTTCAACTGGCATATCCCCTTGGGTGATGGATTGCTACCTATGCCCAAGTTGGAAATGTTTTGTCTGGGGCTGGATGTCGAGGCATTAAAGGTATCTCAAGCAGGTTTGACTGGCTGTATGGCAAGAAGTAAATGGTTAGCCAGACAACAGCGTTGCCAAGCAAATAACGTCCTTTCCTTTTGCCCAAAACATTGATGGGGCACTTAGGTTTTGCAGGGCAAGGACTGTGGGGCAACAAGCTATGAAGTCCATAGAGGTAAGGTAAATCACAATCCAGTATAATCTTGGTACCCATGGATGATAATTTACGCATTGAAGTACCAACGCAAATTTCTGCTGTTCAGAAACACCTCATTTTGAAATATCTGTCAGCAGGTCGCCGCTCACTCACCTTGTCAGAATGGAAGCAGGTTTTAAGTGGGTTTGACCTCTTGCACCAGGCTCGTGTCTCCCTTGATGAGACGGTTCAGACCTTCAAACAGATATACACCATTCATGTTGAAGAACCATTTGCTGACCTATACATAAACGAGTTACTACGACTTCATGACCTCAATCATGAACAACATGCTTTGCGAGCTGGTTACGCCCGCCGTGTTGTGGAGCGTTTGCACCAGGCGAAACTGCGACAAGCTGGTGTGAGAGAATCAAATCTTCTATTGGCCTACTGCCTGTACTTTTGGGAATCGTTTGCTCTGGGCTATGCCTTTGAAGTTGAAATTTATCGGGATTTGACAAATAGCAGCATTGATTTCCAGGCACATGACATTCGTGACCAGGCATCCCGTTTTTCAGCTTATGATTTACAGGTCTTAAATCTGAAAGGCGATATCAAGACAAGTTTGTATTTTCTCTATACAGCTCGAAGTCGTGGGTTGGCACATGATTTCTACATTACGCGCTTTTATGAAGGGAGCCAGCAACGTACTCTGGTTGTTCTCTTACAACCTTTAGCCTGGGAACAAATCAATGGGGATACGATCAAAACGACGCTTGAAGCAGCTACGCAACAGTTTCCGGCACCGGTGATGGTGCAAATCGAGGATAGTCCCATTGTCATCATGGAGTATAATGTTTGGAAACAACGTGTGGTGCAGAGGCAACATGATAGATAGGAAGCCATATGAATCAACAAACCATTACAAACATGACTACGGATGAGTTTGACGCTGTTATTGATGCCTATATCGAGCGAGAAACGAAGGATATGGGGGAATTAGACGCCCCTCTATTCTACGAAGCATTAAAGGAGATGGTCGCGTCGGATGATGCCAGCAATATGGTTGAAGTGGCAGGGGAAATTGTTGATAATCAACTCGTATTGGATTTGCCAGAAGAATTAGAAACAGCAGAACAGATACGGGATATGGCTATTCTGGTTGGTGGTCGTCGTATTGCCATTAAGTGGAAAGCTAATCCGATTTACCCAACCGTGCGTTAGCGGCCGCGAACCCTAGTAGTGCGACAGACAAGATTTGTCGGTTGGAAGATGGTGGCACGGTCAGGAGACCGGCCACAGCTATTCGACGGAATAAGTTTGTTGAACTACTAGTTATAAACATCAAATTGCTACCGAACACATGAATCGCAAGACCAACCGAATGATGATATGATGTGGTTCTGAACGAGGTGCCCAGACGAAAATGTTATGCCTGGAGCGCATAGGAAACCCGTCGCTCCCGTAGCAAAAAAGCTCTCGAATTACACGAGAGCTTTTTTTATTTCCCCCCTTTTACAGGTTCCACCAGCATCGCGGCCGCAAGCAAAAACTTCCTCATCTTCCTGTACAAATATCCTCACCAGGTCAATATTTGCAAAATTAGGGTGTAGGTTGCAGAATCCCCCACTTACCGATAACTTCAGATATTAGACGCAAACCCCGCACCTTGTTACTCGCTGAACGCATAAAAATCAGGTAGACAGAGGTTGTTCGGAAGCATAAATAAGGATGCTATTGTTATCCTTATTGGCGTTAAGCACTTCCCCCATGTGATGAAGCATCAATTGTTGTATTGAGACAAACGCTTGCGCCTTACAGCCAATTTGTGAGGCACGTAGTAATTCAAATAAAGTGAATGGAGTTATTGGCCTGTAGATGTTTGTACTGAATCAAAACAACCGATTTGTTCATGGTTGATTCGTATATGATGTCGGCGTTGAGCAAATCGCTTTGTCTGTAGCCTCTGCGATGAGCGGCATAAAAGGATAATTCCCGCCACTTGAATCTGTTTGTCGGTCATGCGTTATTTCCTGGAAAGGGTTGAGTGTGATTGCTAATGGGGGTGAATTGTCTAAAAAAAACTGGAAGATATCAAGCACAAGTAATGTACCTATGTCCCCACAATTTTTTTAATCCCTTGAACTCCCCTATAATCTAGACCCCATGCCGCACCAACTCCTTGACCAAATCTTAGAAAAAGCCAACGAGGTACATGACCTTTACCACCGGTTGGTCCTGGTTGTGATGCCCGAAACTGAACAGTCAGCCAGCTTAGCAAACCTCTCCAGGCAGGCCGATATTAACGTGATCAATGTCAATCTAGAACTGAGCCGCCGCATGTTGCCCTTGACCACCCGACAACGTGCCTTGAAAGCGGCCGCGTTCATGTCAAACATCGTGGCGTCGGTTGCCAGTGAGCTACTCATCCTCAACCATATCGAAATTTTGTTCGATCCGGCTTTACAACAGGAACCACTACGACTTTTAGAGAATCTCTCCCGGCGTAAAACGATTGTGGCGCTCTGGCCCGGCACGATTCAAGGCAGTTATCTGGTTTATGCCGAGCCGGAACATGCTGAGTACCGGCGTTACCCAACCCGAGAGTTGGTTCTGTTGCACCTGGAACCTGTAGCCTGATCAGTCCCCAAGAGAACATACCTATGCGTTATCGTGATCTAATCCAATTTGACCCGATTGAGTCCATCGTGCAGTTACGAGATGCCGATGAACAAGATGTAGCCCGACGCCTGGTTTCCACCTACGTCATTTCCGAGGAAATGGCCGAGCGGTTGATTGACCTGGTCATGCCGCAACTACAATTCCACCATCCCGCCGATAACAAAGGGTTGTTCATCGTCGGTAACTACGGCACAGGTAAATCTCACCTGCTCTCGGTCATCTCCGCGGTGGCTGAGTTTGGCGAACTGACCGGTTCATTACGGCACGAGGGCGTCGCGGCCGCATTCCAATCTATCGCCGGTCAGTTCAAAGTGCTTCGTATTGAAATTGCTACCACCACCATGTCCCTGCGCGACATCATCATCGGGCAGTTGGAAGAATATTTAGAACAGAACGGTCTGTCATACACCTTTCCCTCAGTCCATGAAGTCATTGGTTACAAAACGGCCTTTGAAGACATGATGAGTCAGTTCAAACAGACCTTTTCCAATCATGGGTTACTGTTGGTGGTAGATGAACTTTTGGATTACCTGCGTACCCGGCGCGATCAAGAACTTATTCTTGATTTGAGCTTTTTACGTGAAATCGGCGAAGTCTCCCGCGATCTCCACTTCCGTTTTATTGCCGGTATTCAGGAAATGTTGTTTGAAAACCCTCGCTTCGCCTTTGTCGCCGATAGTATCCGCCGGGTGAAGGATCGTTTTGAGCAGGTGCTGATTGCCCGCCGTGATGTGAAATATGTGGTGGCCGAACGGCTCTTGCGGAAAACCGCCGAACAACAAACCCGTATCCGGGAGCATCTCACCCGGTTCACCCGTTTTTACGGCAACATGAACGAACGACTGGATGAATTTGTGCGTCTGTTCCCGGTCCATCCTGATTATATTGATATGTTTGAACAGATTGCCGCCATTGAAAAGCGTGAGGTGCTAAAAACCCTGTCGCTGGCCATGAAACGGCAGTTAGATGAGCCACTGCCCGACAATGACCCTGGCCTTATCACCTATGATCAATATTGGCGCACCATTCAGAGTAACCCCTCATACCGCGCCGTGCCGGACATCCGGGAAGTCATAGAATGCAGTCAGGTGCTGGAAAACCGCATCCGGCAGGCGTTTACGCGACCCGCCTACCGGGGCATGGCCTTACGCATTGTGGACGGCCTTTCGCTCCACCGCCTGACCACCCATGATGTGTACGCCCCGGTCGGGGCTACACCGCAAGAGTTGCGCGATGGTCTTTGTCTGTTTGATCCGTTTGTGGCCGAGTTGGGGGGAGAACCGGCCGATGATTTGTTGTCTCATGTGGAGACGGTCTTGCGGGAAATTATGCGGACCGTCAGCGGGCAGTTCCTCTCTGTCAATGGGGATAATCGCCAATATTATTTAGACCTCAAGAAAACGGAAGATTATGACGCCATCATTGAGAAACGCACCGAATCGTTGGATGATAATACCCTCAATCGCTCCTATTTTGATGCCTTGAAACGGGTCATGGAGTTGGCCGATCAAACAGGTTTCACCGGCTACAATATCTGGCAATATGAGGTGGAATGGCAGGAACATCGTGTCACCCGCCTGGGTTATCTCTTTTTTGGTTCGCCCAATGAGCGGGCCACGGCTGTGCCACAACGAGATTTTTATCTGTACTTCCTGCAACCGTATGCTCCCCCCCATTTTACGGATGAAAAGAAGCCCGATGAACTGTTTTTCCGGTTAGCGAAACCGGATGAGAGCTTTCAGAAAAGTTTAGAACGGTACGCGGCCGCGCGCGATCTCGCCTCTCGTGCTTCTGGCCCCGCCAAAAACAGTTATGAAGGGCGGGCCACTAACGCGCTACAACAACTGGTCAAATGGTTGCTGGAACACCTGCCCACCGCCTATAACGTGACATACCGGGGGCAAAGTAAAACCCTCATGGAATGGATCAAAGGACGGCCCGGTGCGCTCTCCGGGGCACGCGCCAATATCCGCGACATCGTCAACGCCGTAGGGTCGGCCTGCCTGGCCGGGCATTTCCAGGAGCGGGCGGGTGAATATCCCACCTTTGCCGTACTGATCACCAAAGATAACCGGGAACAGGCGGCGCAAAGCGCGGTGCGCTGGATCAATAAACCCGCTTCTTCCCAACAGGCCGTAGCCGTTCTGGATGCGCTGGAACTGCTGGATGGGGATCGTCTGACCGTCACCTCATCCCGTTATGCCCAGGCGGTGCTGGATAAACTGCGCCAGAAAGGGGTCGGGCAGGTGCTCAACCGCTCGGAACTGATTCAGGAAGATCACACCGTTGAATATTTTGCCCCAGACCGGTTCCGGCTGGAACCGTCTTTGTTGATGGTACTGTTGGCCGCTCTGATTTATGCTGGGGAACTGACCCTGGCGCTACCGGGCAAGAAGTTCGACGCCAACAACCTGGCCGAATTGGCGGCGATCCCGGTGGCCGAATTAGCCCAGTTCAAACATGTGGAAGCCCCCAAAGAGTGGAACATTCCCGCCTTACGTGCCCTGTTTGAACTGTTGGGGCTGAATCCGAACCTGGTCCAGAAAATTACCCTCAACGATGATGGGCCGGTTACAGAAATGGGAACGGTTGTGGGCACGACTGTGACCCAGATTGTGCAGACCCAGCAACAACTGCAAAACGGCTTCCTGTTCTGGGGGACAACGCTCCTGAGTGGGGCGCAACAAAGCAGTTACCAACAGGCGTTGAGCCAGCTCAAAACGTTCCTGGAATCGCTCCAGGCTTACACCTCGGCGGGGCGGTTGAAGAATTTTAAGTACGGCACGGCTGAGGTGCAGGCGCAACAGCCCCAGATGGACGCCCTGAAAAGCCTTATCGGTTTGCTCAACCTGCTGGCGGAGTTGGGGCCTGTTTCTACCTATCTATCCCAGGCAGAGATTATGATGCCGGAAGAGCACCTCTGGCTGGCTCAGGCCCGGCAAGTGAAAGGGGATCTCCTGGCGCGGCTCAACCATCCCCAGGAACGGGCCAACCCGTCCTTACGCCAGACAGCCCGCCAGTCGCTCCAGACGTTAAAGCAGGAATTCATCAATACGATGATGCAGTGGCATACCCGTGCCCGCCTGGGAGCCAATGATGATCGGTATAAAGCTCGCCTGTTACAAGATAAACGGCTGACGACGTTGCGGCGGCTGGCGACGATTGAGCTAATGCCTGCGACACAGTTGCGGGAGTTTGAAGACCGGTTGGCCGGGTTAAAAAGTTGTTTTGCCCTGACGGAAGCGGATTTGCAGAAGGCCCCTGTCTGCCCCCATTGCCAGTTCCGCCCTCATAGCAACCAGGAACCCCACCTGAACGCGGGCCATCAGTTGGCTTCACTGGATAGTGAGTTAGATCAACTGGTGGCGGAGTGGACGCAGACGTTGTTGAACAACCTGGAAGACCCCACCACCCAGGCGGCCATTGAGTTGCTCAAAGACCAGGTTCGTCCCCTCATTGAAAACCTGCTCCAGGCACGCACCTTGCCAGAGCCGATCAGCGATGAACTACTCCGCACCTTGCGTGAACTGTTGTCCGGGTTGACGAAGGTGGTGATGCGGCTGGATGAGGTGCGACTGGCCCTACAAACGGGGGGTATGCCCGCCACACCAGCCGAATTGAGCAAACGGTTTGAAGAATACATGAACAACCTGCTACCCACGCAGGGCCGCGACAAAGCGCGTATTGTTTTAGAATAACTGCCGTGATAGGCTCTACATCTTTTCCGAGCCTTCGCTTGGAAAAAAGGTGTCTACACGGACAGGCAGAACACAGATAAAAGCCAAAACCCTCAGTGTTTCTCCCATCCGTGTATACAAGTTTTCCAAAACCTTCCATTTTTCAAGAACATTGACAAAAAATTGTCGATGTTGGGGCGTAAGCGCCTAAAGGTTTCGCAAAACCTTTAGGTCTTCAGAAACATACCTTATGAATAGTGACATCATCGCCGCCTTAGAAAAAGCCGCCCTGGTTTATCCGCACCCCATTGCCGTGGCCTGCGGCCGCGTCCTCACCTCCCGCTCTATCACCGAACAACTCGATGCCATTCTCCGTGCTGGCGAAGCCCTCACCCGGTACGCGGCCGCGCTCACCCTCGCCTCGTTTAGTGCCCGTACCGACCCGGCCCGGCCCGCCCCCGGTAGCCTGGGCCAATTCACCGGCCCCCTCAGTTGGCACAACTTCCTCTCCGTTTGCCAGCAGGTAGCCCTCTTGCCCGATGGCCTGCACCCCCTGGAACTACACCTGGGAGCCGGTTTCCGCGTGGGGAAAAATGGCGAGGCCCCGGCCGATGTCGCCCTGACCGCCTTGCGTGACCTACGCAATGCCCACGGCCACGAACTGCAATCCCTCAGCAAAGCCAGAGCCGAAGTCATCTTCGCCCAGCACCAACCGGATCAGCTCCTGGTAAAAGCGTTAAACGCGCTACAAGGGTTACTCAGCCTGCCCCTTTTTCTCGTCGAAGATCAACGGCTGACCCGCGGCCGCATCCTCGCTCGTCGCTTACTCCTCATGGGTGAATCAGATAATCCCCGCCCCGACGAAATAGAGTTGTCCGGCGGGTTGGATGAAACCAATGTGCTGTACCTGGGCGTCCCCAATGGCACGCTCAAGCTGTGGCCCTGGCTCACCTGGGGCCTGGCTGAGCGGCGTGTCACCTATGCCGTTTTTGTCATCCACGCCATTGGCCCAATGGTGAAGTACAAATCTATGTTTGGTGATGACCTGGAACAGAACGGGGCGTTGCTGGACAGCGTCAATACCCATCGTCTCGCGGCCGC
>JAGNBF010000125.1 GCA_018004935.1 Chloroflexota bacterium | reverse complement strand
ATGCTCTGGAAGCGGATCATGATTATCTGTTGGAAGGGGGCGTTTTCACGCCGGATGTGTTGCAGGCGTATGCCCAGTACAAGTGGGAGACAGAGATTGCGCCGGTGAGCCTGCGGCCGCATCCCTACGAGTTCTTGCTTTACTATGGTGTATAAAAAAGGGCTATGACTTATTTCCCCTTTTCTAGTTTAAGATGATACGGTAGGATTACTGCGTCTGGGGGTCATCATCACATTTTCATCGGTCCCTTTGACCCCCACCCATTTTCAAACAATAAGCGCGATAGGTTTAACAGCCTATCGCGCTTTTTTTTGTTCACGTGGGGTGGTTAGCTATTTACAGGACAGTCTGTGTTGTTTGCAGGAGACGCAACCCTTCCAGACGCACCGCTTCGGGATAAATGGCCTTGTAAATATGGCAATTGGGGGATTTCACATCATACCGTCCGGTAGCACGGTAGGTCGTGAGGGGGCAACTATAGTACTCATGATAACTTCTCCTCAAAGCTGACTAAAAAACTGCCCGATACTACTTTCTAATTGCTGAAACGGTTCGCCATTGTAAACATGACCGCGCAAAAAATAGTTGACCGTGAATTTGAACTCCCAATCACGATTCATCAAGCGCAAAATAACATTTGCCTCATTACGCCACTGTTGCACCGGTATATTGTGCCCATCCACCAGAGCCGCAAACGCCTGGGGAACCTCTGTCTCAAAAAACTGGTGCGCTAACTGCGTTCGCACCGCCGGTTCATGGATAGTCGGGGCATATTGGTACAAAACATGAAAAAGGTACTCAATAATCCAACGATCTCGGCCTTGTACCAGAGAATTTGCCAGTTGATCAGCATAAAACTGCCGCGCATCTTGGCAATATTGCGTAAACAAAGTCGGTTGCTGATACCGTAATTTAATCGCCAGAAGCCGCCGAATAATATCATCCTTCAAAAAACGCCCTTCCCAATCCAACAAATAAGCCTGGGTCAGCTCATCTGCCAGATCATAGGCCGTTAAATTGATCTCATGCTTTTGCACGAAGGCATCCAGAATCGCGTAATCCATATACCGAAAAACGGAAAGCTTCTCCAGCGTTTCACCGTGATGGTTTAAAGTATAGAAAACATCATGGGCATATAAACTCACCACCTGCTCCCACACTTCTTGCCGGAACCAGTTTAAGAAGGCGGGTGTATCGGGACGAACCGGCTTCTGGCTGAACAATTGGATCGCTTCTATCAAACACCCCGGATGTCCCCCGGTCAGAAAAAAGAGATGACTTGTCAGTTGTTCAATTTCGGGTAAGTTGTAGCTTGACAAGTAACGCGAGGTGGAATCCAGAATGGTATCATAGCTAAAGGTAGAGAGCCGTAAAACCCTGGCGGTCAAGGGCAAGTTTAACCGGGCTAAATAACGTCCGGCAATCATCACCCGAAAACGATTATGCTGGCTGGCAAAAAACTCGAAAGAGCTTAACTCATCATAAACTTCCGGGATAAAAACATTTAATAGTTGTAATAAAATCTGGTCTCCGGCGGTGGGTTGTAAATCAAATAGAAATACTAGCCCCTGTCCATTGCCTTCTCCACTGTAACGATTCAACGCACTGCCCAGCCGTGTACCGGGGGGGAGTGGAGGTTGTATTTGATACAATGGCTCAATATCAAGTTGTTGGGCAATTGTTTTGGCAATACGAACCAAACTATCTTGTGACCCAATCGAGAGGTATACCACCTGCCAGTTCTGCTCCTTAAACTGATCATGGAGTTGTTGGAGGAGTTTGGTTTTGCCATAACCAGCCGGGGCATCAATCAGGTGGTAAGCGGGGGCAAAAGAAGAGAGCAAAAGGCGCATCTCATCCACCCGGTTAGTAAAAGGGAATGTGCCATTAGTACGGGGAATGGGTGATCCGACTATTTGTATGGCATTGATCTTTTCGGTGAGCGTTTGGATGCGTTTTTCAATTTCTTGAGCTTGCCGTTCCAGTCTTAGTTGAGCAATAGAATCATTGGTAGCTGAAATTTGTCGTTTGACTGCCTCATATTCTTCCATTAAGTCGGTGCGTTGTTGCACCAGGATTTGTAATTGTTGCTCGTCCACAGCTTTATTCTCCTACGGCGTTGACCAGTTCATTATTCTCGTTAAGTCGCGGCCGCAACTCCCTTATCAACTTCTGTAACGCTTCAACCCGCCCTTGCCTTTCCACCCCAAGAACAAGCTCCCGAATCTTGCCCGCCCGCCCCACTGCGGGCAGATCACTGTATTCAATCCCCAACCGGAAACAGATGTCCTTCACCTCTTCCTCGTTGAAATGGCGAGCTATCAAATCGGCCAGGTTGGCCCGTTGCGTGGTGCTCATTACCATCACAACCGCCGGGGGGGACGCGGCCGCGTTATCCAACAACCGGCTTACCTCAGCCTGCTCCTGCTCATTCCGAAGCAACACCTGCTCCGTATGTTCAGCCTGCCGCCTCAGCCGCACCATTTCCACCTCACCCAACGCACGGCCCATTTGCGCCTGCACCGCCGCATACTCTTCTAACAACTGCTCCTGCCGTTGCTTTAACAAAGCAAGTTTTTGTTCATAAAACGGTTGAGACATGGTACTTGAAGGTCTATAAGAGTTACAAAGACTTTAGGATTTCGCAGGGTACAGGCAACCCTGGTGCTTACCCCACACTGGGCAGGCACAAAACCAGCCGAAGAAAAAACAGTATAACAAATTTTCCACCGCATTGGAATGATGGCACACCTATGCTCTGGTACTTACTACACAATCACCACCCACACCTGCTATTGCTTTTAAGAAAAAGATTTTGACTGTACGGGCAACCCTTGTGGTTGCCCTCGGCGGGGCAGGCACAAGGCCAGCCCCACCCTCTAGCCGCACCCCACGAATTCCGATAGAGCCATTTTTGCCATTGGCAAATTTATTCCCACCCTGGTTACAATCTTTTTATGGTCTCACCCAACAATCGCTTTCCCACCTCATTTGATTATAGCCTGCCGCGACCCCTTTCACCTCTACGCGAAATCGCCCGCGCCCTCAGTTCCGCCTGGGACCTTGACACCACGCTCCACCTCATCGGCCAAAAAACGACCGAAGTAATGAACGTTGATTCATGTACCATCTACCTCCTGGACCCGGACGGGCAAACGCTCCGTTTACGAGCCTCAACCGGGTTGGCACGACGGGCATTGGGACGGGCCACACTTCAGGTGGGTGAAGGCATGACCGGTTATGCCGTAGCCCAAAATGTGCCCGTTTTTGCCGCCACAGCGCAAAACGATCCCCATTTCAAATGGGTTGATGAAGCCGAAGAAACGGTTTTTCAATCGCTACTGGCTGTGCCCCTGGTTATTGAAAATCAGGCGATTGGGGCGCTGAATGTGCAAACCGTTCAGCCGCATGAGTTCACGGCCAGTGAGGTGGAGATGTTGTCGCTGATTGGGGATTTGGCGGCGGGAGCGTTGGCGAAGGCCCAGTTGTATGACCGGCAGAAACGGCAAATTGATGAGTTGCAGGCGTTGGCCCAGGTGAGTGAAGCGGCCATTACCCCGCAATACCTGGATGATATGCTGGATGTGGTGACGGATATGGCGGCGAAGTTGGTGGACGCGGCCGCGTGCGCCATCTTTCTCCTCGACGAAACCGGCCAACACCTGGTTTTACACTCCGCCCAACGTGTCACCAGCCCTTACCGCCCCCGTCCCCCCCTCCCCATCGGTGAAGGGCTGACCGGAACCGTCGCCCGCACTGGCAAACCGGCCTACAGCCCCGATGTGCGTCAGGACAGCCGTTACACCGGGCAGGCGTTGGCCCGGCAAGAAGGGTTGGTTTCTCTTCTGTCCGTGCCGTTAATTGTGCGGGAGCGGGTGATGGGGGTGATGAACACCTATACGAACCAGGTGCGCGAATTTCCTGAGTCGCAACGCACGTTATTAGCCACCCTCGCCAATCAGACCGCCCTGGCTATTGAAAATATCCGCCTGGTGACGAATGCGGCTATCGTGCGCGAGATGCACCATCGCATCAAGAACAACTTACAAACAGTCGCTATGCTGATGCAGATGCAAATGGCCGACGCCGACCGGTTAGACACCCGTGAGGTGCTCCAGGCCAACATCAACCGCATCCATAGCATTGCGACCGTGCATGAAGCCCTCTCCGAGAAAGGGTTTAAGCTGGTAGATGTGCGGGATGTGTTACAACGGATTTGCCGCTCCACGGCGGCCATGGTGGCTTCACCGGAGCGGGTTTTGGATATTCAGGTGCAGGGTGAGGCGTTGCTTTTGCCCAGCCGCCCGGCCACCTCGTTGACGCTGGTGGTGAATGAATTGGTGCAAAATGCGCTGGAACATGCTTTTCTGGGACGGATCAGCGGCCGCGTCGTCATCAATTTGGGCCGTTCACCAGAGGAGATTGTGGTGCTGGTGCGGGATGATGGTACAGGATTGCCCCAGGATTACACCCGGGGGCTGGGTCTGGAGATTGCCGAGACATTGGTGCAAGATGATTTACGCGGCCGCATCAAGTACAACCGCCTGCCACAAGGCACAGAAATCAGCCTGCGTCTGCCCCGTTCTTTAGAGCAAGAACTGGAGTAGTTGACACCCATTGCGTTATACTTGAGCGATGCGCGTTTTGATTGCTGACGACGAATCTATCATCCGCCTGGGGCTGAAGGCGATGTTGCGCGAGATGGGGCATGAGGTACTCGCGGCCGCGAACGGACGTGAGGCGTTAGAAATGGCTCGTAACCACCCGGTAGACCTGGCCATTCTGGATATCAAAATGCCCTTCACCGATGGTCTACAGGCGGCCAAAACCCTGGCCCGGACTTCCCCCCTCCCCATCATCATGCTCACGGCATATAGCGATCAGGAACTCATTGACAAAGCCACCGACCTGCCCATTCACGGGTATCTGGTAAAGCCGGTGCAAAAAGGAGACGTTGCGGCCGCGATCTCTGTCGCCCTCAAACGGTTCCGCGATGCTCAACGGCTCCAGGAGCAGGCCACCGAACTCGAAGACCAACTCGAATCGCGTAGACTCATAGACCAGGCCAAAGCCCGTCTTATGGCCACCACCGCCCTGAATGAAGAAGATGCTTACCGTACCATTCAAACAGTGGCACGCCAGAAACAACAGACCATGCGCCAGGTGGCTGAAGCAATCTTGAGGCAATAAACGGCACCCCATTCCCTCATACCCTTCCTCCCCCCATCCCCCCTAAATCCCACTTACACCAAAAAAATCTTGAGTTACAATTAAATATAATGAATGGGAAGACTTCAGTTCCCCCCCCCATAGAAAAAAGCCTGCTACGGTTATTTACCTTTATGAATAAACCCTGGAAGGTGTCTTTGGCGTCCACCATTATTTCGGGCATTGCTACACTCTTTCTCACCCTTATTTTCTTCCATCCAGAGACCTTACGGATCTTCGCCTTTCCCCTCCTTATTTCAACATTTGTTTCTGCTCCGGCTTCTTATCTGATAGGAACCATGTTTCTCACCTATCATCGTTTGTTAGAACAGCGTAATGAAGCGTTATCGGCTACCAATGCCGAATTAAATGCATTTGCCCACACAGTCGCTCATGACCTGAAATCACCTCTTTCCACCCTATCGGGTTACATTGAAGCCTTATTGGCCTTTTTGCCTGATATGGAACAAGCAGAAATTGCCCAATCTCTGAGTATGATGCAACGTTCGGGTGAAACCATGCACCGCATCATCAACGACCTGTTGCTCCTGGCCGAAACACGCAGTGAAGATGTACCAATGGGGCCTTTGGATATGGCTCATATTGTGCGGCAAAGCCAGGAACGTTTGCATGCCACCATTGAAGAGCTACATGCGGAGATTCAGTATCCGGAAAAATGGCCTACGGCTGTTGGGTATGCCCCCTGGGTAGAAGCCGTTTGGGTCAATTATTTAAGTAATGGCCTAAAATATGGGGGCCGCCCCCCCCGGCTTACTCTGGGAGCTTCGACCCGTAACAGCGGGGAGATTGAGTTTTGGGTGCAGGATAATGGTTCTGGCATCAGCCTGGAAGATCAGCAGAGGTTGTTTAATGAATTTACTCGACTAGAACAAGGTCGGTTGCGGGCAAAAGGGAGTGGCCTGGGGTTGTCTATTGTGCAACGTATTGTAACCCGGCTCGATGGTCGCGTAGGTGTTGAAAGTCAGCCGGGCCAGGGAAGCCGTTTTTATTTCACCTTGCCCACTGCCTGAAAGAGAATATCGGGAATCATCTCTTCTCACGAGTGGTTTATTCGTAGAAGTCCCATCACCCTCACCCGCAGGGACGGGCAACTTTTCTCGGCGCGGTTTGGGGACGTCCGCCCCCAAACCGCGCCGGTAGGTTTCTCCGGTCTAAACTCCAGTTGTATAGCCTATGATTGAATCTGGATTGCCTCTAATACGGGCATAAACACCTGGTCAATCAGTGTTTGACGCTCTTCCGCGCTACTGAACAACACCACAATGATGGTAGTCCCGTCACTTTCTGTCAGAGCAAAATCTACCATCCCCCCTGACGCTTCTGTCTGATAAAACACCCAGGTATAAGTGCCCAGTTCCACTGTTTCCGTGCTGGTGGGTGCATCTGTTAATCCTAATTGGCCGGTGAGGAGTTGGAGTAGATCATCTGCACTTACTCCTGGAACGGCCTGCTGGATGATGACGGTTCCATCCAGGGCACTGTTCCCACGGACATGCACACCAGGGGAGGATTCAGTCCAGCCTTCGGGTATGACGCCGGTAATGCCAAAGGTTTCACTGGTAAAGGGGACGAGGGTGATATCCGCGGCCGCGTTCCCCTGTACAAATTGGGGTCCGGTCATCTCGGCCAGGCACGCGGCCGCAGGTTCAGCCATTGGTTCCGCCCAAAACGCTTCCATCACCGACACCGGGCACGCTCCGGCCAGACTGGCCCCATGTCCCACCCCCGGAAATTGATAGAAATAGCTGTTCTCTAACCCGGTAGCAACTTCTTGTCCCCAGGCCGGGGGTGTAATGGGATCATATTCCCCCGACAGAATCAAGGTTGGAATGTCACTGCTGATGTTCTCATTTTCAATATCATCCGCTTCACCTGCTCCCCACTGCTCACAAACGGTGAGGGCCTGGGGGCCAATGTTGATGCTGTAGGCAAAAAATGGTTCCAAAAGAGGATATTCTGATGCGGCCGCTTCCACTTCTTCCCGCGTGGCAAAGCTATTTTCCTCATAACATTGCACCGAATATTGCATGCCAATGCTAATAAACTCCGCATTAGCCAGGAAACTGGATAGCAGAGTTGTTAGCAGACTGTAATCCTCGGCGGCAATATCATAAATCATTTGCGGCAACACCGGAATAATCTCTGTGGCATACAAGGTTTGGAAAAGAACCCCTACCAGGTCTGTACCCCGGAAGTAAGCCTCATAACTCTCCCCGGTCAGAACATTTGTCACAGGCAAGATTACCGGCTCTTCGTCCAAACGGGTTATTTGCTCATAAAAAACCGTTTCCAGGTCAGGATAAGCCTCATGACAGACTGTATCGGCCGCACATCCGGCAAAGAAAACGGTGAACGCTCGGATGACATTATCGGGTGTATCGGTCAGTAGATTGGCCGCCAGAGGATAGGTTGAATCCAATACCACACTGCGAACCCCTTCCGGATGGTCACGCATAACCGTTTGCGCCAATCGCGTGCCGTAGGAAATGCCCCACACATTCCAGGTTTCATACCCCAGAGCCAGGCGTAGATCGTTCAAATCGGCGGCATTTTCACGGCTGTTATAGGCCGCCAGGTTGATTCCCTCAGCCAACAACCGCTCCTGGCACGCGAATAAAGCATCGAGCAACTGTTCGGTCGCTTGTTCAGGTGATATGTCTTGCTCCAACAGGGCAAAACCCGCTTCGGTTTCTTCCGGGCAAGCCAACGACGGCTCAGAATAGCCCGTGCCGCGTTGATCAAACATGATCAAATCATGGTTAGCCAGAAACGGGGCAAACCGCATCTCAAATACCAGAGGAACCGCTTCCAGAGCATCTCCACCCGGCCCACCTTCCAGGTAAACGATGGGATCAGGGGCAGGATTGGGGTTGTCACTGTGGAAAATAGCCACATGGAGATGAATCATTTTCTCCGGGTTGCCACGATCTTCCGGTACGGTGAGCCAACCACACGCCACATCACGCCCTGGGGGAACCTGGAATTCGCAACTTTCCGTCTCAAAAACCGGTTCATAAGCGGGTGTAGGGGTAGCGGTGGGTTCGGAGGTAGCGGTCGGAGCCGATGTGGCCGTTGGCGGTGGGGCTGTCAGGGTGGGTTCTGTTACAGGTGTGGTTACGGTTTCCACCTGCGCGACTTCCGTAGCGGTGGGGGTTGTTTCTTCGTTTTGGCAAGCACCTAACACGAAGACAAACATGAGTAGGGTCAGAAATTTTAGCCAATTTCGCATGATAAGTTACTCCTTCAAACAGGACAACATGGCAGAATGAGAGGAATGTCAATCTAGGCCTGGTAATTCTGCGGCTACAGGCTTGCTCCTATACGGGGGAAAGGGTTCCCCGTCGTTACCCACATCCTCAATTTATGCTTTGTCACTTACGCGCCAACCGCAACAAAAAATAATCGCTTAATGTAGCACAGCCTTTCCAGGCTGTGCGTTCTCTTTGAGAATTGTGGCTCTGATCGGACGGGGTAAAGCAATCGAGAGGAGTAAGGGTCTGTAAAAGATTAAGTTCCGTCAAGACCTGACAGGTTTTCGGAAACCTGTCAGGTCTAAACCGGGAAGTTATATTTTTACGAACCCTAAGTCATCCCCAGGTGACGCTCTGGGGCTGGGGGTGCTCACTCCTCAACCCCGTTGAATCCGGTAGACCCAGAATTGTTACCGTCGTTGGGCGGATATGGGCACAAACAAAAAGACCCGCCAGGTGGCAGGTCTTTTATTGTGCGAGATGCATTCCCTGGTGTCAATCCCCAGGTGCTTGCGCGGATCAGGCAAGCGCGGGTTTTTCCACTTTCTCTTCTTTGCGCAGACGGTCAATTTTGCGGCCCAGGGCGGCAATCTGCTTTTCCAGGTCGGTGATGGTGTTGCGGGTAGGCAGTTGCAGACGGTTGATAACGGTTTCGACGGTTTCGTCAAAGCGGGTTTTGGCTTTGTCTACAATTTCTTCACCTTGATCTTCAACCTGTTTGCGGGCGCGGCGCAGGTTTTTCTCTTCAAAGGTTTCGCCCCGTTCCACCAGCTTGTCGGCGAACTTCTGGCTGGATTTCCAGGCATCATTCAGGTTGTCTTGAGCCATTCCCATTACGCCCAGGCTGGCGAGGAACAGTTTGCGGCTGTAATCCGCGATTTGTTTGCGGGTGGTTTCCCAGGATGTTTCGACTTCTTCAGTGACGATTTCGATTTCAGCGGTCATGATATGCACCAGTTCCTTTCACGTTTGTCGTGTTATTGATTGTGTTTGGCGACGCATTGGGTGTTGACCAGGGCATGGTTTCCGATTTGCCCAATAACGCATCGCGTCATGAAGATATAATAACGCATTGCGTCATGAATGTCAATACCTTTAGCCACCCCCCGCGAATTCCGAAAGAACCTACAAATTATTCTTGGCGGATCTGTTTTTCTGGAGCGCGGCCGCGTGGAGCACGATCAGGTAGTTCGCTGGCGGTGAGGTAGTGCAACTGCCGACCGATGTATTTGGTAATGACGCGGCCGCGTTCCCCTTTGGTCGCGTCCCAATAGCGGGCGTACCAATATGGCCCATGCCCGTAATAAGCTACTTTACAGCGGCCGCAACGCCCGGCATGTCCACAGCGTGTCCATTCCCAGGTGTAAGTTACCCCGTCCAAAATGCGGGTGGCTACCACCCTCTCGCGCCGGACATAGGTTACTGGAGCCTCTGTATCAGGTGTTTCTTCAAGTTGTGGTTCATTCATGGGCTGATTTTATTGCCTACGCAAGAATATGATAACAAACCAGTTGCTATGGTGCGAACTCTGGCAACACGTTACAATTTGCCTCTATCCAACTCTGTTTACGGGTGAACCATGGTTCACCCTGTCACTTTGCTTCAGGAGGCTATCCTGTGACACGAATTATAGCAGTTGCTAATCAGAAAGGTGGTGTTGGCAAAACCACAACGACAATCAACCTCGCGGCCGCGTTAGCCCGTGGTTTGGGTAGCCGCAAAAAACAGCGGGTCCTCGTGGTGGATGTAGACCCCCAATCGAATACCACCGCCGCCTTTTTGGGGGTGCAAGCGGCTCTGGGGCCAGCCGGTGGCCTGTGCATCTACGAAACGTTGATCCAGGAAATGGAAACAGAGCAAGCCCTGAAGCGGGTTGAATTGGCGGCGAATGATAAAGCGGGCTACAAGTCGGGTATCGTGGATTTGCTCCCGGCCCACATTCGTCTGGCCAAAGCGGAGATTGAGTTACAGAGCGTGTTGCAACGGGAGTACCGTTTAGCCAATGCGTTGCGGCCGCTGTTGGGTCAATATGACTACATCCTCATTGATTGCCCCCCCTCCCTGGGATTGCTGACGATTAACGCCTTCATCGCCGCCCAAGAATTGCTCGTCCCGATTGAGCCGGGCTATTTTCCCCTCATCGGCCTGGGACTGTTGCTGGATACGGTAAAGAGTATCAACCGGATTAACGGGTTGAGCCTGATGGGCGTGGTGTTGACGATGCAAAACCGGACGCTGGAATCGCGGGAGACGTTGGAATCGTTGCAACGCCAGTTTGGGGATAAAGTGCTAGGTGAAGTGCCGGATCGTATTGCCGTGCGTAATTCCCACGCCGCCCAGCAGGATATTTTTGCTTATGCCCCCAATAAGGATTTAGATGTGGCCCAGGCGTATGCCCGGCTGGCGCAGGAGGTAGAGCGACGTGGCAAGTAAAAGTAAACGCCCTTCGTTTGATACGGTGATGGCTTTTATGAGTGCGGATACGCAAGAGAGCGTAGCCAGTGCCGAGATTGCCCTCATCTCCCTGGATGTGTTGTTGCCGGATCCGGATCAGCCGCGCCGTCTGTTGCCTGATCATCTGGCGTCGGAATTGGTGTGGGGGCGGATGCGGCCGCGGCAAGCCCTACAAACCTGGATGCGCCAACCTGATTGGCCGGGCAACCAGAAAGCCATCCAATTGCGCCGCCTGGCTGACTCCATTGCCCAACATGGGTTGATCAATCCCATCACGGTGCGGCCGCCAGCGGGCGAAGATACCGTGCCCCGTGAGGTGCAATACCTGATTGTGACCGGTGAACGCCGTTTCTGGGCGCATGTTTTGTTGGCCCTGGAAAATCGGCTCATCCAGGATGGGGGTGTGACCCGCTCGGCGGAACAGATTCAGGTGTTGGTGGCACCACAAGGCATTTCTGTTCGCGCTCATCAGTTTATTGAGAATTTCATGCGTGAGGACATTAACGCTGTGGAAAAGGCGGGTGGTCTATGGGCCTTGCGTTATGAATTGTCGGGGGTGAACCATGGTTCACCCCAAATGGACGAAAGTGAGCTGGTTCCCTGGGCACGGGTTGAAGAGACATTAGGCATTTCCAAACGGCATCGTATCTATTTGACAGGGGTGTTGGAGCTGGCCGATGAGGCTTTACAGATGGTTGGGGAGTCGAATTTGCGGGAGCGCACCATCCGCCCGATTGTGCAACGGTTGCGTGATTGGCCTGATTTGCAGGTGGATGCGATTAATCAGTTGTTGGCTTGGCAACAGGATGATGAGGAGTCTGGGGAAGGTGTGACTCAGGCGGTGGAGCGGTTGGTGGATGAATTGTTGACGCGACAGATGAACGCGGCCGCGACCCCTTTTAGCCTTTCACCCAAAGCCCAAAGCTCCCACCTGACCCGTCTGCAACAGCAGGTGCAAAAAACCCACCATTACTTTACCCGGTTCACCAGTAAACAATTGCCTCATCTGGCCCAAACCTCACGCGAAGAGCGGCAGACCATTCTCAACGACCTGGAATCGTTGCGCCTACAACTAGATGAGTTGATGCAGGCGTTGAAGTCACCCCAGAAATAGTTCCTCTTCCCACCGGGATCGCTGAAGTATGGGTTTCAGTAGAGACGCAAAATTTTGCGTCTCTACTATTCGGGCATGCTGACAATGTCGGTTTCTGTTAATACCCGGTGGATGGCTTCGATCAGCAACCGATGTTCTGTTTGGTGCATGCGGATCTCAAAATCGGCCAATGAGTCGGTTGAGTAGATGGGCACGATGGCCTGGGCAATGACGGGGCCAGCGTCTACCTCGGGGATGGTGTAGTGGACCATACAGCCGCTGTGGCTGATTTCGCCCCGTTGGTGGGCGTCGTAGGCCCGTTCGATGGCGTGGGTTCCGGCGAAGGTGTCGGGGAGAGCCGGGTGCAGGTTGATGACCTGGTGGGGGAAATGGTTGAGGAAAGCGGGGCTGAGGACGTGCATCCAGCCAGCCAGGATGATGAGATCGGCTTGATAAGGTTTGATTCCTTCGGCCAGATCGGCGTCGTATTGATCGCGGCCGCGTCCCGCATCTTTGTACGGTTTCAGCGGAAAGTACAGGGTGGGCACACCCGCTAACTGCGCACGTACCAAACCATAGGCATCTTTGCGGTTGGAGACGACGAGGACAACGTCAGCGGGGAGGGTGTGGTTCGCGGCCGCGTCGAGAATGGCCTGTAAGTTACTGCCGGAACCGGATACGAGGACGATAAGGCGAGAGTTGGGCATAGAAAATATGAGGTATGAGACGTGATGCGTTTCTATAGATGTTCAGAAAATGATTTTGAGCCTGGTTTGTAGTAACGGCTTTAGCCGTCCAGCGTGGGACGGCTAAAGCCGTTACTACGAACCCAAAATCTTTTTCTTGAAAGCTATATAAGCCGTAACGCATCACGAAACACGTGTTAACCAACGAGAGTGACCTGCTTTGGGCCAGAATTCATCTCCCCAATGATAAATGTTGCGTAGGACAAAGCGGCCTGCGCGGCCGCGACCTGCTCCGGGGGCACAATGACCAGCATCCCCAAACCGAGGTTGAACACGTGCGCCATTTCTTCGGGGCTGATCTGACCGGTTTGTTGGATCAGGTCAAAAATGGGCAAAATCGGCCAGCTTCCACGATGCAAAACGGCTCCCAGGCCCTCGGGGAAGATGCGGGGGGGGTTGTCAATGAGGCCACCACCGGTGATGTGGGCCAGTCCACGGATATCAACCCCGGCTTGCCACAACGCTTGCACAGCTTCCAGGTAGGAACGATGAGGGGCCAGCAACGCCTCACCGATGGGCTGTCCGAGAGCCGGATGGGGGGAAATCCAGTCTAAATCGGCCAAAACTTTGCGAGCCAGGGAGTAGCCGTTGGTGTGTAAGCCGGTTGAGGGCAGGCCCAGAACCATGTCGCCAGCCTGAATGCGGGAGCCGTCAATGACGCGGCCGCGATCCACCACCCCAACAATCGTCCCCACTAAATCTACCGCCCCTGGTTCATAAACGCCGGGCATTTCGGCTGTTTCTCCCCCCAACAAGGCACAATTGACCGCTCGGCAGGCCTGGGCAATGCCGCCGACGATGGTGGCGATTTGCTCTGGGTTGAGTTTGGCCGAGGCCACATAATCGAGGAAGAAAAGAGGCACGGCTCCCTGCACCAGGATGTCGTTGGTGCAATGGTTCACGATGTCGTGGCCGATACTGTCCCATCGCCCCATCTGGGCGGCGACTTTGGTTTTGGTGCCCACGCCATCGGTGGAAGCGACGAGTATGGGGTCGGTCATCTGTTGCAGGCGGCGGGTGGAGAATAGCCCGCCAAATGATCCCACATCGGATAACACGTCGGGGGTGAAGGTGGATTGCACCGCGGCCGCGAGCATTTTGGTGGCACGATTTCCGGCGGAGAGGTCAACACCGGCCTGAGTGTAAGCGGTTGGTTGGGTCATAAGTCTCAGAGGTTATTGGTCTATTGGTCTATTGGTATATTACGCAACACGCGTCACGTATTCACTTCGTAACTATTCAGGTATCAGAATTTTTTCCCACGCTCGGCGTAGAATGAGAAGGTGGAATTGCTGACCCTCACCCCCGGCCCCTCTCCCGAAGCGGGAGAGGGTTAGGGTGAGGGGCTGAATAGTTACTTCACTTCACCGTAAAATCAAAAATTTCACTCCCCGCCACTTGTTGGTCATTGGTATCAAAGGCGCGGACGGACCAGACGTAGCGGCCTGGTTCGAGGGTCTGGCCGAAATGGTAGCTGGGAACAGTGGTGGTGACAAAATCGAGGATGTGAGGCCGGTCGGGTAGGGAGTCGTTCCACATGAGGATGTCGTAGGTCGCGGCCGCGGGGTGTGTCTCCCATTCCAATATCACCCCACTGCCCGATTCCAATTCTACCGTGTTGGCGGGGTTGAGTAGGGTGAGTTGGCACGAGGCTGTCTGCCCGGTCACGGCAAAGATCAGGTAATCATTCGTGGCGGCGATTTTGATGCCATCCCGGTTGAAGGCTTCGATTTGCCAGCGGTAGTCACAATTATACGGGGGCAATTCGGTACTGATTTCGGGGGTGTCTACCCGTTGTCCGGCAAAAATTGTTTCGCCCTGATCGGGTAAGAGTGTGACTTCGTAGTAGGAGGCACTTTCGTAGGGCCGCCAACTGAAGGTTATTGGGCCGGATTCGACGGTGTTGCCGGTGGGGTGGGTGGGTTTGACATCCAGTTTGTAGATGTTTTGTGCGGGAATGGTGGTGGTTTCGTCGGCGGTGACGGTGAACGCGGCCGCGCTGATAAACCCATCAGTCACATAAATCCAATCATCGGTGGCAAAAAGGCGAATGGCGAGGCTGTATTCGCCGGGGGGAATGGTGGTGAAGAGGTATTCGCCTTCACTGTTGGTGATGGCCGGGAAACTGGCCCCGTCGCATCCGGCAAAGAAGGAATATTCTTCGCATAGTTCTACGTGAATATCTGCGGCCGCGAGCGAATTCCAGCGCACGATCCCATACACATTCCCCATCCCTGGGTCCGGATCAGGGCCGTCATAACGAGGAACATCCACTGAACTAGCATCGTCAGAGGGTGGACTGTCGGTGAGGAGACTGCAACTCAAGGACAAGAGAAGCAAAATGACAAGTAAGAATGACGTTGAATGGCGGTTCATGCTTAGCTTAAGGGACGACCGATGTCGGTGCGGTGGTGGGCACCCTCAAACTGGATGTGGCTCACTCCAGTGTAAGCCCGTTCTAAGGCGGTGTCGAGGGTTTCGCCCCAGGCGGAGACGGAGAGCACGCGGCCGCCACTGCTGACCAATTGCCCATTTTCGAGCCGTGTACCAGCGTGGAAAACCTGAGTATGGGGCAACGCGGCCGCGTTGTCAACTCCGCTAATGGGCAACCCTTTCGGATAGTGGCCGGGATAACCGGGGGCAGACATGACCACGGTGGCGCACGCTCCATCTCGTTGTTGCACCATATCGGGCGTGAGTCGCCGCTCCAGGCAGGCCAGAATCACCGCCACCAGATCGTTCTCTAGCAGGGGCAAAATTACCTGCGTCTCCGGATCCCCGAAGCGGCAGTTGTATTCCAGCACCTTTGGGCCGGTGGGGGTGAGCATAATTCCGGCGTAAAGTACGCCCACATAGGGTGTACCCCGTTCGGCCATGCCCTGAATGACCGGATTTAAGGCGTTCTGAGCGATGGCGGCGATCAGGGTGCTGTTGTCCAGGTCGGGTGGGGGGGCAAATGCGCCCATACCGCCCGTATTTGGCCCCTGGTCGCCATTGTAGATGCGTTTGTGGTCGCGGGCGGGGAGCATGGGGACGATGGTCTGCCCGTCGCTGAAGGCGAGCAGGGAGAGTTCGGGGCCGGTGAGCCGTTCTTCGATGATGACTTCATCCCCGGCGGAACCGAAGGCTTTGTCAAACATGATTTGTTGGAGCGCGGCCGCGGCCTCATCTTTGTCCTCACACACGATCACCCCTTTGCCTGCCGCCAGCCCACTGGCCTTAACCACCACCTGGCCTTCTTCTTGCTGAAGGTAGGCCAAAGCCGCCGCGTAGTCGGTGAATGTGCCAAAACGGGCGGTGGGAATGCCCATCTCTTGCATAAAGGCTTTGGCGAACGCTTTGGATGCTTCTAGTTGTGCGGCCGCGCGGCTGGGGCCAAAAATGGGCAACCGTTCGGCCTGGAACAGGTCCACGATGCCCAGGTCTAGTGGGTCTTCCGGGCCGACGATGGTGAGGTCAATTTTGTTGCGGCGGGCGAAGTAGAAAAGGGCAGGCAGGTCTGCGGCCGCGATGGGAACGTTGGTCGCCAACTCGGCCGTACCGGCATTGCCCGGAGCGACATAAATCTGTTCCACATGAGGGGATGAGGCCAGTTTCCAGACGAGTGCATGCTCTCTCCCCCCGGAACCAATCACTAACAGTTTTAATTTCTTCATCTCCTCATTCCCCTCTCACTGCTCATTGCCACTTTTCTCTTGTGGTCAACCTGTTCGCATCTGAGGATGCTCACGCCTCTGTTTGTGAACTGTCCGGTAGCCAGCCCACTGTCCACTGTCCACTATCCACTGTTCACTGTCCACTGTTCACTGTTCACTGTCCACTGTCCACTGTTCACTGTTCACTGTCCACTGTCCACTGTTCACTGTCCACTGTTCACTGTCCCCGTCGCGGCCGCCCATTCATCCAGAAAATCCACCACCAGCTGGTATTGCGACTGGCGGATTACTTTGTAACTGCTCACCCGGAAGCGGCGATAAAGTTCGGCGAAGATGCTCTGGAAATGGTTTTTGGAGCTATCCTGCCCGGTGAGCAAAACGGCCAGGGCTTTCACTTTTTCGGCGATGTCGGTGGCCTGTTCGTCGGTGATGGCCTGGCGGGGGGCCAGTTGTTGCTCCAGGGCGGTGAGGCGGCGGCTATGTTCGCCCACAATGATGGCGGCTTTGTCCAAGCGGGTGGTGAGAGCCATTTGTTGCTCGGCCATTTGAGCAATAGCCAGACCCATTTCCCGGATGTGGATCAAGGTGGTTTGTTCGCTGGTGGGAGCGGTTTCCAGATTGGTCGTCAGAAATGCTGAGGCCAGAGCTTTATAACATTCTTTCTGGTAAAGAATAACTTTGTTCCGTAACTCCGAGCGAACACGGTCGGCACTGACGCCAAAAAGATAACCATTCAGATAATCCAGGGGAAGACAAATCATTGTGCTGGTGCGCGGCCGACGATCATCACTCTGGATGTCCGTTGCCATTACGGCAACGGACATCAGCAATTCCGACAAAACGGGGTCGCGGTTAAGGCGGCGGTATTGCGCTGACCAGTCCAACCCTAATCGTTCACAGATAGGGCGAATAGGTACATAAACGACGCGGCCGCGATCCTCTTCAACGATGACAGCCGTCAATTCGTCATCATAGAAAATGATCTGTTTTTGTTCTACAGGTACGAGAGCCTGGTCTTCGCTCATTGTTCTCCTCGGCTAAAAGGTTTTAGTGATGACAATCCCACAAAATAGACAAGGTTTTACGGGATCAAAAGGGATGGTCATTACAGCCACACTGTTCACTTCCCTCTATCCCCACATCTCCTCAAACACAAGCTTCTCCCGCGCCGTGTCGTCAAAGAGCCATTGGGGGATGTTGATGGGGTAATGGCCGGAGAAACAGGCGGTGCAGTGACCTGTATTCCGCTGAATCGCCTCACGGACGGCCAGTTCCATTCCTTCCAGGCTTAAATAGGCCAGACTGTTGGCGCCGATGTGGTGGCAAATCTGATCAATTTCCATCTGGGCGGCGATGAGTTCGCGGCGGGTGGCCATGTCTATGCCCATGAAGCAGGGATTTTGCACCGGCGGTGAGGAGACGCGCACATGCACTTCTCTGGCTCCGCCTTCGCGGAGAAGTTGCACGAGTGGGCCAGCGGTGTTGCCACGCACGATAGAATCGTCTACCAGGACGACTCGTTTATCTTTGAGGTTGGCGGTCAGGGGGTTGTATTTCACTTTGACCCCTTCTTTGCGCAGGTGATCATCGGGTTGGATGAAGGTGCGACCAATGTACCGGTTTTTGATCAGCCCTTCGCTGAACGGGATGCCGGATTCCTGGCTGAAGCCGATGGCCGCTGGGGTAGCGGAGTCGGGGACGCCTATGACCAGGTCGGCGTCGGCGGGGGCTTCCAGGGCGAGTTGGCGGCCGAGTCGTTGGCGCACGCTGTGGATGGTTTGCCCCTCGAAGGTGGAGTCGGGGCGGGCGAAGTAGACGTATTCAAAGATGCACAGGGCACGGTGATCGGCCTGGCGGCCAAAGAAGGATGTGGCTCCCTCTTTGTCCAGGCGCAGGATTTCGCCGGGTTCTAGTTCGCGCAAAAATTCGGCCCCGACGGTGTGTAGGGCGCAGGATTCGGAGGCGATGGCATAACCACCATCGTCGAAACGGCCCAGGCATAGCGGCCGCAAACCCAATGGATCGCGCATGGCATAGACGGCTTCACGGGTGAGAATGGTGAGGGAGTAAGCTCCATCGGCCACCTGCATGAGGGCTTTGAGCCGGGCGACCCAGCGGTCGGTGTCATGGATGCCGTTTTCTGGGGCCCACACTTCGGCGGGGGCGGCCAGGATTTGGGTGATGACTTCGCTGTCGCTGGTGCTGGAGAGGCCGACGCCTCGTTTGAGGAGTTGGTGGCGCAGGTGTAGGGCGTTGGTCAGGTTGCCATTATGGGCCACACCGAGGGGGCCGTGAATGGTTTCGATGAGGTAGGGTTGGGCGTTGCGCAGGTTGGATGAGCCGGTGGTGGAGTAGCGGTTTTGGCCGATGGCGAGGTGGCCTTGTAGCGGCCGCAAATTGTCTTCATTGAACACTTGCGACACCAGCCCCATTCCTTTGTGGATGTAGGCCATGCGGCTATCGCTGGTGGCGATACCGGCACTTTCTTGCCCACGATGTTGTAGGGCGTACAGACCGAAAAAGCTGAGCCGGGCCACATCACGTCCCGGTGCATACACGCCGAAGATGCCACATTCGTCGTGCATTTTGTCATCGTCTTCAAACAAGATGTCCATCTTTTTCCTCTTTGGGGGATTAGAGACTGGGGACTGGAGACTAGAGACTAAAATTTGGTAACTATTCAGACCCTAAAGGTTTTGACCTCTGGTGATTCTGGCCTCATGTTAATCAAAACCTTTAGGGTCTCTCTGGCAAAAGTACCACCTGAATAGTTACAAAATTTGTCAGTCTCTAGTCTCCAGTCTCTAATCTCTTCCTCGCTTCTCTCACTAACATTGCGGCCGCGTTCCCTGTTTCAGCCAGTGCCGTGATGTGACCCATTTTGCG
>JAGNBF010000032.1 GCA_018004935.1 Chloroflexota bacterium | reverse complement strand
TGGTTCTTTCGGAATTCGCGGGGTGTGGCTATATGTAGGGGCTGGCCTTGTGCCTGCCCCGCCAAGGGCAACCACAAGGGTTGCCCCTACAGATGGTGTCAACCCCCTGAAATCCCGAAGACCCATTAATTATTGAACGGTTGAATGGGTGAATGGTTAATGACGTGAGTTTAGAGTTCAGAGCCAGAGCTAGAGGGTTTTCCAGAGTAAATTCCTCTCGCTCTAAATTCCAGTAATGAGGGGGTGGAGTTTCCCGTTAATCATTCAACAATTCACCCATTCACCCATTAATTATTTTCTTCGTAGCACAAGTTTGCCTTCCTGGCTGATCAGTCTGACGCGGGTTTGGCCGTCCGCGGCCGCGAGGGTGGTTGCTCCCTGGCACGTATAACCCGCTAAGGTCAGTTCGGCCACAAATTCGGCTGGTTCGGTTTTGAGCATGAGGGTGGTGTCCTCGTCTATCACCCGGCAAATTTCGGCGGTGCAGTAGTGGAGCGTCACATCATCATTGATGTGCCATTCCAGGGGTAGGATGAGGCCACGCCGCGCCGGGAGAGAGACGGGATTGCCACCCAACAGGGTTGCCTCGGTGGTGCTGATGAGGGGAGCTACCGGGTCGTCCTGGTAATTGTTGATGAAGAGGAAATGGCCCTTTTCACCTGTGCTGAGCCGTACATCGGCCCATTCGCTGAGTTGGAAGAGGGTGGGGCAGTTCATCTTTTGGGCCATCTGCTGAACGATGTCGAGGTCGTCGAGGGTGTTGGCGGTGAGTGCGGCCGCGAGCAACATCACCTGGCCCCGGCCCACCGTTTTGCTGAACCCCACCGTTTCCCCATTGGTGCGGGTGGCAAACACCTCATCAAACGGGCCGGTGTACGATTCCACAAACGAGGCGGGCACATCCGGGTAATCGAAAATGGTGAGGGTGGTGGGCGTAAAGGGGGCATCGCTGTGGATGGTTTCAATGCCCAGGGCTTCTTTGAGGATGGTGCAGGGTTGACCGGCAAAATCGGTTTCGCTTAACCGTCCGACGAGGATCAACTGGCCGCCCTGATTGACATAATCTACCAGTTTTTGCTGGACCGAGGCCGGACATTGTTTTTCTGACATGAGCCAGAGGAGCGGGGTCGCGGCCGCGTTCAGATCGGTACGGGTAAGCTCTACCATGTCGAAGGCTCGATGGGTGAGGGCCAACCCTCTGGCGATGAAATCGCACAAAATGACTTCGCGTTGGTGGGTGATGATGTTGGTGGCCTCTTTGGTGAAAGCATTGTTGACTTCGGTCATGAAGTGGTCGAGGAAGAAGCCGATGGTGGTGGTGGTTTGCGGCCGCGACCGCACCAAATCTTGTCCATAACTGTGCAACACCGCCGAGAGCTTGGGGTAGCGGTGATAATGTTTCCGTACCGTGCCATCTTTCCGCACCGGGTGGCCCCAATCGTGCCGTTTGGTGGGGCTGAGGATGGGGTCATTTTCGCCATCACAAAAGAGGTAATGGTTAATGGCTCGCATCCCCGATGAGATACAGAGGCGGGTGTGCAAATCATAAAACGAGGATTGGCCGTTGCCGAAGTCGGGATTACCCCCGGCCTGAAATTCGGCGGAGAACAACGCCTGCTCTTTATTTTGTAACGCTTTGGTGGTTTCGTTGACGAAGAGGAGTTGGTGGAAATTGCCTTCGCCGATGGTGATGGGGTACACATCGGTGGCGCTGACCATGCCGTCCATCGCCATGATGTTGATTAACTGGGACAGGCCGATGGGGAAGGTTTTGCCGCCATTCATAAAGCCGTGAATGTTGACGATGGGGGGAACATCCATGCCGTTGGTTTTGGCTTCGTCCCAGAGGAAGGTCATGTATTCGTGAACATATTCCCGGTAGAAGTGGCGGTAATCGTCTACGAGGTGGGCGGCGTGGGGGGCGGCGGGGTGCAGGAGGCCTTCGCGCAAAAATTGGGGCAGGTTGGGGGTGGGGTAACGGTGGGGTAGCTGGTCGCCGTAGGTGTTGTGCAGATAGGTGGCGAAGCGGTCGAGGGTGTCAGGGTTGGTGTCGAAGATGTTGCGGACCCAGTGGGGCATCCCGATTTCGTTGTCGAGCTGGATCATGATGATGCGGCCGCCTTTTGTGATCTGGCGCGGTGTCAGCACGGCAAAGACGGCCTGGTACCACGTTTTGACGCAGGCGAGAAAATCCGGGTGCAGGTAGCTGACGATATTTTGTGCCTGCTCGTCCTGGTTGATAAAAGCCACCTGCGGGTAATTCGTAAACACCCAGGGGGGGATGCCCTCGTTGATCGTTTCGGCCATGATGTAGGGGCCGGGGCGGGGGATGAGCCAGAACCCCATGTCGCTGGCGAGATCGAGGAAACCGGCCAGGTCGCGCAGGGGGTGGCTGTAACCGTCTACATCGGTCACACCTTCTGCGAGTTGATGCCATAACCAGGGGATGTAAGTTGCCAGGGTGTTGAAGCCTGCTTCTTTCAGCAACCCCAGGCGTTGTGCCCATTGATCTTTGGGGGTGCGGTAGTAGTGGAACTCGCCTGCCTGGAGTAATTGGGGCTGGTCGTCAATCCAAAAATGCCCATCGCGGACATAGAAGTTGCTCATGGTGTACTCCTGCGAAAATAGCCACGGATAGTGGAAACACGGATAGGAAGAAACACGGATGGGGATGAAAAATGGTGGTGTTATTTTCATCCATTTTGGTGCGCTGTAGGCTCATGGGGAACTCCTGCGAAAATAGCCACGGATAGTGGAAACACGGATAGGAAGAAACACGGATAGGAAGAAACACGGAAAGGAATGAAAAATGGTGGCGTTATTTTCATTCATTTTGGTGAATGATGTGCCCATGGAGAACTCCTGTGAAGGTGACAGGGTGACAAGGTGAGTTCCTACGAGTTCCTACGAGTTCCCTTACCCTAACGGCGCGTGAAGCCTAAAACCCCCAGCGACTTCTGGATGAGGGGACTGTTGGTGTAAATGTCCCAGATGAGGCCGGTCAGGTGGTTTTCGATCATGAGCAGGGAACAGCCTTTGTTGATGCCGTAGAGGGAGTGGCTGTACCAAGCGGGTGAGACATCCAGGTTGTAGGCGTCGTAGAAGCCATACGGCCCCCAGGTTTGGGGGTGATGTTCGTAGAGATAGTGCATCATCTCCAGGGCCAGGTCGGGGGTGAAGGGGAGGGATGACAAGGCCCCGTAGATGGAGACTGTGCCGTTGGGGGTGGGAGGATGGAGGGCGGGTGTCGCCCCGGAAACATCGTAACCCCAGGGGCTGTCACCGGCAGTCGCGCCCCAACTGTTGGCGTGGTAGGTTTTGAACTCAGTCGCGTGTTCCAGGCAAAAAGCGCGATTGGCCTGTGTGGCTAGTTGGGTGTTTTTGAACCAATCTATGCCATCAGGGTCGAGGTAGTGGGCCGTGTCTAACCAGGCTTCGCTGAATTGGTAGGCGAAGAGGTTGCCACCGGGGTTGATGATAAGGGGTTGCCCGTTGTAGATGCCGATGTCGCGGGAGAAGCCCTGATACAGTTTGTAGGCGACATCGGGGGCAATTTGCGCGGCCGCTTGCAAGTACATCATCTTTTGTTCGGCGGCCATGTGCCATTGGTAAATATAGCCCGGTTCACCATCAACATAATCACCCCCTTGATCCGGGTTGTAGGCCATACGAAAGAGGGTTTGGCCGTCTTTTTCAAAGATGATGAAAGGCCAATCTACCCGGTCGAGCAGTTGTTGGGCCAGGTCACTCACGGCGGCGTCATGGAAGTACGCGGCCGCGGTAATCACCCCATTCAAACATAAGGCGGTATCAATGGTGGAATATTCACATTTGCGGAGGCGGACACCACTGGTCATGTCCAGGAAGTGGGCAAAGAAGCCGTGGTGGTGGCTGGTGTGGTGGAGCAGGGTGTAGAGGGTTTGGCGGGTGATGTCCAGGGCTTGCGGCCGCGACATATACCCCCGCTCTACGGCAATGATCCAGGCGGAAAGGGCAAAACCAACCGAGGCGATAGAAGCGATGTGGGGCGTTTTGGTTGAGTCTACGGTTAAACCAAAACCTTGACTACCCGGATTAAGATTGGTGAAACGGAGAAAAAAGTCAAAAGAACCTTTTAACTCGTCCTGTAAAATCGTTTGTGTGCCAGATTGGCGACGATGAAGGGGGGGTGATGCATTGCCCAGAGATGGGGTGATCTCTGGGGTAGGGATATTAAAGGGCTGAGGGTCGTTCATGCTGAGTGGCGTTCCTTGCTAGAGGATTCCCGTTGAATGAGCTTAACGCCGATTCGGTACGGTTTAGGAAAGGGATTACCCGTTTCGAGAAAATCAATAAGTTGGGTCGCGGCCGCGGCTCCCCAGGTAAAACGGGACGCGCCAATGGTGGTCAGGCCAGGTTGCATGTACCGGGCGACCTGTATGTCGTCAAATCCAACCACCGCAATATCATCGGGCGCCTTTAACTGATGCTCCTTCATCGCTTTGATGAAACCAATCGCCATTTGGTCGTTGGCACAAAAAACGGCCTCTGGTAGCTCCCCGGTGGCGATAATGGTTGTACCAATGTCATACCCTGACTTCTCGGTAAAATTCCCGTTGAAACATTGAACTGTCACCTTATGTTTGTCCGCCTCATCGCAAAACGCCCTCATCCGCTCCTGATTGTCAAAGGAATCCAACGCTCCGGAAACAAAAAAGATTCGTTGTGCGCCCTGGGCGTACAAATGGTTAAAAACCTCTTTTGCCCCTTGCTGATTGTCTAACAACAAAGGCAACAAATAATCCGATTCCAGAGAACGATCTAAAACAACAATGGGAAATCTTTTCGAGGCCAGGCGCAAGATGATGTCGCTTTTGATTTTGGAATCAAAAACAATAGCCCCATCTATCTGCCGTTGGGTCAGGAGTTTGGAGATAGTTCGGGTTTCGGGGCAAACAATCAGTTCATAATCGGTGTTTAAGACAGCATCATGGATGCCTTCGAGGATTTCCTCATAGAAGGAACCGCCAAAACGGGAAATAAAAACGCCAATCGTACTCGTTTTGCGTTTTTTGAGATGGCGGGCAAAGGCATTGGGGTGGTAATTTAGCTCCTCGGCGGCTTCCAGCACACGTTTGCGTGTGTCATCGCTGATGGTGCCGGTGTCGTTTAGGGCATATGAGGCTGAAGTGATGCTGACTTTGGCCCGTTTTGCCACGTCTTTGATGGTGGTCATGTTATTCCCTGTTTCTGGCGTGGTGCAAGTCGAGGGCAACCACAAGGGTTGCCCCTACAGTTGGTGATATTCCTCTGAAATCCCCAAGGCCTCTATTCACTTTTCGTTATCTGTAAACGAGCCAGCCCGTTTACGATGACATCGTTGGACATCACGATGTCATAAAGCAGGTCACTCTGATAATTCGCCAGCATCAGCAGGGTAATGCCTTTGTCTATGCCGATGACATCTGAAGCATACCAATCTTCGCTGAGGTTGTAGGCATCCAGGAAGCCGTACTGCCCGTTGAGTTCAGGAATGGCGTAGTAGTTGAGCATGGCCTGTTGCGCCTGTTCGGGCAGGAACATAATGGAGCCGATGGCGGCGGAGGGGGGAATGGTGTCGTCTACCCGGTGGGAGTTGTTGTCAAACCCGGAGGGGGGCGCACCATAGAGGCCGTTGTACCCTTCTGGCCCATCGGAAGCGGAGAGACCCCAGGCGTTGGGGCCAAGCGTCTGGTACTCGTCATCGTGGGCGACGGCGAAGTTGTAGTGCGCCAGGGAAGCGTTTACGGAGTTGTCGAACCAGTTCACCCCTTCGCGGTCGGTGTAACCCCGGAAATCAATCCAGGCGTGGCTGTATTGGTAGGTGAAGAGTGAGCCGAACCAGGAGTGGATGAATGGTTCGCCGTCGCCGAATTTGCCGTAGTGGCGGGTGAAGGTGTAGTAGGGTGATTCATCGAGAGGGTAGGTAGGGGACGCGGCCGCGAGCACATACATCATCAACTGTTCGGCATAAAAGTCCCAATGCCCACTGTATCCTTCGCCGGGGCGGTAGGCCATGTGGAACATATGGCGCGATTCATCCAGGAACCAGGGCCAGTTGACCCCTTCGTAAATTGTTTGTGCCTTACTCTGCACCTCATCACCAAAATATTGCCCCGCCGTGAGCACCCCCATCAACAGAAGTGAGGTATCAATGCTGGAAATCTCACTTTCCCAGGCCCGCTCGCCTGTGTCCATGTCTACAAAATGGAAATAAAACCCTTCGATCCGTTCCATGCCGAGCAGGGTGTCCATCGTGCCGTTGGCCCGGTCGTACCCTTCGGCAAAGGTGATGTACCCTTTTTCCACACCAATGGGGTAGGCACTCAGACCAAAGCCGACGGCGGCCATGCTGGCGATGCCCGGTGAGCCGGGGAAACGATCCCGGATCAGCCCGAAGCCGGGGCTGGTGGGATCGGTGTTGGCCTGCTCCCAGAAGAAGTCGAAGGAGGCTTTCATCTCATATTCGATGAGTTCGTTGATGTCGGCGGGAACCGGGGTGCTGGTGGGGAGTGGTTCCGGGGTAGTGGTTGGCTCGGTTGTTGCTGTTGGTTCGGCGGTTGGGGTGGGGGCGTCAGTGGAAGACGGGGTGGTGGTCGCGGCCGCGTCGGTTGCCACCACGGTAGGGTCTGAGGGGTTCGCGGCCGCGCAACCAACCAACACGAACATCAACACAAGCAAGAAGAAAAGTTGTTTATTCACCGGTAACACCTGTCCTTTCAATGGATTCCACGAACCATTTCTGCATCACGAAGTACATGAGTAACAAAGGCAGAATGTTCAGGAATGTGCCACTGAGTTTGACCGCCTCATTGAGCCGATCAAAAATATTGACGGTTCCCGGCGGATAGAGGTTCTCATACGCCTGGGTAAACTTCGCCAGTTGCATGGGGAGCGATTGGATGCCCCCTTCCAGAAAAATCACCGTCAGGTAGGTTTCATTCCAGTACCAGACGGTGGAGAAAATGATGGAGATGATGAAAGAGGGAATAGCGGATGGCAGGGCGATTCTTAAAAAGATGGCTAAATCTGATGCCCCGTCCAGCCGGGCGGCTTCTTCCAGCACTTTAGGTAAGGAGAGAAAAGTCTGGTAGAAAATCAGGATGAAGATAGCACTCTTGTACCCTTGACCCATCACCGCCGGGAGAATCAGGGCGTAAATGTTACCTAACAGCCCAAACTCCCGATAAGTCAGCATTTGCGGAATGACGGTGTTTTGGGCGGGAATGATAAAGGTTGCCAGGATGAGGACGAAGATGAGGTTTTTGCCGGGAAAACGATACCGGGCCAGACCATAACCCACCAATGAACAGACTGCCGCCTGGATGACGGACGGAATGAGGCTGATCATGATGGACGAGACCAGGGTGTTGGGATAATCCAACACGCGGAACGCCTTTTCGTAATTGCCGATATAAAACTGGGTGGGAATCCATTGCACCATCGGGTTGAGCAAATCTTCCGGGCTTTTCATGCTGGTGACAAACATGAAGAGCAGGGGATAGAGGTATACAAAGCCAATGGCGATTAACAACAGGTACAGGATCACGTTAAAAATCAGTCCGTAACTGGTGCGATTCCCCAGGAAAAAAGTGCGTAGGGTGTCTTGGTTCAAGCGGTTCATAGGGCGTTTAGGATTTAGGATTTAGGATTTAGGATTTACGATTTACGATTTACGATTTACGATTGCCGATTGATGGTATGGTTGTTGGACGATTTGGTAAATCGTCCAGTGGGCGATTTACCAAATCGCCCTACAGGAATGCCCAGCCTGGCGATAATAACCAATAACCAGTCTCTCAGTCTCCAATCTCTCAGTCTCCAGTCTCTCAGTCTCTCAGTCCCTCAATCCCTCAGTCCCCCACTCTCTCAATTCCCCTCACTTCCTCGCCCGAAAGTTCAGCAGTAAATACACGATGGCCAGCAGTAACACCAGCACAAAGAAGTAGAGGAAGGACATGGCGCTGGAGTAGCCGATGCCGCCTTGCACGGCGTAGGTCTGGCTGTAGACGTATTTGATGACTTTGTTCTCGGAGAAGTGGGAGAGGGCGATGATGGTGTAGATGGCGACGATGAGGGTGGTAGTGGAGAGGGAGGGCAGGGTGATTTTCCAGAATGATTCCCAACCAGAAGCACCATCAATCGCGGCCGCTTCGTAAATGCTCTGATCAATTTTCTGCAAACTGGACAGGTAAATCAGAATCTGCACCCCGGAAAACCAGAGAATCAGGATGAACGAAGTCAACAGGTATTCCACCGGGTTGCGTAAATAGCGGGGCAACTCGGCGATAAACTCCGTCACCGTGCCCGTAATGGTGATGCCCGGAACCGTCGTCGCCCCTTGCGCCACCAACTCCTGAATGACCGGCCCACTGGTGATCACCACCGGCAAGAAGAAAATGGTGCGAAATACCCCTTTGAACTTGAACTTGAGATTCAAGAACAGGGCGATGATCATGGAAAAGATGAGGATGATGGGCACGGAGACGAGCGTTTCAATGGCGTACTCAATAAGTAACTGCACAAAGGTGGGGTCGGTGAACAAAGCGCGGGTGTAATTGTCCCCCTGCACATATTCCAGATTGATGCCGGTGGCCGAAACCGTGACCTGATTCAGGCTGTAGTACAAGGTTTGGCCGAGGGGCAAGAGGGTAAAGATGGCGAAGCCGAGGATCCAGATGATGACAAAGGCGTAACCATAAACGGCTTCGCGGGTGCGGTGTTTCATTTCGCGGCCGCGACGGGGCAATGGTCTGGTCATGGTTCCACCTCCCGGACGATGGCGTCTCGGCCACTGACGGTCAGCGTGCCTTGAGAGAAGGTGGCATGGTTATAGTTGACAATGATCTGGTAGCCATTGTCGTAGGTGGTAGCCACCACTCCCGCGATCAGCGTTTCGCGGGCCACGATATGTGCCCCTTCGACCGGCCCCAGGAGATGGTTGAGCCATTGGTACGTAGTTTCGATTTCGTCCCCCCATTGCCCGTATGACGAGGTGTAAATCCAGTTAGACGGGGTGTTGAGAATTTGGGCGGTGAGTTCCTGGCTGAGGAAATAGGATGGATACACCCCATAATCGGCGTGGCGCAGTAAATCGCTCTGTAGATTAGACGAGAAGTTGAGGGGTGGCCCATAAACGGGCACATAACCGGCGAAGACAATCTGCAAAAACGGTATGACTTCAGTGGTGTAGAGGTAGCCGCTGTTGCCCAGAGGAATGTCGTAGTAGGCTTGCATCTGGCCGAACAGGTAATCGTTGGGCAGGTAGAAAGCGGTGCTACCCCCATTTTCGGTCAGCAATGTCTGGTACGCCTGAATGGTCTCTTCCCGGTTCAGGATATGATTTTTCTTGAAATCGCTGTAAAGCATGGAGCCGATGCCATCCAGAGCCAGACCGGCGCTGGTTTCGCCGAACACATCGCTACTCAACGAGGTGTAATGGTCGCTGAGGGCGTCGTAGTTGAGGTAGTAGTTGAGTTTGCCCCGGTTGAAACCCAGCAGGTTGATGGTGGTGATAGACATCGCCAGGTCGCGCCGTTTGGAGTAGCCGCTTTCTTCCCAGAGGGCGGCCTGGGGGTCGAGATAGAGGTAGAAATGCCCGTTCGCGGCCGCGACCCCCTCGATCACCTCTTGCAATTCCCTCACGCTCCCCAACGTCCCATCCAGGCGCAACGACTGCGGCGGCATAGATGAAGCCCCCCGTGGTTGCCAGCCGTAATACACCACTTCCGGGTCCTGCACATTCAAATCAGCCAGAATCGCTCCCATCTCTGCCACCGTCGTCATGGGGATAGAGCGATGCCAGAACAACACCTTCTCCTTCTCACTGCCCAAAAATTCCAGCTTAATGCCAATGTTGTCATTGGGAACGACACGCTCCGGCAAAATCCCTTTTTCGACCAGGTATTGCTGGTAACTCCGCGCCATGCCCACATAATCCCCCGCCTCACCCGTCAGAAAACGGTAATGAATGGTCACATCAAACTGATTGGTCTCCGGTTGCAGACGCGTGACCCCGGCCCCGGAGCGGTTGGTGGCCTGGAAATAGCTCTCGTTGTAGATAAACGCGGAGTAGAGGAAGTTGAAATTGGTGATGATGCCGGAGGGGTGGGCGTGGAGTTCGCCGTAGGAAGCCCCTTTTTCTACGATAGAGATGTAGGCGTTTTCTTTTTCACCGTGCACCATGCCGAGCACCGGGATGGAAATTGTGTAAGGCCGGTTAATGGTGGGGTCCCAGGGCAAGACGGCGATCATGCCCAAATCGTCACCGTAGTAAGAGCCGTAGAACATGTTTTTGGCTTTGGTTTCGGCGGTAAAACGGATCAAACTGCCCGCGCCATCGGGGATAAACATGTAACCGGGCACAGTGTCGCCCCGTGTGGCGGCAAAAAATGGGTACACATACATCAGCCCCAGCTTAAACTCCGGGTTCCCTTCACGCAGAGAATCGGCGGGGATGTCCACCCGGACGCCATCTGGCTCCAGAGTGACGTTGACACCGACAGTGATGTCTGGCACTAAGAAGGTCACGGTAGCCGCAAACCCCCCGTCCACCTTCTGAAAATCAATTGTGTTTTCTGAGTTGCTGATGGAGACCCGCTCACTGATGGCTTTGGCGTCGAGATAATCCAGGCTGATGCCGCTCTGGGCGAACGCCGTCCACGTTTTGTTGAGCCGATCTTCTTCCCCTTTTTCGTCCAGATTGGAGTGCCAGACGTAGCCGCTCCGTTTGTCTACCACTTTGAAGGCCAGGGTGGTCTGGTTGGCGTAGAGCTGGAATAGCTCGTTTTCGCCGACGAGGTCGAAGGTGTCGGGGATTTGTTGCGGCCGCGCTAAAACAATGAACTCAGCGGCAGGAGCCAGGGCGGGGCCGGGTGTTGCGGGGAGAACGGGGGTAAAGGTGGGGGGCGCGGCCGCGTTCGGAACCTTCGCCCCCAGGCCCAAGAGCAAACCCATCAGGAACAAACTTTGGCACAGGAGTCGTATCTTAGCCACGTAACCTGACCTCCTGGGCAATGGCGGAAATAAAGTCAAACAACTGATTAAAGAGGACATACATGATGTACCCCGTCAGGACAAACAACGCCATCGTAAACAGCGTCAACAGCACATTCCGCACCGTCTCCGAGAAGGAGTAGTTGTGAACTTCCTTCACCATGATGAAGAGCATGATCACCACCCAGCCCCACATCAGGTTCGAGGAGAAGGTGTACAGGAAAACCTCGTTCAGCGTCAGCACGTTGGAGATGAGGGCGATGGGTAGAGCGAACAGGGCATACGGGAACAGGCTGTAGGCCGTGCCCATCAACACATCCCGCACCCGTCCTTCCCCGTCGCTGATGGTCGAGACAAGATAATTGGCGGCATTCCACAAGGCGAGTAGCCCCACCATCTTCACAATCTCGTTCTCCAGGGGAATGTATACCTTTGAGGGGTACGGGCTGAAGGTGAAGCCGGTGACATAAAGGGAGATCACCCGCACCACAATGACCCAGAGGTAGATCACGACCGCAAATTGCCAACTGCCGCGCAAATCTTTTTTGATGTAGTAAAAACTATCCGCCGGTTGTTTGATAAACCGGAACATAAAGACAAAATCATCTACCCATTTGATCGTTTGTAAGGCTTTGAGCCGGTGGCGCAGGGGATCAAGCCAGTGGTAACGCCGGTCAAACCGTTTGCCCACCTGAAACACAATGGAGAAACCAAATAACCCCACAATGAACTGAGAGAGATACTGCTGTAAAACGAGATTGCGTAATTCCCAAAACGCCTGGGAATAACCGTCCTGATCTTCGGCGTAACGATAGGTTTCGAGCGCGGCCGCGTAATCTCTTTCCTTATAATAAGCATCAGCAATGGCCTGGTAGGCCATGATAAAGGAGCCGTTGTAGTTCAATACCTCTTCAAAATACGGTTTGGCTTCCTGATAAAACCCTTCCACATAAAGCTCTACCCCCTGATGAACCAGTTGGGCGAAGGCGGTCGTTTCATACACCACCAGGGCGTTTTTGGCCTTGTCCAGCACGTAAATAAACTCACCATGCCGGGCGATGGCGGTGGGGTCTTGCAGAGTGCCCAGCCGTTGTTCCCCTTTATCCTGTGCCCCAAACAAAAACAACAATGTGCCGTTGAGGTCGTACTCGTAAATCTGGCCGAAGGCATCCACCGCCAGCACCAGCCCATTCTCGCTGACATCAATATCGCGGAAGGAGTTCGAGCCGTAGGTGTCGGGGTAAATGTTTTTGCCGGAGACGGTGAAGCGGCGAATGCTCTCCCACGGTTCCGTACCAGCAGTAATGGTAAAAACGAGCGATTGGGGATCAATGGTGATATTGGAAGGGGAAGCGGCCTCGTTTTTGATGAACTGCTCTAACTGTTCCTCGGTGAGGAGCATCCGTTGCAAAATCATCTTGAGCGACATGGTGGCCGAGTTGGCTCCAAAGTAGCCGATGAAATTGCCGTTGGTATTCATCTGCACAATACCATTCACCGACCCTTCGCTGATGATGTACAGGTTTTGCCGTTTGTCCACGGCAATTTTGCGGGGCAAAAATTCGCGGGTGCGGCCAAACAACGGTTCGGTGGGCCGCCCAAACTGGTTGATCACCGAGCCATCCGAGTTGAGGATGAAAATGGTGTCTTGTTTGGCGTCGGCGATGTACATAATGCCGTCTTCATCTACATATAAGCCGGTTGGCCCCTGTAACACATCGCCGCCGTAGGTCGCCACCACGTTAAAATTCTGCACTTTAACGATTTCCCCATCTCCCGTGTTAGCGATGTAGATGGTTCCATCGGCTGTTACGAACATATCCTCGGCCCCGGAGATGGGCAGATCGATCTCGGCGATGGGGGTGTAGGCGTCTTGGGTCATCACGCCCCCTCCGCCTGGCCCCCAGGCCCAGGTGGTGTAGGGGGAGTCGGCCCTGGCCCGGCTGGTGGTCAGCACGAGGATCAGGGCGATGAGGGTGAACTGGAGTAACCGTTTCGTCACTGTAAAACCCCCCTGGCATTTAACCGCAAGGAGCACAGAGAACACAAAGGATTTCTCCTTTCCTTGTGTTTTTGCGTTTTTTGTGGTGAATCGTTACGCCGTTTCATTATTTCAGCCCCGAGTGTGACATGGTACTCATCACCTGGCTTTGCAGGAAGATGAAGATGAGGAGATTCGGCAGGAACATGATGAGCGACGCGGCCGCGGCCATCCCCTGTCCCGCTACGGCATTCGCTCCGGCGGCGGTAGTCGTTAGCGTTGTCAGATAAAAGGCAAACGATTTCAGGCTTTCCGTCGTCACATACAGCGTAGACGTTTCCGCATTGTTCCATGTCGCCTGGAACGTCAAAATGGCAATCGTCGCCATCGCCGGTCTGATCATCGGCAGAATAATGCGCCAATAAATCCACACATCTGAGGCCCCATCAATCTGCGCCGCCTCGACCACCTCATCAGGAATGCCATCAATAAACTGTTTGATCAGGAACAGCCCCACCGGCAGAGCCAGCAAGGGCAAAATATGTACCAGGAAGGTGTCCATCAGGTTGAGCCGTTCGATGATGAGGAAACGGGGAATCGTCACGGCAATGGGCACAAACATCAGGGCAACGGTGTTGATGGTGAACAGGAGTTGCTTTAGTTTGAACCGCTTCTTGGATAGGGCGTAGGCGGCGGTGGTGGAAACCACAATCGAAGCGGCGACGGTGACGATAGTGATGAGGATGCTGTTGAACAGATAGCGGCTGACCGGGACGCCGGAAGTGGACATGCGGGAGAACAGGTCGGTGAAATTTTTGAAGGTCGGATTGGTGACAAAGAAGCGCGGCGGATAAGCGAATAGTTCATCCGGCGGTTTGAAGGCGTGGGAGAAGATGAAGATGATGGGCAGGAGCATCAGCAACACCAAAGGGGCCAGAATCACGTAGAACTTAATCTGGCTGGTGTGAAACCCTTTGGGGTTGATGCCACTGTTGTGAATGCCGGAGTAACGGCTACTCGTCCTTTTGCGACTCATGGTTCTCCGTAATTAGAGCTAGAGCGAGAGCGAGAGCTAGAGGAAAGCAGATGGGTTTGCCTCTAGCTCTAGCTCTCGCTCCATACTCTTCCCTAATCATTGCTACCAAACAACCGGTTGGCGAAGCGGGAGAAGAAGAGAACCATGAGGAGAAGGGCGACGGAGACCGCGGCCGCGTACCCCATCTCGTAGCGCAAAAAGCCAAAATCCTCAATATGGTTCACAATCAACTGCCCGGCATACTGCGGCGTCGGGTTCACCCCGGAGAGCGTTACCCCAATTGCCCCCGCCTGGAACGTACCCACAATCGCCATCACCGCCCCAAACAACATCTGCGGTTTCATCGAAGGAATCGTGATGTAAATAATCTCCTGGAACCGGTTGCTGATCCCATCCAGACTACCCACCTCATACAATTCCGGGTTAATCTCCAAAATCCCGGCCAACATCGCCAAAAAGCCCACCCCCATACTGCTCCACAGCGTCACCACAATCATGATCGTCATCAAATAATCCGGCGATTGTAGCCACTGAATCGGCTCCTGAATCACCTTCAGCCCCAACAAAAAGCTGTTCAAATAGCCATTCTGGTCGCCGCTAAACAGCGTCTTCCACACCGCCGCCATCGCCACCCCGGTCGTCATCGAAGGGGAATACAAAATCAGGGCCAAAACGGTGCGCGGCCCTTTGGGCAGTTGGGCCAGAATCCAGGCCAGCATAAACGCCAGCACATAACCCCCTGGCCCCACAATCACGGCAAATTTGATCGTGTTGGGCAGGACATACCGCATAAAAATGTCGTCTTGCGTCAGCAGAATAATGTAATTTTTCAGCCCGATGAACGTGGGGGTCTGAATGGTGTCAAAGAAGGTGAATGACAGAAAGAACGCCACCAGCACAGGAATAACGATAAAGGTGGTAAACATCAGCGCGTACAGGGACAGAAAAGCATACGCGCTCCCCTCTTTGGTGGCCCATTTTTTGAAGGCGTTGGCCGGGCGCGAGGGTTCAAGTTGCTGGGCGGAGTGTTGCGGCCGCGACGAAACCCCAGTTGCTACCCGTAACTCCTGCGCTGGATTCTGCTCTGTCAGTTGGCTACTCATCACGCGCCATCCAACTCTCAACGGTTTCTATCGTCGGAATCCTAAACTCCTTCACGATGACCCCGTTTTCGAGATAGCCAAACTCTTCCATTTTTCGGGTAATTTCCCGGTTAATGATGATGATGGAGTTATCAATCGCCACCCGTGGGTTGACCCCATCAAACACAATTTTGTTCCAGGCGTTGCTCAGTTCCCGCTCCTGCATGTAACTACCGGGCAGTTTGACCGGCTCCTGTAACCATTGCCATTGCTCCAGAATCACCGCTTTATGCTCTTCCGGGATGGCCAGATATTGGAACGCTTCCAGGTTGGCCGAATTCCACAGATATTCCAGACCATAATTCAGAATTAACTGTTCCTGGAAATCAATCTGCGTTTCCGTAGACATCCACCACTTCATAAACTCCCACGATTCATCCGGCTTGTCTGTCGAGGCAAACATGATGCCCGCCTGCGCCGAACCGGTGGCGTACCGGTTTTGTGTGCCATCGGGCAACACAGTCGCCGGGTACAAATCAATGCTCCACAACCCGTTTAGCTCCGGGGCGGCAGTCATCAGCTTGATATACGGCTCGAAGTTGGCGATGCCGATGGGCAAACTGCCGTAACGGAAGCTGTCGTAAAAACTGGCTGTGGTGAGCGGCATGCCGTAAATGGTGAAACTTTCGGCCATAAACTGCACGGCGGAAATGGCCTCATCGCTGGCTAACCCGGTGGCAAAGCCGTTTTCGCTGTACAGTTCCGCCCCATAATTAAAGAGGTAAGGGGCGGTGGCTAAATACCCTTTGCCGCCGGGGCCACTGGAAAGTGCCGTGTTGAAGTTCATGCCATACCGTTGTAGCTCCGGCAAAATCTCGATCACATCATTCCAGGTGTGCGGCACAGGGATGTCCAAGGATTCCAAAATGTCGCGCCGGTAGTACGTAACCCAGAAATCCTGCGTTTCGGGAATGGCGTAGGCAGAATCGTTGATGATGTAGCTTAACAGTGCGCCGGGGGAGTAGATGCGGATGTAGGAGTCAAAATCCTCAAAGGAGCGCAAATCGGTAAGGGCGTTACGAATGGCTAACTCATACGGCACATTGGTGCTGACCCCCAGAGCCACATCCGGCTGAATCCCGGCGGCATTAGCCAGCACCAATTTGCCCTCATCCGGCATAAGCGAAAATTTAACCCGAATACCCGACTCCGGCGTAAATCGTTCATCGGCCAGCCGTTGCATTAAGTCCACATATTGGCGTGAGCGATTCACCCACACTTCGATCTCATCTTCATCCGCCCCAATGGTCTGGTAGGGGTCCCGTTTGAAGGAGTTAAGAAACCGTTTCAACCCTTCCCAAAACGACATGAGGGCGGATGCCTTGACCGGTTCGGGCAGGGTGTCGGCAGAGTGGATGTAAATTTTGTCCAGGGCCAGGGGCTGGCTTTGCAAGAGGGGCAGAACTGTGCCCAATAATTGGGCCGCCGACCCGGAGCCATCGGAGAAGCGGGTCATGTGGACGGGGATTTCGTCCGGGTCTTGGGCCAGAAAGCGAATGTTATCAATCGCCATCTGGTAGGTCATAATTTCTTGGGAACCGCCACTTTCGTTGATGGCGTTCAAACCGTCCAGGTCTGTCTCTAAATCGGCGGCAATAGCGAGTAATTGCTCTTCGATGTCGGGAATGTAATCGGAGAGAACCCATTCCTTAAACGGGTCTACCTGGTTGCCCGTCAGTTTTTTGATCTCCAGGGATAACGTGTTGATGTCAATGAGGACTTTTCTGATTTTTTCAATGGCGGCGTAGTAGGGGGAGTTGGTGGCCTCAATGCCGATGACGTTAGTGCCCTGGTGCAAATAAATCTGGTAGGGGGTGTCACCGCCGAGGGTCACATCGGCCCAATCGGTGGAATAGGCGAAGGGGATGGCGTTCAACTCGGCAAAAGGCAGTTCGCCGTTGACGGTGACGCGGCGGAAGACGGTGAAGTTGTTGCGCGTGTTTTGAATGGCGCGTAAGGTGATGAAGTAGTAACCATCGGCGGGGGCTTCCACCTCGTAGTAGACCGCACTGCCGCTGTGTTTCCAGCTTTCGCCGCCCAGGGTATTGAGTAATAGTTTGTAGGTGTCGTAGGGGGTCACTTCCAGGCTACGACTGCTGGCGGGCCGTACTGAGGTGTTATTTTTGTAAGAGGGGAATTCGGCTTCCAGTTCAATAAACACGCCGGATGTGGCCGAAGCCGGGTGGTTTTGTAAATATTGGTTGTAATCAGGGTACGGGGCAAACGGTTTGAGGTAGATACTGCCCAGGTACAGGGCTTCTTTGCTGACGGTGAAGGTGAAGGTGTGTTGGCCCTGGCCTAATGTTAGTTGCAGGGGGTAGGGCTGGCTGAAGTTAGCATCGCGCAGGGGGGTGGTTGCCCAGAGCAGGAGCCGCTGTTGGCGAATGAGGGCTTCGTTGCCATACCGGTCTAAGGGAAATTCGTCGGCACTGTTTTCGTAAAAAACAGGCAGGATAATGCGTTGGGTGTCGGGGGTGGGGAAGGCCCCGTCTATGAGCAGTTGGGCTTCGGGGGCGTTGAGGAAGGAGTCCGCGGCCGCGACATCCCACGCCACCGTGTACTCGCCCGCTTCTTCTATGGTTACTACAAATTCAACCGTATCTCCTTCTGCCAGGAAAACAGAGGGTTTGGGGTACGCGGCCGCGATGCCGGTTTCCGCCAGGGGTAGCCCCAACGTATCGGCGCGAATTTCCAGAGCCGGGCCGGAGCCGTTTTGCCTGAGGAGCAGGTGCGGGGCGGCGGTTACGTCCGGGGCACGGTGGGCGGGTCTGGTGGCCTGGGTGGTGGTGGGGGGCAGAAGGGTCAGCCCAAGCAACCATAACCCTAACCAGAGACGGGCACGCGAGCTTTGGCCCCGGGAATGGGTGAAAAGCATTGCCAAAGCCGAAACCTTTTTCTTGAAGGCTGTAGCCAAGTGAGCAGACATATCTATTCTGGCTGGCCCGACAATTTCCAGGGCAAAGATTTTGTCGGGATGAAGGGGGGCGACGGGGGCTGATGCAGGGGGTTCCGGCATCAGCCCCGGCTAAAAAGGGTGTTTTACCCTCATCCCCGGCCCTTCTCCCGCACCGGGGGAAGGGAGACTATCCCCTCTCCCTGGGGAGAGGGTCAGGGTGAGGGGTACTGACTACTGGTTCAGAGTCGCGGCCGCGTCGTCCAGAATCTGGTTAGCAAACTCTTCCAACTGGGCCGAGTAATCCTCATACTTGTAACGTCCATCATTGGCGAAGTTGAACATGAACCACATATTCACATCCAAATCTTCACCCACATCAATACCGGGTTTGCCTTCCCAACGGGCATTGATGTAACCAGGCACAACTTTGGCCAGGGATTCAATGAGGCTGTTGTCCAGGTTTTCCAGGGCGGTGAGGATACCGGGCACGTCCACGAATTGAGTGTACAGTTCCAGAGAGGCCGCATCAACGGAGACGGGCATCTTGGGGGCGGAACTCATTGCGGCCGCGAGTTCGGCCTCTTTCGCATACGCTTCACTGGAGAAGCTCATATATTTGGCAAATTTATACGCCTCTTCCATATGGGCGGTCGTCTTAGAGACAACCATCACGTCCATCACCATCGCCTGATTGCCACCCGGAATACCGACGAAATCCCATTCAAACGTAGCATTTTGGACATAGTTCGGCACAGACCAGGAAGCATCCCAACGCATCCCCACTTCTTGATTCAGGAACAGTTCCCAGGGGCCAGTGGCGGTGAAGTTGGCTTTCTGTTCGTCGGTCAAACCTTGCCAGGTGTACGGTTTCAGTTCGCCCGCTTTGGCCACAGCATCTTTGAAGGCGGCCGAGTTGTAATTCATGTGTGCCCCGTCAAAGCTGAACCATTTCAGGTTGGGGTCTTGTGTGTTGGCGTACCAACCCATCACAAATTCCATTTCATCCAGACCCAAAACACCCTGTTCGATGTTGTTCATAGCGGTAACAGCCGCTTCGAACTCTTCGACGGTGAAACCATATTCCGGTGCATCCAGGTTGGCGGCTTCGTACAAATCTTTGTTGACGAAATAACCCATCACAAATTGGGCGGCGGGCATACCCAGCACCTGACCATTGTAGGTGACGCTGTCCTTGAGCACCTGGGGAACATTGGCCCAATCGGTATCCGCTTCTACCATCGCGGACAGGTCGGCCAGCCAATCATTTTGCACATAGAGCGGTACGTTGTTCGCCATGAACACGTCGGGCAATTCACCCTTGGCGGCATAAGAGGTCAGAACAGCATCCCAACCCCCTTCGGCAGACATGTCTACAAATTCGATGGTGACATGGGGATTGGCTTCAAGATACGCCTGAACCAGTTGCCGTTGAATGTTGTTTTCTTCTTCGGTGCCCAGGTTCCAGTTAGCATAACGGAGCGTAACGGGTTCCATAGCCGGTTCTTCGGCTGGTTCTTCAGTGGGTTCAGCGGCCGGTTCTTCGGTGGGTTCGGCGGCTGGCTCTTCCGCCGGTTCTTCGGCGGCCGGTTCTTCGGTGGGTTCTTCAGCGGCCGCATTGTTGCCACTATTGGCCGTATTTTCCGTTGTGTTTTCCGCATTGGCGGTGTTTTCGGTGGTGTTGGTGTTTTCGCTGTTGTTGGCGGCATTACCACCACAACCTGCCAGAGCCACCACAAACATGACCATGACAAACAAGTAAAGCAACTTCTTATAGGTCTTCATTTCTTAATCTCCTCGTGAGTTTTCACTGAAGTTTAGAGCGAGAGGAGAGAGCGAGAGGAAATTACTCTGGCAAACCCTCTAGCTCTGGCTCTGAACTCTAAACTCAAGTTTTCAGTAAACTATGAAAAAAAGCGGCAGGGTTCAGGCCAGCCTGACACATTTGTAGGACGATTTGGTAAATCGTCCATTGGGCGATTTACCAAATCGCCCTACAAAATGCCGGGTATCGGCGGCTGATTTTTGAACCCGTTATCGGTTGGGACACTCTTTCGATAGGCACCTCCTTTCTATCCCATGATCATTTGCACAAGATGGGTTTCCCCGTCGTTAAAGGCTGGTATTAAGTTGCTGGCAACGGCTTTACCATCCACGGTGAGGGATTGAATTCCTTTGTTGACGTGGTGAGGGTTTTGCACCTCGATGCGATACCAGGCGTGGCGGAATTTCCGGGTGACGGTGTAACCGGGCCAATGGGCAGGGATAGAGGGTTCAATCAACAAACCATCTACCTGGGGTCTAATGCCTAAAAGCCAATGGGTAGCGACGCGGTGGAGCCATTGGGAAGAGCCGGTGTACCAGGTCCAGCCGCCACGACCATAATATTCGGAGAGGGGGCCGTCCACATTGCCGGGTGTGACATACGGCTCGGCTTTGTAGGTGTCAATATCGGCACTACGGTTAGGGGGGCAGATTTTGCGATACGCTTCATACGCCCGTTCCGGCTGGTTTACCAGGGTGTAGGCCCAGACTGACCAGGTGGCGGCATGGGAATAAACGCCGCCGTTCTCACGTAAACCAGGGGCATACCGGGTGACATACCCCACATCGGGGCGGGGTTTGGTGAAGGCGGGGTAGTTGAGCAAGGTTCCGTAATCTTTGAGCAGGTATTGGCTGACGGAATCCATAGCGATCTGGGCCCGATCCTCGTCGGCAATCTCGCTAATGACCGCCCAGTTATTCGGCATCAAAAAGATTTTCCCCTCGTCATTTTCCTGCGATCCCAACAGCAAACCATCGTCGGTAGTCGCCTGCAAATACCATGCTCCATCCCAGCCATGGGTGTTGAGGGCTTCCTTGAGGCTCTGGCGCACCGTTTCACACTTTTGGGCGAACCGTTCTTCACCTCTTTGCCGGGCCAGAGGGGCAAAATTGCCCAGAATCATGTAAAGGAACTCCGCTACCCAGAAGCTTTCCCCTTTGAGCAAGGTTCCCACCGCACTCAGGCCATCGTTCCAGTCATGATCCCCCATGAGCGGGATGCCACGCGGCGAAAAACGGGAGAAAGAGCGTTCGATGGCGCGGCGGCAATGGTCGTAGAGTGATTCCGCCGGGCCGTTCAGGTAGGGAATTTGTTCATCCAAAATGGTGAAATCGGCCGTCTCTTTGAGGTAGGCATCCAGGATAAACGGGAGCCAGAGCAGGTCATCGGAGCAGTTGGTGCGGGGGCCGCCGCCGCGAATGGTGAACCACCAGTGCAGAACATCCCCTTCGATAAATTGTTGGCTGGCGTGGAGCAAAAGCTGTTTTTTGGCGTATTCCGGTTCGCTGACGAGGAAAATCTGACTGTCCTGGAGCTGGTCACGGTAGCCGTACCCGGCGGAAACCTGGTATAGGGCGGATTTGCCCCACAGGCGGCAGGAGATGGACTGGTATTTTAGCCAGTAGTTGGTCATGAAGTTGAGGGCTTCGTCGGGGGTTTCGACTTTTTCGCCCTCGGTGAAGCGTGCCCAGAAAGTGTGGACATCTTGTAGCGTTTGTTGGCTTGGGGCGACCCCAGTGTAACGGCTGACGAGGTCGGAGGGGGATTCTTGTCCGTCCGCGGCCGCGCCCAGCGTAAACACCACCGTCTTCGTTTCACCCGGCTCCAGGGTTACAGCCACCTGCAAGGCGGCAATGGCATCCGTAAACCGCCCCTGGCGTCCCGCCAGTTGGGCCTCCCGCATCGCCTGCGGTTTATCATCATTGTTGTACAAACCGATAAACGATTCCTTGTCACAGTCAAATGATTTTAGCGGTTCGCTAACTGCCATAAACGCCGTGTACGGCCAATCCACATTGTTGTGCCGCCCTTTGTCATCGGCAAACCCCCATAAACATTTACGAGCGTAAACCGTGCTGGCCGCCTCATCGGCTGACGTTTCGATGAACAATTTGTGAAATTCCCGGTGTTCATCCGGCGCGAACCCCAGTAGCCATTCCGCGTAAGAAGTAACATCCAGTTCCCGCGTCTCGTCACTGTGATTGGTCAATTTCAGTTGGAAGATTTCGACCGGGTCCTGGGGGGCTACAAAAAGGGTCAATTCGCTGGCGATCTCGGCGATTTCCTGGTGAAAAACGGAGTAACCGAGGCCATGAACAACGGAAAAAGATTGGTAGGGGTGCATGACCGGCTTGTAGGTAGCCGACCAGTACAGATTCCGTTTCAGGTCGCGGATGTAGAAATATTTGCCCCAGTTGTCTTTGACTAAATCTTGAAAGGAGCGGGTGAGGCGGTTTTGCCCGGCGTTGCCGCGCCAGCTATAGCCGGAGCCGGTCTGGGAGACCATCAGGCCATAATCCCCGTTGCTGATGATGTTGCCCCAGGGTCGGGGGGTAAGGGGGGTGGTAATGACGTACTCTCGGCCATTGGTGGAGAAATGACCGTAGGCATTGGCAAATTTTGGGTTCATAGCGGTTGACGGGTTATGTGGTTCGGTGGGATACGGGCCACAACACCAGAATCTTGCGCCTTGCCCTCAGTGAAACGTTTCACTTGGGGCTAAAAAAAAGGCGAATGGGAAAATTTTAAAAGGAAGTGAGTGACATGAAACGATTCATTCAATAAAAATTATCTTGCCTTTTTTTGATTTGTCAAGATAAGAGGCGATATTCCAGCAATTTCCAATTTGACCATTTTAAGCATTTTCCCACTGATTAAAACCGTTACAATGGGTTAAAACCGTCTGGTAAGCCGGTTTTAATATGTTTTTCCTATCAGTCTAGGAATAAGTTCCCAGACGATCAAACTAAATTGATAATTATTCCCCTTGTATTGACCCTACATTGACCTATAATCCTCACCCACAATCGCCGTTGTATTCTGGACAATTTGAGTCTTCGGGATTTCGTGGGGGACGGGCAACCCTTGTGATTGCCCCACGCGGGCAGGTCAAGGCCAGCCCATACATCTGGTGTCAACCCCCTGAATTCCCCAAGAGCCAATAATTTTATACTCGCCCATGCCTAGCAATGCCCTTCTCATCCTGGCTGATGACCTCACTCACCGCCGTCTGGCAGAATCTAATCTGCCCCATGTCACAGCCCATCTGGCTACACTGAATGAATCAACCCTCCATGACCTGATCTCCCTGGCAGAGACCGCCGGTCGCGGCCAACCCCGGCGAGGCTGGGCGATTATGGCTGTCGCGGCCGCGGCCGCGAACCATACATCCTCCCTCTTTCAACAAGCATTGGCCGCCTGGCATCTGGGTCGCCTGACAAATGAATTTGCCCGCCCCCAACAGGCATTATCCATCCTGACCCATGCCCGTCGCCTCTTCACCGAACTCAATGAACCCGGCTGGGTCGCCGCTTGCCTCTGGCAAGAAAATTCCATCCCCTGGTTTAGCTCCAACCTGCCCCAAAGCCTCTCCCATCTGCAAAAGGCCCTGATAGACCTGGAAAACGCGGGAGAAACCCTGGCTCCCTTTGTTTTCCCCTGCCGCCTCGCCCTGGCGACTTTCCAACTAATACAGGGGGATTTGGCTACAGCCCAGAACAATATTGCCGCGTGTGAATTGGCTTTTCGCATCCATCAAGATAACTACAACCTGGGGCGTTGTCTGCTGATCAAAGCCATTATCAGCCGCCGCAACAAACAGATTGATGCGGCCATCACTTACCTGGACGAAGCCACGGCTCTGGCAACAGACTGGCCGGGCGAAAAAGCGAAAGCTGGCCTACAACGCGGGTATTTGCAATGGATTAATCAAGGGAATTATCTGGCGGCCATAGACACCTTTACAGAAGCCATGCAGACATTTACCACCCTGGATATGCCTGTGTGGGTCGCTCAGGCTCAGGACGGTTTGGCTCAGGTCTACACCAATACCGGCAATTTGCGCCAGGCTGAAGAATTGCTCCAAAAGGCCCTCCATCAGGCAACCGTCTATGAGACAACCAGCCTGCGGATCTCCATCTTGTTGGATATGGGTTGGTACCTGGCCCAGCGCGGCAACCCAGAAAGGGCATTGGTGTATTTGCAGTTGGCTGTCCAACTCGCCGAACAAGCCAGACATCCCATGATTTATGCTATTGTGCTGATGCATCTGGGCGATGCCTACATTCAGTCAGGGCGTTATCAGTTAGCTTTGCGTTATCTGGAAAAAAGCCACGATCAATTCAAAGGATTAGACGCAACCAGCCGTTTGGCCGAATGTGAACTACGGCTGGCCCGCACCTGGCTCTCCCTGGGGCAGGCGAATATGGCTCATCACTATTTAGACCAGGCAGGAGAGCATGCGCGGCAGGCCAATCATCTTACAATTTGGCCCTATGTGTATTATCGTCGGGCGAATACGTACATCCATCAGAAGCAAATGGCTGACGTTCTGGCCGCTTTAGAAGAGGGAGTGCAAGTCGCACAACAGCAAAATGACCCGAACAGTACCGCCCTTATGCAACGCGCATTGGGGGAAATGTACCTTTCCCTGGGAAAACCGGCTGAGGCTTTCTCTTACCTGACCGAGGCAACCGCCAGTTTTCAGGCAATGGGTATGGCGATAGAAAAGAAGATCTGCCAGATTCATTGGGGGTCTTACTTTCAACAAACTGGAAATACGCATCAAGCTCGTCTGACCTGGGAGCAGGTTTTGAACTGGAGCCAGGAGATCATGCCCGACATTGCCTGGCAAGCGGCCGCGGGTCTGGCCCTTCTTGCTCAGACTCGGGGCAACAATCATATGGCCTTAAAGCATTATCATCAGGTTCGGGAGGCCTTACGTCAACTACGCCAGGGGTTTTGGCAACCAGAATTGATGAGTAGTTTTAACCTACAGCCAGCCGCGACATTGGATCAAGCCATCCATCTGGCTGTTCGTGTGGGCACCAGCCAGGATGTATTGGCTTTCATTGAAGAAAACAAAGCCCGCCTGAACAATCGGCAAATCCAAAACCGCTCGGCCCAATCAACAACCACGCCATCCACCGCATTACAAACTGCCTTATATGAGATACGCTGGCTTCAAGAACAACTACGCATGAAACCGGAAGCCAATCGCCGCTGGCAAAATACTCCCCTGAAAAAACAGTTAAAAGAACAGATTAAGGCGTATGAAACCTCGCGCAGTCGCTGGCAACGCGAGCAACAAGGAGATCCGGGTGTACCGCTGGATAAATCCTTTGATCAGAACGCATTCCGCCAGAAGGCCAACGAAGTTTTAGGAACAGATTGGATCGCGCTGGATTATTATCTGACCGAAGAACAAATTCAGGGGGTTGTCATCACGCCTACGGGGAGTCATACCTGGGCCAAAAAACGTACAGACAGGGATAACCTGGCGATTAAAGACATGGTGTACGATGGGTGGCAGGCGACCGAGACGGAAGCTACCTCGCCTCTGCGTATTTTAGGGCAGTTTCTTATCCCAGAATTGGTCGTCCCGCTATTGACTCCCAGAACGATGTTGATCATTGCGCCCCATCGGCAGTTGCATGATATACCCTGGGCGGCTCTACAATTAGATGATAAACCGCTGGTGGCGCTGTGTATCCCTACCCTTACCCTGTCTCTCTCTAACCTGATGTCGCTCTGGTCGCGGCCGCAAACCCACACCTCACCGCTGGCCTCTGGCCTGCTCCTGGCCCTCTCCACCTTCCCTGACCACCGCACCCCTTTGCCAGAAGTAACACAAGAAGTAGCCGTGGTGCGGCCGCATCTGAGTGCCGAGAGCGTCGCCTTAACCGAAGAGGCGGCCACCTGGGACAACTTCCTGATGCTGGGACAAGATCAAGGATTCGCCCGTTTTTCCTTCTGGCATGTGGCCAGCCATGCCTTTCATGAACCCATCACCGGGCGTCTCAGTGGTATCTCCTTCTATGATCGAGATGTATGGCTGGACGAATTATGGCAATGTGCCCCGTTACCTCAATTAGTGACACTATCAGCCTGTAGCGGCAGTAAAAGTAAATTATACGAAGGGGATGAGCATATCAGTCTGGCAACCACTTGTCTGGCGGCCGGAGCACAAACGGTGGTCGGGAGTCTTTGGCCCGTGCCAGATAAAGAAATGCCCTGGCTCATGCGCAACTTCTATGCCGCGTTAGCCCAGGGCAAACCTGTAGCCCTGGCTCTCGCTCTGGCCCAACGGCAGGCCTGGGAGCAGGGACATTCATGGCGATTATGGGGGGGATTGACCTGTACGGGAGTGCCACTGTAAACCCCGCAAAAATATTACTTCAAGGAACCCATCCCCCAAACAATTCCCCCTGGAAAGAGAGAAAAATCGGGTCTTCGGGATTTCAAGGGGTTGACACCATCTGTAGGGGCAACCCTTGCGGTTGCCCTCGGCGGGGCAGGCACAAGGCCAGCCCCTACATGTAGCCCCCCCCGCGAATTCCGAAAGAACCAAAAAATCAATACGGCCGTTTTTCACGGGCGGACGCCCGCGAAAAACGGCCGATAAAAGGTTCCCCGTCCCGGGGGACAGGGTTAAGGGTTAGGGGAACTAGTTATAACGATTGCCGCCGGACCGTTCCACGCGGGGTTTAGCTTCATTGACGGTTAGACTGCGGCCGCTAACCTCTTTACCATTTAGTGCATTAATAGCCGCATTGGCGGCAGATGGTTCCAATTCAACAAAACAGAATCCACGGAAATTACCAGAATCCCGATCTGTAATCATGGCCACAGATTCAAGCGCACCAAACTCGGCAAACATGCCCCGGACAGAGGCTTCAGTCGTATCAAACGACAGGTTTCCTACATACAATTTTTTCGACATCTTACACGAATCTCCATAACTTATTTCTAGAAGCGTCGCCTGAATGGCTCCACCTGTCTAGAAAGAATAAACGTTGACAGAAATATGGGCTTACACAAGCAAAATAGAGCAGACGATCTCTTTTGGCGTCTTCAAGATTTCACAGAGTTGACATTATCTGTAGAGACAAACCCTCGTAATTGCCCTTGACGGGCAGGCACAAGACCATCTCTAACTATCAGAACTTACGCGCTGTGACTGGTGTCCCCACCAAGCCACACCAAGCACGGTCAGGAGACCGGCTCGAGTAATCACGTCAGTCCTAACATAATGCTCCTCATGAACTCCTAAAGAACCCTCTTTTTGTTGTTGCCATAATACATCAGGGCCATTTTCTCTGGATAACATCCCCATGATCTTTGCCCTTTAGAGAGACCTCAAAATCAGCAAAGATGATGAACCCTTCAGCCTGGGTCAGCCAGGTTATTCATCAAAGACGAACTTGTTTTTCTTGTTATCCTTCTTCTCTTTTTTGGCCTGTTTCTTTTCCTTCTGTGTTTTCAGGGGTTTTTTCTTCGAACCCTTCTTTTGATTCTCGCTCACACACCTGTCTCCTCTATGACCCGACAAAAATGAAGGGATGCACCTTTGATCGGGCAGGCACAAAGCCAGCCCTTATCCTACTCTCTTAACTCTCTTGGGCGGCTTGTTTTGCCAGGAGAAATTCCTGCCAGGCCGCATTGAAAGCGTCAATATGACCGGGGAGTGCAATGCTAATGACGACATCTGCCCAGTTTTTGTGTTCGTCTAACTTGCGCCTGGAGGGCTTTTGCAGAACATCTTGCATGGCCGGAACACGGGCGAAAATGCCAATCACATCTTCGCGATTTTGTTGGTCAATAAGCCATTGGTCAAATTTCAGAATCATATTTTCCTCCAACACCTGGCTAAATAAGGGCCTCATTTAGGCCCCGGTGATAACATACCGTCCACCCTGTTGTCTTAGCGTAACGGTTTTGTCGTCACTATCCAGTTTGCGTGCCAGTTCCCAACCAGTAATACCGTTCTTGAGAAAGATGTCATATCGGAGTGACTGAGTGGGCAAAACACACGTTTCCCCAGGGCCAGCCACACAGGTACTGATAAGCGTCCAACCTGTATATATCTGGGCCTGTGTTTTTATTTCAGTCTTGTTGTGAAATGTTATTTTTGTCTCTGTCATTTTTCCCATCCCTTACTGAGGATGTAAACATTCAGTTGCCCCACCCGGTAGTCAAACCACCGGACGGTATGGTTCAGGTCAGCTTTACAAAATGTGGGGTCTTGGGGATTTTGCGGGGGTACGGGCAACCCTTGTGGTTGACCCACACCACACTGGGCAGGCACAAGGCCAGCCTCTACAGTTGGTGTCAACCCCCTGAATTTCCAAAGAGCCAACAGGTTAAGCGTTCAGTCGCTGACCGCTTCCCCAGCGCAGGAAGTTGACCACAATCAGCAAAATCATTGTCCCGGCGAGGGATACCAGTAAGGCAGTTACATTAAAATAGCTGGGATCAACCGTTTTGATGCCAAACAGGGGCGTAAAGATCCAACCAGCGAGAAAGGCTCCTATAATTCCTAAGCCAATATTGAGCAAAACATCTAGCGGCTCTCTCATTCGTAGCAAAAGAGTCACCAGTAAACCAATGGAACCGCCCAGGACAAGGTAAAGTGTAGCATTCATCTCAAAACTCTCTTTTGCGCAGGCGCAATCACCGTGGAATCATCGTTTAAGGAAAACAACGGGATGTCCAACCTACAGGCCAGTCATTTAGGGGGATCAGGCACGCACGCACGCGGCCGCGGCCCGGAGATGTTCCGCCACCCTATCAGGCATCTCACCTCGGCTGATAAAAGCATCTGCACCAACCGAAAGAGCCGCCTGTTGCCGGGATTCCATATGACTGATAAGGACAATGATCACCGGGTTGATACAAGCCCAGCGCAGTTGGGCCAATGTTGCCCCAGGCACAAGAGTGATCAAATCCCAACCAATTAACAACATGTGGGGATACGTATCAGGGGCTTGGGCCAAAGCGCTGAACCAATCGGCCGTTTCACCCACAACCAACATATTTAAGTCTTGTAACAAAAGTCGTAGGGCTGAACGAACTTGCGGTTGGCTGTCGGCTAGAAATACTCGTATCATTTTTAAATGATACAATCAATCCAATTGGCTTTCATCGGCTGAGTAGGGGGTATGGGTATCCCCCAACTGGGGGATAATGGGGATGAAAGGGACAAAGGAGAGGGGATCAGGCGATGAGGCCGTGGCGAACGGCCAACGCGGCCGCTTCGGTGCGGCTGGTAACACCAAGTTTAGACAGGACATGGCTGACATGGGTTTTGATCGTTGAGGGGCTAACAAACAACTTTTCCGCGATTTCGGTGTTATTTAATCCCGATACCATCCACGTCAATACATCCCGTTCCCGTTCTGTCAGGTCATGGCCGAGGGCCGGGGGTTGGGTCGTAGAATGGATCAACGCCTGGGTCGCTTCTTGGGCGAGGGTGGTACGGCCCGCATGAGCGGCCCGAATGGCCTGAACCAGTTGTTCAGCGGATATGTCTTTGAGTAAATAACCAATGGCTCCTGCCTGTATGGCCCGGTGTACCAGTTCTCGTTCTTTGAAACTGGTCAGGGCAATCACCTGAACCAGGGGAAACTGCTGACGAATGGCCTGGGTAGCTACTACCCCATCCATTTCAGGCATCACCATATCCATCAGCACAACATCAGGTTGAACCTGAGCACAGAGTTGGATCGCGGCCGCGCCATCATCCGCCTCCCCTACCAACTCCAGATCGTCAAAAACCTGCAAAAAGGTCGCTAACCCCCGCCGCACCATCGTATGATCATCTACCAACATCACTCGAATCGGTGTAGATAAAGTCATAAGCTTCCCTGTTTTGGCATTCCCGTCCACACAATAACAATTTCCGTGCCCTCACCTGGCTGGCTGGAAACTGTGAGATTCGCCCCAATCGCTTTCGCTCGCTGAAACATAATACTCAGACCATAATGCCCCGGCGGTATGTGCTCCCGATCAAAACCCCGACCATTATCATGAATGTGGATAGCGACACCCTCAGATAGATATTGCAAACGAATCGTAACCTGATTGGCCCTCGCATGTTTGGCAATGTTATTCAACCCTTCCTGACACAGACGGTAAAAAGTAACCTGCACATCAGCAGGCAGAACACCCTGCCCCTCAACCATCACCGACACCGGCACATTGGTGCGCCCGGTGAGGGCACTCCCCAACTGACGCAACAGGTCGCCCAATTCTGTGTCCGTCAAAATCAATGGTTGCAGTTCTCCCAGCAGGCCACGCATCTCCGCCAACGCCCCACGGGTTAACTGGCGCAGGTCTTGCAACGAACGACGTCCAGATTCCGGGTCTCGTTCCCACAGGCGGGGCAAAACTTCCGCAATCAGACCAGCCGAAAAAAGAGATTGATTCACCGCATCGTGCAAGTTTTGGGCCAACCGTTGCCGTTCTTCTAATACGGCAACCGTTTGCGCCTGCTCATAAAGACGGGCATTAATCAGTGTGATAGCCGCCTGATTAGCCATTGTCAGCGCCAGATCACCATGATGGGACGTAAAATAATCCGGCTGGATATGGGCTACCACCATGCCTCCAATGATCTGCCCTTTTACGGCCAGAGGAACCCACATCAATGCATGCACCCCGGCCAACAAGGCCGCCGCCTGTTCATACAAAAGGGCAGGCAAAAATTGACCCATCAGTTCGTTATTCGCGACATCGGCAATCCGTTGGGGGCGGTGTCCATTCAAAAGCGCGGCCAGCATTTCCGGACCATCCAGCCGGATGCGAAAAGGCATAGTTTCTTCCAGGTGTTGTGGCCCTCGTACCGCCAGGGCAACCAGCGTCCACTCTTCCAGAGTAAACAGGGCGGCATGGGTGTACTCAATAATGACCCGAAGCTGGTCAAGAATTAAACCGGGTTTAAGCTCCAGAGCCGAAGCCATCGTTTGAGAAATATTCAGCAAAGTAGCCTGTTCGCGCAAGCGGGCTTCGACTCTGGCCTGAAATTGTTGTTCTGCCTGGGCCAATCTCTTCTGTTCCTGCTGTTCCCTGGCTAACAGAGCGGCCTGAAGCTTTTCCAGCACCTGTCGTTCTGGGGAGCCAGCAGGCCACTCTTGCACAGGCATAGGGGGAATGTAGTGGGGAGTGCAGGCCATCTGCTCCAGCAGGTAAGACAATAGGGCATAAAAATCAGAACTCATAGGAGCAAGTGTAACGGAAAGACCTATAAATACATAGGAAGTCTAATCTGCCTTAAGCCAGCCGGTGTTGCCGTCGGCTCCAGAACCAGCCCACTAACCCTAAACCGGCAGTAACCAGGGAAGCTATTTTGAGGAAAGAGGGTCGTTTGCTTGCTTTTACCCCTTTGGCCATCACCGGGATTTTGGCTAACGCGGCCGCGGCCTCTACCCGGGTGCGCGTAAATAACTCCGCATCCTGACGCAACTTATCTGCTATCACACGCTTCTCAGCGACCAAATCATCGGTGACATATTGCCCAAAGGAACGTAACCCGGCAATCTGGAACTGATGCTTCTTGAACAAGTGATAAATCTCCTTGACCCGTTCCATGGTAATATTCCGCCCCAGGGTGTAATCCTCAAAGCGCCCCTCCATCGCCAGTAAGGCCGTCTCGGCCAGGCAGGCATAAGACGTTTTGGGGGGCAGGCCAATGTCGTAACCAAAATCAATATCTCCCGGAATCAACACTTCACCACTTTCGATTACCAAAACATCGGGGCGTAGAGCCGCTTCGGCCGCGCTGATGTCGGGCGGCCGCGCCACATCACAAATCACCGCTCCCGGTTTACAACGAGTAATATCCACCACCCGTTGCCCAAAAGCCGATGTCGCTGTCACAATCAAATCACACTCGGTCAGATAATCATCGGGCCGCGTGGCAATCATAACCTGTGCCCCTGGCGTTTCCGCCTGGATGGTGCGTTTTAGCTCAATCAGGCGTTCCGGCTCAATCGAAACCAAAACCACATCATTAATTGCCTGGGCTAACAAACGAGAACAGACGGCTCCAATTGAGCCGGTTGCCCCCACAATCATCACTTTGCCTTTGGTCAGATCTTTGGCTCCCATTTTCACCACGGCCTGTTTGGCGGCTTCTAAGGTAGCGGCGACTGTCAGGCTATTACCACTGGTAATGGCGATATCGGCTTCGTGAGCCACGGTAATACCGGCATCACCAACCACACTGGTAAACGCCCCCAGTCCCATAATGCGTGCCCCTTTACGTTCTGCCAGGCGGGCGGTCTGATTGAGCCGGGTATACGTGAACCGTTCTCCATGAGTCATCATCTGGTGCGGGGTGGCTCCCAGGCTGAAGAGATACCCCTCGATACGCTGACCGGTGGTAGGAGATTGACCCCCGGTAATTTTGGAAAGGTAGAGCGGAGGCAGATAGGCCGCGGCCGCTTCAATCAAACTTTCCGGCAGGTATTTGGCCCACCAAAACGACGGGTTTTTATAGATAAATTTGACGTTGAGCGGATGGATAACAAAGGCAAAGCGGTTAATGCCTTCCTCGTCAGGTTGTAGATAACAAATGGCCGGTTGCCAATCTAAATCCGCCATCAAATCCAGATACGTATCTTCGCTGAGCGGACTATCAGGGTTAGCACGCAGAGCCACGAGAATGGCTTCCAGAGTCGCCGCCGACCACTGCCCCAGCTCATTATTGGTCGCATCCAGCGAAGGCATCAAGGTGACAAGAATCGAAGCCCCCCGCTGACGCAGATCCGCCAGATCAGCGGCATCGGCCGCTTCTACCACCACCGTCTTGCCCTTCAATTGGGGCGGGGCAAAGGCCCGAATAGTCTGTATATCTCCCACGATCAAATCAGCCCAGACAAAAAGCGCTTCACTGCGCTGAGCCGGTTGTGGAAGCGGATACAAGCGACCAAAATCAGCTTCTTTCAATTGTTCTAACGTCGGAGAAGCCGCCTGCTCCAACGTCTGACGGGTGCCGATACCCGGGAAATGGGGCAGGTTGAAATAAACAAAGGGATCCGCATAACGTAACGTGCAACCCCGTTTTTCCAAAGCTTGCGCCAGGCCAGTATGGTTCAGCCCAGGCACCAGCAACGCCCGTTTCTGGCTAAAAATACCTGGCTGTGCCCGATCAGCCAGGATCACAGCCCACCGTTCTAGCCCGGCACGAATACCACTGCCATCTACAATGGGTGTGTTTTCGGCTACCTGTGACAATTTCATTCCCAGAGTATGCGGGCGACGCACCGACCCCAATTGTAGGTTAATGGGTAAGCCTTCCAGGCCAATAGCGGCTACCTGCCCATCGTATTGGGCAATGAGAGTCTGAGCTTGCTCCCAATCGCCCTGGCAAGACCGATGGTTTATTTGCACGGTTTGGCCTAAAAAGTGAATGGTTTCGGTTTTTTCAACTGGATGTAAATGAAGGAGAAGTATTTGTTTCATGGTCCTATTCCTCATCGGGAACTTGTACGACTACTGATACTGCCTGATCACCACGGGGTACATCTTTTTAGTTCTTGGGAATTCACGGGGTACGGTTAAATGGTGGGGTTGGCCGAGCATCAGCCAATATACCCGACTGTAACAGGATACTCCTCCAGTGAATAGGGTAGAAGGTCAATTAGCACATAAGGCGGGTGAAGTTTGTCATATACTTACCACGGTCATAAAGTGACATTTTGTTAGCGGCAACAGCTTGGGTCAGTTGGGGCTGAAGACCCCTCCCCCGGCGATCCCAGAGGAAAGGGGAGAAACCCACCGGCGCGGTTTATTGATTAAATGATTAATCGGGGGGTCTTTGGGATTTCAGGGAGTTGACACCATCTGTAGGGGCAACCCTTGTGGTTGCCCTCGGCGGGGCAGGCACAAGGCCAGCCCCTGCATCTAGCCGCACCCCACGAATTCCGAAAGAGCCTAATCGGGTAATGAGTTGATTCGCCCCTCCCCCTGTGCTTCCCAGCAGAAAGGGGAAAACACCAGGCACAGGAGAAAAGTTCCCCGCCCCTGGGGGCGGGGTTAGGGGTGGAGGATACCATATTACCCGACTGTTTTTTTAAACGACAAAAGGAAAGGCAAAATTCAACCATGCGGTTTTTCGGGGCGAAGACCCCGAAAAACCGCACCGAGAAAAGTTCCCCGCCCCTGGGGGCGGGGTTAGGGGTGGGGGATACCATAAGCTGTACAGGGTGAACAGCCTAAAAGGCTGTTCTACCTTTTTGGTGTTGTTGAATTGAAAATTGTTGACCACCCTAAAATATCATTGACAGAATAGTTCCATAGTGTACAATTCCGCCCGTTACTTTTATCATCCAATAAAAGGTGGTTATGACCTGGTTACTTGACCCGCAAAAACGAGAAAAATGGGTTCAATTTGTACAATCCCTAAACCCTGAAATTGACCCCAAATCGGTGCGCCTCATGGATGAAATGGGTTTTACCGCCCGCCTCATTTATCATGTTGGCGAACAAAGTTTGGAGGATGCCGGGCTGTCCTCGGCGCAATACCGGGTGCTCATGCACCTGTTTTTTGCCGAGCAAATGGGCGAACGGGCAGATCTGAACCCCTCAGAAATCAGCCAGCGGCAGGGGGTCAGCCGTAATAACATGAGTTCCCACATTCGTAATTTAGAAGCGGAAGAGTTGGTAGAGCGGGAACTGGACCCACAGGATCGACGCCGTTTTAACATCAGGCTGACGGAAAAAGGGCGTACCCTCGTTACCCATCATGCCCGCGAACATCTGGCAACGATTAACAACTGTTTTACGGTACTGACAGCAGAAGAGCAGGCCACCTTATCCCAACTGTTGCACAAAGTTGGAGTACACGTGACCACTCTGCGCGAGCAAGTCTAAACCCACGTTAATCCCATCGGTTCATCTCCTACAAGATGAAATGTAACCGTTCAGTTCAGAGACGATTTTAGGCCGTTTTGGTTACATCAACGGATTTGTATCTATACAGCCCCTCACCCTAACCCTCTCCCCAGGGAGAGGGAACTAACTCCCCTCTCCCGCTACGGGAGAGGGGTTGGGGGTGAGGGTCAGCAATTCCACCTTCTCATTCTACGCCGGGTGTGGGGAAAAATTCTGATACCTGAATAGTTGCACGGATTTAGAAAAAAGGCATGGTTCAGGTCAACTTTACAAATTTGTAGGACGATTTGGTAAATCGTCTCGTGGGCGATTTACCAAATCGCCCTACAAAGTGTTAAGCACCGTTTGCCGACTTTTGAACCATGCCGAAAAAAACGGGGTCTTGGGGATTTCAGGGGGTTGACACCATCTGTAGGGGCAGTCTTTGTGGTTGCCCTCGGCGGGGCAGGCACAAGGCCAGCCCCACCATGTAGCCACACCCCACGAATTCCGAAAGAGCCAGAAACGGATTAAAGACGATCTCTGGAAAATCGGTTGTTTTGGCATGGTTCAGGTCAGCTTTACAAATTTGTAGGACGATTTGGTAAATCGTCTCGTGGGCGATTTACCAAATCGCCCTACAAAGTGTTAAGCACCGGTTGCCTGCTTTTGAACCACGCCGTTGTTTTTTAATCCGTTGATGTAACCCGACTGAACGTTCACGATGAAATTTTCCATCTTAATCTCCCCCTGAAAAGGAGACCCTGTACTATGTTTCGGATAAGAAAGTACTTAAACCCTTACATGTTTATGTTTGTGGTTTCCGTCATTCTGTTGTTCATCCAGGCCAATTTTGACCTGGCTCTGCCCGATTATCTCTCGCAGATTGTCAACACGGGCATTCAGCAGAGTGGCGTAGACAGCCCCGTGCCTATGGCACTGCGCCAGAGCACCCTGGAACACGTTTTGTTGTTTGTGGATGAGGACGACGCGGCCGCAATCCAATCTGCCTACTCCCTCATCGAACCCAACACCCTGGAAGCCGACGATTACGTCGCCACCTACCCGCTCCTGGAAGACGAGGCCATTTACGTCCGTAACGACCTCAGCCAGGACGAGGTGGACGCCCTGACTGACCCGCTGGCCAAGGCTCTGCTCGTGGTGGGGGCGTTGACGCAGATGATGGAGAACCCGGACGCGGCCGCGCAGTTTAGCAACGGCGACAGCCCATTCAACCTCTCCCAACTCCCCCCTGGCGCAGACTTATTCGCCTTGCTGGGCCGTATGCCCTCTGCCCAACGCGCCGACCTGTCTGACACCATGAACGAACGGTTTGCCGCGCTGGGGGACAAAATGATCGGCCAGTCGGCCATCGTACAGGTCAAGGCTGAGTACGAGGCGTTGGGCATGGACGTGGGCAAACTGCAAAACCAATACATCATCCGTACCGGCCTGATCATGTTGGGCATCACCCTGCTCTCCGCCGTCTGTACCATCACGGTGGGCTACCTCTCCGCCAAAATTGCCGCCGGAGTGGGGCGCGACCTGCGGAGCGACATCTTCCGCAAGGTGGAGAGCTTCTCCAGTGCCGAGTTTGACAAATTCCCCACCGCCTCTCTCATCACCCGCTCCACCAACGACATTACCCAATTGCAAATGGTGACGATGTTTATGGTGCGCCTAGTCTTCTACGCCCCGATCATGGGGGTGGGTGGGATCATTCGCGCCGCCGGGAAAGGGTCGTCTATGTGGTGGACGATTGCTGTGGCGGTGGTCGTCCTGGTCACGCTCATCATCACCATTGTGTCTATCGCTATGCCCAAATTCCGCGTCGTGCAGACCCTCATTGACAAGCTGAACCTGGTCGCCCGCGAGAACCTCTCCGGTATGATGGTCATTCGGGCCTTCAACATGCAACCGTTTGAAGAAAAACGGTTCGACAAAGCCAACGAAGACCTGACCGCCAACACCCTGTTCATCGCCCGTGTCATGGTCATTATGATGCCGATGATGATGTTCATCTTGAACGTGCTTTCGGTGGTGATCCTGTGGGTGGGGGCCCATCAGGTGGCGGAAGCGAACATGCAGGTAGGGGATATGATGGCTTTCCTGCAATACGCCATGCAAATCGTCTTCTCCTTCCTGATGTTGTCCATGTTGTTCATCATCCTGCCCCGTGCTTCGGTGTCGGCGGAACGTATTGCCGATGTGTTGGAGACGGAGCCGGTGATTCAGGACCCGGTTAAACCGAAGCAGTTGAATGGGGCGTTTCGCGGCCGCGTTGAATTCCGCAACGTCTCCTTCCGCTACCCTGGCGCGGACACCGATGTCCTACACAACATTAGTTTTGTAGCCCAACCCGGTGAAACAACCGCCTTCATCGGCTCCACTGGCTCCGGCAAATCCACCGTCGTCAACCTCATCCCCCGCTTTTATGATGTAACCGACGGCGCGATTTTGCTCGATGGCATAGACATTCGGGAGGTCACCCAACACGACCTGCGCGACAAAATCGGTTATGTGCCGCAAAAGGGAACCCTGTTCTCCGGCACTATCGCCAGCAATCTGCGCTACGCCGATGACAACGCCAGCAACGAAGTCATCCAAAAAGCGGTGGCTATCGCCCAGGCATCCGAGTTTGTCAACAGCAAAGCGGATGGGCTGATGACCGAAATTGCTCAGGGGGGCACCAACGTATCCGGGGGTCAGCGGCAACGGCTTTCCATCGCTCGCGCCCTGGTCAAACAGGCGCCCATCTACATTTTTGACGACACCTTCTCCGCGTTGGACTTTAAGACCGATGCCGCTTTGCGCCGCGCCCTACACGAAAACATTGAAGACAGTACGCTTTTGGTAGTGACACAACGGGTTTCTACTGTTAAGCAGGCGGAGCAAATTATCGTGCTGGATGAGGGGCGGATGGTGGGTCAGGGGACGCACGAAGAGCTTATGGTCAGTTGTGAAACGTATCAAGAAATTGCGTTGTCCCAGCTCAGCATGGAGGAACTATCATGATGTTTATGCAACAGCAACGACGCGGGGGTGAAGGGGGGCCGATGGCGGCCATGCGGAAAGGGGATCGGGCACGCAACTTCAGAGCAACGATGGCCAAGCTGACCCAATATCTGAATGCCTATAAGAGCAAAATTATCATTGTTTTTATTTTTGCGGTCGCATCCACGGTGTTCAATATTGTAGGGCCAAAGGTGTTAGGCAACGCCACCACCCGCCTGTTTGAAGGGGTGATGGCGGAAATTGCCGGGACGGGCACGATTGACTTCGACTATATCGGTCAGATTTTGCTGATTATGCTGGTGCTGTACGTGCTGTCGTCGGTGTTTGCTTACATCATGGGCTGGATCATGGCCGATGTCTCGACGGATATTTCGTACCGCTTTCGCCAGGAGATTGCGGCCAAAATCAACCGCCTGCCGCTGAGTTATTACGACAAAACCACCCACGGCGAAGTGCTGTCCCGCATCACCAATGATGTGGACACCATCAACCAGACCCTCAGCCAGAGCCTGACGCAGATTATCACCTCGCTCATTACAGTGGTGGGGGTGCTGATCATGATGCTCTCGATTAGTTGGGCGATGACGTTGGTGTCTTTGATTGTGATTCCGTTGACATTGGGGCTGGTGGGTTTTATTGTGAGCCGGTCGCAGGTCTACTTTAAGGAACAGCAGGATTACCTGGGGCATGTGAACGGCCATGTGGAAGAGATGTTTGGCGGCCACCGGGTGATGAAGGCGTTTAATGGGGAAGAGCGCAGTATCGCCCAGTTCGAGACGTATAACGCCACGCTGTACAACGTAGCCTGGAAATCCCAGTTTTTGTCGGGGTTGATGATGCCGATTATGAACTTTATCGGCAACCTGGGGTATGTGGCGGTGGTCGTGGTGGGCGGTTATCTGACGGTGCAGAAGGCGATTACGGTAGGGGATATTCAGGCGTTTATCCAGTATGTGCGCTCGTTTAATATGCCGCTGATGCAGTTGGCGAATATCTCGAATGTGTTGCAACAGACGGCCGCGGCCGCGGAACGGGTCTTTGAGTTCCTGGAAGAGCCAGAAGAGGTCAAAGAAACGGAAAACCCGGTGCAGGTGGAGACAGTACGGGGCCATGTGGAGTTCCGCAACGTCCGCTTCGGCTACGAGGCCGACAAACCGGTCATCTACAACCTCTCCGCCGAAGCCAGACCAGGGCAGAAAGTCGCCATCGTCGGGCCGACGGGGGCGGGCAAAACCACCATCGTCAAATTGTTGATGCGCTTCTACGATGTCAACGAGGGGGCAATTCTGGTGGATGGGCACGACATCCGGGCGTTTACGCGGCAGGATTTGCGGCGGCGGTTTGGTATGGTGTTGCAGGACACCTGGCTGTACAACGACACCATCATGGAGAATATCCGCTATGGACGGCCTGATGCGACGGATGAAGAGGTGATCGCGGCCGCGCAAGCCGCCCACGTAGACCATTTCGTCCATACCCTGGCCGATGGCTACAACATGGTCATCAACGAAGAGACGACCAACATCTCCCAGGGGCAGATGCAGTTGCTCACCATCGCCCGCGCCGTCCTGGCCGATCCCCGTATCCTCATCCTGGACGAAGCCACCAGTTCGGTAGACACCCGCACCGAGGTGTTAATTCAAAAAGCGATGGATCGCCTCATGGTGGGGCGCACTAGCTTCATCATCGCCCACCGCCTCTCCACCATCCGCAACGCCGATTTGATTCTGGTCATGCGCGATGGGGATATTGTGGAGCAGGGCAACCACCTGGAACTGCTGGCGCGGGGTGGCTTCTACGCCGAACTGTATAACAGCCAGTTTGAACACACAAACGAAACCGATGAGGACGAAAGCGCCGCAGTAGAATCGTTTCTGGTAATGGCCGATTAAGTCTTAACCGGGCCACAGTCGGCAACAAAAAGCGTGCCCTAGATTATGTCAATCTACGGCACGCTTTTTTGATAAGCGTTCAGTCAGGGCGATTGCATACTCACCCCAATGAACCCACTACCCTAACGATTCCTGGCAAGAAGGGAAAAAACGGCATGATTCAGGTCAGCTTTACAAATTTGTAGGACGATTTGGTAAATCGTCTCGTGGGCGATTTACCAAATCGCCCTACAAACTGTTAAGCACCGTTTGCCGACTTTTGAACCACGCCGAAAAAACAATTTGAGCCGTTTTTCGCGGGCGAATGCCCGCGAAAAACGGCTCCTAAAAAGTTCCCCGCCCCTGGGGGCGGGGTTAGGGGTGGGGGAAATCCGAGTATGCAATCGGGCGAGTTTGACCACCGGGCGGGATAAATGAACCCTTACCTTTTTTGTTACCCATATGGTTTCAGGTCTCTATTTTCCCCCACCAACGCCGCCAGATGTTGCCGGTATTGATAATTAGGTGTCTGGGGTAATAAAAGCCGGTACAACTGTGTCGCCTGTTCCCGGTAAGATTCGTCACCCGTTAATTGCCACAACGTATAATAAATTTGGGCTTGCTCCGCCTGACTCATAAATGACGCCAGCATCACGACAAGGTGGTTTTGGGCCGTTTCTGGTTCGCCCAGCGACACCCATAAATGAGATTGGAGCAGGTTGCCTTCAAAAAGCACCTGCTTTTCCCGAATGGGTTCTCCGATTTGTAACGCTTCCCGCAAGGAGTGCTGAGCGGCCAACCACTCTCCCTGTCGCCACAAAATTTGAGCTTGTTGCACCAGCCCCATAGCCGTATACCGCTCATTCATCAAAGCACGGAACTGGGTGATGGCCTGTTGGGTATTCTGTAAAGCAATTTCATGACGTGCCAGGGCCATATCCACCTGAGCCACGTTGAGTAACCAGAGGGTGCTGTTCAAGTTGTTGCCCATGGCCAGGTTTAATTGCCGGGCTTCCTCAAAAGCCAGGCGTGCGGCCGCGAAATTGCCTTGCTCAAAATGAATAGAGCCAATAGAGCCGATACTGTTGGCGATGAGGGCCTGAAAGCCTAACGTCTGGCTGAGACTGAGCGCCTGCTGATAACAAGACAATGCCTGATCATACTGCCCCAGCCGTTTATACGCATTACCCAGAGCCAGTATGGTCGTAGCCACGAGTTGCCGTGCGCCCGTCGTCTGGAGCACCGCCAAACCGGCCGTAAACTGTTGGCGGGCTTGCTCCGGATCCCCCAGGCGCAGGTAAATGTTGCCCAAATTGCTCAAATTCCGCCCCAGTTCCGCCTGATTATTGATTTCCCGGCACAATTGAATCGCCTGCTCATAATGGGTAATAGCGGCCTGATTATCACCGCGCCGCCCCAGCACAATCGCCTGCCGCCCCAGAATCAGGGCGATCAGGTCACGCAAGCCAGCGACCTCGGCCTGTGTTTTCGCTTTTTGGAACCATTGCAACGCTTCTTGAAATTGTCCCTGATTGGCATAGGCATTACCGAGTTGGAGCATGCTATTGATAATGCCCCGCACATAGCCTAATCCCTGGGCTAACTGCCAGGCTTTTTCGTAAATAACACGCGCGGCCGCGATATTCCCCTGCTCCATATACACATTTCCCAGGCTAATCGAATGCTTCACAATCTCCTGCTTGTAACCGATGGCCTCAGCCATACTCATGGCCTGGTGTAAATGAGCCAGCGCCTGGGGATAATCCGCTTTGAGTTGGTACACATAACCAATATTGCCTAAAGTGGTCGAAATTTCTGATTGATCACCCACGGCTTCATAAATCTGTCGGGCCTGATCAAAGGTATACAAAGCCACGGCGTACTGACTCTGCGTCAAGTGAACAAAACCCATCTCGTTGAGAATGTGAGCCATCGCCCCCTGCGGCTCGGCCATCGTATAAAACTGTAATGCCTGGGTCAAAACCTTTTTCGCTTCATCAAACTGGCTGAGATGGCGACGCCATTCCCCTTCCAGGCGATAGCTTTGGGCCAACAACTCAGTCAGTGCCCCAGACGTCGCCAGTTGCCGGGTTGCCTGCGCGTGCTGGATGGCGTCCTCGTATTGCCCCAGTTGGCCGAGAAAATGGGATGTCTGGGCATGTAGCTGGCTCAACAATACGGTAATATCTGGGGAGGGCGGCCAGGTTTCTACAGCAGGCAATGTTGTGAGAAAGCGGTCTTCGGCTTCGTGAAACAGGCCAACCAGGTGGTAAAAACGGGACAACCCGGTGATAGCCAGATGGAGGGCATCTGCCTGTTGTTGCGCCACCGACCAATGCCAGGCCTGACGCACATGTTCCAGTTCAGCTTGTAAGAGGTTGAGCGCCGGTTGGGGGTCGCGGCCGCGGAGTTCCCCCTCTTGTTGGGCCACCAGCCCCAGGTAATAAAGGCTGTAGCGCCGCTGAAAATCAATAGTCTGGGGCGAAGGGTGCTGGCGGGCAAACTGCCGCAACAGCTCATGCATTTCGTATCGCCCTTGCGGCAATCGGTGCAGAAGCGATTTATCCAACAACGTGGCAATATCCAACATTGTGGCATCAGGCAGGATGATCAGTACGGCATCCAGGGCAAAGTCACCAGGGAACAAAGCCAATCGCGCCAATACCCCTTGCAAGTGAGCGGCCAACATCTGCCAGGATTGGGTCAAGACAGCGCGTACACTCTGATGGCGTTCGGGCATATCTTGTAAAGGTGAGGCCAGGAAATCGAGGCTTTTTTGGGTTTCACGCAAGATAGCCGCTGGCTCCATCACCCGCACCCACGCGGCCGCGATCTCCAACGCCAGGGGCATCCCATCCACCAACCGGCTCAAGGCCCGCACCGTCTCGCCATCACTGGGCCGCAATTGGAAATTGGGCATCATGCGCCGGGCACTACGCTGGAATAGCTCCACCGCTTCCGCCCGTTCTCCACTCACCGTTAAACCCTGAACCTGTTGCCGCCACTCTGCCCGGATGTTGAGCGGTTCACGGGAGGTGAGCAGGATTTGCACCTGGGGGGCAGTGGTAACAATTTCGGCCACAAACGCGGCCGCGGTCACAATTTGCTCAAAGTTGTCACAAACCAAAAGCATTTCCTTGTCCCGCAGGTAAGCCAGTAATTGGTGGCCGGGTGTGGTCTGCTCTTCCAGCCGTAGCCCCAACCGCTGGGCGATGGTGGTGATCAACAACGGCTCGCTGGTGACATTGGCTAAAGCAATGAAATAGATCCCATCCCGGTAATAACGGCCACTACCGGCCAGTTGTTGCCCCACCTGCAAACAAAGTCGCGTTTTACCCATACCCCCCGGCCCCAACAAGGTCAGAACCCGACAAGCCGGGTTCGCCAATGTGGTCATTATCTCCTTCAACTCCTGCTGGCGGCCAATAAAGGGGGTAAGCGGTGCCGGGAAATGGTGTACACCCGTCTGAGCGGGGCGGGCAGGCACGGGTTGGAGCGTACCCTCTTTGATCTTTTGCCAGAGGTGAGTCGTTTCCGGATCTGGGGCTACGCCCAGTTCATCAGCCAGGAGTTGACGGCATTGTTCGTAGAGGCTGAGGGCCTGCGGCCGCAGGCCATGGAGCGCCTGCACGTGCATTGCCTGTCGGTAAGCCGGTTCGTAAAACGGATCGAGGGCTAACTGCCGCTGGGCCGCCCGCAGAGCGGCTTCTACTTCACCCCGCCGGGCCAGCATTTCGGTGAGGGTGTGCAGGGTCAGCAACGCTTTTTGATGCCAGAACTCACGTTGCATAAGGAGCCAATCTTCAAACGTTTCCCCCTCTGCCAGGGAGAAACCGGCAAGAAATTCACCCTGATAGAGCGCGGCCGCAGTTTCTAATCGGGGCAAACAGTGAACACAACTTTCCAGTTGGGCATGTTCATGCGTTTCACAACTGAATAGAGCCTGCTGAAATTCCTGAATATCACGAGTCAGTCCGGCTGTATGCAACTGCACCACATGCCGGTTCACCTCAAACAGGCTCTCGCTCACACCCGGCACTACGGCATCAAGCGCCTGCCGCAACCGGTGCAAAGACAGGCGCAAATTATTCCGCGCCTGCTCATCCGGCATATCAGGCCAGAATAACCCGGCCAACGCCTCCCGCCGGTGAGGGCGGTCCGCTTCGGTGGCTAAATAAGCCAGCAAACCACGTACCTTGTCCGTGGCCAAAGTAATCGTCGCGCCGCCAGTTGTGGTTAGATGGAATGGGCCGAATAGGGCCAGATGTAACGATTGCACCAAATCATTATAGCTTGAAACGGTGTTGAAACGATAAAAGGGTAAGCTATGTATAGGGTGTAAACGTTCAGTTATCCCGCAATTCTCAATTCAGCCACCGGTTTCTGACTCATTTAACCATTACTTCCAGAGAGAGAAACCGGGCTTTTAACTGTTCTGACTTTTTCCCGTTGAACCATTCGTAATTATCAGGAGTTGAACAAATGCCAGCCTCAATTTCATCTACCCATCAACAGGTTTATCTCTTGCGTTTATGGCAGGAGTTCTCCATGAGCCTACGGCACACCAAGATGAATGAAAATCTGTAGGACGATTTTGCAAATCGTCCACTGGGCGATTTACAAAATCGCCCTACATTTTCGCAGGAGTTCCCCATGAGCACATCGCGCACCAAGTTGGATGAAAATAACGCCACCATTTTCATCCCCATCCGTGTTTCTTCCTATCCGTGTTCCCGTCATCCGTGGCTATTTTCACAGGAGTTCCCCATGGGCCTGCGGCGCACCAAGAGGGATGAAAATCTGTAGGACGATTTGGTAAATCGTCCACTGGGCGATTTACCAAATCGCCCTACATTTTCGTAGGAGAACGACGAATGGTGCATTCGGGTCAGTGATTTACAACGCGGTGAGGAATATTTTTTGGGTCTTGGGGATTTCGTGGGGTACGGGCAACCCTTGTGGTTGCCCCACATGGGGCAGGCACAAGGCCAGCCCGTACATTAGTAAAAACCGATGCCACCGGAGCAAACGAGGCGGATTATCTTACCCTGGGGAGAGCGTATTGTGCCGACTCAGAAACAAAGCAGTGCCCATTCACCTAAAGTACCCAAGCCACCTGAGCGGTCGGTGACAAAAGCGCCTGCCCGGATAGGGTGGGGAAATGTGACCGCACTGACCGAACGGCTGGGGGATAACCGGTTCGCGGCCGCGCAACGTCAGTCTATGGCCGCACAGGTAGGCAAAATCGCGGGGAACCAATATCTACAACGCAAACTGACCCAGCGGGAAACAACATCAGCACCCGTCAGAGGCCAGACCAGCTTATCCTTACAGCGCAGTTGGTTTGATGATGTTCTAGACACCGCCACAGGCGTATTAGATACGGCCAGCCAGTTGGCCCATAAAGTATGGGAAGAACTGGCCCAAACCGTCACCGATGCCGGTATCAAAACAGTCATCAGTGAGAACGCTCAGGGACGTACCGACCCACCCAAATTAAAAGCAACCGGCGAACTGATCCCTGTAGGCACCAAAGTCACAATTGTCAAAACCATAACCGATGGGAAAAAGAAATTTTCGTTAATCGAAGATTATTTACCCCCGGGGATGCCTGGGGCAAAACGGCAATGGTGGACAGAACGCCAACACCTGGCCCGGACTGACCCCCTGGTTCCCCCAGCCATAGAAAAAGTTAAAAGCCAAAACCTGGGCCGGGAAGCGATTGAGCAGTTACAAGAAAAGTTAGGCGTCACCGTAACCGGCGGCTACGACGAAGCCACGGCTGAGGCGGTGTTGTCCTATCAGCAGGCAATGGGGTTGAAACGAACCGGCGTGGCCGACATTCATCTCTTCCGGCGGTTGGGGCTGGTTTATACCCAGGAGATCACCGCCGGTAGTGCCGATGATGCCTTATTGGCCGAAATTGAAAGCCGTTTTCCCCAGGGAATTACGATAGCCATTTATACCGATTACGACAAAACCATTGATTCTCACGGCCAGGACAATCGCACCTTCCGCCGCAATGCGGAGCCATTTGCTGAGCGCCAGGGAGCGGTGGGGTTAGATGGTGGCAAGATAATGATGGGGAAAGCGGTAGGGATCAAAGCGTTGGGGGATGTGGTAGAAACAGTGCAAAGCGTACATCGGGGGTTGTTGCAACAGTACCGACAGCGGTTAACGGATCAGGGTATGGCTGATGATGGACGGGTACCGGCTTTTACCCGGGTGAAAAACCTGGCCCTTTTTGCCCATGGGGAACCCTATGGCATCGGGCTGGATTCAACCGGCCAGATTCGGGGGCAGGGACTTTCCTCATCCGGGACTACACGCAAAGCGGCTAACCTGGACTCCTTTATCAAGGGCATTGCCGGAGCATTGAATGGAGATGTGCAGGTACAGTTATACGCCTGTAGCACCGGCCGGGATATAGGCACGGAAGGGAATTGGTTAGAAAGCCATGACGAAGCGTATCGAGCGGGGAAAAATTCGTTCGCGGCCGCGTTAGCCCAGGCTCTCGGCCCCCAATCCACCGTATTCGGCCATACCACATCTGGCCATACCAGTGAAAACTATGCCAGCCGCGTCTTTGGTCATCAGGCTGGGGGGGGCGAAGGAGGGATCCACATCTTTAACCTCTTATACGATAACGCCTTTGTCTCAGCCGAATTACAACGCCTTTTCCCCGATCACACCCCAGAAGAACGGGAAGCGGCCCGGTCAGCTTTACGCAATATGATGTGGGATCATTACAAAGACAGCATCTCTACCGAACATCATCGTTTACCAGATCGGGAGCACACAGTTTGTAAGAAAAATAAACAAGGACAAGAGAAATGTATCACCTACAGCCCCAAGGAATATGAGCGACCTTTAGGGCAGGAGATGTTTGTGAATCCGGCAAATGCAATCGCTTTGATGCACCAAAATTGGCAAGAGCGGTGGGTTCCGGCACACATGGACACCATTAAAAAGTTGTAATTACCCCTAACCCCGCCCCTGGGGCGGGAAACGATTCCCGGCGAGAAGGGAGGAATTTACCAGGAGTGCCGGTTTTCGAGCGCGGCCGCGCTCGAAAACCGGCACATGAGAAAGTTCCCCGCCCCTGGGCGGGGTGTTGCCTTTGACAAGCTCAGGCAACGGCTTAGCAGTTACGAGAAAATACTCATTCCCCCACCCTGGAACAGCATCAGGCAGATGGGGCTTCTGGCTCCAGCTATTTTTCCCCGAACCAGCACTGTTGTTACAATTCGCTCCATGAACAACCATACTGCTTTTATCTTTGACATGGACGGTACGCTCGTAGATAACATGGCGTATCACATCCAATCCTGGCTGGCTTTACTGGCTGAACAGGGACATACATTGACCGCCGCCGATTTTCACCGGCATTTCAGTGGCAAAACCAATTCTGAAACTCTACGCGAACTTTTGGGACAAGAATTGACCGCGGCCGCAATCGGCAACCTCTCCGAGCGTAAAGAACACCATTACCGCACCCTTTACCGGCCTCATCTCCAGCCCATCCCAGGGTTGATCGCGTTTCTGGACGAAGCCACCCACCTGGGTGTGCCCATGGCTGTGGCTACCGCCGCCGGACGGCGCAATATTGAGTTTGTGTTAGGTGAATTGGCGTTGACCCGCTACTTCCAGGCCATTGTGGGGGCCGACGATGTAGAAAATGGCAAACCAGCGCCAGATTTATTTCTCGCGGCCGCGGACCGTTTGCACGTTTCTCCAACCCAATGTCTCGTTTTTGAAGATGCCCCGGCTGGTATCGAAGCGGCCCGGCGTGCTGGTATGAACACGGCTGTTGTTCTTACCAGCCTCACGGCCCAGGCCGCCCACACCTCTGCCCATGTCATCACAGCGGCCCCAGATTACACCGGTTGGCAACCAGCCCACTTCATGCCGTTGTCCCAACAACCCTTTACCCGATAACCCGGGTGATGGCCCTCGGCGGCTGTCACAGGCCGTTGGTTGCGACAGGCTCAACCAACGGCACTCCACCTTATTTGAGAAGATACGCGAATGCCCCGAAAATCCACCTGCTCTCTCCTCTCCACGCGAAATGTTACCTTATGACAACCTGGCGTCTGGCCCGGTAGAGGAGTAGCGTGAGGAAAACCAGCCCCAACAACGCGGCCGCGAGCCATCCCCCATTTCCTACCAAACCCGTCGCCAACATCCCAGACAACCCAATCGCCGTTGGTGCGGCCCCGGTCGTAAACGAATAAATCGGCCCGGTTGTCGTGTTGGTGCCATCATTGATCGTCACATACCACTCATACTCGGTAAACGCCGTCAGATTCGGCCAGTTCACCGTTGTGTTGGCCCCCGAAACCACATTGTTGTTCGTGCCGATAATCTGGTAAGCACTACCCGGCGGTTGCATGTCGTAACTCAGCGTAAATTGGCTGTCGGCGTCGGTCTCAAACTGGTTCAGCCAGGGGGAGTAAGTCTGCACAGACACCGTGTTATTGGCTGGGGAGAAACGCAAAATCCGTAACCAGCCATTACCACCCCCCGCCCGACCCTGATAATCGGCCAGGAGCGCGTGGACAGTGTTGCCGCTAAAGGTGTCACTGCGTCGCCCTTCGCCCGGCACATGGCCGTTGAGCATGAGGAAGAAGTTGGGATGTGCCTTCAAGGCATCATAAGTCGCCTGCCCCTGCGCCCCAAAGGTTCCGGGATTCCCCGTATTGATGAACCAATGGCTGACAAGAATCGCCCGCCGGTTACTGTAGGTGGTTAGTAAGGCATCGGCCCAGGCCAGCACCGCCGCATCGGGGCTGGTGTCATATTCCAGGTTGATCACGATAAAATCCATGCCGCTGGCACTGAACAACTCATAATGGTTGTCGTTGTTACTGCCGTAATGTCCCCCGTAATAGCCCCGACCGGCAAACCGGGCCACGCCAAAGTATTGATTGTAAAACGCCGTCGAACCATCCGGGTCGCCAATGGGGGATTGATCGTGGTTGCCCGGGGCAATGCTATAGGGAATGCCATCGAGAAGCATCGTTGTCAGGGGGTCTTCGAGCAGACTCATCGAGGCATCGGCATATATCCATTCAATCGGATCACCCCCGTTATCCCCATGCTCCACACAATCCCCCAACTGAGCCACATAAGCGATATTTAGAGCCGTTTTGTTGTCCACAATCCATTGGGTCTGGCTATCAAACATAGCCGGTAAGCCGCCGTTTAGGCTGGAAACGTAATATTGCGTATCGGGCAAAGCGATGAAGGTAAAGTCAGGGCCGACCACGGGCCGGGGACGGACATAAAAGGTAACGGTGGTATTGGCCGCTTCGGGATCGCTGACATTTACCGTCAGGGCAGGTGAGGTGGAAACGCCGGTGGCATCGTCAGGTGGGGCGATCAGGGTAGGTTGGGCCGGGGCCAGGTTGATACTGAAGGGTGCTCCACCCGTCCAATACCAGTTGGTGCTGATGATGGTTCCATTGACCGTCGTACCCGCCGAGCCATTAACCGCCGTGCCCGCCGCTTCGTTCAAACTCCAGCGGGCAATGAGACCGGGTTGGGCTGAGGTGATCTGGCTGTTGAGGCTGGCCTGGATTTGGGCCTGGGAGCGGGCGGTGTTCCAGATGCGGACTTCATCGAGAGCGCCGTTGAAAAACCCCGCGGCCGCACCCGTTGAAGTCAACGCACTGCCCAACGCCGCATGTTGGATACTATCTGAGCGCACCGGCTGGCCCACGACCAGGGTTCCGTCCAGGTTGCCATTGAGATACAGCCACCAGGTCGTACCGTCGTAGGTCGCGGCCGCGTGATACCACACCCCATTCACCACTGGCGTCGTCCCCACAACCGGATGGTTCAACCCGGGAGATGCTCCACCCGCCCCTTCTTCAAAGTCGGCCGTCAGCACCCCCAACGTGGTCAGACCCAGGAAATAGTTCATATCTACATTAGAGTTATCATTCTCGCCGCGCCCTTTGGTGATCAAGGGAATGGCGGTCACACCCCCTGTGCCGGTGCTGGTCGTTAGGCCTGCGCCATCACGCCGGAACCAGGTTTCCAGGGTAAATTGGGCCAGTCCTAACGTGGCGTTGTTGCCAAAAGTAGCATAGGCGTTCGTTCCGCCCAGGAACAAGGCATCGGGCACGGCAAAGGGGGAGCCAGCCACCCAGGTGGGGACATTCACCGCCGTGCCATTGATATTACTGCCCGAGGAGTCGGCCACCGCCGTGCCCGCCCCTTCGTTCATCGCCCACCGCCCGATCAGACCCGAAGCGGTAACGATTTCCTGCCCCAGACCTGTCTGGATTTCGGCCTGGGTACGGGCTATGTTCCATACCCGCGCCTCGTCTACCACCCCGGCGAAAAAGCCCGCGGCCGCGCCCGCAGAGGTGAACGCCGTGCCCAAACCGGCATGTTGCAGGCTATCAGACCGGGGCGTTTGCCCTACGGCCAGGGTAGCTTCCAGGTTGCCGTTTAAGTAAAGCCGCCAGGTCGTGCCGTCATAGGTCGCGGCCGCGTGGGTCCAGGTATTTAAGCTGACCGCCGTTACGCCACTGATGGGATGATTCAGGCCGGTGGCCATATCTTCAAAATCGGCCACCAAAACCCCACTCGTCCCGTTTAGCCCCAGGAAATAGTTCATATCCAGGCTACTGCCATCGGCCTCGGCCCGGCCTTTGGTCAGCAAGGGAATGGCATTGGTGATTCCGCCTGCGCCGGTGCTGGTGGTCACGCCGGGTCCCGTGCGCCGGAACCACAGTTCCAGGGTGAAGGTGGTACTCCCCAACCCGGGGGCCGGGCCAAAGGTAACGTACTGATTGGTGCCATTCAATTGCAAACCGGTGGCGGCGGTGGGCGCGGCCGCGGCCAGGCTCACAACTTGCCCCCCAAACGCCAAAACCAACAAAATCCATATCATCATGAAGTTCAATAAACGTTTCATCGTTGTTCCCTTGTTTTTGGAAGTTTTTAGGGGCTTCCGAGTTGACTATTTGGGTGTGGTTCAAAAGTCGGCAAACTGTGCTTAACACTTTGTAGGGCGATTTGGTAAATCGCCCACGGGACGATTTACCAAATCGTCCTACAAATTTGTAAAGCTGACTTGAACCATGCCGCTTTTTGTACAGTGAGCAAGAAGATCAGCCACGAATTACACGAATTAGACGAATTGCCATGAATTTTAATTTTCCCATTCGTGTTAATTCGTTTAATTCGTGGCAAAAACCTCTTTGGTTCTGGCTAGTCCAGATCAGGAGCTGTAAAGATTAAGTTTCGGCAAGACCTGACAGGTTTCCGAAAACCTGTCAGGTCTAAACCAGGCAGTTACAGGTTTGCCGATTCGGCATGGTTCAAAAGTCGGCAAACTGTGCTTAACACTTTGTAGGGCGATTTGGTAAATCGCCCACGGGACGATTTACCAAATCGTCCTACAAATTTGTAAAGCTGACTTGAACCATGCCGCTTTTTGTACAGTGAGCAAGAAGATCAGCCACGAATTACACGAATTAGACGAATTGCCATGAATTTTAATTTTCCCATTCGTGTTAATTCGTTTAATTCGTGGCAAAAACCTCTTTGGTTCTGGCTAGTCCAGATCAGGAGCTGTAAAGATTAAGTTTCGGCAAGACCTGACAGGTTTCCGAAAACCTGTCAGGTCTAAACCAGGCAGTTACAGGTTTGCCGATTCGGCATGGTTCAAAAGTCGGCAAACTGTGCTTAACACTTTGTAGGGCGATTTGGTAAATCGCCCACGGGACGATTTACCAAATCGTCCTACAAATTTGTAAAGTTGACCTGAACCATGCCTCCGATTCTTACTTGTTTTTGGGCGCTGAATGAGAGAAACGTCGCAGGCGGATGAGCGTGAAGAGCGTCAGGATGAGGCCCGCGCCCATACTCCAAAACGGCAAAGCGACCGTTATCCCCAGGTTTTGCAGGCTGATGGCAGTTGGGCTGGCGTTAAACGGTGCCCCAATCGCCCAAACCCAGTTGGCATTGGTGATGGTTCCGGTGATGGCATTGCCTGAACTATCGGCGGTGGTGGTTCCCGTACCTTCGTTGAGACCCCATCGCCCTGCCAATCCTGCCTGCGGCGTACTGAGTTGGCTGTTCATGGTGCTGACAATGGTGGCCTGACTGCGGGCGGAGTCCCAGATGCGGGCTTCGTCTATGATGCCATCAAAGTAACCGGAGAACCCGGATGTGCCCCCGGTGGAGTTGAGTGCCCCACCGATGGCCGCGTGCTGAATGCTATCGGCGCGGACGGGCTGGCCCACGATGAGTGTGGCTTCCAGGTTGCCGTTGAGATAGAGCCGCCAGGTGGTGCCGTCATAGGTCGCGGCCGCGTGGTACCACACCCCATTCACAATTGGCGTAACCCCGGCGATAGGATGGTTCAGTCCTGGAGTTGTGCCTGCGGCCCCTTCTTCAAAGTCGGCAAACAACACATTGTCCGAGGTGCGAATGCCCAGGAAATAGTTCATGTCTACATTGCTGGCGTCTGTTTCGGCCACCCCTTTGGTGAGCAGGGGCACGGCCATGCCCCCACCCGCACCCGTATTGGCGGCTACCCCAGTCCCATCCCGCCGGAACCACAGTTCCAGCGTAAATTGGGGCAGGCGCAAGGCCACCGGGTTCCCCAGGGTGACATAGGCGTTGGTGCCGCCAAAATCAATGGCGTTGTTGCCGGGGGGTGGGGTGGTGGCACAGGCGACAGGGGTGTAAGCAGAATTACCGGCCCCATTGGCCGCCCGGACGCGGTAGCAATAGGAGGTGCTGAAGCCAAGTCCCGTGTTGCTGTAGCTAGTCGTGTTAGCTCCCAGAATGATGAGAAGCGTGAATGGGCCTCCGGCTCCCGTGGTCGAACGTTCTAATTCGTAATTGGCCTCATTCGTGGCGTTATCACTCCAGGCCAGGTCAATCTGGTTGGTGCCGGTAGCGGTGGCGGTCAGGGTGGTGGGGGCCAGGGGTGGCGTAATCACGATGTTGAACGGCGCACCGGCTCCCCAACTCCAGTTCGCGCCGGTGATGGCCCCATGTACCAACGGGACCAGGCTGTCCCCCGCCATACGGCCAAAGCCTTCGTTGAGACCCCAACGCGCCACCAGGCCCGTGCCACTGGTGAGTTGCTGGTTAATGGTGGCTTGAACTTCAGTGGCGGTGCGGGCGTAATTCCAGACGCGGGCCTCGTCTAAAAGACCGTCGAAGAAACCCGCGGCTACGCCGGTACTGGTTAGCCCCGTACCTAAAGCGGCATATTGGTTGCCCGCGGCCGCGGGCGGTTCGCCCACCACCAGGCTGTTTTCCAGCACCCCATCCAGGTAAAGTCGCCAGGTTGTGCCGTCATAGGTCGCGGCCGCGTGGTGCCAGGTGTTATCGTTGGCGGGAATAACCGTTGTACCCAGGATCGGGTGGTTGAGGCTGGGGGTGGTTCCCGCCGCCCCTTCTTCAAAGTCGGCCGCCAGGGTGTTGGTCGTGGCATCAATGCCCAGGAAATAGTTGAGGTCTACCAGAGCGGTTTCGGCTTCGCCGCGGCCGCGTGTTACCAGCGGAATGGCATTGGTGATGCCGCCCGTGCCGGTGGTGGTGGCCGCGCCTGCGCCTTGCCGGTTGAACCAGGTTTCTACCGTAAAGGTTGCCAGATGGAGTTTGGCCGGATTACCAAATGTGACATACCCATTTGTGCCGCCAAAATCGAGGGCGTAGTTGCCAAAAGGAACAGAGGGGGAGCCACCTACCCACACCGGGCCGTTGGTGGCCGTGCCATTGATCCCACTGCCAGACGAGTCGCCGACCAGTGTGCCGGAGCCTTCGTTTAATCCCCAGCGGCCAATCAGGCCCGGAGCCGAAGCTAACTCCTGCCCCAGATTGGCCTGGATTTCGGCCTGAGTGCGGGCCACATTCCAGACACGGGCATCGTCTATGATGCCTGCGAAACGGCCCACGGCTACACCGGTCGAGTTCAGCGCACTGGCGAGGGCGGCATGTTGGATGCTATCGGCTCGCGGGGGCTGGCCCACCACCAGGGATGTTTCCAGGTTGCCGTTGAGATAGAGCCGCCAGGTAGTGCCGTCGTAGGTCGCGGCCGCGTGATACCAATTGTTGTTGAGAATCGGGGTGACACCAGAGACAGGATGATTCAGGCCGGGTGAGGCTCCCGTGGCCCCTTCCTCGAAATCGGCGACCAGAAAACCGGTGGTGCCATCAATGCCGAGAAAGTAATTCATATCTACATTACTGGCCTCGGCTTCGCCCCGGCCTTTGGTTAGAAGGGGGATGGCATTGGCTATACCGCCAGTGCCGGTGGTTGTCGTTAATCCAGCCGCAGTACGGTAGAACCAGAGTTCCAACGTAAAAGTGGCCGTGCCCAAACCAGGGGCAGAGCCAAAAGTGACGTGATCATTTGTGCCGTCAAATTGAAGGGCGGTAATGGTGGACGGGGCGGCCGCGGCTGGTTTTGTACTGGCTGTCAACCCCCAGACAGACAGGCCCACCAGACACACAAGCCATAAAAAACGCGAAACGACCAAGCGTAGTGGGCGGTTCATTTATCCTTCTCCTGGTTTGTAAGGTACGGGAAAATAAAAAGGGGATAGTACGGAAGTACTATTTATTAGTATAGCATGAATGCAATGCAACAGAACAGGCAAATTGTTCGGGTTTGGTTAAAAAGAGGGGTAAACGTGGCGGGGAAACAAATCGGTTAAGAAAATGCCATCGTTTCACTATGATTCAAAGGCTCTGGTGACAGATTGCCAGGGGAGTAATGACAAGTGACACGTTACGCCCGATTCTGTTTATGATTACACTCTAAATGATGAGTCTACTGCAAAAAGCCCGGTTTCTGACTATAATCGGGTAACGCCTTCATTGACCCCATCCCCCCTGCCCATTTCCGAGGGAAGGGGGGAATGCCCCTTAGAAAAGTTCCCCGCCCCTGGGGGCGAGGTTAGGGGTGGGGGGATTCCATTACCTGATTAATTTTTTAAACGACAATCACCCCCGATTTTGCCTGCCGAGTGGGTTCCCCTGGTTAATCATTCAACAATTCACGAATTCACCGATTCATTATTTTCTTCCTCTCAACCGAAATGAAACACACCCTTTACCAAGTCGCCCTACATTTTCGTAGCTATGCCGACGATTGAATACCTTGACCTGGTGAGTGTCTATCGGTTTTGCCGGAGAAAGAAAGGCTTGAAAAGAATGGCATCCTGTCAAGCACCTGGGTGCACTTCAACCTGGGTATGGGTGTGAGATGAGTTCCGCCCGATTCTGCTACACTATTGTTGGACCTATCATACTGATACGCTATACAGCGAAGGCTATAGCAGAATTGATAAAAACGCGATGAGGAAAACAAATCCATGAACGAGACAGACAAAGCCGCACCCAAAACGATCATTGAATCATACCGGCAAACTGTGAGTGTGCTGACCGAAGATCCGGAGAAACTGGAACGAGTGTACCGAACAGCGCTGGAGGCGGGGGAAAGTGAAGCCTTCAAGGAAGCAATTGTTGCCAGTCACGCGGCAACACCAGACAACCTGCTCTACGCGGCCTGGTTCCACCGTCTCAAATACGCGGCCGCACAGACAACAAGTTTCGTGGTGGCCTGGGCCTGGGTCATCCCCCTGGCCCTGGTCAACGGCCTTCTGTTCTGGTTGCTTTCGGATGATCAACGTTTCACAATCCAGATCGCAGGCATTCGCCAGGGAATGAGCACTGACTTCTTGCCCGCCCTGCTCTTGTTGGCCGCGCCGATTTCGGGCGCTTTTGTCCTGCTCTACCTCACGGCCGTTGGCCGTAAACGCTGGTGGTTGAGCACCCTGATTGCCCTGGCAACACTCATTGCCACTGCTTACGTGTTTTGGGCCTACCCCAGGGCCGGGACCCGGCCATTCCAGGAACAATACCTGACCCTGATGGTCCTGCATCTACCCCTCCTGGCCTGGGCCGGGGTTGGAGCATTCCTGACCGCCGAACACAGCAACCCGGCCAGTCGCTTTGCCTTCCTGATCAAGTCACTCGAACTATTCGTTATAGGTGGGTTGTTTGTTATTGCCGGGGGCGTGTTCACGGGAATCACTGTCGGCCTGTTCGCCGCCCTTGATGTGCAGATTCCTGTCCTGGTAATGCGCCTTTTTGTCGCCGGTGGCGGCGGGTTGATCCCCGTACTGGCTACGGCCATCATCTACGATCCCACAGTGCCCCCCGCAAGACAGGCCTTTGACCAGGGGTTGAGTAAACTGGGAGCCTTGCTGATGCGGATCCTACTTCCTCTGACGCTATTGGTGCTGATTGTCTATCTGGCCTTCATCCCCTTCAATTTTCGCGCTCCCTTCGATAATCGTGATGTGCTCATTATCTACAACGCTATGCTCTTTGCTGTCGTAGCCCTATTGGTAGGCGCGACCCCGATGAGCCATACCGAACTCTCTCCCCGCCTGGGACACTGGCTACGCCTTGGCATTATCGCCGTCGCCGCTCTTGCCCTTATCGTCGCCGTTTATGCGTTGGCCGCCATTCTTTATCGTACCGCCCTTGACCGGCTCACGCCGAATCGTCTCACCTTTATCGGCTGGAACGTGATCAACATTGGTCTGCTTTTGCTGGTGCTACTCTACCAGGTGCGGGTTACAGCAGGGGGGTGGTTGTCGAGGCTATTCCGCGCCTTCAGTGCGGGCACGATTGCCTACACCATCTGGACTGTGATGGTGATCCTGACCATCCCATGGTTATTCGGCATCAACCAGGGCGAGCTAGATTCTTTACCCCCCAAGGTGCAGGATATCGTCTACGAATACGCCAGCCCGATCATTCTTAAATGCGCCACAAGCCCCCATATCTACCTGTTAGAGGAGGGTGAGAAGCGGTGGATTGATACGATTGCAACCTTCGAAGACCGTGGTTACGTCTGGCGCGATGTGCAAATCATCGCCTGTGACGATCTGCGGAGTATCCCTGATGGTACGCCGATCCCGGCGGATGCTGGCCCCCCGCCACAACCATGACATGAACAGGGTGGGTTCACCTATCGCTGGCTCACCCTGCGACTCACCCTGAAAGAAACGGAGCATCACGAATCTGAAACGCGGCCGCGGTCTTCACCCAACACACCCCCCTCTTATTAAATGGGGCGATGGGCGTTCTACGCCTACCTAAACTTTGGTAACATCTGCAACAGGGGATCAAACTAAACATTACGGCAATTTCATCAATCTCCGTAACGACTAACCCTTTCGAGGGCTGAGCTTGTCTCAGCCCATTTACCTTCGACAAGCTCAGACAACGGACTTAGTGAACATCTAAAAATAACTTCCCGATTTAGACCTGACAGGTTTCCGAAAACCTGTCAGGTCTGTGCGGAACTTATTTTTGGACGATTACTTAGTAGTTACCAATCTCCAGATAATCCAGGCGGCAATAGCTGAACACAAAAGAAACAAGCCGACAAATGCAACCTGAATACCGGTCGCCTCAGAGGAACGGATGGGATTGTCTGGGTGGAGCACAAGGGGCGCACTATAGGTTATATAGGTTATTACTACCGGGATCACCGCTTGTAAGAAGCCACGAATCCGCACCACCGGAACCCACATGCTTAATATCAGGATAATCGTAGCGACAGCGAGACTGTTTAGAGCCGCCGCCATACGCGGTTCTTGCCAGAACACACCACCCCAATTCACCCAGGACGCGATAGCACTCATGATAATTCCCGCCAGGTAAAAGCCGAAGGCTACCCAACCAAATGTGTGCATCAGGCGGGCCAATTTTTCATTCGCGGAAATCAGTACAGCCAGACCCAGCAAACCTGCCAGGGCCAAACCGGCCATCCCTGTCCAGGTGAGGGACACATGGATATAGACGGCACGAATACCTGTACCGAGGGTAGCTTCTTCAGGAGCAAGATAGAGGAGAAAAAAAGCGGACGTTAATAAGCCGCTCAACAATAACCAGGGTAACGGTTTACGTCGGATGTTCGTAATGAGGGTTTCATGGTCAATCATGCCAGAATCTTAACATGAGGAGGCACAAAAAACGACGGTAAACTTCAGGCGTAAGCGTTCAGTTCCCTGAGAAAATGAACCTTCCGAAGGTTTCTGTGTAGATGTTGACCAGTGGTACAAACCTTCAGAAGGCTAAACGGTTACCTTCAGGCAATTGTGTATCTGGGTCTTCAGGATTTCCGGCAACAGCACGCTACGTAGAAACAGGCAACCAGACCTGAAATTCAGTACCGCCATCCGTCGCACTAATCACCGTAATCCTTCCCCCATGCCGTTCCACAATCTCCTGACAAATTGATAGTCCCAAACCGGTGCCCGGTTCACCAGACTCACGCCCGGTCTGACCACGATAGAATCGCTCAAAAAGATGGGGTAAATCCTGATCCGGAATGACCGGGCCAGTATTATGAACACGTACAGCTACGCCACTTTGGGCCGCGACTTGCATGGGAGTAGTAGTTACTGTCACCACCCCCTGTCGTAATGTATAACCTACCGCATTGCTGATCAGGTTGGTAAATACCTGTATCATCTGGGCACGATCGACCAGAATAGCCGAAATCTGGGGAGCAAGTTCGTGTGTTAACGTCAGACTTTTAGCCTCAGCCCGTATGGCGTAGGCTTCGAGTACCTCAGCCAGCAGAACATCCAACACCACTGGCTCCGGCGTGAAAACACCCGGCTCACGCTCCAATCGGGCCAGCGTCAGCAGGTCTTCAATGAGGTAGGCAAGGCGCTGATTCTCTCGTTTAAGGATGGGCAAGTAGCGGTCAAGGCTTTCGGCTCCACGTTTGTGGAGTAGGCCAAGGTACAGGCTAAAGTTAGCAAGTGGTGTTCGCAGTTCATGCGAAACATTGGCCACAAACTGATCTTTCATCTGGTCCAATTCCTGGAGTCGTTCATTGGCCTCTGCCAGTTCGTGCGTCCGTTCCTGCACCCTTTGCTCCAGGGTCGTGTTAAGGTGGCGCAATTGGTCCAATAGTTGGCTTTGGGTAATGGCAACAGCCACCTGATTGGCAACCTCGCGACCCAGATCAACCTTCTCTATGTCGAAGAAGCCTATGTTTTCAGAAGACAGGTTGAAGGTTCCAATGAGGCTATCTTGCGAAAAAAGTGGCAAGATACATAGAGAACGTAACCCTTCCTTGATAAGGCTTTGAAAAAGAGCGGGCGGATCGGTTAGCGTGAGCAAATCATTGATCAAAGCCGGTTCATTCTGCCTCAGAGTTTGGAGTATGTTTGGGAAAAGCCATAAGGGCACACGCGTCCCCGCTGGTAGGGCTGTTTGGCGATCCGTGCTTACGTCAAGTAGTACCGTTTCATTTGTTTCCCAATCAATGAGGGTGAGAACGGCACGCTGGCATTCAGTCAATTCACGGATATGGTTTAACGCCACATTGACAATGGTTTCCACCGAATCAGCCGCCAAAATTGCCACATCAATTTCGCGCAAGGCTTTCAGTCGTTGGTTCTGCTGTTGAACCTTTTCCTCTGCCTTTTTGCGCTCGGTGATAATACTCAAGGTGATCAGCAATTTTTGCGGCACGCCAGAGCTGGTGCGTGAGAGGATCGTACTGCGTTGTTGAATCCATTCCCAGTTGCCATTCTTGTTTTGAACACGGTATTGCAGGGGCGTAACCTGTGCATCCCCCATAACTCTGAGGTATTTCCATTGTTCGACAAGCATAGGCCGATCTTCTGGATGGAGTGCAACCATAATGGAATTTTTACTTTCTAGTTCATGTTTACTGTAACCGAGAAATTCATCACGGTTCAGGAAGCGGGTTGAATGATTAATCAAATCGAGGACATAAATCGTATCGGGTGAATTATTGAAGAAGTTTTGTAGATCGTGTTCACTCTCGCGCAGGGCTTCGTCTGTTTGCTTGCGCTGGATGGCGGCACTCAGCACATTGGCGGCAATAACGAGTGCATCAACTTCCACATTTGACCATTCTCGCGGCCGCGTACAATCATCAAACCCCACAATTCCCCACCAATGATCATTGATATAAAGGGGCATTTCCAGCAAGGCTTTGATGCCCCGAGAGGAGAAAAAAGCCAACTCAACAGGTGTAAAAATGCGCGTGTCGCCAATATAAGGTTGCCTCCGGCTGACCGCATCAAACCAACTCTCAAAACCCACATCCCGAAGAGGAACATTTTTAAAAATGGGATTATCTAAATCGCTTGTATATAAAGGTGCCACCCATTCAAATTGAATAGATGTCACAATTTCATCATCAGGCCCTTTATGATTTTCAAATAAATAAGCATGGCTGGCGTTGATCGTCTGTCCTAGTTGTTCCAGCACAGCAGTAATTTCTGTGCGCCAATCAGATGCTTTGAATAAAAGTTCCGCGCTATAAGCAACCGCCTCAAGAATAGATTCGCGTTGATGCACTTTTTCCTCTGCCCGTTTGCGGGCCGTAATATCATGGGCCAAAACAAAAGCTTGTGAATGCCCTTTCTGGGGTACCTGGCTGATAGTAACATATACATCTACGAAAGAGCCGTCCTGCCGTCGCCACTTTCGTTCGCCCAAGGCAACACTCCTCTGATGCTTTAGGTGTACCAAATAAGCATCTATATTCTCATGGGGATAAGTCACAATATCATAAAGTGTGAGACTCCCCACAGCCTCGTAGGTGTACCCCAACAACTTAAGAAACGCGGGATTGGCATCCAACACCTGTCCCGTGTCCATATCAAGTAAGTAGATGGCTTCAGTCGTATACTGAATGAACATCCGGTAACGCTCCTCGGATTCACGTAAAGCCAATTCCGCCTGTATGCGTTCAGTAACATCATGGTAATTCGTGACAAGGGCATGCACGTCAGGATCAGCAAATAGATTAGTAACAACCCCTTCCAACCATCGCCATGAACCATCTTTATGGCGAGTGCGGGCCTGCGCCATGATCACTGCCCCTGGTACTTGCAACACTTCCCTTAGTTTGGTGTTTGCCAGAGCCAAATCGTCAGGATGGAACAGGGAAAACGCATTAACACCAACAAATTCTTCGGGCGCGTAACCCAACACCCGTTGGGTTGAGGGGCTGGCATAAAGAATTGTGCCCTGAGCATCAGCAAGGGTGAACGCATCCCACCCACGCTCGATGAGCGTGCGGAAACGTTGCTCACTCGTTTTGAGGGCCTCTTCGACATGTTGCGCCACAGTCATATCCCGCGCAATCCCCAAAAGACCAACAACTCGATTGTCCTTGGTTTGAAGGGACATATTGAACTCAAAGACTAACATGTCGCCAGTAGCAGTAACAAGGCGCAAACGACTTGCCTCAAGTATCTCACCAAGCCAGGCTCGCTGGAACAGGTGACGTGTGGCCGGGCGGTCGTCCTCGGCGATCAAACTCACGAAGGAGCGCCCCAGCCATTCAGCACGAGACCACCCAGTAAACGTTTCAAACGATGGATTAAGTGAGGTAATAATGTTATCGGTTGTGAGCGTAAAAATGACATCGCGAGCGTTATCAATTAGCTCACGGTAGCCAGTTTCCTTTTCGGCTAGTTTCTTCAAGGTATCATCATAACGAGAGGCAATCACATACGTTACCGTGGCCAACGTTAACAAAATAGCAATTTCTAAATCTGGGTAGGGAATTAAAGCATTGGGAGAGTAAAATCTAAGGCCATAACCAAGACTGGCCAGAGCCGCATAGAAAAACGACCACTTAGGCGGGGTGATAAACCCAGCTATGATGATGAGGATGCTATACACGGCATAACCCAGGCGGATAAAAGTGCTTTCTGGTAAAGCCGTGGCGGCAACAAAGATCAGACCGAGAAATGCGTGGGCGCTCAGCGTCGTCCAGCCGCGACGGTTCAGTTGCCTCATTCCCATGAAAACCCCGATTTCGACCAGGGCGGGAAAGGCTAACCTTTTTACTCCTTCATTGTCATTAACAAGCCAATCCCAGGCGCTTAACAGTACAAGCACAAAGTTGATGGCTATGAAGATGAGCAGAAACAGGGAAAGCATATGACCACGCCGCTGTTGCTCTGGCGTTTTGGCCTGGATGGTTGTCCAATGCCTAAACTGGGAGTGCCAATATTTATTCATCGTTTTGCCTTACACGATTACTACTGCATCTTGAACAATGGGAGCTTACAAAGGAACCCAGCCATTTTCAATTTGGTTTTGCTCCTGCGAAAATGTAGGGCGATTTGGCAAATCGCCCGGTGGACGATTTACAAAATCGTCCTACAGATTTTCATCCCTCTTGGTGTGCCAAAGGCACATGGGGAACTCCTGAGAAAATAAGTTACGAGTAGCGAGTGAACGCTTACTCGCCCACTCGCTACTCCCATACTCACTATTTTCATTCCTCTTGGTGAGCGACGCGCCCATGGGGAGATCCTTAGAAAATGTCCGCTTATGCCCATTACCAGTATATACGCTATCTGGGATGGCACCGTAAACAAACGGAAAGGCTTAGGTTCTTACAATGGTATGGCTCATTATCGTTACTGGGCGTCCCGCCGCAGGCAAATCAACTATGGCGGCCTGGCTTGGCCAAAAACTGGGTATTCCCGTTATTGGCAAAGATCCTCTTAAGGAAATTCTCTTTGCCGAGTTAGGATGGCGGGATCGCGAATGGTCTAAGATGATGGGGCGTGCCAGCGTGGAGTTGTTGTATTACCTGGCACGAACAATGCTGGCTTCGGGCGTCTCTCTTCTGATAGAAAACGCCTTTCATCCCGAACTGGCGTCGCCTTCATTACGCATTATTACCCAGGAGACCAAAGCCGTCACGCTCCAAATTATCTGCCAGGCGGATAATGAGGTGCTGTTCCAGCGTTTTCAACAGCGCAATGCGTCTGGTTTACGCCATGTGGGACATGTAGATGCCCAATCATTGGATGAACTGCGTGTTACGCTCGCCCAAGATCGCCCCCTACGGCTTGATCTGGATGGCCCTGTGATTGAGGTAGACACCACCGATTTTACCACTGTCCGTTATGAGGCTATTTGGGAGCAGGTAAAAGCCATTATGAATGAGGTCGAAAGAGGTTCAACCGGTGAAGATGGTACTTAGTGAACATCTAAAAATAACTTCCCGATTTAGACCTGACAGGTTTCCGAAAACCTGTCAGGTCTGTGCGGAACTTATTTTTGGACGATTACTTAGGATTGACGATTAAATAACTTGAACATTTGCTGTGGCCGGTCTCCTGGCCGTGCCACTCCCAGCGAACAATTTATTTCGTTCTCGTTCCTTAGTAGGGACGGAAAAACTCAAAAACCATCAAATTCTTTTTCTAAGGGCAATAGCGGGGGTTTGGTCTGGGGTTTAGCTAGAGGTGGGTGAAAGAGAATGGCTTCAAAAATTCCTGGCTCTCGCTCTGTCCTCTGTACTCAAGTAAGGTAAAACGTCACAAGAGGGTGGCCGCTGAGAATATGGCACAACTTAAGGACGCAACACCACCTTGATGCAGTTTTCCTCTTTGCTGTTAAAAATCTTATACGCGTGAGGGGCCTCATTCAGAGGAAGTTGGTGAGTAATAAGGAAGGTAGGATCAATTTTCCCCTGTTCAATATGCTCCAACAGAGGCTGTAGATAGCGGTGAACATGTGTCTGACCCATTTTTAAGGTCAGTCCTTTGTTAAAAGAGGCACCAAGAGGCATTTTGTCAATAACTCCCCCATAAACACCTGGGATAGAAACAACGCCCCCTTTGCGGCAGGCTTGAATAGCTTCTCGTATGACTGTAGGACGATCGGTCTCAAAACCTATTTTTTGTTTAACGCGATCATAGAGGGCATCCGCGCTCATTCCGTGGGCTTCCATCCCCACCGCATCAATGCAGGCATCCGGCCCGCGGCCGCCTGTTAATTCTTTTAATAACTCAACCACATCTTGGCCGTCAAAGTTGATTGTTTCGGCACCACCAGCCTGGGCCAGTTGCAAACGCTCGGGGATCTGATCAATAGCAATGACACGTTCTGCACCCAGCATATAAGCGGAGCGAATCGCAAACTGTCCCACTGGGCCGCACCCCCAGATGGCTACGATGTCACCTGGTTGGATGTCACAATTCGCGGCCGCCATGTAACCAGTAGGAAAAATATCTGAAAGGAATAGAACCTGTTCATCTGCCAGCCCATTGTTAATCTTCAGAGGCCCAACATCAGCAAAAGGAACTCGCACATATTCTGCCTGTCCCCCTGCATAACCTCCAAAGATGTGAGAATAGCCGAATAGCCCGGCCGCCGAATATCCATACAAACCCTCGGCGATACCCGCATTGGGGTTAGAATTATCGCACAGTGACCACAGGTTCTTTTGGCAGAAAAAGCATTGACCACAGGAAATAGTAAAGGGAACAACAACACGGTCTCCTGGCTGAAGGTTTTGCACTTCATGCCCTACTTCTATTACTTCACCCATAAATTCATGCCCCAAAATATCCCCTTCTTTCATGCCGGGAATCTGGCCATTATAAAGGTGTAAGTCTGACCCACAGATGGCTGTCAGGGTGATACGAATGATGGCATCATGCGGGTTAATTAAAACTGGGTCGGGTACCGTTTCGACCCGAATATCTTGTTTACCATTCCAACAGACTGCTTTCATACGTTTTTTTCCTTGTTATGCTGAAACTATACTCAGCACGGTCATAGAGTGGCATTTCAGGTGCTTTCGGAATTTGTGGGGTGTGGTGAAATGTACTAAGGATGAGAACTAAATAACTTGTTCGCTGGGAGTGGTACGGTCAGGAGACCGGTCATAGCAAATCGCGGCATGGTTCAGGTCAGCTTTACAAATATGTAGGACGATTTTGTAAATCGTCCACTGGGCGATTTACAAAATCGCCCTACAAAGTATTAAGCACAGCTTGCGGACTTTTGAACCATGCCCAAATCGCTAAGGGTCTGTAAAAGAATAAGTTCCGTCAAGACCCTAAAGGTTTTCGGAAACCTTTAGGGTCTAAACTGGGAAGTTATATTTTTACGAACCCTAAGTTAATTGCGAACGATTACTAATCAGGCACTGCCTACCAGGCTATCTGGTTCATTGATGGGCTGATGCTACGTCGTTCGGGGATGTCTGGTATGAGGGAGGGAAGAGTTACCAAACTCTTCATGCTACTACCCGCGTAAAAACCATCCCGAATGGAATCAGCAATGCCCTGAAAAACCCAGCGCCCATAACGTCCTACTTGATAGATATCAGCTTCTTGCAAGCGCCGCAATGCTTCTGGTTTCCAGCGTGATGCAGGCCACGCCCAGGTATAGGCTACCTCAATCCAGGTTGGGTCTACGACTTCGGCTTCTTCAATGAAACCCCATGACTGCAATTCAGCGACTACATCATCGCAATAGGTTTTTACCTCGGCTGGGGTAGGTTGGGTGCCCCCTGCGTAAGCGCGTTCCACATAAATGCTGACCGTTTTGTGATCGGCACGGGTGGATTGGGGCAGGAAAGAAGCATCAACATTGCTATAAAAGCCAACGCGGTGAAAGCCAGACTTTGCATCTGGATTATATAACCAGTGATCATCAGGACATTGGCGGCCGCGAACTGCCCCAATGTTTAATACTAGCACCGACGTATAGGGATCTGGCTCGGCTTCCACCGCTATATCAGTCAATAACATCATTTTATTGAGTGGCAATGTCGAAAGTAAGGTGTCATAAACCAGACTTCCGCCATCTTGAAAATACAGCTTCTTCCGTCTCGTATCGAGGGCCACCACTCTTTTGTTGTAGGCGATATGAGCAAAATCTGCCATGCGTTGTGCCAGTGTATTCAACCCTTCTATCGGATAAACGAAGGTCACGTTATAACCGGCGGCCTGAGCCGCACTAAACGTACCTTGAATTACTTGAGTTAAGTCAACTGGTGATTTATAGGCATCTTGTGGGGCGATATGCTCATACAGCCCTGACGTATATAAATCATGGAAGGGATAGAAAAACAGGTGGCCTAGCGTTGGCCCAAAACTCTCTGTAAGCCATTCTTTCATCGTGCGGAAGGGCTGGGCCGGTTTTACCAGCTCTTTTAGTGCCTGCTCCGCGATTTCTTCCCCTAAAAAGCGCAGATGGTTTTGCAATGGGTAGGGAACGTAACGCTCATGCGCGGCAAAATAGACAGAGGAACGCCGGGCATAGCTACGTACCGGCGTTAGTTTGTTAATAAAATGCAAGATCGTAGGATCTCCACCAAAAATCCAATGACCACCCCCAATTTCGAAACGGTATGCTTCGCCATCGGCTGGGGCTTCGGGTAATCGAATGGTGCTTCCGGGCCGAACGTAATAGGAAGAGCAAATGCCTCCCGGCTCTGTCATTGCTTCTAAAACGGGCAATTTTGAACTAAGCGCGGCCGCAAGGCCCGTCACACCACCGCCTAAAACAAACTGGTTTTCTTTCATTATATTCATTGTTTACTCCCCAGATGCCAGCATAGGGGTCATGTTTAACCACGCTTCTTGATGCCCCCTGGGAGTCAAATAGGGGTGCGTCAGGGTGCGTTTTTCCAGTGCATCTTCGATCAGGTGGTACATATTTTTGGCGATGTGATCCCAGGTATTACAGGCCAGGTACTTTTTGGAAAAGGCAATGCGCCAGGCACGTTGCATGACGGTCTCCGCAAGCGCCTGTTGGATCGCGGCCGCGAACCCCGCCTTATCTTCGGCAATCCTCACCACATCCCCCCAATTCGTGACCACATCTGGCACAGGGGTACTGACAATGGGTTTGTGGGCCGCCATATATTCCAACGTTTTAGTAGGGCTGAGGGAGCAAGTCGCTTCATTCATTGCAAAGGGCATCAAACAAACATCAAACCCTTTCAAAAAGTAAGGCAGTTTTTCGTAAGGTTGTTTTCCCGTGTAGAGGATATTCGGTCGGCGCGGCAGATCTGCTGGATCGATCTTGGCGACAGGTCCCACCATAACAATAGACCAATCGGGATGCTCCGCCGCCAGGCCATCCAAAAGGGCCAGGTCAATACGCTCATCAATGACCCCGTAGTAGCCTAAAACGGGAAAGGGAAAATGGCTGATTTCCGGGGCAATAGGCGTAGCTGATTGTAAGGCACAGGCAAAATGTTGTGGCTCTACACCGCTAGGAAAGAGATGTAGATGAGGATGTCTACCCTGACGTGCCTGGTAAAGTGTGCGGCCGCCAGCAAAGACAAGATGGGCACGCTCTAATAACAGCGCTTCTCGTTCGCGCAAATCAGCGGCCGCATTCTTAAAATTAGCCAGTTCGTCCATAATATCGTACACCACAAGATCAGCCGGAAAATGATCCAGGAAGTAATAGGGTGCCGGGGTGTAGTACCAGAAAATAAGCGGTGGCGCGGCCGCGGTACCGCCATTTTGATACGGTAATTGTTGCTCCCATATCAAATTTTTCACCAAAGCTACATAATCCTCCTGCCAGTTTTCCACCACCTCTTTCCGATTCGGAAAAAACGGTTGCCAGGCTGAAACATTTCCCTGAACAGCCACAGATTTCAAGTGTGGTTCTTCCTCTAGAGAGGTTAAAAATGGCTCATTCACGTAAATAACTGAATAATGTTGTGCCAGTCGAGATAAGATTTGTTGCGGTCGTTGCCACACAGGTTCTTGGGGATTTCGCGGGGTACGGGCAACCCTTGTGGTTGCCCCACACGGGGCAGGCACAAGGCCAGCCCGTACATCTGGTGTCAACCCCCTGAATTCCCAAAGACTCGCCACACATTATCCCATCCTAAATGGGCCAGACATAAGAGAAGGGGCCGCCTGTTGTTCATTTTTCGTTATTTCCTTGTGATATGGGTTGACACGATATAACCGTTCAGTGAAGAAGCGGTCAGTTATTGCACTTTTACACTGTGGCGAGTCTCCTGACCGCACCACCCTAGTTGATTTTAGTAGGGGCAACCCTCGTAGTTGCCCTCGACTGGCAGGCATGAGACCAACGCCTCCCACACATCATTAACTTGAGGTTTATATTATTATTATCCCCATAACTTTTCCCTGATATGTCAGGGTAGGGCGATTGCATACTCACCAGAATGAACCCATCCCCCTACCCCCCTTCCCGAAATCGGGAAGGGGGAACCCACTCGGCGGGTAAAATCGGGGCTT
>JAGNBF010000124.1 GCA_018004935.1 Chloroflexota bacterium | reverse complement strand
GTTGGCTTGTGCCACAAGTAAGGGTATATCGTCCACTCGTTCTATGGTTATGGTAGGGTTTTCTGTTGTCATACAGGAACCTTACCGCATTTTCTAAACTAGCCTAAATCTGACCGAACCGTGAGTAGTCACATACCGTTGATTTAGACCTACCAATGGCTTCGGCTATCTCGACGTAATGGGCGAGTGGATACTGGGCCACATAAGCTAGCAGAGCTTCCTTAGCTTCGTGTTTCCGAACAGCCCGTTGTCCCGTTGAAATCGTGTTTATGCTCACTTCAGTTTGAATGGCCTGAACCCTTCGCAGGGATTTGATCTCACGTTCCGCTTTGAGTGCCCGGCATTTCCAGTAATAAGCATCACGCATTTCGTTACTGGGCAAGATCAATGGTGTTTGAGGCCAATCAACGGACGAGAGAGACAGAATGGGTAGCACCATATCGCGTAGATCGTTGCGCCAACAGATCACCAAGTCGCAGTCGTGTACATCGTGCTGGTGCGCGTGAAAACTTGACGCTTGATACTCAAACTCAACCCGGTATATGGTGTCGCCCTTTTTCACCAAAGCGTCTGGGAACGAGGGCTGGATTTCTACGATCTCAAAACCATATCTCTCAGCTTGTTGGGCAAATAACACGATCACGCCTATCTCATTTTTCGGTTCCATGTTGTTTCACTCCTTATCTTTAATATCCTTCCCCTGATGAGGGGAACACGTGAGGGGTTCGCGTGATCAGGCCGGTTACGGCCAAAGGCACTTAAGATTCGGAAATGAAACAGCACAGCCAAAGCAAATTTCGTTAGGTGTTCAATTCTGAGAACGCACTTCCCAGCCATTCCCGTTTTTGTGAAGTACACCCGACGTTTGTAATTCCGAAAGATAACCGCTAATAGTGGGCTTTGAGCGAGCTAAAATTCCCGCCATATCCGAAAGGGTGGCAAAAGGGTTTTCGGAAAGAAACCCTAACAGTGTTTCGATAATTTCTTGTTTAACTTGGGTTCTGGCGGCTCTAGCCCGTTCGATTGTGGCTGAATCGAAAGGTTTAGCGGCTTTTTCTAACGCCTTTTGTTCCGAACGAAGCTCTTGCAACTCGGCGATCAATGCTTCCTTTTTAGCATTGAGCTGATCTGCCTGCGTGGTCAGTTTGGCTATATCTGCCTTGTGTTGATCAACCAAAGCTTTCAATTCAGATTCACGTTTCCGAATAAGCTCATCAAACTCGGCCTGTTTTTGACGAATTGTTTCAAGCAATTCCTGCAAACTTTGCACAGCCCCGGAACGCTGAACCAACCCCTTGATCTGACCCATCAGCAGTTCAAATGACAGGAACAGAGCTAATGGGGGAATAGCGGCCAGAACACGAGAAAGAAATGTGGCTGGGGCGTGAACGATGTTGAGGATGACGCTCAACACGGTAAAGGCCCCAACCAAAATCCAGGGGTAAAGGGTATGCTGGCGATTCAAACTGGCCTGCAAGACACTCAGGCTGAAAACGATAATGGCCCCATCTACAATAGCCGGGTAAATCCAGGCTTTGCCGGTAGGGATGCCATTGGTCGCGGCCAGGTGTTTCAGGGCGTCAAAAGAGAGCAGAAACGCGGCCGCGGCCAGCAAAAAGACAAGAAAACCGGTCAGGGAAGAGATAAGGGTGTTGGTTCGGTTCATCACAAACTCCTGATGAAGAGAAGGGAAAGCTGAAGTAAGGAAGAGGTTAACAAGTCGGAAGTGCGGCACTGGTAGGTAGGAGAGCATCCCAAGACAAACCCGTTTCTGTAGTGGTAGGCGTCAAAACCGGGGCAACCATGCCGTATTCGCTGAGTTTCAGCAGACACCAGGCGACATAGGCTTCGTCTGTTTCGGGGTGGGGGCCGTCGGCGATGGTGTCAAAGGCGGCTTCCTGACACGCGGCCGCAATTTCCGCCAGCGTCATGGATGTTTCGGGGCGCACTATTTCTCCAACGATGCCACCAGTGCTGTACCAGAATTGCCAGGCCTGACGAGGGAAAGAACGCATCCGGCCGTTGATATGGGTGGTGCGGGCAAAACGAAGGGGGTTCATGGGCTATTCTCCTGTTGTGAGCAACAACCGGGACGGTAACGGAACTGGCGGTGGGTGAGGGTGAGTGAAGCAACGACCGCCAGTTCCGAACTGAATAGCCCCAACCAGACAATAAAAAAGGCCGTTCCCGGAAACCAGGAACGGCCTTTGACTGGTAGTGAAGAGTGACCAGTTACCCATAACAAACAACCAGCGATGAAGCTGGATGCTGACAGGATAGCTGATTGTGCTACACTAGAAAGCAGTCGGTGGCCTGTTCTAGCAGGTTACCGATTAGACGTGCGTGAGGTGGTTCCAACACCTTGCGCACGTTGCGTTTTGGGGTATTCAATTGAAAGGATTATAGACACGAAACTGTCTATTTGTCAATCTATATGAATGTCGCCTCGGTAAACTCCCCGCTTCTGACGACTATTTATGTAGGCTTCCATATCTGACTTAGTTGTAACCCACATATTACCCAGTTTTTTAGCCTTAAGTCTGCTTTTTTGGGCTAATTTTGCCAGATAGCGTTGGTCAAATCCGTATATTGCGGCCGCGTCAGCCAATGAAATGAGTCGTGTTTTGTCGTCGGGTTCAGGCATGATGGTGAAGAGTAAGGGGGAGTTTAGGAGCAACGTTTTTCCGTTAAATCGAGCAAGAAAAAGCGAATTAATGGCTATTCGGTTGTATCACAGCATACCGATAATCCATTTCGCCCCAAGCCAGCATAAATTCATCAATCGGTACCAGGATCGGTTCCGATCCGGTGGCTGGATCAAGCAACCAGAGATGGGTCTCATCATAGCCACCAACCACAACCGCATGTTGAAAATATTCGCCTTGCCAATAAGGTAATTCTCCAGCTTGTATGGCGGCAATGACCGGGACATTTTGAGCCAACCAGGCTGTCACAGTGTCCCATTCGCCACTCTCGTAGATGATGGTTACGTCATACGACTTTAGACGGCTGATGCGTCCGGCAGGAGCACCGACTTCTGGTTCGACGCCAAGTAGTTGGGCCAACCGTTCCTGGTCAGCCGCTATCCCCCAAAAGTGTAAAACCATTTGGGCACAGGCGGCCAGGCAATAACCGTTAGCCTTCTGGGGATGAAAAGGTACGGGCAATGGTGGTGGCATGGGCAATCATGTCTGTAGCACTTTCTTCACTATTCAGCAATTCCCCACTATAGGCATCTACATCTACCAACCCAACGGGGCCGCGCAAAGGATTACCTTGTGTTGCCAGAAAAGCCTTAAAACGCCAGACAAGGTGATCATTTACCTGTTGTAGATGTGGCTGTTGGGCAATAACACTCCCTACATGTGTGACCAACCAACCGTTGGCTTTGCGCCGGGCGATATGGGCATCTATGAGGGCAGAGGGTGCCTGGTCCTCAGCCATAAAGACATAAACCTGGCTCCCTTCAGGTAATTTATCTGTGGGCTTCAACTGGATGCGCCCTTGATGTACGACACCTTGATATGTTTGCACTGTTGTCATACTCGTCTCGCTTTTGCAGTTGCTCATGTCTGCACTTTATGATTACGCAAATCCATTATAACAGGTTGAACTGATTTGCGGCCGCGTCAGCCAAAGAAATAGCCCGTGTTTTGTCGCCAGGTTCGGACATGATGGGAGTATAACACAGGTCGCGGCCGCGTCAGTCCCCTCCGCTTTGACAATCATCTTTACATCCCCTAAACTACCCTCATTGCGCTGGCCTATACTTTTTGATCCTCTTTCGCCTGCCAGCACCCTTTGGATACAATTCAACATCGCTATTTTTATCGGCGTTCTTTCCATCCGTGGCTATTCATAGGATAGACCAGAGACTGGAACATGTTGCGTTTCTAATCTCCATACTCTGATCGCAAATCTCTTGCCCAACACACCATGATCCCCACCATCGCCATCCCCGAACAAGGCCAGATCGTCACCGTTCGTCAACGCCGTTTTGTGGTGACGGATGTCCAGGCCAGCCACCTGCCCCCCAATCCTCTCAGCCTGCAACCCCATATCCCGGCCCATCTCCTCACCCTGAGTGCGTTGGATGATGATGCCCTGGGGGAAACGCTCCAACTGATCTGGGAAGTAGAACCGGGGGCACGTGTCAGCGAAAAGGTCAATCTTCCCGAACCGGTTGGTTTCGATACCCCCACCCGGCTGGATGCCTTTTTGGATGCGGTGCGCTGGGGGGCGATTGCGTCGGCGGATGTGCGGGCGTTGCAGGCCCCGTTTCGTAGTGGCATTGAGATTGAAGATTATCAGCTTGATCCGCTGGTACGAGCGGTGCAGATGCCTCGCGCCAACCTGCTCATTGCTGATGATGTCGGCTTGGGCAAAACGATTGAGGCCGGGTTGGTGATCCAGGAACTGATTGTGCGTAACCGGGCACGGACGGCCCTGGTGATTTGCCCGGCGGGTTTACAAATCCACTGGCGCGACCAGATGCGGGACAAATTTGGCCTGGAGTTCCGTATTGTGGATAGCGACCTGATGAAGCATCTGCGCCGCAGTCGGGGTATTCATGTCAACCCCTGGGCACATTTCCCCCGGCTCATCACCTCGATTGATTTCATCAAACGGGAACGCCCTCTGCGCCTGTTCCGCGAGGTCATCCCCGCCGAAGTGACCTACCCGCGCCGCTTTGACATTCTGGTGGTAGATGAGGCCCATAATGTGGCTCCGGCGGGTAGCGGCCGCTACGCCATTGATTCACTCCGCACCCAGGCCGTTCGCACCATCGCTCCCCATTTTGAACACAAATTGTTTCTGACCGCCACGCCCCACAACGGCTACCAGGAAAGTTTCTCGGCTTTGCTGGAACTGCTAGACAATCAACGGTTTGCGCGTGGGGTGCGGCCGCATCCCAAACAGTTAGAAGCGATCATGGTACGGCGGCTGAAATCGGAGTTTGTAGATTGGGATGGGCGGCCGCGTTTTCCCCAGCGGCAGTTACAAGCCATTGAAGTGACCTACGATCCGGCCGAAAAGCAGGTCCACGCCTGGCTGAAGGCATACACCCAATCCCGCCAGGCCCAGGCCCGCTCAGAGGCAGAGCATGTGGCCCTGGAATTTGTCCTGAAACTGCTCAAAAAGCGGCTTTTTTCTTCCCCGGCCGCTTTTGCTCTCACCCTCGCCAAACATGTGCAGACAGTAACGGAGCAAAACCAGCCCGCGGCCGCAACCCGAACCATCCCCACCGGTATTTTGCGCCGCCAGATCGCCCAGATGGAAGAAGAGTACGCTGACGACACGGCCTACGAGGAAGCCACCGACAACGCGGCCGCGACCGCCTCACGCCTCTTGCCCGAACTCACCCCCCAGGAAAAACAGCTTGTCCAGCAGATGCAGGGCTGGGCCGAAAAAGCCACCGCCCAACAAGACAGCAAAACCAGGGCTTTGGTGCAATGGCTCAAACAAATCGTCAAACCCAACGGCCAATGGAGCGATGAACGCGTCATCATCTTCACCGAATACCGGGCCACGCAAAACTGGCTGGCCGAAATTTTGGTTGCCGAAGGTCTGGCCGGTGAGGATCGCCTGCTGACCCTTTATGGCGGCATGGATGACACCGTGCGGGAACGGGTTAAGGCCGCGTTTCAGGCCAATCCCCAACAAAGCCAGGTGCGGATTTTGCTGGCGACCGATGCCGCTTCGGAAGGGATTGATCTGCAAAACCATTGCCATCGCCTCATCCATTTTGAGATTCCCTGGAACCCCAACCGGCTGGAACAACGCAATGGCCGTATTGATCGGCACGGGCAACGGCATGATCCCCTCATTTTTCACTTCGTCGCGGCCGGGTATCAGCAAAAACGACCGGACTGGCAGGCGGTAGAAGCGGCCGACCTGGAAGCCGACCTGGAATTTCTGTGGCAGGCGGTGCAAAAGGTGCAACAAATCCGCGAAGATTTGGGTAAGGTGGGGCCGGTGATTGCCAGCCAGGTGGAAAAAGCGATGTTGGGTCGCCCCACTAAGTTGAATACCGAGCAGGCCGAGCGTGAGGCCGGGGCAACGCGCCGTCTGCTGAAATTTGAACGGGATTTACGCCAACAGATTGAACGGCATTACCAACAACTGCAAGAGACGCGCCAACAGCTACACCTGACCCCGGAACATGTGCAACAGGTGGTGACGGTGGCCCTTGAGGTAGCCGGGCAACCCCCCTTACAACCCATAGACGCCGCCGGTTCTTCCGGTCCGCTATTCCATTTGCCCCATTTGCGCGGCAGTTGGGCGGTCTGTGGTGAGGGTTTACCCCATCCCCACACCGGCGACCTGCGGCCGCTGACCTTCGATCATCGCACTGTGAAAGGGCGGGATGATGTGGTGCTGGCCCATCTCAATCACCGGCTGGTGCAGATGTGCCTGCGCCTGCTCCGCGCTGAGGTGTGGTCGCCGGAAGGACGGCAGGGATTATACCGGGTGACGGCGCGGCAGGTTTCCAATTTTGTCCTGGATACCCCGGCGGTGATTGCTCATGCCCGGCTGGTGGTTACGGGCGGGGATGGGCAACGGTTACATGAGGAGATTTTGACCGCCGGGGGTACGTTACGCGAGGGGCGGTTCCGGCGTATGAATGTAGGTGAGGTGGAGAAGGTGTTGGCCGCGGCCGCGACCACCCCCGTCAATCCCACCATGCAACAACGACTGGCCCACCTCTACCCCGATATTCGGCCTGCCCTGGAGCAATCGCTGACCGCCAGGGTGCAGGATCGTATTGCCGGGATGGAACGGCTGTTGCGGGAACGAGCCGAGAAAGAGATGAATGATGTGGCCGCGATTTTGCGGGAGTTGCAGAAGGCGATAGAAGCGGAGTTGCACGATGGGCCGGACTATGTGCAATTGGAACTGTTCAATGATAACGAGCGGCTCCAGTTCAGCCGCAATGTGGAAGCCCTGCAAGCCCGCCTGGCCCAGATACCATTGGAAATTGAGAAGGAACAAGAGGCGATTCGCGGCCGCTTTGCCGACCCACAACCGCGCCTCTTTCCGGTGGCTGTCACCTTCCTGGTTCCGGAGCGGCTGGCCTGATCTGTAGGACGATTTGGTAAAGGGTGTGTTTCATTTCAGTTGAAAGAAGAGGAGTGAGCACGCCCACGTGCGAACGGGTCGGCAGGCAAACCCGGGGGCGCGTGGTGAATGGGGCGGAAGCACACCCACGTGCGAACGGGTCGGCATCTGGGGATGCCTTACTCCTCTAACTCATTTGAAACACACCCTTTGGTAAATCGTCCGCCGGGTGACCGCCCCATAACCACTGGCTGTGGTCAGTCTCTGACCGTGCCACCTCTGGCAACAATGCCAGATTATGCCGGTATTAATGCATGGCAACTTCCTTAATACAGGTGATTTGATGATCTTATTCTATATGGACGAAAGTGGTACAGGACTAAAAGATAGAGCCAGTCGTTATTTTGTGTTAGCCGCGCTGGCAATTGACGCACGAGACTGGAGTCGCCTGGATTCAGATATTACCGCCCTTAAACGACAAATTATAGGCTGGGCCAGACCGGAAGATTGGGAAATAAAAGGGCGAGACTTAAGACGCGGCGACAAATTCTTTCGTAGCTTCAATTGGTCGCAAAGAATGGATGTTTTTGAACATGTTGCCACCTATCTGAGTCACTTTCCTTGCCGTTTATTTGCCGTTGAAGTTGACAAATATGAACTGCCTCATACGATTGAAAGTGACACCGATTTGTACCGGCTGGCTTTTTGGCGTTTGTTAGACATGCTGAATCAACATATCACCACAGAACTCAGAGGTGAACAAGGAATGTTGCTGGTTGATATGCGATCCGACATGCACTCAAGCATTCAAGATCGACGTTTGATTGATGCTTACCGAGATTGGATGGGTTTTTATGGGCGACAATTACCGTTTGTAGAGTTGCCCTGGTTTGGATTTTCCCATTTTTACATGGGGTTACAACTGGCCGACTTCATCGCCTATGCAGTTGATGTAAAAGCGAACGAACGGGATAATGAAAAGCGGAACGGAAACTTGTTCTATGCTTTAAGGAACATGCCCGAAATTTTTAAGTCAACTATCCCATAAAAAGTTGAACCCACGGCGGTTATTGCCGTGGGTTCAGGGGGAAAAATCGCTCCAACAGGCGTCCAGCATCTCAGCCGAACCATAAATCCCCGTACAGTCCGGGGCACCTTGTCAGTTAGAGTATAAGTTGTTGTTCTCTCTATGTCAATTGATTGACATAAAATATTAACCTTAAGATTGCCTATTCAGGTCATTCAAAAAGTATAGTTTTTAAGAAAAAGATTTAGACTGTACGGGCAACCCTTGTGGTTGCCCTCTCGTGGCAGGGCAGGCACAAGGCCAGCCCATACCCAAAATCATTATCTTAAACTCTATAGCTAACACGCACCACGCACCACGTATCACGCATCACCACCATGTCCACCACCGCCCGTCACCACGCCGAATGGCTTTCTCTCCTTGAAATTTCCGGCCCGTTTTTGAGCCTGCCGGTGCTCCTGGATGCCTTCCCCCAGGGGTTAGACGCTGTTGACCCGGAACACGCGGCCGCGCTCCGTTCTGCCTATGAAGAGTGGGCCGATAACCAGGGGGGCCTGCAACCCGACCCGGCCATCCACACCGCCTGGATTCGCTACGTCCTCAGCCACATCCTGGAAATACCCCCAGAGTTCATCGCCGAGGGGCAGGCCATCCCCACCGGACTCCGCGCCACCATCCCGGAGCACCACGAAACCATCACCCCCGACCTCATCATCCGGGAATCTGGCGCGAAACCCAAACTCCTCATCCAGATTTACCCGGCCACGCAAGGGCTGGAGAAAAGTTTGCCCGGTCATGCCTGGAAGGCCAGCCCGGCCACGCGTATGATGGAACTGCTCTACGCCACCGAGGTGCGCCTGGGGCTGGTGACGAATGGGGAGCAATGGCTGTTGGTGCAGGCCAGACGAGGCGAATCCACCGGTTATATTTCCTGGTATGCCGCCTTGTGGCTGGAAGAGCGGCTCACCTTACGGGCTTTTGCCAGTTTGTTGGGCATGTATCACTTTTTTGGGGTGCCGGATGAGCAGATGTTACCGGCCTTGCTGGATGCCAGTGCCAAAGATCAGCAGGAAGTCACCGACCAATTAGGCTACCAGGTGCGGCGGGCGGTGGAGATTTTGGTGCAGGCGATAGATAAGGCGGATGAGGATCGCGGCCGCAACCTCCTCACCCACATATCCGCTTCCCACCTCTACGAAGCCGCCCTCACCGTGATGATGCGCCTGGTGTTTCTCCTCTCCGCCGAGGAACGGGGCCTGCTCCTGTTGGGGGATCCTCTTTACGACCAACACTACGCCATCAGTACCCTACGTGCCCAACTGCGTGAAATGGCCGATCAATCCGGGGAAGAACTGTTGGAACGCCGTTACGACGCCTGGTGTCGTCTCCTCGCTACCTTCCGCGCCGTCTTCGGCGGCATCTACCACGAAAACCTGCACCTGCCCGCCTACGGTGGCTCCCTCTTCGACCCGGAACGCTTCCCGTTTTTGGAAGGGAGAACGAAGCAGTCAGAGCCTGCAACTCAAAACTCGAAACTCGAAACTTCTGATCCCCTCGCCATCAACAACCGCACCGTCCTGCACCTGCTCGACGCCGTGCAGTTGCTCCAGGTCAAAACCCCTGGTGGTGGCCCGGCTCAGGCCCGCCGTCTCAGCTTCCGCGCCCTGGACATAGAGCAGATCGGTAATGTGTACGAAGGACTCCTCGATCACATCGCCGTCCGCGCCACCGAACCCATCCTCGGTTTACAAGGCACAAAAGATCGTGAGCCGGAGATTCCGTTGGCCCGGTTGGAGCAGTTTTTAGGCAGAAGTGAGCAGTCAGCGGTCAGCAGTCAGCAGTCAGCAGTGAGCAGTCAGCAGTTACCAGTCCCTAGTCTCTCAATCTCTCAGTCTCTTAGTCTCTCAATCTCCCCATCTCTCCTCTCTTTCCTTCAAGACCAAACCGGCCGCTCCCCTTCCGCCCTCAAAAACGCCCTCGCCGAAGGTCAAAAACTAATCGCCGCCCACCAAACAAATGGCGAACACCGCCCACTGCTCACTGCTAACTGGTCACTGTTCACTTCCCATCTCCGCTCCGCCTGCGGTAACGACGAAATCCTCTACCGGCGCATCTTGCCCTGGGCCGGGCTGTTGCGGGATGATGATCTGGGCTACCCGACGGTGATTTTGCCCGGCAGTGTGTACGTCACCACCGGCACGACGCGCCGGGCCACGGGAACCCATTACACCCCACAAACCCTGACCGTGCCCATCGTTCAGCATACTCTGGAACCGTTGGTCTACATTGGCCCAGCGGAAGGCTGGCCGCGTGAGCAATGGCAGTTACGCACCCCGGCCGAACTCCTGGCCCTGAAGGTGTGTGATATGGCTATGGGGTCGGGGGCGATGTTGGTACAGGTGGATCGTTACCTGGCAGAGCGGTTGGTGGAAGCGTGGGGGCGGATGGCCGTTAGCCGTGAGCCGTTGGCCGCTGGCAGTGAGCACCATCCACTCTCCACCATCCGCTCTCCACTTTCCGCTGGGCCTGACCGGGTGCTGATGACGCCCGAAGGGGAAGTGACGGATGATGCGGAGAAGGCGATCCCGGCGGACCCGGAAGAGCAGTTACGGCTGGCGCGGCGGTTAGTGGCGGACAGGTGTATTTATGGGGTGGATAAGAACCCGTTGGCGGTGGAGATTGCCAAATTGTCGCTGTGGCTGGTGACACTGGACAAAAACCGCCCCTTTACCTTCCTGGATCATGCCCTGAAACATGGCGACTCCCTGATTGGCGCGGATGAGGCGATGTTCCTACGCTGGTCACATACAGTTTTAAGCCAGCCCCAACACGCTACCACGATGTCCTTGTTTGACGAGATGAACCGGCAGGCATTAGACGAAGCCCGGCAGAAGCGGCGAGCCTTACAAGCGTTTACTGTGCAGGATGTACGGGACGCGGAAGAGAAAACGCGACTGCTGGCCGAAGCTGAAGAAGCGATGCGCCAGATCAAGGTAGCATGTGACTTGCTGGTAGGGGTGCAACTGTTACCGGATTTGAATGCCGACCAGAAGGAAGCGGTTTTAGGACAGGCACAACTGGACTACACGGCAGGGCGGGAAATGGAGCAGGATGATGCCAGACGTGCCCTGACCGCCGCCCGGCAGGTAGATGCCTTCCACTGGCCGTTCGAGTTCCCGGAAGTGTTTTCCAATGGTGGGTTCAGTGCGTTTGTAGGTAATCCACCATTTTTAGGGGGGCTTCGCATCAGCACAATGAATGGTTCGGCTTACCTGCAATATCTACGTACTGCGTATCCTTCATCAACAGGGACAGCCGATTTGTGTGCATTTTTCTTTTTACAGGCTTTTCGAAATTTGCGGCCGCAAGGCACATCTGGCTTAATAGCGACAAACACGATCGCTCAGGGCGATACTCGTCTGACTGGATTGGAAACAATTTTAAGACAAGGGGGAACGATCTATGATGCTTCTACTTCAACTCCCTGGCCTGGGGTAGCCGCAGTTTATGTTAGTATTGTTCATTATGTGAAGGGCAAACATAAGGGAGAGAAATGTTTGGATGATCGTCGAGTTGAAATGATTTCTTCTCTCCTGGATGATGTTCCCACTTTAGGAGAACCCAAACCATTATTAGTCAATGAAAACAAGAGCTTCATTGGCTCATATGTCTTGGGGAAAGGATTTGTACTTTCACCTGATGAAGCGCAAGAGTTAGTCACCAAAAATCCACTTAATGCTGATGTCATTTTCCCGTACCTTAACGGTGATGACCTTAACACACGTCCAGATCAATCGCCTAGTCGTTGGGTAATCAACTTTTTTGATTGGCCCCTGCAAAAAGCTGAGGGTTTTCCTGACTGTCTCAATATAATCCGCCGACTTGTTTACCCTGAACGACAGAATAATAATCGTAAGGCTTATCGTGAAAATTGGTGGCATCATGGGGAGAAACGACCTGGACTATACCAGAAAATAGCCCCCCTCAAACGGGTTCTTGTAACTGCTCTAGTATCCAAGTATGTAAGTTTTGTGTTTCAGTCAACCCATATTGTCTTTATGAATAAACTTGGGGTATTCCCTTTTGACGGAGACGCGGATTTCTTGATTCTACAATCCTCACTTCATACTGAATGGGCTTGGAAATACAGTTCAACACTTGGTAATACCACAATTAATTACTCACCGTCCGACTGCTTTGAGACTTTTCCTTTCCCTTTAATCTCAAATCTCCAGGCGGATTCGCTGTCATCATTAGGCTCTGGTTACTATAATCATCGCAGTCAGTTACTTCTCAGTAGAGAAGAAGGGCTAACTTTAATATACAACCGCTTCCACAACCCGGCAGAAACAGCCACCGATATTGTCCGGTTGCGGGAATTACATGTCGAGATGGACAACGCCATCGCCTCAGCCTACGGCTGGTCAGACCTGGTGTTAGGGCACGGCTTCCACGAGACCCCCCAGGGCCTGCGCTACACCCTCAGCGAACCCGCCCGCCGCGAGGTCCTCACCCGCCTGCTCCACCTCAACCACCAGCGCCACGAAGAAGAACTCCGCCAGGGCCTCCACGACAGCAAAAAATCAGCCAAAAGTAAGAAACCCACCGAAAAGGGCATAAAAAATAAACGGGATGGGCAGATGTCATTGCTATGATAGGGACTTAATGTATGCAATCTCAAACTTCACGAATACATCTTTGGGCAGAAAGGATTTTATTGCTGATAGTTGCACCTTTGACGATTTCTCTAATTGCCAATATTGCTACAAACGTCGCTACTTCTCAGCCCATAGCTTGGTGGCTCTGGATAGTTACTGTTATTTCCTTCCTTCTTGGGGCTATCCAGTATCTTCTAGTTTATACACATTTCTTTGACACAAGATTATCCCGCTTAAAAATCTGGCATCGGTCAAGAAGGTTCAGAAATCCTAAAGTATTGATACTAGATGGCACCATAAACGGAGATGTGGATGAAAAACCGGCAGTAGCAAAGCAGAGTACCAAGTCTCCTACTGAATGGAAGAGTGCTCTTGAAAGACCGGGATGGTCTATTGAATTGGGACCTATTCGATGGCTGGATCAAATTCCAGACGTTCTGATTAATCCATTCGGGGAGCTTTATCCTGAAACGAACCCCACATCTCATACTATTGCTTTAGAGATACGGGAATATGTTTGGAATGGAGGAATTTACGTTAATATAGCTGGACTACCATTCTGGTGGTCCCACGATCCCAGAACAGGACAAGTTGAAAACGCTGGTCGTCCAGAACGTAGAGATGAGGGATTTGTGTGGCGACCCCTTCGCGAAATACTGTTCCCAAATTTAAAGCACCAAGACGGCGACCCAAACCTTACCGAATGTACACAGACTCAATTGGACATTGATCGATTTGGAAATATCCACCAGGCTGGTGGTTCAAGTACAATTAACCAATTCCGCGCCTATCCTTCTATTTCAGGAGCAATGATCCCTATGCTACGTAGTATACAAGGTGATTTCTATATTATAGGTGCGATTCTCTTTGGACAGGGTTGCTACATATTTGCTGGGGTTCAAATCGATGATAGATCAACGACTTTTGATAAAGTTGTTGCTTCTATCAAAGGCTGGGCAGACTATGAATCACGTGGACGAAAACCATGATGAGGCCTAATTCAACAAATTTAGCAAGATGGATGTGTAAACCGCAAGTGGAAACAAGGTCGTTGTGAATTTGTAAGAGAGGATTATGCGATTAAGTAAAGCTCGAGTACAAAACTACCGCAGTATTATTGATACTGGTTGGTTTGACATAGAGAATGATAAGACTATTTTGGTTGGTCCGAATGAGGCAGGGAAAACAGTTCTACTTCAAGCTCTTCAACAAATAAACCCGCCACAAGGCGTCACGAGGTTTGATCCTCTACGCGACTATCCGCGTGCAAAATACAACGATATTACTACGAAGAAAGTTAGTTCCGCCGACATTACCGTAGTTGAAGCCCATTTCATCCTAGAACCACATGATGTTGCTGATCTACCTGAAGAATTCAAGGATTGCATTTATGTTTTTGGACGCAAACTCGATAATAGTTGTTGGCATCGATTAGATGGTGGCCCTCAAATTCCGACATATGAAACATTGCGAAAGGATTTAGCGAGGCTCGTTGCTCATATTGAGCCACGAGTATCCAAAGAGCAGGATAAAGAAGGTGGAGTTGAGAGCGAGAAACCGAGTTCTCAACTCGCTAATTTAGTGCGAGGGTGGGTTGATACAACCCCAATAATTGGAGAGCAAGCCACAAAAACACGCAATTGGCTAGACTTGATTCTGCCTCTAATTGATGACGGTAATGCAACAGAAGAAAAGCGTTTTGATAGGTTACGTGAAGCCACAATGGTCGAGAAGAGGAGAGAAGAAACTCTCAAAAGCCTATATACACGACTTCCGATTTTTGTGTTGTTTAACAACTATTTTAGAGTAAGGCCACTCATTCATCTCGAACATCTCGCAACGCGAATAGAAAACAATCTCTTGGACGATGCTCAGTATGATTATGGCAATCAATGTCTTCTCAGACTTCTTGGTTTTAGCCCAAGAGAGTTATCGGATCTTGGTAAAGTCAAAGAACCACCGGCAGGACAACCAGACGCACTGAAAACTTATCGGGACCAACTTGACAAACGCAGCTATCAGCTTAACGCTGCAAGCGTCCGTCTTACGAACGAGATTCGCAACGTGTGGTTTCCAAACCCAGAGCGAGCTGAAGCTGATCGGCTTAGAATTGTAGCCGATGGTCAATATCTCAAGGCCGTTGTCGAAGATGAATTGGGAGTTGAAATTGAGTTAGATCAACGCTCGGAAGGTTTCCAATGGTTGGTATCTTTCTTCGTTGTATTCTTTGCAGAAGCCACCGACAAGCATGAGAATGCTATTTTATTGCTTGATGAGCCGGGATTAAGTTTACATGGCTTGAAACAAAGAGATTTTCGCCTCACTGTTTCAAGACTAGCAAAGAATAATCAGACACTTTATACGACACATTCGCCATTTCTTGTTGGTCCTGACGAACTAGACTTGGTTCGAGTTGTTGAGATGGCTGATCGAAAAATTGGCACCAAGGTACACACTTCCATTACTGCCAAAGATCCGGCATCTATACTTCCGCTCCAAGAAGCTCTTGGCTATGACTTAGCACAAAGTTTATTCTCTCAACAGCGCAACCTAGTTCTGGAGGGTCTCACTGATTATTGGTATCTTGAGGCTGTGGCTCTATTGCTACGAGAGGCTAATCTGGCTAATCTCAATGAAAAAATTGCTTTGATCCCTGCTGCGAGTGCAGGCAAGGTTGTCTACTACGCAACTATTCTCCATGCACAAAGACTTAAAGTGGCCGCTTTGCTAGACTCAGATGCTGCTGGGGAACAAGCCGCACAACAAGAAACTTTAGTTCATACGTTGGGCAATAAGAATATTCTCCGTACTACCGATATTTACAGTGGGACTGTATCAAAGCCAGAAATTGAGGAGTTACTTCGTCATACTCTAATTCAAGTTTCTAATTCTGAACTTGGATGGAATGTTAGTAACACTGCAACAAAACAGTCCGCACGTCCAATTGTTGAGATTTTTATGGCTGAAGTAAAAGCCTTTTCAAAATACAAACTTGCAAAAGCCTTTCTCCGATGGGCAAGAGTACATGAGGCCACAGATTTAACAGGTGAGGAACGAAAGCAATGGACTGAACTCATTGAGCGTATCAACAAAGTCTTGAAGTAAGAGCACAACTGATATTCTGGTTCCTCTCTTCCACTCCGTCACGCTCTGCATTTGCTCGACGGGGCCGGTGGTGAGTATGAGCAACTGGCAACCCAATAGCGAACCTGGCCCCATTGATGATGACCGTCTGGCCCGTTTAGAACCGGTGCAACAGGCAATTGCGGCGTTAAACCTGCCCCCGCTCCGTTTCCGCAAACTCAACGGCCTGCTCAACGCCCTGTCCATGCAAATTGAAGACGGTGGCGACCACCCCGATGTGAACGAACTTCTACTGGCGGCTCTAAAAGCGGGGGTTCGGCATCAGGTCGGGGCCGAGGCGGCGCAACCAGTGTTTGACGCCCTGGACACCTTCGCCCAGGCCGAGGCGGAACGGTGGGAGCAGGTTCGGGCGGGCAGTGCGCCCCCGGTCAAGAAAACAACCGCTACAGGCCAGGCGAAGAAGAAACGTCCTAAATGGCGGTAGGTGGTTAGTCATCGTTCAGAAATAACATGGGTGGCACGGTCACTGAGTGTAGCCGAAGTGAGACCGGCCACAGCAGAGGGTGGGGGGGGTGCGGCCGCGATCCCTTACCAACCTATTTGCAGTATGATATAAACGTAAGCATTGTCGTCTTCTGATCACAATCGTGGCTCCGGGTTTTGTCCCCGATGCCGGTTTACAACCCCAATCATTCGCCAGACTCAGGCTAGACCAGACGCCTTCAGGGGCAAGGTGAGGAACGAATACCATGAATATCAGCAGTGGCTTAAAAAAGCGGATAAGCAAATCAATCGAAAATCTGCCCGAATCAGCTCTGATAGAATTGGTCACCTTTCTTGACTATCTGCAATACCGCGAAACTTCAGGTAGTCGCCAAACGACCACGCCTTATACACCCGTTGCTCTGGGCGGTTTATGGCAGGGTGTCCAGATAAGTGATGAAGATATTGACGAAGTACGCCGTGAGATGTGGTGAGGGTGGGAAGAGAGGTGCTTATGAACGTACATCCAGTGACTATTACCCTGTCGGATAGTGTTTACCAGCGCGTAAAAAGGCAATCACAACGGATGCAAAGGTCTGTGGCTGATGAGGTGGTGGCGGTGGTTGCGGCCGCGAAACGTGTTTACAGGAGTGACAAGAATGGTTGAGCTAAGGATACTGGTATCCGAAGAAGTTGCACTCCGACTAAAACCCATCCGGCACGAATTACCTGCTCTTCTGCAACAAATTGCTTTCTCTCTTCCCTCTGAGACTGTGCCAGATAACCCAGTTGATGACACCGACAACACCCCACCTGTTTATGTCGAATTTCTGAACTTTTTGGTTTCGAGGCCACCCCCTGAAACCATTCAGGATTTCAAAGTCTCTGCTGCTACCCAGGAACGCTTGCAGGAGTTACGAGAGAAAAGTGATGCGGCCACTCTGAGCCGGTCCGAACAGGCAGAACTGGAAGCCTATGCCCAGGTAGAGCATCTGATGACCCTACTAAAAACTCATAACGCCACCTCTTAAAAGCAGCAGCACAAGGGAGTACCCATAAATAAGGCCATTCCAGGCCATTCCGCCTCACGCCAGGCCCTTATCCAGAAAGGTCTTTGTCTCTGATGAGCACGGCAACGCGGCCATGTTCCCTTACCAACCTATTTGCAGTATGATATAAATAAAGAAACGCAATTGTGAATGAGGTGGAAAATGAGTGTTACAGAGATACTCGACTCAGTTCAATATGTGGTAAATCAAAAAGGACAACAAGTCGCGGTGCAACTAGACTTGCTCACCTGGAAGGCGTTGCGTCATCTGCTTGACGAACTGATTGAAGATGAAAACCTGGCTCGTCTTATGGCCGAAGTTGAAACTGAAGAACATCTTGAAGGGCAAAACGCCTGGCAAACCTACCAAACGTATCTCGCCGAAGCAACCCAATGACCTGGCAAGTCCGCTACTCGCGCACTTTCTTAATCGAATTTCAACGTGTTTTGCATCGCCGCGAGATTTATCGCAAATTCCCGTAGTTGTTCTCCAAAGAATTATGTCCGAACAATTAACCCCCATCTCCTCTCTCCAACTCCGTAAGGAACTGCAACAGATGGTCACACAAGACCTGCTCGGCCCGGCGGGTGGGGCGTATGAGGAAATCGAGGAGCGGAATGTTCGCGGCCGCTACATCCTCGGTTTGCTGGCCCCGAAAGGGCAGACCTTCATCCCCGACGAACAAGACGACGCGGCCGCGGGCGGCAATGATGACGCTCAAGATGGCAAAACCGATACCGTCATCCCCCAAATGGCGTCCATGCTCCCCTCATCCATCGGTCTCACTTTCACCGTGGCCGGGTCAGCTCAGGCCATAGAAATCACAGCCCAATGGGGTTATTACCGCCACACCCGCAGTGAAACCCTGTTGAATGACAAAGGGGAACCGAAGATGGTGTGGCGGCGCTGGCCGGTCGAGGCAACATCGCCCCCTATCCCGTTGCAGGCCGGTAAACTTGGCCCCTGGTTTCCCCAACCAGACAACGAAGAAGTGTACGTGCGCGGTCTGTGCCGCCAGCGTGAAGGCAGTTGGACGATTACCCTCTTCCTGGTCAACGCCCAAAAAGAACCACCCCTCAACAAAGATGAAGCCTGGCTCTTCCAACCGGAACTAACGGTTCGTGCCCCGGATGGTGCGCCGGTTTTCATCAAGCGGCCGCTCCCGCCCGAACTCAACCAGATGGACGATGAAGATCGTACCATGCAGATGCTCTACCGGCGCACCGTCGAGTTTGCGGTGGGGCATGGGGTAGCCACCGAGGCCGAACTGGCCTTCGACCGTTGGGATCGTGCCGTGGCCCTCAAAACGGTGGTTCTGCCCCGTTATGAAGTCGAGCGTATGGAACCGCCCCGCCCGGCTGATATGCCCACACTGGCCGGGTTGGTGCTGGATATGAAGAGCCTGGCCGAACTGCCCGACGGGGGTTTTGGCCCAGCCCTGGCCCCGCTGATCACCGCTTATGCCCAATGGTTAGAGGAGCAGCGCGGCCGCGTTCCCGCCCTGTCCGATTTACACCCCTATCAAAATGTCGCCCATACCGCCCTGGAACAATGCCAACAAACCCTGGCCCGCATTCAAGACGGTATCGCCCTGCTTGACCAGAATACCCAGGCGGCGCAGGCATTCCGCTTTGCCAATCAGGCCATGCACCGGCAAAGAGTTCGCTCTCTCTACGCCGGAGCCGTGCGGCGCGGCGACAAACCCGACCTGGAAACCCTCGATGTGCCCCGTAACCGCAGTTGGCGACCATTTCAGTTAGCCTTCCTGCTCCTCAACCTGCCTGGCCTGGCCGATCCCACCCATCCCGACCGCAGTGATCCCCTCAGCGCGTTCGCCGATTTGCTCTGGTTCCCCACCGGCGGTGGTAAAACCGAAGCGTATCTGGGCGTAGCCGCCTTCACCATGGCCATCCGCCGCCTGCAAGGGGAGATGGGTGGACTGTCGGGGCAGGCGGGGGTGACGGTTTTAATGCGCTACACCTTGCGTCTGCTCACCCTGCAACAGTTCCAGCGTGCCACCACCTTGATGGCCGCCTGTGAAATCATCCGCCAGGAAGACCCGGCGACCTGGGGAGATGAACCGTTCCGCATCGGCTTATGGGTGGGGCAGAAAAGCACTCCCAACTGGACAAAAGATGCGGCCGAGGTGTTGAA
>JAGNBF010000214.1 GCA_018004935.1 Chloroflexota bacterium | reverse complement strand
GTGGGATGATCCGGGCTACGTAGACCATCCCCGTCGGCATCGGCCTGCACCGGCCAGGTGGGGGAGCCGGTTTGGGACCAGAGGGGAGCGTAGCCGTTGGCGTAGCCATCAAGCCGGGCCAGGCTGACAAACTCAGCCAGGGTCGCCGGGAAAATGTCAAACGGATACCGTTCCCCCAGGTTGATATAGAGGGTGTCGCTTTCGCCATTGAGCCAACAGCCGAGGCCAAATGTGACCGGGACACATTCCACGGTGTTGATGCCTTGCCCTTCGGCCAGATAAAGGGGCAGGGGTTGATTGATCCCCACGATCAGGCTGAGGGGAATATGGATGGAGAGAGAATCGGTCACATAATGGGTGGGGGTGACGGCTCCGGTTGGTAGCCATTCATCTATCATCTGGTCGGTCTCGATACCGGCACGAACATGGAACCGATCATCGCCCAACTCTTCGGACAGGGTGAGGGTATAGCGCAAGGTGGTTCGGATCAGGTTTTCGTCGTCAATAAATTCATCGGCGGTGCCGGTCAGGTTGAGGTCGGCGTCGGCGTTGGGGTAGAGGGAACTGGTAACGACCAGCCCGGCCTGTATCTGATTGGCCCCGGAATAACCCAGGTTGGGGTCTACGAGTATGGGTTGGGGAGGGGTGTATTGCAGGCGATTGGTGCGGGACATGTCCAGTAAGGGGGCGGAATCGTAGAAGAGGTAGGCTATAAGTTCGACTAAGGCTCCGGTGATGCCACCGCAAACCCAATACGTCCACCCGGAGCCTTCATCGGTTATCTCCGTATCCCCCAGGAATTCGACAGCATTACAAATCAGGCTGAGAAGGCCGTCAATAGCCCCAATGATGGTAACAATGATGGCGCCAATGGGGTTCATGGAGGCGAGAATGTAGATGGCGATGACGATGGTTGTGGCAATGACTTTAACCAGGGCCTGATTAAAGGCGACCGAACCAACTTCCACATCTGATGTCCAGATTTGAATGACAAAGGTAACAATGATGATGACAACGACGACAATGAGAACGATGACGGCCGTGGCTCCCCCAACGACCACTGTTTCACCCCAGGTCTGACCATTTTTTATGGCTTGTAGGATGGTGCGCCCAAAGTCTAACAGGGTCATCAGGTCTTTGGCGATGGTGAGGGCCTGACCTATGGGGCCATCACCAGCCACGAGGGCCAACACCCCAAAAACGGCCCCCGCCGAAGCGAACCCAACCCCAGCCGCATCAAACCCTTTGTTCAGAGATAGGATGCTGGTGCTCTGCTCCTTGGCGTCGGCAAAGAGGTCGGCCATGTCTTTGATGGCGGCGGCGACACTGCCAAAGGTATCACCGAGATCAGGCGCGAGGTTGTTGCTGATCAGGGCGTCCGCGGCCGCGTTGGGGGCAGGCATGGGCAATTCATTCAGCTCCACCAGGCTGTTCATCCCCAGGTAGCGGGCCACATAAAAACTTTCCAGCACATCAAAACCATTAGCCGTCACATAATCGTCACCGGTGACGACGGAAATGTTCTCGATGAAGTCATATTCCGCCGGATTGTGGGCGATGCGGCCGCGTACATATTCCAGGTAATCAGCGGGAGGTTGGGCGGCCCATTCATCCGCCCCCAGGGCACGGAAGGGGGCCCAGCGCAGATTGACGACGGTACGTGAGGGCACGGCGTCCGGGTCGAGGGCGATAGCTAGAGAGGGGCTGTCAATGACACCGTTTTCGGCGGCGGGGGCCGTGATGACGGTTGGCCCGGCGGTCAGGGTAGCGGTTCGTTCCCGCTGTTCTGAGGCGTAGAGGAGCGTGACCTGCGTGTTCGCGGCCGCGGTGCCAAAATTGGCATTTAACACCTGTTGCGTATACGTCATGGGCACATACGCCAGGTGCAATTCTTGTTCCAGACTAAAGGTGTGAACATTAAAGGTCGTGGTGATACCCCAGCTTTCGGTCAGGGTGGCGGTACGGGTCACATCAAAGCGGCGACTAATTTCCCCCAGACCAAATGTCTGACCCCCATCTACCCGCCCCGCCAGGAAACTGCTTTCTAACCCGCTAAAGAGTGACCACAAACCCCGTTCATAATAGCTGGCGGCATCATAACCCGGTTGGGCCGAAGGTTGCTCTTCGTGAATGATGCTGATGTCTACGCCCCTATCTTCACGTACCGTCAAACCGGTCAAATACCAATCATCCACGTAGGTATGAATGTTGGTCACCGCATCAGGTGACCAGGTCTGGCAACCGGTCACCTGTCCATCGGTCAGGGCAAAGGCGATGCATTGATTGGTGATCGCCTGCACGATCCAGATCAGCCGCACCTGATGGGGTTGGCTGAACGCTTCTTGAGTCGGCCAGTAGGGCATCTGGGCCACAAAAGCGGTGGGATCACCGGTATCATCATTTTTGTCCAGGGTGACGGGGATGTAGACGAGTAAGTTGGCACTGTCGGCACTTTTATAGCTGACACCTAACCCATATTCTTGGGCCTGGCGTATGTCCAACCAACTGGTGATGGGGTTGGTGACGGTGATGGGCGCCGGGTTGGCGAGGGTGGGCAAGCCGCCATAGTTCCCCGCCTGATAGGGAATCTCGATCTCCAGCATGGGCACGAGGCGCAAATCGCCGTTGGCATCGGTGGATTGGGCTTGTGGCTGAACATCCTGAAACGTTGTGTCACCGTGGCGTTGGACGTTGCCGTAGTAATCGTTGGACGGCCAATCGAGTACGCTCATGTTGTACCAGAGGTGGCTGGGGTTGGTGGGGCGAAATTGGAAGGTGACTTGATGGGGGACGCCAGGGTTCATCTGGCTGACGGAAAGGGCGAAGGTCTGATCGGCAAACCCTTGAATGAGGCCGTTGGTATCGCGGCCGCTACCCATCGCCACATTAGCCGCCAGATCGTCCCTATCGGGCACACCATCATCATCATTGTCATGGTCATTAAAATCGGGCGCACCATCCCCATCCGTATCCGGGCAAGCTGTCCCGGAAGCGGGGTTGACCAACGCCGGGCATTCCAGGGTGTCCATCACCCCATCCCCATTGCTATCGGGTGTCAACGGGTCCAGATACCACCAGACACCCCCGGCATCCTGGTAGCCATTCACCTCGATAAGATCGAGAATGTTGTCATCGTCCGTATCGGTAAACACTACACTGGTTCCCAACTGGGTAAACTCGACCCCATCCCCCAGGCCGTCCCCATCGGTATCGGGGTTATAGGCATCACTACCCAATAAACCTTCCTGTTCATCACTCAGGCCATCCCCATCACTGTCGGTGGGGTTTTCGCTGAAGCTGTTGCGGGCTGGGGTGAGGGAGAGGTTGGCCGACAGGTTGAGCCGGGGGTTTTGGTGGGGGTTGAAGGGTTGGGCTGGAGGCACATAGACAGAGGGTGCGGGGGTATCTGGGGCCAGGGCGGTTGTCAGGGCGTTGACCTGGCGGGTTTGGAGCAGGGGGGAGAGGAGCATGATGGCGACGATGGTGCTGACGAACCCCCGGTAAAACCAACGGCGGCGGTAGTAGGTAAGACCAAACCAGCTAATGCCCACAAGGAGCGTGGTGACAAGGGCGGTGGTTTGGAGCTGATTGACCGTTTCGGGGTCGGACAGGCGGTTGAGGAAGGGCGCGGCAAAAGAGAGAGAGGGGGAAGCGGTTTGCCAGTTGGCATAATCGGTGGTGAGTTCAACTTCTTGCCGGAAGTCGCCTTCGGGGGGGAATTGCATAGAAATGATCTGGCGTAAAGGCAAACCGTCCTGATTTAGCCACAGTTCGCCACTGCCTATCATTTCGACGTAGCGGCGGGGTAGTTGGAATTGGATACCGGCGGGTAGTTCACCCCGTCGGGCGAAATCGGCCTGGAACTGGTCGCGTAGTTGGGTGGCGAGAAGGGTGCCATCAATGGTGAAGGTGTAGCGGCTGAAGGTGAGGCCCGCTCGTGTTTCTTGACCGAGGAAGACGACGTTGGTCGCGGCCGCGAGGTAGCCCATCATGTCCTGGCCGGGCGCAAAAACAGCTGAGACATCCTCTTCCAGGGGTTGCCATTCGGCCACGCCGACGCGCCCATACACCTGTCCGTTCTCAATTTTTACCTGCAAAGCACTATTCAGGTCGCCCACCTGGCTTCCCTCTTGCCACAGGTTCAGCGTCAACCCTTGTTCGGCCTGGTTCATTGTGCCCTGGGCAAAGAGATGTTGGGTATGGGGGCTGAGGCCAATGTTTTGCAGTTTGGGCAGGGGGTGATCCGTCTGGATGGCGGTGGCGGAGTAGGTGTAAGCATCGGCCATTTGCGTGTTCTGCCAGGCAGAGGCCACAACCTCGGCCGGGGTGGGGCCACTGGTTGCCAGAGCGGGCAGGGCGAGGAGAAAGATGAAAGCCAGCACCAGGGTTAAAAAAAGAAGCGGTAAACGGCGAATGGAGTGCATCTCTCCTCCTGTGAAAATAATCACTGATTAAAAAACACGGATGGGAAGGAACACGGATAGGAATGAAAAATGGTGGCGTTATTTTCATTCCTCTTGGTGTGTGTTCCATCCATGGGGAACTCCTACGAAAATGTAGGGCGATTTGGTAAATCGCCCAGTGGACGATTTACCAAATCGTCCTACAGATTTTCATTCCTCTTGGTGTGCCAAAGGCACATGGGGAACTCCTACGAAAATAGCCACTGATAAAGGAAACACGGATAGAAAGAAACACGGATGGGGATGAAAATGGTGGCGTTATTTTCATTCATCTTGGTGCGCCGTAGGCCCATGGGGAACTCCTACGAAAATGTAGGGCGATTTGGTAAATCGCCCAGTGGACGATTTACCAAATCGTCCTACAGATTTTCATCCCTCTTGGTGCGCTGTAGGCCCATGGGGAACTCCTGCGAAAATAGCCACTGATAAAGGAAACACGGATAGGAAGAAACACGGATGGGGATGAAAATGGTGGCGTTATTTTCATTCCTCTTGGTGCGCCGTAGGCCCATGGGGAACTCCTACGAAAATGTAGGGCGATTTGGTAAATCGCCCAGTGGACGATTTACAAAATCGTCCTACAAATTTTCATTCCTCTTGGTGCGCTGTAGGCCCATGGGGAACTCCTGCGAAGATAGCCACTGATAAAGGAAACACGGATAGGAAGAAACACGGATGGGGATGAAAATGGTGGCGTTATTTTCATTCATCTTGGTGTGTGTTCCATCCATGGGGAACTCCTACGAAAATGTAGGGCGATTTGGTAAATCGCCCAGTGGACGATTTAC